>NZ_LMLK01000001.1:0-629631 GCF_001422605.1 Erwinia sp. Leaf53
CAGTTTCGCACCCACCGTTTCTTCGTCAATAAATCCGTGCCGGAGGTGGTGGCGCAGATCCTCGACGAGCATGGTCTGAAGGGCTGGGAATATGAATTTACGCTCAGACAGACATACCCGAAGCGTGAGCAGATAAATCAGTATCAGGAAAGCGACCTGGCGTTTATCGAGCGCCTGCTGTCCGAAGTGGGCATCTTTTACTTCTTCACGCTGCAGCCGGACACACAAACGGAAGTGGTGCACTTTGCCGACAGGCAGAGCGCGTATGAGTTCGGTAAAACGCTGCCGCTGAACAGCCCGTCAGGCATGAGTGACGGCTGCGCAGAATCCGTCTGGGGGCTCAGCGTGCGTCACAATGTCGCTGAGGCGGGCGTCACCGCCAGAGACTACAACCACCGCGAAGCGCAGAAGGTCCTGCAGTCGGCCAGGGCGGATATGACGCGCGGTGACGGCGAGGGCATCACCTRKGGCGAGGTTTATCACTACAAGCCCCGCCACCGGGACACCGGCGATAAAATCGCCCCGACGGCGGAAACGGCAAACTTCCTGGCACGCCTGGATCACGAGCGTTTTCTGGCAGAGCAGACGCTGATCGGTGGCGGCAGTAACGATGCCACGCTGCGTCCGGCCCAGGTGCTGACGGTTGTCGACAGCACCATTCCCTCAACGCTGCCGGAACTGCTGTCGCTGCCGATGGTCATCGTGCGCACCGGCTTCACCGCCAGCCGTAAGGATGCGCTGAAGGTGACGATTGCCGCCGTACCCTTTAGTGAAACGCTGTGCTGGCGTCCGCCGCTGAAGCCGCGCCCGAAAATCAGCGGCACCCTGATGGCCCGCGTCACCAGCGCAAAAGCCAATGACATCTACGCCTGGCAGGATGCGGCGGGCCTGTACCGGGTGAAATTTGATGCCGACCAGGACGACAAAGCGCGGGGCCAGGAGAGCATGCCGGTGCGCCTNTGAGCGAAACGCTGAAAGTATTAAATAACATTCGCACCCTCGTACCCTTTAGTGAAACGCTGTGCTGGCGTCCGCCGCTGAAGCCGCGCCCGAAAATCAGCGGCACCCTGATGGCCCGCGTCACCAGCGCAAAAGCCARTGACATCTACGCCTGGCAGGATGCGGCGGGCCTGTACCGGGTGAAATTTGATGCCGACCAGGACGACAAAGCGCGGGGCCAGGAGAGCATGCCGGTGCGCCTGGCTAAGCCCTACGGCGGCGACGTTTACGGCATCCACTTCCCGCTGATTCAGGGCACGGAAGTGGCGATTGCCTTCCACGAAGGYGACCCCGATCGCCCGTAYATCGCCCATGCGCTGCACGACTCMCGCCACGTGGACCACGTGACGGAAAAGAACGGCACCCGCAACGTGATATGGGGGAATAAGGCGGNGGCATCCACTTCCCGCTGATTCAGGGCACGGAAGTGGCGATTGCCTTCCACGAAGGTGACCCCGATCGCCCGTACATCGCCCATGCGCTGCACGACTCACGCCACGTGGACCACGTGACGGAAAAGAACGGCACCCGCAACGTGATCCGCACCGCCGGGCTGAACAAACTGCGCATGGAGGACAGGCGCGGGGAAGAGCATATCAAGCTCAGCACGGAGTACGGGGGTAAGACCCAGCTTAATCTGGGGCACAACGTGGACGCTTCCAGGGCGCTGCGGGGGGAAGGGGCAGAGCTCAGGACAGATAAATGGGTGTCAGTACGCGGTGGTGCCGGCGTGTTTATCACCGCGGATGTACAGTCATCGGCGAATGGAATGATGCTGGATATGTCTGCTGCCCTGAATCAGCTCCAGCAGGCGCAAAGCCTGGCTGAGTCATTGAGCAGCGCGGCAGAAGCGGCGAAGGCAGAACTGGCTGATTTGCAGACGCAGAAAGCCTTACTGAGCGAAGCGCTGAAAGATCTTAAAAAATCTGCGCTGTTACTCTCCGCTCCCGAAGGCATAGCGCAGGTTACGCCGAAAACGGTGCAACTGTCTGCCGGTGAAAATATCACGGCAACAAGCGGCGGTAATACGGATTTCAGCATTCTGAAGAAACTGACCATAGCTGTCGGGGAACGCATCAGCCTGTATGCGCAGAAATCAGGTATCAAATTATTTGCCAGTAGAGGGAAAGTAGAACTACAGGCTCAGGGCGATGAAATGCAACTGGATGCACTGAAGGATATTCGCATCAGCAGCAGTGAAGGGAAAATCATTATCAGTGCAAAAAAAGAAATTATCCTGACCAGCGGTGGAGGTTACATCCGAATTGCCGATGGCACCGTTGAGTGTGCGGCACCGGATAAAATCATCGAACGTGGCGCGGTGTGGCAGAAATTTGGCGGGAGGAGTATCACTCAGGCTGCACAGGAATGGGAAAAGGCTGATTTTGCTGTTACGCCTAAGGTTGTAAAGGCTTATTCTGGATCTGCCGTTCCGAATAAAAAAATTTCGATTAAGGATTCTAGTGGAGGAAGAAACTCATTATCAACATCGCAGGATGGAAAGGGTGCAATGCAAATGCAAGTAGGCTCAGATTTCGTTAAATTAAAATTTACAGATAAGGATTGATTGATGAGCAACTCATTTGATAATGAAGTAATGATATTGCCTGAGTATGACGATTGTGGTCAGGCTTATTACAATCTGCCGAACGCTAAAAAAGAAGATAATCTGATAGCTGTTTGTCCACAGTTCGCTGATGAAGTCATTCCTATTGTGTTTCTTCCGGGCGTAATGGGGTCTAATTTGATGGATTTGGATGGTAATCCGGTATGGCGAGTCGAAGCAGGCATCGTCTCGTGGTTTGCCAAAGGGGAAGCTGAAAGAAAATTATTGTTGGATCCCTTAACTACAAAAGTAGATCCTCGTGGTGAAGTATATAAATCCTCACCGGAAGAAAAAAAATTTGGCTCTCGTTTAGCACGAGGCTGGGGAGAAGTGGTTTATTCTAGCTACGGGAAGTTTTTAGCATGGTTACAAGAAGTATTAGATGATGAGCTTGCAGCTTTCCAGAATAGAATCAGCAACAGCGATAAAAAAACAATACGGCAAAAACTTGATGGCTACGATTTTATGGCTGAATTCGGGAATGAGACCTTAACATCGGACGAGATAGCTAAAAGCTATAACTATCTATATCCAATACATGTCATGGGGTATAACTGGCTGCAATCAAATGCGATCTCAGCAGGTCACTTGCATAAATTCATTATAAAAACGATAAATAATTATGGTGATCGCTGTGCTTTGAAGAAAGTCATTGTAATTACCCATTCTATGGGAGGGTTGGTTGCGAGACATTGTTCAGAAATACTTAAAAATCAGGATTGCATCTTGGGTGTCATTCATGGGGTGATGCCGGATACCGGCTCTCCTACTGCATATAAACGAATGAAGGCAGGTGAGACAGGGATCGTTGGAAAAATTATTGGGAGTAGTGGAGCTGAACTTACCCCTGTGTTAGCTCAGTCACCAGGGCCTTTGCAACTGTTACCTGGAGTAGGTTATGGATTAAATTGGTTGAAGATCAAAGATGGTACAACTATATTTTCCAGACCATCATCCAATCCCTATGATGAAATTTATCTGAATAAGGATAACTGGTGGGGGTTATGTGAACCGAGGTTTCTTTCTCCAGGAAATCCGGGTGCTGAAGGTGAATGTTGGGCGAATTACGTCAAGATAATAAAAAAAGATGTTCAGCCATTTATTGAAGACTTATCTGGAATGTACCATAAAAACATGTACGCATTCTATGGAAATAGTGACTTAAATCCATCATATGGAACAGTTTTTTGGGAGGAGAAATCATCATATAGTATTGAAAAATTAAATGTGCAGGATGGTTTGGCATTCAAAAACGGTTATATAAATGATCCATATAATGAGGCGGTGAAAGATTTTAGAAAAGTGACATTTTCTGCAGGCCCAGAAATCATAGACATAAAAATTAAACTTTTTAAGTTATCATTGCCTCAGGAAGCCGGTGATGGAACTGTGCCTGTGCAGGCTGGTCGTATTGTATCAAACAGTCTGAAAGTTTTACTTGGTTTGCCGGTTGATCATGAAGGAGCATTCAAAAATGGCATTGCAGGGTTATTCACAATATACGCAGTAGCTAAATTGGTACAGCAGGTGAATGATGAAAACTAGAAAGTTTTTTATTGTTTCAATTACATTTATGCTGGCATTTGTTTTTTTGCACATATATAGCAATCCTGATGGTTTAAATGATAAGGAAAAACATAAAATGAAATCTATATTTGACGAGACTAAAGTTCAGTGTATAGGAAGGTATATTTTCGATGTGCCTTCTTTTTTTGTAAATACACAGCATTCAGCTGTGATGATAAATGAATACAGACTAGGGACACAAAGAATGTATCTTCCTGCATTTGAACAAATGATTCGCCTGAGAGAAGATGAGTTAAAAAAAACTGAAGCTATCGATCCAAGAGACAGACCTTTCTTGAAAAAAAGTATAGTGCTCTCGGATGAGCTTAATGGGGTCATATTTGATAGAAATGAAGGTGTTAGTATACCTGGATATGGTCGGACTCTTGAAGCTTATCTGTATCATGGTGGAGTTGCATTTACAATAACGAAAAAATTTGATGATTTATCTGATGAAAAATATAGTCAAGACAAAGCTGAATATCTTAAGGCCGGTGTTTCTGATGAATTTTTTACATTGGCTTCGACTCAAATAAATGAAATAAAAAAAATGCTAAAAACTCTTAGAGGTAGACTTGATACTGATTTATTAAAAACGGCAGGATCATGCATGCCTGATGGATTTATTAGTGATAATGTAAACACAAAAGAGAGAATGAGTTTAGTATACGACACTGGATTCAACATTGACTTTTCCATCATGACAAACAATTTTTTGCGTGAAAAAGATAGCCTTTTAGACCGGACTAGTGGGGTTAGGAGTATTTTATCTAAGATAAATGGGGTTGTAATAAAGCATGAGTCCAGCATAATTAATGGAATCAAAGTGGATGAACTATTGACCGTTGGTGACAAAAGCAATGGTCCAGGCAAACTATATCAGTTTATGCTTGTTGCGAATGAAAAAAATGCTGACTTTTATAATCCTATAATTTCGGTGTCCCTCAATAACTATAGTCCTGATGAATCCTTATTGTCCGAAGCACAAGTAATTGACTTATGGAATAGAATAACCCGGACTATACGTATACGTCCTGGGGCATTTTGATCTGGCTTAAAATAATCAATGAATTTTAATAGTGGGGGAGTTTTTTTTTACAAGATTTTAACGTTGTTTTTAATAAAAAATCGTTACTGAACTTCCTGGGTTAATATTCAAAGTGAGGGGGTAAAAATATTCAACCTTGAAGGGGTTGTAAATCACATAATTCCCTGACTATGGGCATTATAAATTTTGACTGGCCGAGGTGCAGTTAAAGAATAATTAAGATTGAATGTTGCTCATGAAACGGACTTCCGACATGACACCAGTCTGGCGTTTGCATTACAGTCGATTATTAAATTTTATCAGCAGGTCAATGAAGATGAAGAGATGGTATATTTTTATTAGGTGCCAAAGGCGATTATATTTATCGGTGTCATTCCTGATATTTTTTTTCATTAATTGTGATCGCTTATATCTATAATAATATAAAACATCCTGATACAATTGTTAATATAGAACAGCACATGAACACTACATCACTGCAAAACGCAGAAATAAGATATTTTGGACTTTATTCTATTGCTTTACCGAGAGATTTTACCCCAACACCAGACATGTTCATGACTACTCAAGGAGCAGATATGAATAAAATATAGGTTAATCAACAGTATTACTCATCTTTTGAGCAATTTCTTGCAAGGCGGAAAGATGAACTGACACTTACACAGCCATTAGATTTAGAAGATGTGCCGTTTTTAAAAAAATTTTTTCGGTTACCATCTGGTATGCAGGGTGAGGGGTTTGAGAGAATGGAGGATAAAGAATATCCGGATGCAGCAAGAATACTGGAAGTCTATAAATGGGACGAAGGTGTAACATTTTAAACTAAAGTAAAAGTAAAAGTAAAAGTAAAAGTAAAAGACGGGAGATCTCATAGATATGATAAAGATAGAAAAGTATTTAAATACAGTTATATATATAATGTTCCTGAAAAGAAAGCACAGCTATTGTCAATCTTGTCAGGTTTGCATCCCCGAAAAGATAACCAGCGACCTGAGGGAAATAGCCTTGCGATAAAATATGCGCAGGTTGATGCATCTCTGTTAGGCGAATATGAAACGTCAATGCATTACAAAAGCACTCAGGATATTACTATCAATCTAAGCACGAATAAAAATTCCGATAGTGATACGCTGTTGCTAGAACAGGATGATCGAGCGGTTGAGGGAGTCTATGGCTCTACTATATACCAGGGAAAGAGAGTTGTTAATGGGCTTGATGTATCTGAATGGCTAATAAGAGAAAAGCAAACTCCTGAAGGAATACCTGTTACTGAATATAGATTTACATTGAAAGCGCACGAAATCAAAACCGGAAGTTCATCATCGTTAGTATTAAGCATGATTTACTCTACACGAGATAAAGACCCGCAAGTGATATTAAGTGAGCCTGAACTAATTGCCGTGTGGAAGATGGTGACTAATACGCTTAAATATCACAAAGCATGGTAATGTGTATTGTTGATTTTATTTCGTGAATTTTATTTTGATTGTTTTTTTATTTGAAATGATCATCAATAATAAATTATGATGGCCTAAGATAATATTCGCTACCCCCCGTTGTAACCATGGTCAATTTTAGCATCATGATAAAAATATAAAGGTCATGACAGGTACAGGTCGAGAGCATGGGTGAGCGTTTTATGCTCATATTGATGATGTGTCGAGCAATGGAAAGCAATTCATTGCCTGATTTCTTCATAAATAAGCTCAATAAAAGGATGTTTAACAACCTATTTTTGATTGAAAAATGGTCATTCTCTCGCCCTGATGACAGGTTACACTGTCGTGGCTGCCACCTCATGTTTCTGCTCAATTACCCCTATGAAGCTCGCAAATTGGGTGTCAAAGAGCAAATTACCAACATGGCCTTCAATAGTGTCAGTGTGTGAAACACCTTAAGGACGCTGATAATCGTTATTAACATTGTCTTCCCACTTTAAAAAACTTGTTCCGAAGTAAAAAAATCATCGTCCGCCCCAGGAACCCGGTGATGGAACGGTACCTGTGCAGGCTGGTCGTATTGTATCAAACAATCTGAAAGCTTTACTTGGTTTGCCGGTTGATAATGAAGGATCATCTAAAAATGACACTGCAGGGTTATTTGCATTATATGCATGCTGGTATTCGGTTTTTCTATATATGGCAACTCTGAGGGGTTGACTGACAAGGAAAAATATAAATTGAATTCTATATTTGTCGAGACTAAGTTCAGTGTTTAGGAAGATATATTTCTGATGTGCCTTCTGTTTTGTAAATAAACAAAATTCAGCTGTGATGATAAATAAATACAGATTAGGCACACAAAGAATGTATCTTCCCGCATTTGAATAAATGATTCACCTGAGAGAAGATGAGTTAAAAAACTGAAGCTATCCCGAATGGCCCAGGTGACGGGACGGTACCTGTGAAGGGAGCAAAGTTCACAAGCAGTGGGTTGAAGGCTATGCTGGGTACAGGCGTCGATCATGAAGGAACGTTTAATAATACGGATACAGAAAATTCACGTCTCTTTACGCTTCGCTCAATTATCAAAATTGCCCAGGATGTTACAGAAATTAAACTGGCATATAAAAATGATAAATAAAAAAACGCAAGGCTATTGCATTACTGCTGCAATACTACTGTCGGCGGGTATTATATGGCAAATCAGCCATAAAGCCGAAGTTCCTTTTCAGACAAAACTAACTACAGCGGAGAAGACAAACGTGGATGAATTACTCAAAGATCTACAGACGCGTTGTATTGGAAGGTATTTAGTCGATCTGCCTGCATCTTATGCTATTGCAGAAAATAGTCGTGAAAAAATCAATGATATGAAGATTACTAGTACTCGGATGTATCTTCCAGCTTTTGAACAGAGAATACATCTTCGGGAACAGAGGTTACGGACTACAAAAACAGTAAGCGCCGAAGAAATGCCTTACCTAAAAAATATTTATCCAGCACCTAATGGTCTGAATGGTTTGATTTTTGAAAGGAATGAAACGCCTGGAACATACGATGCATTTAGAATACTGGAAGCGCATATATACAGCAATGGCATCGCTATCAAAATTGAAGTAAACACAAAAAATGGCTCAGCGAAGCGCTATGATTCTAAAAGAAAAAATTCTCCGAATTCTTTCAAAAATACTGTGCCTGAGACACTCTCAGATTTAAATGATCTTCTGACAAGAATTCAAGGTAGAGCTGAAAACGAAATACCCACTAAACCTGGTGCTTGTATTCAAAATGCTTTCATTGTTGATAATGGAAGAGATAAAGAAGAAATAGACGTTCTTTTTAAAAGTGGCGACAATAGCCAGCTTCGGTATGGAATATCTACAGACAACTTCACCCGTGAAAAGGACAGTTTGCTCGAGCGGAGTAATGACATTTTAGCGAATCTCTTATCAAGCAACGGGAGTGTGTTGCGCAAAGGCGTGAGGAAAATAAATCAGTTAGAGACAGAAGAGTTGTTAGCGGCCGGAGATTACTCATCAAATGGTAACAAGCGTTATGATTTTATACTATTAACCAATGAGAAAACAGGAGATTATAAAACACCTGTTTTTAGTCTGGAGTTACTTAACAATGAATGGACACCGTCTCCTTATAATCAAAATGAGGTTGTCAGCTTCTGGGATGCAATAAGCCAGACTTTACGAGTTCGACCCGGAGCTTTCTGACGCCATTGTCAGGAGGCTATGATTATGTTTTCAATAATGACCGGGAAAGTGTCTATGTGATTTTTTTTGATGATAAATGTGATATGGATAATTTGGATTTCCATTTTTTTATCTCAGGCGTTCAAATCATTTAAAGAACGGAAAATTATATTTGTAGTTTTGTTGGTTGCCATTGTCTCTGTTTTAACATCTCTTGTTGTAGGGTCATTTTACTACTTACACAGATAAAATAATTGACAGTGGTTCATGCCTGGCTGTTATTAATAAAGGATAGTGAAATGCAAGGAATCGTTTGTTTAGGTGATGCAACGACACACGGAGGAAAAGTGGTGACTGCCTCCTCTACGATGTTTATTGATGGAGTTCAGGTTGCGCTGGTAGGGGACTCGGTTTCCTGCCCTGTGCCCAGGCATGGGGTAAATAAAATTATTGAAGGAGCTCCAACAGAAATGGAAGAAGGTGTTTGTGTCGTGGTTAATAATTGTCTGTGTGCCTGTGGTTGTCGGGTTATCAGCTCTCACCCTGAAAACAGCGTAGAGTCATGATTATGGGCTGGCCTCTTCCTGACATACCTGAAAAATCAGCCATACCCGCACCACGCTATGGTCTGTGGTTTATCATATTGGCAGCAATGCTGATAAGTGGTTCATTGCTGGCGCTGTTTATTGGTCGGTTCAGCGCTTATGCGCCTGTTCTGCTTTATGGGGTGTTACCTGCATTTCTGTTATGGCTGTGTATTTTTGGCATTGTCCTTAACCGTCATGACCAGTCCGGAGCCTCTGCCTGTGCCTGGCATGAAGAAACTCAGGAAACAAAATCACAATGGCAGCAATGGAGTCGTGAACAGGTTGCTGTGGTGGGAAATATCCTGTTGACCCCGGAAGATGAAGGCGTCAGTTCAATTTTAGGTCCATTATCTGATATTCCTGCATTTCCTCAAAAAGCGCGGCCTCTGTGGGGAGATAAACAGAATCTTGCATCACGACTCAATATGATTGATGAAGCGCTCGGAAAACAAGCTTCAGGTTATGGTCATCACTTATATGCAATCTATGTTGTGCACTCATCCGCACTCTACAGAGAAACAATCCGGGCCGCGGTGTTCAAACATTGGCTGCTTGAGCCAGTATTTATATCATCTGTTGATCAAATACAAGAATTGAATCCAGAACATGAAATCAGCGGTCTGACTTTGATTTTATGTTTGCAGCACTGGCCGGATAACAGGCCGCAGAAATCCAGTGAGATGATTTCTGCTCTACTAATTTGTTCCCCAGGGTTTCTAAGAGAAAATAACTATTCTTTACTGGCAGGCATTGGACGAATGATGCCTTTATCCCAAGGGAGCCTGCATGATGATCTCGCGATGTTATTTGAATATAACAGGCTTAATGTCAATGAGTTAGAGCACGTCTGGTTGTCTGGCGAGTCAGCAAATAACGCTGTTGCCTTATCAATCTACGCGGAATCACACCAGTGGTTGTTGCCTGAAAAGAAACCCGTGCATTATATCGACTTAACGTTTGGGCCACCCGGTGAACTGGCCTTTGGCGTGTCATTAAGCATGATGGTTGAAGCGGCAAGAAGCACATCCAAAGACCAGTTAATTATTTATCAGAAACCACAATCTTCAGGCTGGCTATGCCTTATCACCAGGGAGTTGTTTTCATGAGTGACAAAACGAAAGGGACTCAGCCTGAGCGTTACGGCTTTTTTGGTTATTTTCTTATTATTATCGCCCTTGCAGGTATGGCCGCACTGTTGTTGTATATTTTTCAGGAACAGCTGGTTCAGCGTGGAATAGAGCGATCATTCGCCTGGACAGTATGGGCTGGTATCGTCTCCGCTCTGCTTCCTGGCCTGCTGGTTATGAAGTACTGGTGGCGTCTGAAACAAGCGGCTGAACAGGTTTTTTACCGACCCGTAAAGCCCGGGAAAGCAGAGTCCGCTATCCCGTCTCAAACGTCCGTCCGCAGCATAAGTTCAGAGATAAAAACGGCTCTGCGTGAGCAATACGGTTTTTTCTGGCCCCGCAAGCTCCGTGTTTTACTTTTAACCGGCAGCGCGGCAGATGTGGAAATGCTTACCCCCGGGCTGACTACACAGTTCTGGCAGGAAGACCGCGGCACCCTGCTATTGTGGAGCGGCGATTTAGCGACCACAGCAGACAGCGCTTTGCTGAAGGATTTGCGTAAGCTGCGTCGCCGCCCGATTGATGGCGTAGTCTGGGTGACATCTGCATTAGAGAAAACGTCATTTTTGAGTGAGGACAATCCTCATTCAGGGCTCAGCGCTGACAGGATCGACAGTGCAGGACAGGCGCTGGCTTCCCGCTATGCTCTGATTGGCTGGCGGTTACCGCTGTATATCTGGTCGCTACACACCGTGGAAGGATTACAGGCGGAGCGCATAACGCAGTCCGTTGGCTGCCTGTTGCCAGCAGGCTGCAACAAGGACGAGTTGAGCAACCTGCTTTCCACGCTGGTGCCGGAGTTAGTGTCGCAGGGGACACAACAAGTGTGTGGCAGCACCGGTCACCAGTTTCTACTGCAGCTGGCCGACCAGCTCTCGCGTGCACCGGAGTCCATTGCCGGGCCGCTGGGTATGCTGCTGAATCCTTACCGTCCTGCAGCACTGGCGGGAGTGATGTTTAGTCCTGCCTCGACAGAAGCAAAGCGCACCGTCAAACACCATTGGGGGATGGATAAGCGCTGGAACGCACTGCTTGACTCGCTGGGGACCCTGCCCGCCGGGCTGCGGCCAGACAAACTGGGCGTACCCTGGCGCAACGTCCTGCTCCCCACCACCGCGGCGCTGATGGTGCTGTGGGCAGGCTGGATGGTGCTCTCCTTTATCAGCAACCGCACTGTGATCCAGGATGCTCAGGAGCAGGCCGCGCTCGCCGCCCGGCAGAAGCAGCCGCTGGCCGATCGTCTGCACGCCCTGCTGGCGCTGCAGAAAACGCTGGCCCGCCTGCAGTACCGCTCTGAGCATGGCGTGCCGTGGTATGAGCGGGCCGGGCTGAGCCAGAATAACGCCCTGCTGGCGACGCTCTGGCCACGTTATCAGGACGGCGCSTTACCGCTGCTGCGTGATGCGGCAGCGAACCATCTGCAGAGCCAAATCACCGCCTTTAATGCCCTGCCGCCGGGCAGCCCGCTGCGCGAGCAGGCGGCAAAAACCACCCGGGAACGGCTCAAACTCTACCTGATGCTGGCGCGTCCGGAACATATGGACGCCGCCTGGTTCAGCTCTGCGCTGCTGAACGACTGGCCGACGCGTGATGGCGTGAAGGACGCCCTCTGGCAGGGCGTGGCCCCGTCGCTGCTCTCGTTTTATGGCGCGCAGCTGGCGGCGCACCCGCAGTGGCGCCTGGCGGCCGATGAAAACACGGTGAGGCCTCTGGCAGGGCGTGGCCCCGTCGCTGCTCTCGTTTTATGGCGCGCAGCTGGCGGCGCACCCGCAGTGGCGCCTGGCGGCCGATGAAAACACGGTGAGCCAGGCCCGCACCCGGCTGGTTCGCCTGACCGGCATGCGTAACAGCGAATCGACGCTGTACCAGAAAATGCTCTCTCAGGTGGCGCACCAGTACGCCGACCTGCGCCTGAGCGATATGGTGGCGGACACCGACGCCGCGCGGCTGTTCAGCAGCGAAGAGGTGGTGCCSGGGATGTTCACCCGCCAGGCATGGGAGCAGGCCGTTCAGCCCGCCATTGAAAAGGTGGTGAAAGCGCGCCGGGACGAGCTGGACTGGGTGCTGACCGACGGCAGGCAAAAGCCGCAGCAGGCTCATCGACAGCNGGTGGTGCCCGGGATGTTCACCCGCCAGGCATGGGAGCAGGCCGTTCAGCCCGCCATTGAAAAGGTGGTGAAAGCGCGCCGGGACGAGCTGGACTGGGTGCTGACCGACGGCAGGCAAAAGCCGCAGCAGGCGGGCTCGCCTGACGCGCTGAAAAAACGGCTGACGGAGCGTTATTTCGCTGATTTTGCCGGGGCGTGGCTGGCGTTTCTCAACGGCCTGCGCTGGAACCACGCCGGCACGCTGTCGGACTCCATCGACCAGCTGACCCTAATGGCGGACGTCCGCCAGTCGCCGCTGGTGGCGCTGATGAACCAGCTGAACGTCCAGGGCAGGACCGGGCAGACCGGGGGAGCGATCGCCGACTCGCTGGTGAAATCGGCGAAAAATCTGCTGGGCAGCAACGACCGGGATGCAATTGACCAGAGCGCCGGCGTGCAGGGGCCGCTGGATGCAACCTTTGGTCCGCTGCTGGCGCTGATGGACAAAACCCGCGCCGGCGCGCAGGCCCAGAGCCTGCAGTCTTATCTGACCCGCGTCACCCAGGTGCGTTTACGCCTGCAGCAGGTGACCAACGCCGCCGACCCGCAGGCGATGACCCGGACGCTGGCGCAGACGGTGTTCCAGGGCAAAGCGGTGGATCTGACCGAAACCCGCGACTACGGCAGCCTGGTGGCCGCCGGGCTGGGGCAGGAGTGGAGCGGCTTTGGCCGCACGGTGTTTGTGAACCCGATGGAGCAGGCGTGGCAGCAGGTGCTGACCCCGGCGGCAGAGAGCCTGAACGCCCAGTGGCGGCAGGCGGTGGTTGCTGAGTGGAACGGCGCCTTCGGCGGGCGCTATCCGTTCAGCAGCGCCAGCAGCGACGCGTCGCTGCCGCTGCTGGCGAAATACCTGGACGCCGACGCCGGGCGCATCGCGCAGTTCCTGCAAACCCGTCTTAACGGCGTGCTGCACCGCGAGGGCAGCCACTGGGTGCCGGACGGCATCAACGCGCAGGGGCTGACCTTCAACCCNGCGCAGTTCCTGCAAACCCGTCTTAACGGCGTGCTGCACCGCGAGGGCAGCCACTGGGTGCCGGACGGCATCAACGCGCAGGGGCTGACCTTCAACCCGAAATTTATCGCCGCGATAAATACCCTCAGCCACATCGCCGACGTCGCCTTCACCCAGGGCAGCGCCGGGATGAACTTTGAACTGCGCCCGGGCACCGCCGAGGGCGTGATGCAGACCAGCATGATCATCGACGGCCAGAAGCTGGTGTATATGAACCAGATGCCGCAGTGGCGGCGGGTGAACTGGCCTGCGGACACCGAAGCGCCGGGCGCCACCCTGAGCTGGGTAAGCAGCCAGAAGCTGGTGTATATGAACCAGATGCCGCAGTGGCGGCGGGTGAACTGGCCTGCGGACACCGAAGCGCCGGGCGCCACCCTGAGCTGGGTAAGCACCCAGGCGGGGACGCGGCAGTTCGCCGATATCCCCGGCACCTGGGGCTGGATCCGCCTGCTGGACGCCGCCACCGTCAGCGCGTACCCCGGCGTCAGCAGCAGCTACAGCCTGAGCTGGAAGGCGCAGGACGGGCGCCCGCTTAACTACACCCTGCGCACCGAAGCGGGCGAGGGGCCGCTGGTCCTGCTCAGGCTGCGCAACTTCCGNCCTGAGCTGGAAGGCGCAGGACGGGCGCCCGCTTAACTACACCCTGCGCACCGAAGCGGGCGAGGGGCCGCTGGTCCTGCTCAGGCTGCGCAACTTCCGTCTGCCGGAAGCCATTTTCAGCGTGGACGCCACGCAGGCGGAGGGCTCGCTGACCGGCACCCATGATGCCAAAACTGCCAGTGTGCAGGAGGATTACTGATGTCATCCCTGACCGTATTGCTTAGCGCCTGCCAGGCCGATCCCGAAACGTTACGGCAGCAGGCCTGCCAGCGTATCGCGCTGTGGGAAAACTGGTTACTGCCGATTCCGGGCGATTCTCCGGCGGGCTCAGATCCGGGCTACGACGATGACTTCCAGCAGATCCGTGAAGAGGTCAACAAGCTGTCCGGGGCAGATACCGAACTGATCTGCCGGCTGGCAGAAAAGCTGCTGACCGGCAGCGCCAAAGACATCCGCGTGGCGACCTGTTACTGCTGGGCGAAGCTGCACCGGGAAGGCGAACGCGGGCTGGCCGACGGGCTGGAGCTGCTGGCCGGTTTGCTGGAGCGCTTTGGTGCGCAGCTGCACCCGCAGCGCGACCGCAGCCGTAAAGCCGCGCTGGAGTGGCTGGCGAGTTCGCGCATCACCGACAGCCTCTCCCTGTACCCGGAAGTAGTGCGGGAAGAGGCGCTGCGCACCGCAGGCGCACTGTTGCAGATCGCTCAGCTCACCGCCCCGGAGCCGGATGAAACCCGCCCGGAGCTCGGTGGTCTGTACGGCGCCCTCGAATCGCGGCTGCAAAAAGCCGGCGGCGTGGATGCGCTGGTGCCGCAGAACGTCAGCGACAGCTCACCGGTGGTACAAAACGATGCCCCTGAAATCAGCCGCGTGACCTCCGGCCAGGATTTACTGGCCCAGGCGCGCACGCTGGCGGCGTATCTGCGCGAACAGCCGGACGGCTGGCTGTCGGCGCACCACCTGATGAAATGCGTGCGCCACGACACGCTGCAGCAGCTGCCCCCCCTGACGGGGGAGGGAAAAACCCGCATCGACGCGCCGAAACCCGATCAGCGTGCCCTCCTTAAGCGGCTTTATCTGCAGCAAAGCTGGAGCGAAATGCTGGAGCAGGCCGACAGCCTGTTCGGGCGCGGGGCCAACCATCTGTGGCTGGATTTACAGTGGTATGTCCACCAGGCCCTGCTGAAGCTGGGCAGAGAGAAACTGGCAGACATTATTGAGGCCGACCTGAAAGGCCTGCTGTCACGCCTTTCCGGGCTGGAAAGCCTGGCATTCAGTGACGGCACACCGTTCGCCGATGAAGTGACGATCCGCTGGATCCAGCAGAGCGTAACGGACACCGCCGGCGGCTGGGGCGAAGAGATCCAGGCCGCTCAGACCGGATCCGGACAGGATGACATCCTGGCGCTGGAGCCCGAAGCCGTGGCCGTAGCCGACAACGACGGCGCAGAGGCGGCGCTGAACTGGCTGCAAAACCGTCCGGGCATCACCACCGAACGGCAGAAATGGCTGCTGCGCCTGCTGATGGCGCGCGTGGCCGAGCAATACGGCAGGAACGCGCTGGCGACCTGCCTGTTAAGCGAACTGGGTACGCAGGCCGACGGCATCACCCTGACGCAGTGGGAACCCGCGCTGCTGTTTGAAGTCCGCGCCCGTCATCTCAGGCTCCTGCGCCTGAAAGCCGGACGCAGCGAAGCCGATAAAAAACGCCTCGCCCCGGAGATGGAACAGCTGCTGGCCGGGCTGATCCGGCTTGATCCTGCACGGGCTGCGGTGCTCTGTGATCAGGAAAGACTGACTTGTTAAGAACATTCTTTCTAAATTCTGAGTGATTATTTCTATGAAAGACCTGACCCTACGTTATTACGAAGCGGAAATGCGTTATCTCCGCGAAGCGGCGAAAGAGTTCGCCCGGACTCACCCCGATCGCGCCGCGATGCTGGATCTTGATAAGGCGGGCACGCCGGACCCTTACGTTGAGCGCCTGTTTGAAGGCTTTGCCTTCTCGATGGGGCGGCTGCGTGAAAAAATTGATGATGATCTGCCGGAGCTGACGGAAGGGCTGGTCAGCATGCTCTGGCCACACTATCTGCGCACCATTCCGTCGCTGTCGATTGTGGCGTTCACGCCGGAGCTGCAGGCCATGAAAATCGCCGAAATGGTGCCTGCGGGGACTGAAGTCTACTCCCGCCCGGTAGGGCCAAAGAACACCGTCTGCCGCTACCGCACCACGCGCGAAATGAGGCTCAACCCGCTGAGTGTCTCCGGCGTTACCATGACCACCGAGCCGGACGGGCGCTCGCTGCTGCGGCTGCGGCTGGCCTGCAGCGGCCAGGCGGACTGGTCGCATGCCGATCTCAGCCAGCTGAATTTTTATCTGGCGGCCGACGCGCCGGTCAGCAGCCAGCTGCACCAGATGCTGACCCGGCGTCAGGCGGCGCTGTATCTGCGTCTGCCCGGTCAGACGGAGCGCGTCCGGCTGGAGGGGCGCTTCACGCCGGGCGGGTTTGATGAGGACGACGGCCTGTGGCCGAAAGGGGATACCGGGTTCAGCGGCTATCAGCTGCTGCTGGAGTATTTCACCTTTCGCGAGAAATTTATGTTCGTGCGGCTGCACGGCCTGGAGGGCATTACGCCACCTGCGGGCGTGGCGTATTTCGATATCGAGGTGGTCTTTAATCAGCAGTGGCCGTCGGATTTGCCCGTTACGGATGACGCCATTCGCCTGCACTGTGTTCCGGTGATCAACCTGTTCACGCTGGAGGCCGATCCGCTGACGATTTCAGGGCTGGAGAGCGAATATCTGCTGCGGCCAAAGCGTTTGCAGGACGGGTATACCGAGATTTATTCGGTGGATTCGGTCACCGGCTCCAGCCGTACCAGCCATGCCGAGTATGTGCCGTTCAGCAGTTTTCGCCACAAAGGTGGCATGATGCGCCGCCATGCGCCGCCCCGCTATTACCACACGCGGGTGAAGCGTGGCGTCACCGGGCTGCACGACACCTGGCTCATTCTGGGCGGAATGCACTGGGAGGAAGATCGCAGCGTTGTTCGTGAAACCGTCTCCCTGCAGATCACCGGCACCAACGGACAGCTGCCGCGCCGGGCGCTGCAGAGCACACTGCTGGATCGCTGCGAGCAGGTGGTGCAGGCCACAGTGACGGTGAATAACCTTTGCAAGCCAACGCTGCCGGTGTATCCCCCGGCCGAAGACCGGTTTCACTGGCGCGTGCTGAGCCATCTCGGCTCCGGTTTTCTCAATATGATGAGCAGCGCCGAGGTGCTGCGCGGCACGCTGGCACTCTACAACTGGCAGGAGGACGAACTCAACAACCGTCGGCTTGAGGCTATCCGGCAGGTCGACCATCACCGTATTCAGCGCTTTGAACAGGGGTTCCTGCTGCGCGGGCTGGAGATTGAAGTCACCCTCGACAGCAGCGGTTTTACCGGGGAAGGGGATATCCACCTGTTCGGCGAACTGCTTAACCGCTTCTTTGCGCTCTACGCCGATATGAACCAGTTTAACCAGCTCACCCTTATCGTTCAGCCAGAAGGAAAATGCATCCGGTGGAAAGAGAATCACAGTCCGCGCCTGCCCGGCTGATGGCACAACTGGGCGACCGGTTGCCGGTCACCAACTTTTATCGTTTTTGTCAGCTGCTGGAGCAAAGTCAGCCCGATAAACCGGTAACCGGCAGCAGCTGGCAGCTGCGCCATGAACCGGTGCGCTTTCGTCCGCATCCGGGAATGGGGTTTCCGGCGTCGGAAATCAAAGGGCTGGAAGCGCCGGAACATCCGCATCTGCCGCCGACGATCCGCGTCACCTTTATGGGGCTTTACGGCGTTGAATCGCCGCTGCCCACGCACTATATCAACGACATTACCCAGCGCCGGGAAGGGTATGAGGCCACGGCGGATTTTCTCGATATCTTCAACCACCGGCTGATTGCTCAGTACTACCGCATCTGGCGGAAATACGCTTATCCGGCCACGTTTGCCGAGGGCGGAACGGACAAAACCTCGCAGTATCTGCTGGGGCTGGCTGGGCTGGGGATCGACGGCTGTGCGGAGACTATCGCCACCCCGGCTTCGCGTTTTCTGGCGCTGCTGCCGGTGATGCTGCTGCCTGGTCGTACTGCAGAAGGCATGGCGTCGCTGGTGCGCCTGCTGGCGCCCGATACGCAGGCGAAAGTCTGGCATCACGATAAACGGCGGGTACCCCTGAAAAAGCCGCTGTGTATGAGCGTGCGCACGCCTGCCACGCTGAAGAGGCGCCCGGTGATGGGCGCGTATGCCACCGATGTGAACGGCCAGGTGCTGATGCAGCTGACAACAACAAACCAGGCCGAGGTGCAGGGCTGGCTACCCGGCGGCGACCTGCATACGGACCTGACGGCGCTGCTGCATGTGTATCTGGGCTCCCGCCTTGATGTACGGCTCCAGCTGCGGGTGGAGCGCAGCTTATTACCGGATGCGACTCTGAGCAGTCAGCCCCGGATGGGGGACGCACAACTCGGGCGTACGGCGATATTACGGCCGCTTAACACGGCAAAGACCCCCACACACACTCAAACAATAACCATCAATCTGGGCCGCTATGCGCGCGTCCGGGAGAATAATCACCGCAGGGAGACCGATGAAGATGGCGATTACTACTGGTAAAACCCCGATGCTCGTGCTGGCATCGGGCATCGTGATGCTGCTGGCCGGCTGTGGCCTGACGCAGAAAGTCACCGACGGCACCGTAGCCGTCACAAAGTCGATTTTTTATAAGCAGGTCAAAACACTGCATCTTGATATCCGCGCCCGTGAGGCCGTGAACAGCAATGCCGGGGGCGTGGCCCTCTCTGCGGTGGTGCGCATCTATCAGCTGAAAGACCGTAAAAAGTTCGACAGCACGGATTATCCGTCGCTGTTCGCCACCGACAGCCAGGCCATTAAGGCTGATTTGCTGGCAGAGAAAGATATTCGCCTGCAGCCGGGCGGCGCGGTGACTATCGATATGCCGATGGAAGAGGATGCACAGTATGTGGCCGTGGCAGGGATGTTTATGACCCCGGACCAGGCGAATAACACCTGGCGGGTGGTGCTCTCCCGCGAAGACCTCGACCCGGACAAAGCCCGGGTGATTGAGGCGGGCAATAACCAGCTGACGCTGATACCGCTTAAGGAGAAGTGAGATGCCGCATCCCTCGATCTATGAAACGCTGTTCGGCAACTTCGCCGGCGGCCTCGACATCAACCAGGTCAGCGAACAAAACCAGGTGATTCTGTCGGTGCTCGACAATATGCAACGCATTCTTAGCTGCCGCGCCGGCACGCTGGAGCACCTGCCCGATTATGGCCTGCCGGATATGACCATCATCCTGCAGGGGATGCCCGGCACCGCGCACCAGCTGATGACCACGCTGTCTGACGTGCTGCTGCGCTACGAGCCGCGCCTGAGCCGTATCAGGGTCGACATGCTACCGCAGGTCATTCCCGGCGAACTGCGCTACACCCTCGACGCGGAACTGAAAGGTATCGGCCTGGTGCGCTACGGCACCGAATTTCAGCCCGAGGGCCGGGTGCTGATCCGCCATATGAAACAGCAGCAGTATCTGGACGCGCGCGCCTCGCTGTAGCAGGCGCAACCCTTCTGTCATCACAATCTGAAAGCTGATATGAATAACTTATCTGAACGTTACCTGAAAACCGGCGGCGATCCGCGCACGCTGGTGGATTACACGGCCCTGCGCGACGAGCTGGGCAAGCTGTCTCACCCCGCGCGACCGGACGTTAACTGGCCGCTGGTTGAAAAACGCTGCCTCTCGCTGTTCGAACATAACGGCGTCGAGCTGCAAACGGCGGCCTGGTACACTCAGGCTCGCGCGCAGCTGGGGGGCCTTGCCGGGCTGAACGAAGGGCTGGCTATTCTTGAGGCATTAATCAGTCATCAGTGGGGCAGCCTGTGGCCGCAGCAGGCGCATGCACGGGTGGAGATCCTGAGCACGCTCAGCCGTCGTTTGCAGCAGATGATGCGCACGCTGCCGGTCAGCTACGGCGACCTCAGCCAGCTGTACTGCGCAGAACAACAGCTCAACCGTCTGAACGAGGTATTGCAGCGCCTGGAGCTGCGGCACCTGAGCCAGTTCGATGCGCTGGCCGCGCTGATGCACGCCAGCGCGGTGCGGCTGGAGAATAGCGAGGCCACCTCGGGTAGCGGTGCTGCACCGCCGTCCACCGTTTTTCTGCCGGCCGGCGCGCCGCGTTTATCGGGTGCTGAACCGGCGGCGGCTGAAATCCGGCCCGCCGCGATCAAGTGGGTGTATGTTGCGCAGGCACAGCCGGAGCCTGATATCGCGTGCAATCCGGAAATATCGCCAAAGCCCGGCCGCTGGCTGCCCTTTGCCGCCGGTGTGCTCACCATGCTGGTACTGGGCGGGGCGGGGCAGTGGATTTGGCACCACCTGCAGCGGTCCGATCCGCGGCAATCGCAACTGCAGGCGTCCCTGTCGCCGCTGCCGCTGCCGCTCACCCCCGGGGAGGCTCAGGGGCTGAAACCTGAAAGCCTGTCTGCGGAGGACGTTGTCCGCCGTACGGAGCAACAGCTGGCGCGCTTAACGGCGTTGCCCCCGGACGGGGCACTGGAATTTGCTCAGCGGCTTATCCGCCAGGCACGGGCGCTTAACCCCGGTGATGCAGCAGTCAACACAATAGCCACAGAGTGGCAGCAGCAGCTGAAGGCCGCGGCGCTGCCTGAAGAGGCACTGGACGGCTGGCAGCAGGGGATGGCGCAGTTACAGCAGCTGACGGCGAAGCTGAATGCCCTTGACGGCCAGCGCGGTAAATATATGACGGTCAGCGAGCTGAAATCGGTGGTGTATAACGCCACCCAGGCGTTCAACCGTTCGGTCCCCGCCGAAGAGCAGCTGCGCCTCTTTTCACTCAGCCCTTCCGACTTTCAGCGGCGGCAAGTGGAGCTGGCGCTGGAACAGCTGCAGAAGCGCTATTTTTTACTTAAACAAGAGAATACGGGAGATGAAGCTGAGGGGCGCGACGCGGGGTGAGGCGCGTTCCGGGATTTGCATCAAGGCGGGCTTGCGCTGGTGAACATCGGAGATGCTACCGATCGCTGTCGGGAAGGTTGCAGCATGCCGGGCGTTGCATCAATGCAGGGGTACGCAAGGAAGGCCGCTGAGGCGCTCTTTTTAGATCTCTGATGACCTGCCAGCGTTCACGCCCCGGTGAAGCCGGTGGTGTGGAGCATCCAATAAAAAGCGCCTGGCCCAGAGGGACAAGCGCTTTCGAAACAACATGATAGCCATAGGCTATTAGTTCATGCCGTATTTTTTCAGTTTCTTACGCAGTGTACCGCGGTTGATACCCATCATCAGGGCTGCACGGGTCTGGTTGCCACGGGTGTATTGCATCACCATGTCCAACAGAGGCTGTTCTACTTCAGCCAGTACCAGCTCATACAGGTCATTAACGTCCTGACCGTTCAGTTGAGCAAAATAGTTCTTCAGTGCCTGTTTAACCGAATCACGCAGTGGCTTTTGGGTCACCTGATCCTGTGAGTTAACGGTTGAAACAGTCAGTACGTCAGAATTTACGCGTTGTTCGAACATAGTTCTGTCAGCTCTTTATTTCTAATTACGCAAGATTTTCGAAGTATGCCTCCAACGCCTCCAGCTGTTCGCTGGCATCCTCAATGGCGTTGAATGTGCGCCGAAACTGGTCGTTAGGGGCGTGCTCCTGCAGATACCAGGAGACGTGTTTCCGGGCAATACGGTATCCCTTGCCGTGACCATAAAAGTCGTGCAGTTCCCGTAAGTGCCCGATGAGCAAGTGCTTTACCTCAGCCAGCGGCTTCGGTGCCAGCAGCTCCCCTGTGTCCAGATAATGCTGGATTTCCCGGAAGATCCACGGTCTTCCCTGAGCAGCACGTCCTATCATCAGGGCATCGGCCCCCGTATAGTCAAGTACCGCTCTGGCTTTATGCGGGTCAGTAATGTCCCCATTCGCGATAACCGGAATGGATACGTTCTGCTTAACTGTCCGAATGCTGTCGTACTCAGCGTTGCCGTTGAACAAACACGCGCGTGTGCGTCCGTGAATGGTCAGGGCCTGAATACCGCAGCGTTCAGCCAATTGGGCAATCTCTACGCAATTGCGGTTGTCGCTGTCCCAGCCGGTGCGAATTTTCAGGGTGACAGGCACGTCAACTGCATTGACCACCGCCGAGAGGATAGACCTCACCAGCTCAGGGTGTTGCAGCAGCGCGGAACCTGCCATCTTACGATTCACTTTTTTGGCCGGGCACCCCATATTGATGTCGATCACCTGCGCGCCTGATGCTGCATTGATGCGCGCGGCGGCGGCCATCTCGTCCGGGTCACAACCGGCAATTTGCACGGTGCGGATACCGGGTTCGTCACTGTGTACCATACGCAAACGGGATTTATCGCTGGCCCAGACTTCCGGGTTCGACGACAGCATCTCGGAAACGGTCATCCCGGCTCCCATTGCATAGCAAAGGGTCCTGAATGGCCTGTCGGTAATGCCGGCCATTGGGGCTGCAATCAAACGATTACGAAGCTGGTGATTTCCTATGCGCATGAAAAAAAAGTGACCATAGTGTGTCCGCAAGGCGGCGTATATTACGCATTTTTTCAGGAAGATGAAAGGCCAAACTTTGAACAATCCTGCTTCACCCCCCCATCCAGGGCCTTACAGGATGTGGTAATTTAAATTTTATCTTTAAAATACAGTTAATTATAAAAATTTAGATTAAATTGTGTACAAAGATTTTTCTTTTTTTGTGAGCGGGATAACAACATAAATCACGTCAGTTTGCCGCATATTCGATACATGTGACGTAAGAAGAGGCCTGGTACAGCGTATCCAGGCTGCACCAGTTCGCCTTAGCGACGTACGCCGGTAATGCGGCACCACTCCTCTTTTTCGGCTACCGGGTCCAGCGCAAAGGTGTCGGCATACGCCTCGCACACGCTCTCCGCCTGGCTGGCCAGCACGCCCGAAAGACCAAGGTGGCCGCCGTTGACCGGCAGGACGCTAATCAGCGGAGCCAGCTCGCGCAGCGGGCCGGCGAGGATGTTAGCGACCACCACGTCAGCGCTGAGGTTGTCCGGCTGCTGCTGCGGCAGGTACAGTGACAGGCGTTCAGAGACGCCGTTGCGTTCAGCGTTATCGCGGCTGGCCTGGATCGCCTGCGGATCGATGTCGATCCCGACAGCATGGGCGGCACCAAGTTTCAGCGCGGCGATCGCCAGAATGCCGGAGCCGCAGCCGAAGTCGATAACCGTCTTACCCTGCAGATCCAGGCCGTCCAGCCAGGCGAGGCACAGCGCGGTGGTCGGGTGCGTGCCGGTACCAAATGCCAGCCCCGGATCGAGCATCACGTTGACCGCGTTCGGGTCCGGCACGTCGCGCCAGCTCGGGCAGATCCACAGCCGCTCGCCGAAACGCATCGGGTGGAAGTTGTCCATCCACTCGCGCTCCCAGTCTTTATCCTCGATCTGCTCGATCTTATGGCGGAAACCGGCGCCGAGCAGCGGATGCTGTTCCAGCCCGGCGACCACGTCCGGCATCTCGGTTTCGGCGTCAAACAGGCCAATCACGTCGGTATCGCCCCACAGCAGGGTTTCACCTGGCAGCGGTTCGAACACCGGGTTATCGTGGGTGTCCTGGAAGGTCACCGAGACGGCACCGTTCTCAATCAGCGCGTCGCCCAGCTCTTCAGCCTGAGCGCCGGTGGTGTTGATCTTCATTTGAATCCACGGCATAGCGGCTCTCTCAACAAATTCAGCATAGAAAAAGGGCCGAACGCAGTCGGCCCCTGAAGATGTGCGGGCCAGCTGGCTGGCCCGCGACGGCAGGGCTGACCGCAGTCAGACCCGCCCGGCAGTTACTTCTCCTGCAGGCCGAGTTTCTTCTCCAGATAGTGGATGTTGGTACCACCCTTCTGGAAGTTCTCGTCTGACATGATTTTCATCTGCAGTTCGATGTTGGTTTTGATGCCGTCGATAATCAGCTCGGCCAGCGCATTTTTCATGCGCGAGATCGCCACTTCGCGGGTCTCACCAAAGGTGATCAGCTTGCCAATCATCGAATCGTAGTACGGTGGCACCGTGTAGCCGGCATAGATATGCGATTCCCAGCGCACGCCAAAACCGCCTGGCGCGTGGAAGCGGGTAATCTTGCCCGGGCTAGGCAGGAAGGTGTTCGGGTCTTCGGCGTTGATACGGCATTCTACCGCATGGCCGCGCACCACCACGTCTTCCTGTTTGATCGACAGCGGCTGACCGGCAGCGATGCGCAGCTGCTCTTTGATCAGATCCACGCCGGTGATCATCTCGGTTACCGGATGCTCTACCTGGATACGGGTGTTCATCTCAATGAAGTAGAACTCGCCGTTTTCAAACAGGAACTCGAAGGTACCCGCGCCGCGATAGCCGATATCAATACAGGCTTTCGCGCAGCGTTCGCCGATAAAGCGGCGCAGCTCTTCGGTGATGCCCGGTGCCGGAGCCTCTTCCACCACTTTCTGGTGGCGGCGCTGCATCGAACAGTCACGTTCGGCGAGGTAAACCGCGTTGCCCTGGCCGTCTGCCATCACCTGAATTTCAATGTGGCGCGGGTTTTCCAGGTACTTCTCCATGTACACCATGTCGTTGTTGAAAGCCGCTTTGGCTTCCGCTTTCGTCATGAGAATGGACTGTTCCAGCTCTTTTTCGCTGCGCACGACGCGCATGCCGCGACCGCCGCCGCCGCCGGAGGCTTTGATGATCACCGGGTAGCCGATGCGCTGGCCGTGGGCACGGTTTTTATCCATGTCTTCGGTCAGCGGGCCGTCGGAGCCGGGTACGGTCGGCACGCCGGTTTTTTTCATCGCGGTGATGGCCGACACTTTGTCACCCATCAGGCGGATGGTTTCCGCTTTCGGGCCAACAAAGATAAAGCCTGAACGCTCAACCTGCTCGGCGAAATCGGCATTCTCAGAGAGGAAGCCGTAGCCCGGGTGGATGGCGACCGCACCGGTGATCTCGGCCGCTGAGATCAGCGCCGGGATATTCAGGTAACTTTTAACCGACTGCGCCGGGCCGATGCAGACGGTTTCATCCGCCAGCAGCACGTGCTTCAGGTCACGGTCCGCGGTAGAGTGCACGGCAACGGTTTTGATGCCCAGTTCTTTACAGGCGCGCAGAATACGCAGCGCGATCTCACCACGGTTAGCAATTACAATTTTATCCAGCATGCTTGGCCTCGTTATTCGATGATGACCAGCGGCTCGTCAAATTCGACTGGCTGACCGCTTTCTACCAGGATCGCTTTCACGGTACCGGATTTATCGGCTTCGATCTGGTTCATCATTTTCATCGCTTCAACGATGCACAGGGTTTCCCCGGCGGTGACTTTCTGGCCTACTTCAACAAAGGCTTTCGCATCCGGAGAAGGGGTACGGTAGAAGGTACCGACCATCGGAGAACGCACGATATGGCCACTGATCGCAGCAGGAGCCGGAGCTTCCATCGCGGGCACGGTCGCTGGTGCAACGGCGGTTGCCAGCGCAGGCTGTTGCTGCATCATAGGTGCAGCATACGCCTGCTGCATCATTGGGTAACCCATGCTGGCCGGGGAACGGCTGATGCGTACCGACTCTTCACCTTCAGAAATTTCCAGTTCTGCGATGCCTGATTCTTCAACCAGTTCGATCAGTTTTTTAATCTTACGAATATCCATGAGTGTGGTTCCGTACTCTGTTTAATTAGATGATGATAACAGGCGTTTTACGGCCGTCTGTAAAGCCCAGGAGTAACCGTCGGCGCCAAGCCCACAGATCACTCCGGCAGAAATATCAGAAAGATATGAATGATGGCGAAAGGGCTCACGGGCATGCACGTTGGACAGATGCACCTCGATAAACGGGATGCTCACCGCCAGCAGCGCATCACGCAGTGCGACGCTGGTATGGGTGAATGCCGCCGGGTTAATGACGATATAATCGACGTTGCCTCTCGCCTCATGAATGCGGTCAATCAGCGCGTACTCCGCGTTCGACTGCAGATGGCTGAGCCGCACGTGCAGCCGTTCAGCCTCGGCGGTCAGCCCGCTGACGATCTCGGCCAGCGTGGTGCTGCCATACTTCTCAGGTTCGCGGGTGCCCAGCAGATTCAGGTTGGGACCGTTCAAAACGAGTACGTGAAACTTATCCGTCATCTTGCTGCTATCTCCTGCGATAAGTGAGGCATCGCACAAAATACATGGGCAGAAGCGATTTGTCACCTTTTCTGGTAAAAATCAGCGCGGTCTGAGCCTCAAAGGCGGGCATTATAACCATATCACTGCAATTAGCAGCTAAATACTGGTCGTATCAGCGAAGATGATCAACTGCGCCAGGACAAAAAGGCGCAGTCGGTTAACGGGAATGTGCCGCAGCGCACGCATTTTAACGGCCGATGGGCCATTTCAACGTGTCAGCCACGAACGCAGCTTTTTGTAGCGTAATGCCAGCAGGATCGCCGCCGCCAGCGCATAAATCCACGGCTGCGGCGACAGGGTTTTCACCGACCACAGATAGTGGGCAGGCGCGAGGATGGCGACCAGATAGACGCCGTTGTGCAACGTCTGCCAGCGCTTACCCAGCCGGTTCTGCGCGCGTTTGAACGAGGTGGCGGCCAGCAGCAGCAAAATAGCCCAGCAGAGGATGCCCAGCGTCAGGTAGGGCCGCGAGATTAACTCCGATCCCAGCAGGCTGAGGTTGCTCAGCCCCAGCTCCAGCAGCGAGTAGCTGACCAGATGCAGGCTTGCCCAGGCAAAACACCAGAGACCCAGCAGCCGGCGCACGCGGATCAGCAGCGGCTGTTTCGCGTAGCGCGCCACCGGCGTAACCAGCAGCGAGGCCAGCAGGAACTTCAGCGCCATTCGCCCGGTGAAGTGCTGGATATCTTTCGCCGGATCGGCGCTGAACGCGCCCTGATCGATAGCAAACAGCAGCCAGAGAAAGGGCAACAGCCCGGCCAGGTGCAGCAGCCCTTTCAGCCACGTAATCTGCCTGACCGTCAGGCGCGGCATGTCAGTAGTTCTCCCGCAGGTCAAGGCCGCGGTACAGCGACGCCACCTGGTCGCCGTAGCCGTTAAACAGCAGCGTCGGCTGGCGCTTCACGTCCAGGATCCCGCCCGGTCCGATAATGCGCTCACTGGCCTGCGACCAGCGCGGATGGTCCACGTGCGGGTTCACGTTGGCGTAGAAGCCGTACTCGTCGCCGGCCAGCTGGTTCCAGGTGGTGGGCGGCAGGTCGCGCACCAGGCTGATTTTGACGATCGACTTAATGCCCTTAAAGCCATACTTCCATGGCACCGTAAGGCGGATCGGCGCACCGTTTTGCGGCGGCAGCGCTTTGCCGTAAACGCCGGTGGTCAGCAGGGTCAGCGGATGCATCGCCTCGTCCAGCCGCAGCCCTTCAACATAGGGATAGTTCAGGCCACCGCCGATAAAACGATCCTGCTGTCCGGGCATCTGATCCGGAGCGTAGAGGGTCTGAAACGCCACGTAGCGCGCATGGCTGGTTGGCTCTGCTGCCTGCAGCAGCTTGCCAAGTTCAAAACCAATCCACGGCACCACCATCGACCAGGCCTCCACGCAGCGCATGCGGTAGATACGCTGTTCGAGCGGAAAACGTTTAAAGATGTCGTCCATATCCAGGGTCAGCGGTTTGGCAACTTCACCGTCGATCTGCACCTTCCAGTCGGCGGTTTTAAGCGTGCCGGCATTGGCCGCCGGGTCAGCTTTATCCAGGCCGAACTCATAGAAGTTGTTATAGCCGGTGACCTTATCTTCCGGCGTCAGAATCAGGTCGGCCTGGTACTGCGCGGGTGTACTGTAGTCAAGCGGCTTGCCTGGCGGGGCCTTCGGGCGATCGTTGCCTTTAAACCAGGAGAGTACGTCGGCGTGGGCCGCCGTGGGCAATGCCAGCGCCGCGGTGCTGATGCCCAGCGCCTTCAGCAGTTCCCGGCGGCGGGTGTTAAAGACGCTCTCCGGGGTGACATCATTTTCTGTGAGCTTTCTGTGAGCTTTCATCGGTCGTTACTCGGGTTCTGAGGGGATTAAGTAAAATCATGGCCTGTCCGGAGCCATTCAGCGAATTTCCGCACGAAAATAGTCCCGGCTGACAGGCTCAGGGTATTGACCAGCTAACGCGGCGTGGATCTGTCTGAATGAGCGTGTAAGAATTCCCTTAAAAGGGAGCTTCGCTATTTCATCAGTAACAGTAATGACTATACTCGGGAAAAACTCATCTTTATCTGAGTGAAAGTAAGCACAAGGTAAGCAAACGTAACCAGAGATGTGATATTTTCCCTCAACTCTGCCAGCGGCCATACCGGTTCGCTCAGGCCATCAGCAACCGGGCTGCGGCGGCGCGCTAATAACGTGCGATCGTCACAGTGATATGGGCACAAGGATGCGATTAACCAGTAAACTCTCTGCGATTTTTTCCCTGCTGTGTCTGCTGGCGGTGCTGCTGATGCTGGCCGGCTCGGCGCTGAGTTTTTTTACCCTCAGCAGCCAGCGCGCGGAAGATCGCCTGCAGCGAATGGCAGAGGATATCGACCGGGCGCTGGAGACGCAGCCCGCGGCGCAGATTGAACCCGCGCTGCAGCCGCTGATGAACCCGCTACAGCTGGAGCACATCGCGCTGTATCAACGGGGGGAGCGGATTTTTCTTATCACCCGCCATCAGCAGCCGCTGATTGATGACCTGCCAAACCGCTATCGCCAGACCCGCCTTACCCTCTCGCAGCACCCCGACGTGACGCTGGAAATAACCCGCATCGATACCACCAAAACCTGGTTTACCTCGATGATAGGCGCGTCGACGCTGCTGGCGGTGATCGTGGTGGTGACGATCATGTCGCTGCTGCTGCTGCAGGCCCATCGCTGGCTGCGGCAGCAGTTGCAGGGGATGGAACGGCTGGAAGCGCGCGCGGCGGCGATTATCCGCGGTGAGCGCGCCGGTATCCGCCAGGGGTCGGTTCACGAGTGGCCACCCAAGGCCAGCAGCGCCATCGACCTGCTGCTGGCCGACCTGAAAGAGGCCGGGGAACAGCATACCCGTATTGATACCTTAATCCGCGCCTTTGCCGCGCAGGACGCGCGCACCGGGCTGAATAACCGGCTGTTTTTTGATAACCAGCTGGCAACGCTGCTGGAAGATTCGGAAGCGGTCGGCACCCACGGCATGGTAATGATGATCCGCCTGCCGGATTTTGACAGCCTGCGCGAACGCTGGGGCAGCGGGCCGGTACAGGAGTATCTGTTTGCACTGGTGAACATGCTCTCTACTTTTGTGTTGCGCTATCCGGGCGCGCTGCTGGCGCGCTATTTCCGCACCGATTTTGCCGTGCTGCTGCCACACCGCAGCGTCAGGGATGCCGACGGCATTGCCTCGCAGCTGATCAAGGCGGTCGATTCGCTGCCGCCGACGCGGATGGTCGACAGCAGCGATATGATTCATATCGGTATTAGCGGCTGGCGGGGTGGGCAGACCACCCAGCAGGTGATGGAGAGCGCCGAACTGGCGACCCGCAACGCGATGCTGCAGGGCGGTAACGGCTGGTCGCTCGGCGACGGGGCACAAAATGATTTCACCCGCGGCAGCGTCAGGTGGCGCACGCTGCTGGAGAATACGGTGAACCGCGGTGGGCCCCGGTTGTACCAGAAACCTGCGGTAATGCACGACGGGCTGGTGCACCACCGCGAGTTGCTGCCGCGCATTTTTGATGGCGATAAAGAGCTGCTGGCGGCGGAATACCTGCCGCTGGTTCAGCAGCTGGGTCTGGCTGAGCGCTACGACCGCCAGCTGGTCGCCCGGGTGGTGGCGCTGACGGCGCAGTGGCCGGAAGAGACGCTGGCCATTCCGCTGACGCTTGACTCGCTGCTGCAGCGATCTTTCCTGCTCTGGCTGCGTGACAGCCTGCTGCAATGCACTAAATCACAACGAAAACGCATTTTATTTGAACTTGCAGAAGCAGATGTTTGTCAACACATCAACCGTCTGGCACCGGTGTTCCGTTTGCTCTACGGTTTCGGCTGTCGGGTGGCGGTCACCCAGGCGGGATTAACGGTGGTCAGCACCGCTTATATCAGGCAGTTTCAGGTCGGGCTGATCAAGCTGCATCCAGGGCTGGTGCGCAACATTGAACGGCGCACGGAAAATCAGCTGTTTGTGCAGAGTCTGCTGGAAAGCTGTAAGCACACCTCAACGCAGGTTTTCGCCACCGGCGTGCGCTTCAAACAGGAGTGGCAGACGCTGGTGGAACTGGGTGTCACCGGGGGGCAGGGGGACTTTTTCGCCACCTCCCAACCGGTTAACAGTAACGTGAAAAAATATTCGCAAAGATATCGAGTTTAGTCTGCCGTTACGCGGCTTTTCACGTAGAATAGCCGCGCGGTTGTGGTTCGACGCGGCTTTCACGTTAGCCGGGGCGAAACTGAAATGTTAAATATTATGTATGTTATGTCTGCCAAAAAGTCGGAAAACCCGGGTTGAATGCTGAAATTACGGCTTTCGTATTACAGTGCTCTGTAAAGGTTGTGACGCTGGCATGAGATAGCATGTTTTTTCACCGAAGCAGAACGTTTATGCGCCTTGTCGCTGCTTCGCGTGGTTGGTAAAGTAAGCGGATTTTATTTTCCGCCCCCAGCTTGCAGGATTATCCTTCAGTATGTTTAAAAAATTCCGTGGCATGTTTTCCAACGACTTGTCCATCGACCTGGGTACCGCCAATACCCTGATTTACGTCAAAGGGCAGGGCATTGTTCTTAATGAGCCTTCTGTCGTTGCTATCCGTCAGGATCGTGCCGGTTCCCCAAAGAGCGTGGCTGCGGTCGGCCATGACGCCAAACAGATGCTGGGTCGCACGCCCGGCAATATTGCCGCTATTCGCCCAATGAAAGACGGCGTTATCGCCGACTTCTTTGTTACCGAAAAAATGCTGCAGCACTTCATCAAACAGGTTCACAGCAACAGCTTTATGCGCCCAAGCCCGCGTGTACTGGTATGCGTGCCGGTCGGCGCGACCCAGGTTGAGCGTCGTGCGATTCGTGAATCGGCCCAGGGGGCAGGTGCCCGCGAAGTGTTCCTGATCGAAGAGCCAATGGCTGCCGCGATCGGTGCCGGCCTGCCGGTTTCCGAAGCGACCGGCTCGATGGTGGTGGATATCGGCGGCGGTACCACCGAAGTTGCGGTGATCTCGCTGAACGGCGTGGTTTACTCTTCTTCTGTCCGTATCGGCGGTGACCGCTTCGACGAAGCGATTATCAATTATGTGCGTCGCAACTACGGCTCGCTGATTGGTGAGGCGACCGCAGAACGCATCAAACACGAAATCGGCTCGGCTTATCCGGGTGATGAAGTGCGCGAAATTGAAGTGCGTGGCCGTAACCTGGCTGAAGGTGTTCCGCGTGGTTTCACTCTGAACTCCAATGAGATTCTGGAAGCGTTACAGGAACCATTAACCGGTATCGTCAGTGCGGTGATGGTTGCGCTGGAACAGTGTCCGCCAGAACTGGCGTCTGATATCTCCGAACGCGGCATGGTACTGACCGGCGGGGGAGCGCTGCTGCGCAACCTGGATCGCCTGCTTATGGAAGAGACCGGGATCCCGGTGGTCGTGGCAGAAGACCCGCTGACCTGCGTTGCACGCGGTGGCGGTAAAGCGTTGGAAATGATCGACATGCACGGCGGCGATTTGTTCAGCGAAGAATAATCTGCCTGAAGGAGTGCCGGGGCGCTGCCCGCACTCCTTTTTCATGTTGTCGAGGAAAACGCCGAGTTTATGAAGCCGATGTTCAGCAGGGGGCCGTCCCTGCAGTTACGCTTATTTTTAGCGGTTGTGGTGGCCATTGGTGTCATCGTTGCCGACAGCCGTATGGGTGCCTTCACCCAGATCCGCACCTACATGGACACTGCCGTCAGTCCATTCTATTTCCTGGCCAACGGGCCACGACAAATTCTGGACAATGTGTCTGACACATTGGCCTCCCGCCAGCAGATCGAGCTGGAAAACAAAGCGCTCCACCGTGAACTGATCTTAAAGAACAGTGAACTGCTGATGCTCGGGCAATTTAAGCAGGAAAACGCCCGCCTGCGTGAGCTGCTGGGTTCACCGCTGCGTCAGGATGAGCAGAAGATGGTCACCCAGGTGATCTCCACCGGTACCGATCCCTATACCGACCAGGTGGTGATCGACAAAGGCAGCGTCAACGGCGTCTATGAAGGCCAGCCGGTGATCAGTGATAAGGGCGTGGTCGGCCAGGTCGTCGCCGTCGGCAAAATCACCAGCCGGGTTCTGCTGATTTGCGATGCTTCCCACGCGCTGCCGATTCAGGTGCTGCGCAACGATATTCGGGTGATCGCCGCCGGCAACGGCTGCACCGAAGACCTGCAGCTGGAACATCTGCCGGGCAACACCGACATTCGCGTCGGCGATGTGCTGGTCACCTCCGGCCTCGGCGGGCGTTTCCCGGAAGGCTATCCGGTGGGCGTGGTTTCTTCGGTGAAGGTTGATACCCAGCGCGCCTACACGGTGATTCAGGCCCGGCCAACCGCCGGCCTGCAGCGCCTGCGCTATCTGCTGCTGCTGTGGGGCGCTGACCGTAATGGCAGCATGCCGATGGCACCGGAGGAGGTGCACCGCGTCGCCAACGAGCGTCTGATGCAGATGATGCCGCAGGTGCTGCCGGCGGCCAGCGAGATGATGGGGCCGCCCGCTCCGTCCCAGCCTGAAACTGCCGTGCCCGCTGCCGCCGGTAGTAACGCAACCGCACCCGCTACTTCGGCCGTGTCCGGTAATGCGGCTGTGCCGCGCAACGCGACGGGCAATGCCGCTGGCAACCGCGGCAGCGCACCGGCTACCGCTACTGGCGCCACACCGCCGACATCACGCGGAGAGAGCCGTTGAGCCGCTATCGCACCCAGGGGCGCTGGGTGATCTGGCTCTCTTTCCTGGTGGCGCTGGTGCTGCAGATTATGCCGTGGCCCGAGCAGCTGTTTATGTACCGGCCTTCATGGCTGCTGCTGATCCTGATCTACTGGGTGCTGGCGCTGCCGCACCGGGTGAACGTCGGCAGCGGCTTCCTGATGGGCTCGATCATGGATCTGGTTACCGGCTCCACGCTGGGCGTGCGCGCGCTGGCGTTCAGCATTATCGCCTACCTGGTGGCGTTCAAATTCCAGCTGTTCCGCAACCTGGCGCTGTGGCAGCAGGCTCTGATGGTGATGGTGCTGTCACTGGCGATGGACGTGATCGTCTTCTGGGCCGAGTTCCTGGTGATTAACGTCTCCTTCCGTCCGGAAATCTTCTGGAGCAGCGTGATTGACGGTGTGCTGTGGCCCTGGCTGTTCCTGCTGATGAGAAAAATTCGCCGCCAGTTTGCCGTACAATAAAGGAAAATTATGCTATCCCTCTATCTGGCTTCTGGCTCTCCCCGCCGCCGTGAACTGCTGACCCAGCTGGGGCTGTCGTTTACACGGCTGACAAGTGAAGTGGAAGAGCAGCGCCGCGCCGGTGAAGCGGCCGAAGCCTACGTGCGCCGGCTGGCGCGCGATAAAGCACGGGCGGGCGTCGCCATTGCTCCGCTTGATCTGCCGGTGCTTGGGGCGGATACCATCGTGGTACTCAATGGCGAGGTGCTGGAAAAACCAGCGGACAGCGCGGCGGCGGCGGTGATGCTGGCCAAACTGTCGGGCCAGACGCATCAGGTCATGACCGCCGTGGCGCTGGCCGACAGCCAGCGGCTGCTGGAGTGCCTGGTGGTCACCGAGGTGACGTTCCGCCTGCTTAGCGCCGACGATATCCGTGACTATATCGCCAGCGGCGAGCCGATGGATAAGGCCGGCAGCTATGGTATTCAGGGGCTGGGTGGCAATTTTGTCAGAAAAATCAACGGAAGTTATCATGCGGTCGTCGGCCTGCCGCTGGTGGAAACAGCCGAGCTGTTCAGCCAGTTTCAGGCGCTGCGTGAAGTGAGAGGACAACATGACAGCTGAGCTACTGGTAAACATTACGCCGTCGGAAACGCGGGTAGCCTATATTGATGGCGGCATCCTGCAGGAGATCCACATCGAGCGCGAAGCGCGCCGTGGCATCGTCGGCAATATCTACAAAGGCCGCGTCAGCCGGGTGCTGCCCGGCATGCAGGCGGCGTTTGTCGATATCGGCCTGGAAAAAGCCGCCTTCCTGCACGCCTCCGACATCATGCCGCACACCGAATGCGTGGCGGGTGATGAGAAGAAGAACTTTATCGTCCGCGACATCTCCGAGCTGGTGCGTCAGGGCCAGGATCTGATGGTGCAGGTGGTGAAAGATCCGCTCGGCACCAAGGGCGCGCGCCTGACCACCGACATTACGCTGCCCTCACGTTACCTGGTGTTTATGCCAGGGGCCTCCCACGTCGGCGTGTCACAGCGCATTGAGAGTGAGAAAGAGCGCGACCGCCTGAAGGCGGTGGTGGCCGCCCACTGTGACGAACTGGGTGGCTACATCATCCGCACCGCCGCCGAAGGCGTCGGTGAAGATGAGCTGGCCTCCGATGCCGCCTTCCTGAAGCGCCTGTGGACCAAGGTTGTCCAGCGTAAGAAGCGCAATCAGACCCGCTGCCGCCTGTACGGTGAAGTGGCGCTGTCGCAGCGTATTCTGCGTGATTTTGCCGGCGCGGCTCTGGACAGGGTGCGCATTGATTCACGCCAGACCTATGAGCAGCTGATCGAATTCACCGGTGAATATATCCCGGAGATGACGGCTAAACTGGAACTCTACGTCGGTAAACAGCCGATCTTCGATCTCTATGACGTCGAGAACGAGATCCAGCGGTCGCTCGATCGTAAGGTGGAGCTGAAGTCCGGTGGCTACCTGATCATCGATCAGACCGAGGCGATGACCACCATCGATATCAATACCGGGGCCTTCGTCGGCCACCGTAATCTTGATGAAACCATCTTTAACACCAATATCGAAGCCACCCAGGCGATCGCCCGTCAGCTGCGGCTGCGTAATCTGGGCGGGATCATCATTATCGACTTTATTGATATGAGTAATGAAGACCACCGTCGTCGGGTGCTGCATTCGCTGGAGCAGGGGCTGAGCAAGGACCGGGTGAAGAGCGGGATCAACGGCTTCTCGCAGCTGGGCCTGGTCGAGATGACCCGCAAGCGCACCCGTGAAAGCATTGAGCACGTGCTGTGCAAGGACTGCCCGGTCTGTAAAGGACGCGGCACGCTGAAAACGGTGGAGACGGTCTGTTACGAGATTATGCGTGAGGTAGTACGCGTACATCATGCCTATGATTCGGACCGTTTCCTGGTCTATGCGTCACCCGCGGTGGGCGAGGCGCTGAAAAGCGATGAATCGCACGCGCTGGCGGAAGTCGAGATTTTCGTCGGCAAACAGGTGAAGGTTCAGATAGAACCGCTCTATACTCAGGAACAGTTTGACGTAGTGATGATGTAACCCAGGGAGACGTGTGTGAGGCAATTGCCGAGGATTTTGCTGCTGACAGGCGCAACACTGGTGGTGGTGACGGCGCTGGTGGTAAGCGGCTTACGCCTGCTGATGCCGCATATGAATGCCTGGCGTGTGCCGATCCTTGAGCGCGTTTCGGCCGTTACCGGCACGCGGGTCGAGGCCAGCTCGCTGGAGGGCGCATGGGAAAATTTTGGCCCGCGCGTTGAAATTAAAGACGTTCAGGCCGCGTTGAACGACGGCGGCCAGCTCAGCATCCAGCGCGTTACCCTGGCGCTGGACGTCTGGCAGTCGCTGCTGCACCTGCGCTGGCAGTTTCGCGATCTCACCTTCTGGCAGTTCAACCTGGTCACCAACACCCCGCTGAGCGGCGGTAACGCTGCATCCCCCGACCTGCAGAGCGATCGGCTCAACGACCTGTTTTTACGCCAGTTTGACCATTTCGATCTGCGCGACAGCCTGATCGACTTCGTTACGCCTTCCGGCCAGCGCGCCCGCCTGACCGTGCCCCAGCTCACCTGGCTGAATGAGAAAAATCGCCACCGCGCCGAAGGGCTGGTCAGCTTGTCCAGCTTTACCGGCCAGCACGGCGTGGTGCAGGTGCGGCTCGACCTCAGCGACAGCAACGGCTATCTCGACAACGGCCGGGTGTGGATGCAGGCCGATGACGTTGACGTCAAACCCTGGCTGGGGCAGTGGATGCGCGATAACACCAGCCTGGAGAGCGCCCGCTTCAGCCTTGCGGCGTGGATGACGGTCAAAAACGGCGAGGTGCACGAGGGCGACGTCTGGCTGAAACGCGGCGGCGCGCGCTGGCGGGGCGACCCGCAGATGCACGAACTGCGGGTTGACGATCTGACCGCCCACATCAGCCGCTTTAACGGCGGCTGGAGCCTGGCCGTTCCGCAGACGCGGCTAATCACCGACGGCGACCCCTGGCCTGCCGGTGAGCTGTCGCTGCTGTGGCAGCCGGACAACCCTCAGTTGCCGGGGCCGGAGCACAATCAGGAACTACGGGTGCGCGCCACCCATCTCGACCTGCAGCACCTGGCCCCGCTGGTGCCGCTGTTTGCCAAACTCTCACCGCAGCTGCAGGAGAACTGGCAGGCGCTGCAGCCGCGCGGGCAACTGCAGGCGCTGGCGGTGGATATTCCACTGCAGCAGCCGGAACGTACGCGCTTTCAGGGCAACTGGCAGAACCTCAGCTGGCAGCCGTGGAAGCTGCTGCCGGGCATGGAGCACCTAAACGGCAGCCTCAGCGGCAGCGTTGGCGACGGACGGCTTGATTTCAGCATTAACCAGGCGACGCTGCCCTACGCGGAGATGTTCCGCGCGCCGCTAAACATTCAGTACGCGGGTGGGGGCATCCGCTGGCAGTATGGCTCGCAGGGGCTGACGCTGGCGGGCGTTGGGCTCGATGTGCAGGCACAGGCGCTGTGGGCGCGCGGGGATTTCCGCTATCAGCAGCCTGAAGACCAGCCGCCGCGGCTGGATATTCTGGCCGGGATCAATCTGAGCGACGCCGCCCAGGCGTGGCGCTACTTCCCGGAACCGCTGATGGGCACCTCGCTCACCGACTACCTCAGCGGTGCGCTGAAGGGGGGGCAGGTACAGGATGCCACGCTGATTTTTGCCGGCGATCCGCACCAGTTCCCGTTCCGTCGCAACGACGGCATGTTCGAGGTGGCGGTGCCGCTGCGTAAAGCGACCTACGAGTTCGAACCGGGCTGGCCGCCGCTGGAAAATCTGGCCATTGACCTCGACTTCGCGAACAACGGGCTGTGGATGAAGGCGGCAGAGACCCACCTTGGCGCGGCACTGGGGCGTAATATCTCGGCGGTGATCCCGGATTACACCCGCGAAAAGCTGCTGATTGATGGCGATATCAGCGGCAGCGGGCCGCAGATCCGCGACTACTTTAATCAGTCACCGCTCAAACCCTCGCTGGGCGCAGCGCTGGACGAGCTGCAGATTGGCGGCAACGTCAGTGGGCGCTTACATCTCGATATCCCGCTGGACGGCGGGGAGGTGCGCGCCAGCGGCGACGTCGACCTGAACAAAAACTCGCTGTTTATCGCCCCGATTGGCACCCGCTTCGAGCAGCTCAGCGGGCGCTTCAGCTATGACAACGGCAACCTGAACAGCGAGGCGCTCACCGCGCGCTGGTTCGGCCAGCCGCTGGGGGTGCGTTTTACCACCCGCGAAGGTGAGAAAGATTACCAGATCGGCGTGAATATGGACGCCAGCTGGCAACCGGCCACGCTGGAACCGCTGCCGGATGCGCTGCGCCAGCGGCTGGCCGGTAGCCTGCCGTGGCAGGGTAAGGTGCAGATTAATCTGCCGCACGGCGGCGGCGCGAACTACTCGGTGGCTATCGACGGCGACCTGAAAAATGTAAGCAGTCACTTACCTGCGCCGCTGGATAAAACGGCGGGCAGCGCGCTGCCGGTCAAACTGGCGGCCAGCGGTAACCTGAGAGGCTTTGAGCTGAGCGGCGCGCTGGGCGCGGAGCAGCGTTTCAACAGCCGCTGGCTGCTGGGTAAGCAGCTGCATCTGGATCGCGGAATCTGGCAGGGCGACGTTAAGCGCACGCCGCCCCTGCCGGAAAACAGCGGCATGGTGCTGAACCTGCCGCCGCTGGACGGCGAAGCCTGGCTGGGCCTGCTGAGCAGCAACCTGGCCGGCAGCGGCAAAGCGGGCGCTGGCAAAACGGGCACGCCGTCGCTGCCTGGCGATATCCGCCTGCATACCCCGGCCCTGACGCTGGGCGGCCAGCAGTGGCAGGATCTGGACCTGACGGTGTCGCAGGGCGTCGCCGGTCAGACCCGCGTGGCCGCCAGAGGGCGCGAGATTGACGGCAGCCTGGTCAGCCAGGCGTCCGGCCCGTGGCAGGCCAGTCTGAAGTACCTTTACTACAACCCGCAGTGGGCCGACGGCGGCGGCGATTCCCCGCTGCCTGCCGATGCGGAACGCATTGATTTCAGCCGCTGGCCGGCGCTGCGGCTTAACTGCGACGAATGCTGGCTGCGCGGGCAGAAATTCGGCCGCATGCAGGCGGAACTGACGCCCAGCGGTGATACCCTGACCCTGAAACAGGGCCTGATCGACAGCGGCAACGCGCGCCTGACGGTGGCCGGCGAATGGGTCAACCGCCCCGGCGAGGCGCGCACGTCACTGAAAGGCGTGCTGAGCGGCAAGAATATCAGCGATGCTACCAACTGGTTTGGCGTCAGCAGCCCGCTGCGCGACGCGCCGTTTAAGCTCGATTACGACCTGCACTGGCGCTCTGCGCCGTGGCAGCCCTCGCTGGAGACGCTGAGCGGCGTGCTCAAATCACACCTGGGAGCCGGGCAGATTGCCGATGTCTCTACCGGTCGTGCCGGGCAGCTGCTGCGGCTGGTCAGCTTCGACGCGCTGCTGCGCAAGTTGCGGCTGGACTTCAGCGATACCTTCAGCGAGGGCTTTTACTTTGACTCGATTAACGGCACCGCGTGGGTTGAAAACGGCGTGATGCACACCGATAACCTGCTGGTGGACGGGCTGGAAGCCGATATCGCCATGCAGGGGAAGCTGGACCTGGTGAAACGGCGCATCGATATGCAGGCGGTGGTGGCCCCGGAGATCTCCGCCACCGTTGGCGTGGCTACCGCATTTGCGGTCAACCCGGTGATCGGCGCGGCGGTGTTTGCCGCCAGCAAGGTGCTCGGGCCATTGTGGAGTAAGATATCTGTGCTGCGCTATCACATCGGCGGGCCGATCGATAAACCGGAAATCAACGAGGTGTTGCGTAAACCTCGTAAAAACGATGATAAGTGAGTTTGACGTAGCAGCAGATTTGACTCAGGCTAACGTAAACGCATAGACGATATTGAACATTAAGGCAGCCGACGGCGGCTCCCTGCTAAGTGAGAATTCATGAGCCTGAATCTGGTAAGTGAGCAGTTACTGACTGCCAATAACATTAGTCACAGCGACCTCTTTTCCATCCTTGGTCAGCTTTCCGAGCGCAGGCTGGACTACGCCGACCTCTATTTCCAGGCCAGCTATCACGAATCCTGGGTGCTGGAAGACCGCATTATTAAAGATGGCTCGTACAACATCGATCAGGGCGTGGGCGTGCGCGCGGTCAGCGGTGAGAAGACCGGCTTTGCCTACGCCGATCAGCTGACGCTGAATGCATTGCAGCAGAGCGCCACCGCCGCGCGCAGCATCGTGCGTGAGCAGGGCAACGGCCGTTCACACACCCTCGGTGCGGTGCTGCACCGTCCGCTTTACCCGGCGCTGGACCCGCTGCAAAGCCTGTCGCGCGAAGATAAAATTGCCCTCTTGCACCGGGTGGACAGCGCTGCCCGCGCGGCCGACCCGCGCGTGCAGGAGGTCTCCGCCAGCCTGACCGGCGTCTATGAACTGGTGCTGGTGGCGGCGACCGACGGCACGCTGGCAACGGATGTTCGCCCGCTGGTGCGCCTGTCGGTCAGCGTACAGGTCGACGATAACGGCAAACGCGAGCGCGGCAGCAGCGGCGGCGGTGGCCGTTCCGGCTACGAATTCTTCCTCGCCGACGAAAATGGTGAAGTGCGTGCCGAAGCCTGGGCGCGCGAAGCGGTGCGTATGGCGCTGGTTAATCTGAGCGCGGTAGCGGCCCCGGCCGGGGCGATTCCGGTGGTGCTCGGTGCCGGCTGGCCGGGCGTACTGCTGCATGAAGCGGTTGGCCACGGCCTGGAAGGCGACTTCAACCGTCGCGGCACCTCGGTGTTCAGCGGTCAGCTTGGTCAGCAGGTGGCGTCGGAGCTGTGTACGGTGGTTGACGACGGTACCATTGAAGGCCTGCGCGGCTCGCTGGCGGTGGATGATGAAGGCGTGCCGGGCCAGTACAACGTGCTGATCGAGAAGGGCATTCTGAAAGGCTATATGCAGGACAAGCTTAATGCCCGCCTGATGGGCGTGGCGCCGACCGGCAACGGCCGTCGCGAATCCTACGCTCACCTGCCTATGCCGCGTATGACCAATACCTATATGCTGGCCGGTAAGTCGACGCCGCAGGAGATTATCGAAAGCGTGGAGTACGGCCTGTACGCGCCGAACTTCGGCGGTGGACAGGTGGATATCACCTCCGGCAAGTTTGTCTTCTCGACCTCGGAAGCCTATCTGATCGAAAATGGTAAGGTGACCAAACCGGTTAAGGGGGCGACCCTGATCGGCTCCGGCATTGAGGCGATGCAGCAGATTTCGATGGTCGGTAACGACCTGGCGCTGGATAAGGGCGTTGGCGTCTGTGGTAAAGAGGGGCAGAGCCTGCCGGTGGGCGTGGGCCAGCCGACGCTGAAGCTCGATAAAATTACCGTCGGCGGCACCGAGTAACCTCCCCGGTTGCTGATAATAAAGATTGCCCTCACCCCTGAGGGCAATCCTGTTCTGTTTTCCCCCGCCGTCAGGGCTGACGAAACTCCTGATATATCTCCGCCACCTTATCGAAGTAGTCGGTCAGGTAGTTGATACACACCTGCACCTTCAGCGGCAGCTTGTCTTTCTGGGTGTAGACCGCATACACCGGTCGCGGTACCGACTGATAGTGGGCAAACAGGATCTCCACCTCACCGCTATTAATCTCATCGATGATCCACATCAGCGGCACGTAGGCGATGCCGGTACCGGCCTTCAGCCAGCGGATCAGCGTCTGTGAATCGTTGGTGGCAAAGCGTCCGCGCGGCGACAGGCGCGTGGTGGTGCCCTGCGGGGAGGTCAGCTCAAAGTCGTTATCCGGCCGCACGCTGTATTCCAGCCACGAGAAGTGGCCGATACCGGCCGGATTTTCCGGCGTGCCGTGCTGCGCGAGATAGCTCTTTGCCGCGCAGACCACCATTGGCATCGATCCGACGCGCTTGGAAAACAGGCTGGAGTCCTGCAGCGCACCCACGCGCAACACCAGGTCCAGCCCGTCGGCGATCAGATCGGGGGCCGGAATGCCGGTCACCAGATTAACCGTCAGGCCCGGGTGCTCTTTCAGCATCTCGGCGGTCATCGTGGCCAGCACGTTTTGCGCCATGGTGGAGGAGCTGCCGATACGCAGCGTGCCGATCGGCGTATTGTTAAAGGCGTAGAGCTGTTCGTGCACCTGCTGGGCTTCCGACAGCATCCGCCGGCAGCCCTGAAAATAGATCTTGCCGGCTTCCGTCAGCCCCAGGCTGCGGGTGCTGCGGTTGAGCAGCTTGACCTGCAGCTCGTCTTCCAGCCTGGCCACAATCTGACTGACCGCCGATACGCTCATCTGCAGCTGCTGCGACGCGGCGGTAAACGATCCCAGCTCTACCACGCGGGTAAACACCGACATGCCCTTCAGTCTTTCCATTATTAATCCTGGCTTAAAAGTGATTTAGATCACATTGGGTAGAAAAGATATAGTCAAGCGCGTTACTATAGCACCGCCGGGCCATCGTTCCGACGTTCTACTCCCTTTAATACTGGCACGCTGGATAGGCTATTATTCAGTAAACGCCGGTCTCGCGTCTGTACGTTCATTCACCGTATGAACACAATTTGTCTGCATGGCTTCGCCGATGCCAGAAAGGGAGCGGGTTGATGGTGCCTCAGGCCCGGTATGGTATCGACAAGGATAAGAGATGAGTGTGCTTCCGGTTATTGTGGTGTTTGGGCTGTCTTTTCCGCCCATCTTCTTTGAAATTATTGTGTCACTGATGCTGTTCTGGTTGGTGCGTCGGCTGATCACGCCTACCGGTCTGTACGATCTGGTGTGGCATCCCGCCCTGTTTAATACGGCGCTCTACTGCTGCCTGTTTTATCTTGTCTCCCGTTTGTTCGTCTGAGGTCATTGTGAAAGCGCTAACAAGAAAAATATCCCGTTTCGCCATTACGCTGCTGCTGGTGGTGGTGGCCGTCGTGCTGATTTTCCGCGTCTGGGTGTTCTACACCGAATCCCCGTGGACGCGTGATGCCAAATTCTCCGCTGACGTGGTGGCGATTGCCCCGGATGTCAGTGGCCTGATCACCGATGTGCGCGTGCGCGACAACCAGCTGGTGCAGAAAGACCAGGTGCTGTTCACCATCGACCAGCCGCGTTATCAGAAGGCGCTGGAAGAGGCTGAAGCCGATGTTGCCTACTACCAGGCGCTGCTGAGTGAAAAACGCCGCGAAGCGTCGCGCCGTAACCAGCTCGGCACCTCGGCGATGTCGCGTGAGGCGATTGACCAGGCGAACAGCGATTTCCAGACCACCGAGCACCAGCTGGCCAAAGCGGTGGCCACCCGCGATCTGGCGAAGCTCGATCTGGAGCGCACGGTGATCAAAGCGCCGTCGGCGGGCTGGGTAACCAACCTCAACGTCTATACCGGCGAGTTCATTACCCGCGGGTCGACGTCGGTGGCGCTGGTAAAACAGGGCTCGTTCTACGTGCTGGCGTACCTGGAAGAGACCAAGCTTGACGGTATCCGTCCCGGCTATCGCGTTGAGATCACCCCGCTGGGCAGCAACCAGCTGCTGCGCGGCACGGTGGACAGCGTTGCCGCCGGGGTGACCAACAGCAGCAGCACCATTGACAGCAAAGGCATGGCCACCATTGACTCGAACCTCGAGTGGGTGCGCCTGGCGCAGCGCGTGCCGGTGCGGATCCACCTCGATCGGCAGCCGGGGAATCTGTTCCCTTCCGGCACCACGGCCACCGTGGTGGTAACCGGGCCCGCCGACCGTAAAGCCGAGCCGCTGTCGCCGTTTATGCAGCTGATGCATCGCCTGCGCGAGTTTGGCTGAGGCCGGGGGCACCATGCAGTGGTATCGTCTGCGTTTTCCGATCAAGCTTACCTTCGCCATCGTGATGGCGCTGTTTGTCGGCTTTGAATTTAATCTTGAAACCCCGCGCTGGGCGGTGATGACCGCCGCTATCGTGGCGGGCGGCACCGGCTTTGCCGCCGGTGGCGATCCCTTCTCCGGCGCGCTGCGCCACCGCGGCATGCTGCGCATTATCGGCACCTTTATCGGCTGTATCGCCGCGCTGACCATTATGATTGCCACCATTCGTGCCCCGGCGTTAATGCTGATGCTGTGCTGCCTGTGGGCCGGGGTGTGCGTGTGGATCTCTTCGCTGATCAAGGTGGAGAACTCCTATGCGCTGGGGCTGGCCGGCTATACGGCGCTGATTATTGTGGTCAGCGTAGATGCCAACGGCTCACTGTTGCTGGCACCGCAGTTTGCCGTTGAGCGCTGTAGCGAGATCATCATCGGCATCGTCTGCGCCATTCTCGCCGACCTGCTGTTTTCGCCGCGCTCGATCAAGCTGGATATTGACCGCGAAGCGGAGTCGCTGCTGGTGGATCACTACCAGCTGATGCAGCTGTGCGTCGCGCACGGCGATAAAGACGAGGTGGACAAAGCCTGGGCCGGGCTGGTGCGGCGCACCACCGCGCTGAAGGGCATGCGTACGCATCTGATGATGGAGTCCGGGCGCTGGCACAAGGTGGAGCGGCGGATGACGGTGATGAACAGCCTGTCGCTGACGCTGATTACCCAGGCCTGCGAAACCTTCCTGATCCAGAACTCGCGGCCGGAATACGTGCCGCCGCAGTTTCAGCTGTTCTTTGAAAAGCCGGTCACCAGCGTGGCTGACGTGCATAAGCGGATGAAGATCCTGCGCCGGGTGATTACCGTCAGCGGCAGCAGAAATACCCCGGCCACGCTGACCAGCTGGGTCGGCGCCGCCAGCCGTTATCTGCTGCTGCTGAAGGGGATCCAGACCAACAGCCGCATCAGCCGCATTGAGGAAGAGGTGCTGGACGCCGAACCGGTGGTGAAGATGCGTTCGGCGGAAAGTCGTCACGCGCTGCTTAACGGCGTACGTACCTTTGTTGCCACCGGGGTGGGATCGCTGTTCTGGCTGTGGACCGGCTGGACCTCGGGCAGCGGGGCAATGGTGATGCTGGCGGTGATCACCGCGCTGGCGATGCGTATGCCGAACCCGGTGATGATGGCGAAAGATTTTGTCTACGGCATGATCGTGGCGATCCCGCTGGGATCGCTCTACTACATGGTGATCATGCCGGCCACCCAGCAGAGCCTGCTGCTGCTGCTGATCGCGCTGGGGGTGATGGCGTTTATCGCCGGGCTGCTGATCCAGCGCCGGCAGATCGGCACGCTGGGTGCACTGGTCGGCACCATCAACATCCTGACGCTGGATAATCCGATGAAATTTGAGGTCAGCGTGTTTATGGACGGCGCGCTGGGCCAGGCGATTGGTGCGATAGTGGCGCTGCTGGTGCTGCTGCTGATCCGCGACAGCTCGAAGGCCCGGGTGGCCCGTACCCTGCTGAACCGCTTTATGTACGCGGCGGTGGCGGCGATGACGACTAACACCGCGCGACGCAAAGAGAACCATCTTCCCGCGCTCTATCAGCAACTGTTTATGCTGCTGAATCTCTATCCCGGTGATATCGATAAGTTCCGCCTCGCACTGACGCTGATCATCGGTCATCAGCGGCTGCGCGATGCGGAGATCCCGATCAATGCCGATCTGTCGGCGTTTCATAAGCAAATGCGTCACACGGCGGACCGGGTGATCTCCGCCAGCAGCGACACCAAACGTCGCCACTACTTTACCCGGCTGCTGTCAGAGTTCGATATCTATCAGCAGAAGCTGGTCGAATATCAGGCTCCGCTCAGCGTCACCGAACCGGTCGCCCGGCTGGCGGCGATGCTGAAGAAATACCAGAACACCCTGATCAAGATTTAAATCCCACCGGCAGCTCACGCTGCCGGCTTTCCTTCCTGGCATGGCGTCTTCTCTCTGCTACCTGGCTGAAATCCCCCATCATCGCGGCTGAAAGCTGCCGGCTTACCTGACGGAAGTGGCTGGGATCAGAGCAGGAACAGGCAATCTGTCGCGAGGCTCACGGGGGTTACGCCTGACTTAGCACACAGGGGAAGCGGCGCGACGGCAGGCATGTGGTCGTAACAGGCGTTGTCAGAGATCGGGCGCGTAGCTGAGGGAGGAAGGATAATGTCAGGGGAAGACGCCGTGGGGCTTGCAGACAAAAGCGCAGCGGGAACAAACGCTGCGCTTTGATGATGGGGGACGGCGGGCCAAAAAGGGCCCCGACAAGCGGGGCCAAAGGGTTCGTCTTAGTGGGCCATCGTTCGACGGCCCGGTGACGAGGAATTACTTATACAGCTCGGCGGTGACGTGGTAGTTGTCCTGCAGGCGTGCTTCAATCACACGGAAAGCAGAAGCGCCCTGTTTATCCGCCTTCTCAGACAGCTGCTGACGGATATCGGTCGGTACGCCGTTGACGCCGCTAACGGTAATGGTGCCCGCAGATTGCAGATTCTGTACCTGCTCGCTGGTAACCAGCTGCGCGGCAGACGCGCCGAAAGCAACGGTAGAGAGCAGGCCGAGCACGGCGATGGTTGTTTTGATTTTCATTGTTCATTTCCTCAATAAGCTCAATGTTCAACAACCTGCGGGATTTCACATCTTAACCAGGTCGTCGATGTCACGGTCGGGCACGGCAGGTGCCCGCGTCATTATTTATTTGTACAGTTCAGCGGTGGCGTGATAGTTGCCGTTGTTATAGGCCTCAATCACCCGGTAGGCGCTGGCACCCTGCTGGTCCGCTTTTTCCGACAGCTGCTGACGGATATCGGTCGGTGCGCCGTCAATACCGCTAACGCTTACGGTGCCAACCGGCTGCAGGTTCTGGCTGGCAACCTGTTCGCTGGTGACCAGGCTGGCCGCGCTGGCACCGAAGGAGAGAACAGAAGCAAGACCCAATGCAGCGATGGTAAAGGTAGTTTTCATAATAGTGACTCCATAAAAGGGTGATGCGATAACCGAAAGGGCTAAAAAGCGTTTATTATTCTTGGGGTTATCGTACTGATTTTGTTGATGATCGTTTGGCCGGGCTTATTTATACAGTTCGGCGGTGGCGTGCCAGTTGCCGTTGTTGTAGGCCTCTACCACGCGGTAGGCGCTGGCGCCTTGCGCATCGGCTTTGGTGTTCAGTGCCTGACGGATATCCATCGGTGAGCCGCCCACGCCGCTGACGCTAATCACGCCAACAGACTGCAGATTTTTTGCCTGATCGGTGTTAACCGATTCTGCGGCAAAAGCACCGAATGACAGGGCAGAAAGCAGGCCAAAGGTGGCAACGGTAGTTTTAACGTTCATGATATTTTTCCTCGTCAATTTTATTATCTTTGCTTGTTAGTGTGATTTGCATCACGGAAACAAGTATAGATCTAATAACGCGAAATATTAATAGCATGCTAATAATTTTTTGTTGGGGTTATTGGTTTCGGATAGGTTTTTTTATAACCGGTTGTTATAAGCAATGCCTTAAATTTAACCACCATCAAAAAAATATGATAAAAATCAAGCCAATATGTCAAATTAACTATTTGTGCTGTTATTTGTGGTAGATCACATTACTACTGGCGTGATTGTGAACCGTCAGAACGCATCAGGCAGGAAAAAACCAGCGTATTGTGCTGTTTTAAGGGGAAGGGGAAAGACGAAAATCAGTCAGAGCCGCGGTGGCGCGGCTCTGACTGATAAGACCGGGGTTAACGGCCCGAAGTAACGTACCGTGGCCTGATACTGGGTGTGACGAGCGATAACGCGCTAAGGCTTACAGCTCCTGCTCAAACAGCACCAGCACTGCGTCGTGCAGCTGTTTCACCGTAAAGCTGCGCGCAGGCGTGATAAAGATGGTGTCATCACCGGCGATAGTGCCGAGGATACCCTCCGCTTTGCCCAGCGAATCCAGCAGGCGGGCGATCAGCTGCGCCGCGCCGGGGCTGGTATGGATCACCACCAGCGCATCGTTATAGTCGATGTCCAGCACCAGGTTTTTCAGCGGGCTGGTGGTGGTCGGCACGCCCAGCTCCGCCGGCAGGCAGTAGACCATCTCCATTTTGGCGTTGCGGGTGCGTACCGCGCCGAACTTGGTCAGCATCCGCGACACTTTCGACTGATTGATGTTCTCAAAGCCATCGTGCTGCAGTGCGCTGACGATCTCGCCCTGCGAGCTGAATTTTTCTTCTTTCAGTAAGGCCTTGAACGCCTTGATCAGTTCTTCTTGTTTTGACGGATTACGCATAGGTTACCGATAAAAGTGAGTTATTAAGGGATACCCGCAGCGGGATATTAAATTATTATGCAATTAAATGAATTTTTATGCAAACAGGAAGTGACAAAATCTGTCTGCAGACCGGCCGGGGAGCGCAGTCTAACAAAGTTTGGAACGAAAAAGTATTTGCCTGCCTTGAATTGATGTGACTAAAAAGTAAACATTTTGTTAGTGTTTAAATTGAAGTTGTTCCGATAAGTGCTATAGGTGTAAGGTAGCGCCGATTTTTTCCGTCTGCCGTTCTCACCGCGCAAAATTCCGTGATTCACGAGCGGCTAGCGCTTTTTCACTGTAAAGCACGCATAGCTCTCGTCATTTTCCTGCCAGATAAAATAAGGTCACAGGCAGACGGATTCTACGGCACTCAACAGATGCACTTATAATAAGGAGTTTAGGATGAAAGTTGCTGTTCTTGGTGCAGCAGGCGGTATCGGCCAGGCGCTGGCCCTCCTGCTTAAAACCCAGCTTCCGGCTGGATCAGAACTCTCCCTGTACGATATTGCGCCGGTGACCCCCGGCGTGGCGGTTGACCTCAGCCACATTCCCACCGCGGTGAGCATCGTTGGCTTCAGTGGTGAAGATGCCACGCCAGCGCTGGAAGGTGCCGATGTGGTGCTGATTTCTGCCGGCGTGGCGCGTAAGCCGGGCATGGACCGCTCTGATCTGTTTAACGTTAATGCCGGTATCGTGCGTAACCTGGTCGAGCAGGTGGCCTCCACCAGCCCGAAAGCCCTGATTGGTATTATCACCAACCCGGTGAACACCACCGTGGCGATTGCCGCCGAGGTGCTGAAAAAAGCCGGCGTTTACGATAAGAATCGCCTGTTTGGCGTCACCACGCTGGATATCATCCGCTCCAGTACCTTTGTGGCAGCGCTGAAAGGTAAGGATCCGCACCAGCTGAACGTGCCGGTGGTGGGCGGTCACTCGGGCGTGACCATTCTGCCACTTCTGTCGCAGATCCCGGGCGTCAGCTTCTCCGAGCAGGAAGCGGCCAGCCTGACCAAACGTATTCAGAACGCCGGTACCGAGGTAGTGGAAGCGAAAGCGGGCGGCGGTTCGGCTACCCTGTCGATGGGGCAGGCGGCGGCGAAATTTGGCCTGTCTCTGGTGCGCGCGCTGCAGGGTGAAGCCAACGTGGTGGAGTGTGCCTACGTTGAAGGCGATGGTGAACATGCGCGTTTCTTCTCACAGCCGCTGCTGTTAGGTAAAAACGGCGTTGAGAAACGCCTGCCGATCGGTGCGCTCAGCGCCTTTGAACAGCAGTCGCTGGAAGGGATGCTGGAAACCCTGAAGCAGGATATTGCCCAGGGCGAAGCGTTCGTTAAGTAATTCTGCTCGGCCAGCCCCACCGTCCGGTGGGGCAACCCTCAGATCAACTGGCCGGGGTGCCGCTGTCCTGCTGTGGATACTCCTGAACGGTGACCGGTAGCGTCATTTCACGCTCGTTACGAATCACCGTGATTTTAATCACCGTGCCCGGCCTGATCTCCGCTACCTGATCCATCGTCTCCAGCGCCGACATCGCCGGCTGGCCGTTGACGTGGGTAATCACATCATTAACCTGCATCCCCGCCAGCGCAGCCGGGCTACCGGGATAGACCTCTTTAATCTGAATGCCCTGAGTATGTTCCAGCCCGGATACCTGATCCGGCAGGCGACGCTCTTCACCATTAATGCCGATCCAGCCGCGGATCACCCGACCGTCACGGATCAGCTTTTCCATAATTTTGCTGGCCAGCCGGGTTGGGATGGCAAAACCGAGCCCTTCCGGCGTTTCGCCGTTGCTGCTTTTATCAAAGGTGAGGGTGTTGATGCCCATCAGCTCGCCCAGCGAGTTAATCAACGCACCGCCCGAGTTGCCGCGGTTGATTGACGCGTCGGTCTGCAGGAAATCCTGATGACGTGACGGGCTTAACCCCACGCGGCCGGTGGCACCGATGATGCCCTGGGTCACGGTCTGGCCAATGTTATAGGGGTTGCCAATCGCCATCACCAGGTCACCAATATGCGCCACCCGCTGCGGATTAATCGGGATCACAGGCAGGTTGGGGGCGCTGATCTTCAGCACCGCCAGGTCGGTCAGCTGGTCAGAACCGACCAGCATCGCCACCAGGCTGCGGCCATCCTGCAGGCGTACCACGATCTGGCTGGCGTCGTTGATCACGTGACGGTTGGTCAGAATATAGCCGCGCGGATCCATAATCACCCCGGACCCCAGCACATCGTTGCCGCTGCTGACGTTACGGCTGTAAACGTAGACCACCGCCGGCGCGGCGCGGCGTACCGCGGCGTTATAGCTGACGGGCTGCTCGTCGGCGCTGTCAACCTGCGGCGTCAGCAGGTTGCCGCCCACGCGCAGGGCGGGCACGGCGACCAGCAGGGCAGCGGCGACAATCAGGCCAAAGATCACGGAACGCAAAAGTTTAGGAAACATGGTTTTAAGCGGTGAATGAATGAACGAAGGGCAGAATAGCATGACTGAGGCGGGCACAGTAGCGGTGCCCGCCGGGGACGTTAACGCAACAGCAGATAAATACTCTCATTGCCGCGGATGACGTTCAGCGCCAGCAGCGCCGGTTTGCTCTCCAGCACCTTACGCAGCTCGGCGATGTTCTGCACCGGCGAGCGGTTGACGCCAACGATCACATCATCCTTCTGCAGGCCGAACTGGGCCGCCGGGGTAGATTTTTCAACGTTATCAACGTGAACGCCTTTGCTGCCATCTTTGGCTGCGCCGTCGCTCAGCGTGGCACCCTGCAGCGCCGGGGTTAGCGGCGCGCTGGTGGCGGTGCTGCTGTTATCGAGCTTAACGCCGACGGTAAGCGGCTTACCTTCGCGCAGCAGGGTGACCTGCACCTCCTGGCCCGGCGGCGTGGTACCAATTTTCACCCGCAGTTCGGCAAAGCTGTTAATCGCTTTATCGTTTACCCGGGTAATGATGTCACCGGCCTTGATACCGGCTTTCGCCGCAGCCGACTGCGGCAGCACTTCGTTGACGAAGGCCCCGCGCTGCACGTCAACGTTAAACGCCTTCGCCATATCGGCGGTCATCTCGGTGCCTTTAATACCCAACTGACCACGCTTCACCTCGCCAAACTCAATCAGCTGCTGCGCGAGGTTGATCGCCATATTGGACGGGATAGCAAAGCCGATGCCGATATTGCCGCCGGAAGAGGCGAGGATCGCGGTATTCAATCCGATCAGCTCGCCGTTCAGGTTGACCAGCGCGCCGCCGGAGTTCCCCTGGTTGATCGCCGCATCGGTCTGGATAAAGTTCTCCAGCCCTTCGAGGTTCAGGCCGCTGCGCCCCAGCGCGGAAACGATGCCGGAGGTGGCCGTCTGGCCGAGGCCGAAGGGGTTACCGATGGCGACGGCAAAATCGCCCACTTTCAGCTGGTCTGAATCGGCGATTTTCACCTGGGTCAGCTTGCTGGCACCCTCCAGCTGGATCAGCGCCACGTCGGTCTGTTCATCGCGGCCAATCAGTTTGGCATCGAACTCGCGGCCGTCACTCAGCTGCACGCGGATTTTTTCCGCCCCGTCCACCACGTGGTTATTGGTCAGCACGTAGCCTTTTTCGGCGTTAATGATCACCCCGGAGGCCAGCCCTTCAAACGGCTGCTTTTGCTCCTCGCCGGGTTCCGCGCCGGGCGCACCCTGGCCGAAGAAACGCTTCAACTGCTCCGGGATCTGCTGCTCTTTATTTTCACTGCCTTCAACATGCACGCTGACTACGGCAGGCAGAACCTGCTCCAGCATCGGTGCCAGGCTGGGCAGCGCCTCGCCCTGAACCTGAGAGGGAAGCGATGCCTGCACAACGGGGATGGAAGCCAGGCTGATACCCAGACTCAGGGCTAATGCGCTGAACATAAATGATGTTTTTTTCATCGTGACGACGCTCTCGCTAGCAGGTGCTGAAAGTTCTGCCGGTACAGGCAGGTGGCAGGCAGAGAGGCGCGGTGCGCCCCTCTCAGTGTGGCTTATTTCGTGCTGGTACGCTCACCACGCAGCAGGCCGGTGGCGCTGTCAGGATAGTCGCGCGGCATCTGCACCGGCGCCTGATCGTTATCGGCTTCTGCTTCGGTCAGCTGCCAGGCAAACGGGTTCTTCTCACCCGGCAGGTTTGGCAGCAGATCGTTCGATCCTTTGGCCATATGCTGATACAGCTGGCGGTAATCGCGCGCCATATTGTCCAGCAGTTCGGCGCTGTGCGCGAAGTGGCTGGTCAGCTCTTCACGATAGTCTGACAGCTCGGCTTTGCTCTTTTCCAGCTCATACTGCAGGCTGCGTTGCTCACGCAGTTTGCGGTTACCAAAACGCATTGCCACCGCGCCGATGATAATTCCAACCACTAAGCCAATAAGCGCGTATTCCCACGTCATAAATTACTCCCATTTTCTCTTCGTTGTTTCACAGGGCCTTCACCATCAATACTAACCACTATAACCGCTAATGTTATCGAAGTGGAATCCTGCCGCTGCTTCGCTTAGTGTAGAGCGACTTTTTTTTCGACGATCGGCGGCCGTGTTCAGGCCTTTTTTCAGGGAATGTGACCAAACTATGCAAACGATGTCCCCGCTGGCGCGCTATGAGCAGGCGCTGGCAAACGGTGAGTACCAGCCTGATGAGGTACAGCGTGCCGCCATGACCCGTCTGAACGGGATCTGGCAGGCGTTGAGCCAGCAAACCCCGTCGGCGGTGAGCCAGGGCGGTGGCCTTTTTGGCAGGCTGAATAAGTTGCTGGGTAAAGGCAAGCCCGCGGTGCAACAGCCGGTGCGGGGCCTGTATATGTGGGGCGGCGTCGGGCGTGGCAAGACCTGGCTGATGGACAGCTTTTTTCAGTCAATTCCTGGTGAGCGCAAGCAGCGGCTGCACTTTCACCGCTTTATGCTGCGGGTGCATGAAGAGCTGACCCAGCTGCAGGGGCACAGCGATCCGCTGCAAATTGTTGCCGATCGTTTCAAAGCCGAAACCGACCTGCTGTGCTTCGATGAATTTTTTGTGTCAGACATCACCGACGCAATGCTGCTGGGCACGCTGATGGAGGCGCTGTTCAGCCGCGGCATCACCCTGGTGGCCACTTCCAATATCCCGCCGGACGATCTCTACCGCAACGGCCTGCAGCGCGCACGCTTTATGCCGGCGATTGCGATGATTAAACAGCACTGTGAAGTGATGAACGTCGATGCGGGCATCGATTACCGCCTGCGCACCCTGACCTCGGCCCATCTGTGGATGACGCCACTGGGCGCAGAGACCAGCAAAGAGATGGAGAGGATGTTCGTCGCGCTGGCCGGTAAGCCGCGGGTTGAGCACGAGCCGCTGACCATCAACCACCGTCAGCTGCCGACGCTGGGCGTGGCGGAAGGGGTGCTGGCGATGAATTTCCTCGCCCTGTGTGGGGAAGGGCGCAGCCAGCACGACTATATTGAGCTTTCCCGCCGTTTTCACAGCGTATTGCTGTATGATGTGCCGGTGATGATTTACAAGACCGAAGACCAGGCACGGCGCTTTCTGGCGCTGGTGGATGAATTTTACGAGCGTCACGTAAAATTGGTGGTTTCGGCGGAAGCATCGCTGTACGAAATTTATCAGGGCACGCGGCTGAAGTTTGAATACCAGCGCTGCGTCTCCCGTCTGCAGGAGATGCAGAGCGAAGAGTATTTGCGCCTGCCGCATCTGCCCTGAAACGTGAATCCGGACCGCAGCAGAACAGGAATTTTATCGCAAAAAACGTTCGATTTTTGCGGATGACTTCTCTATACTCTTGCGACCCCACGTTACTGCAAAGGTTTTTTTCCCAAAACTCTTTGTGCTCTGGTAACTCTATCCGAAGGGGTGGGCTTGCTGGACAAGATGGTCGTGTGAGCTCCAACCGTTTATTCAAGCGTTTGGGATTTCACCAACGTGTAACTTAATTTGGGTAAGCTTTTAGATGAAAACTTTTACAGCTAAGCCAGAAACCGTCCAACGTGACTGGTATGTTGTTGACGCAACAGGCAAAACCTTAGGTCGTTTAGCGACTGAACTGGCTCGTCGTCTGCGCGGTAAGCACAAAGCGGAATACACTCCGCACGTCGATACTGGTGATTACATCATCGTCCTGAACGCAGAAAAAGTTGCCGTAACCGGTAACAAGCGTACTGACAAGATTTATTACCATCACACCGGCTTCGTCGGTGGTATCAAGCAAGCGACCTTCGAAGAGATGATTGCTCGCCGTCCTGAGCGTGTGATTGAAATCGCGGTTAAAGGCATGCTGCCAAAGGGCCCGCTGGGTCGTGCTATGTACCGTAAACTGAAAGTTTACGCGGGCAACGAGCACAACCATGCGGCACAGCAACCGCAAGTTCTTGACATTTAATCGGGATTACAGGCAATGGCTGAGAATCAAAACTACGGCACTGGTCGCCGCAAAAGCTCTACCGCTCGCGTATTTATCAAGCCGGGCAGTGGTAACATCGTTATCAACCAGCGTTCATTAGAACAGTACTTCGGTCGCGAAACTGCCCGCATGGTAGTTCGTCAGCCGCTGGAACTGCTGGACATGGTCGGTAAATTCGATCTGTACATCACCGTTAAAGGTGGTGGTATCTCTGGTCAGGCTGGTGCGATCCGTCACGGTATCACCCGCGCTCTGATGGAGTTTGACGAGTCACTGCGTGGCGAACTGCGTAAAGCAGGCTTCGTTACTCGTGATGCACGTCAGGTTGAACGTAAGAAAGTCGGTCTGCGTAAAGCACGTCGTCGTCCTCAGTTCTCCAAACGTTAATCTGTTCTGCTCCGGCAGAATTGGTTATGCGAAAACCCGGCGCCTGGCGCCGGGTTTTTTACATTTTGTGACTGCAAAAAAAGCGAAACGTCTTCCGCTTTGGCATTTTCCCCGTCAAATCGGCGTTCCCTGCCCCACAAGCTGGCTAAAATCTGGTAAACTGTGTGTCACTTTGTGCCTATTGGCCGGGTAATGACGCGTGTATCCTGACTCGTTTTAGGGGCGGTCTATCTTCGGGCTAATGGCAATAATGAGTCGCCGCGTGGATGGCTATTCGCAGTAATTTTCTCGATAAACTTGGAGGTTTACATGGCTGTCGCTGCCAACAAACGTTCGGTAATGACGCTGTTTTCTGGTCCGACTGACATTTTTAGCCATCAGGTGCGTATCGTACTGGCTGAGAAAGGCGTGAGTGTCGAGATCGAGCAGGTTGAAACGGATAACCTGCCGCAGGATCTGATCGACCTCAACCCGTATCGTACCGTGCCAACGCTTGTCGATCGTGAACTGACGTTGTACGAGTCCCGCATCATCATGGAATACCTCGATGAGCGTTTCCCGCATCCTCCGCTGATGCCGGTTTACCCGGTAGCACGCGGTGAAAGCCGCCTGATGATGCACCGCGTCGAGCAGGACTGGTACAGCCTGATGTACAAAATTGAGCAGGGCACGGCGCAGGAAGCCGAGACCGCGCGCAAACAGCTGCGTGAAGAGCTGCTGGCGATTGCGCCACTGTTCGCCCGCACGCCGTTCTTTATGAGCGACGAGTTCAGCCTGGTTGACTGCTATCTGGCTCCGCTGCTGTGGCGTCTGCCGCTGCTGGGCATTGAGTTAATCGGTGCCGGTTCGAAAGAGCTGAAGGGCTATATGACCCGCGTCTTTGAGCGTGACTCCTTCCTGGCCTCGCTGACCGAAACAGAGCGTGAAATGCGCCTGCAAACGCGGGGCTAAGCCAGATGGAAATGTCGCAACTTACCGCCCGTCGACCTTACCTGTTGCGCGCTTTCTATGAGTGGTTACTTGAAAACCAGCTGACGCCGCACCTGGTGGTTGATATTAATCTGCCTGGCGTCAGAGTACCGCTGGAGTACGCGCGCGATGGGCAGATCGTACTGAACATTGCGCCCGGTGCCGTGGGCAACCTCGAACTGGGCAACGAGGACGTGACCTTCAATGCCCGCTTCGGCGGCGTGCCGCGACACGTTTCCGTTCCACTGGCCGCCGTTCTGGCCATCTACGCCCGTGAAAACGGTGCCGGTACCATGTTTGAACCGGAACCGGCCTACGATGACGTCAGCGAGCATGATGCCGCTAACGTGGCGGACGACAGCAGTGAAACGGTGATGTCGGTGATCGATGGCGATCGCCCTGACGACAGCGTACCCGGCGATGATGCCGGCCCGGATGACGAGCCGCCGCCGCGCGGTGGGCGCCCGGCGCTGCGCGTGGTCAAATAACGCCGAACAGCAAAGCAGTAACAAAAAAACGGGCCGCATGGCCCGTTTTTTATTGCCGCCAGAACAGGGTGCTTCCCCTTCTGGTGGTACCCGCAGCGGCCCTCAGCACGGGCCGCTCTGTCGGTTAATAGACGTCGCGCAGGTAACGCTTTTCTTTCTTCAGCTGGTCGATGTAATCGCCCGCACGTTCCGCCGACATGCCGCCGTGCTGAACCACGATCTCATACAGCGCCCTGTCGACGTCCTTAGCCATGCGTGAAGCATCGCCACAGACGTAGAAGCTGGCACCTTCTTCCAGCCAGGCAAACAGCTCAGCACCTTTTTCCAGCATGCGGGTCTGCACGTAGATTTTCTCGGCCTGATCGCGGGAGAACGCCAGGTCCAGGTGGGTCAGCAGGCCGCTTTCATGCCAGGCCAGCAGTTCATCCTGGTAGATATAGTCGTGTTCCTGATGCTGGTCGCCGAAGAACAGCCAGTTTTTGCCGGTGGCGCCTGTCGCTTCACGCTCCTGCAGGAAGGCGCGGAACGGTGCAATACCGGTGCCCGGGCCGATCATGATCATCGGCGCGGCACTGTTGGCCGGCACGCGGAACGCTTTATTCGGCGAGATAAAGATTGCCGGCTTGCCGCCACGGCCCACGCGCTCGGCCAGATAAGTGGAGCAGACGCCGTTACGCGCGCGTCCGGCGCTGTGGTAGCGCACCGACGCCACGGTCAGGTGCACCTGATTCGGGTGCGCCTTCGAGCTGGAGGAGATGGAGTACGCGCGGTACTGCAACGGACGCAGCAGGGTGACAAACTCTGCGCTGCTCAGCGTGCGGCTCAGATCCAGCTGCAGCAGGTCGAGGGTATCTTTGCCCCACAGCCATACGCCCAGCGCGTCCTTATCGTCATGCTGCAGCACGTGGCGCAGCTCCTGGTTGGTGGTGTTCTGGCCCACCCATTCGATCAGCTTGCGTGACGGCTCTGAGATTTCGAACTGATAGGTCAGCAGGTCACCCAGGCTACGGTCAAAGCCCGGCACCGGAGTCTGATAATCGGCTTTCAGCTGGGCCAGCAGCAGTTCCACCAGCAGCGGATCGTTGACCGGGATCACGCCCAGCGCATCACCGGCTTCATACTTCAGGCCGCTGTCGGTGAGATCAAACTCAAAGTGACGGATCTCTTTGCCTGACGCGTCGCCGGAAAGGCGCTTGTTGGTCACCAGCGCAGAGGCGTACGGATTATTCTTGTTGCTGCCCGGGATCACCGGCGCTTCAGGGGCGTTTTCCAGCGCTGTGCCGCTGCTGCCGGCGCTGGCCGCAAACTGCGGCATCGAGCTGTCAATCCAGGCGCTGGACGGCTCTTCAAAATCGATGTCGCAGTCGATACGATCGTAAACGCGCTTCGCGCCCAGCTGCTCCAGGCGCATATCGAAGAACTTCCCGGACTGGCAGAAGCCATCGTAGCTGGTATCACCAATCGCCAGTACCGCGAAGTGCATTTGCTCCAGACGCGGCGCGGTGCTGGCGGAAAGTGCCTGCCAGAACATTTCGGCGTTGTCCGGCATCTCGCCTTCACCGTAGGTGGAGGTGACGATCAGCACGTGACGCATGCTGGCGAACACCTCGATGTCTACTTCACCCAACCCCTGAACGACCGGTACCAGGCCTTTGGCACGTGCGGCTTTTGCCGCAGTCTGGGCCAGCGCTTCGGCGTTGCCGGTTTGCGAACCGAACAGGATATGCAGTTGCGTGGTTGCCGCAGCGGCAGCACCGGCCTGCGGCTTGTCTTCCAGCACCAGCAGGCGCGAATGTAAACCGGCGAGGAAACCAGCCAGCCAGAATTTCTGCTCGCCATTGAATGGCGCGTCTTCAGGAATATAAGGAATTTTCATAATGTCGTGTAACTCAATCCCGTTTCGTCGTGTTCAGTTACCCCTGACCGCCGGGCGCGCCGGCCGTCAGGGTTCTGGTCTTATTATCAGGCTAATTTGCCCACTGCGGCAGCCAGTTCCGGCAGTGCGGCACGGGCAAACAGTTCTTCAAAGTCCGGCAGCCCGCCCAGCACCTCGCGGTTACGCGCGTCCTGGTAAATGATCCAGCCGTAGGTGGCCAGGCTGTCCATCGAGCGAATATTACGCTGGGTCAGGGCAGCCTTATAGTCCGCCATACGCTTGGCGGCGATCAGGCAGGAGAGCTGCTCATCGCTGTAGTTCTCAATCGCCGCGCGGGCATGACGCTGCAGTTTGGCGATCAGCGCGAAGTCTTCAGTCATCAGCAGGTTACGCACCGCTTTCTCGACCGCCGCATCGTCCACCGCGGTGCCTTTCGGCAGACGGGAGAGCGCCACCTGCTGCGCCGAGCTCAGCACGGTGTAGTTGTTCAGCAGCACCAGCATTTCCGGGGTATCGGTCGCGCCGTAGGCCGGAACGGCACCGTTGGCGATCGGCTTACCTTCACGCCAGGCCGCTTTAAACTTGCTGACCTGGTGCGCTGCCAGCGCGGTAGAGAGCTCTTCCAGCAGATCCTTACGGGCTTTCGCCTTAAGGATTTCCCCGCTGTCCTGATACAGCAGCAGCGAACGCGGCATCACGTAGACAAAGTGCTGGCTCTCGCTCTCCCAGTGGTCAAGCAACCACTGCGCGCGCGCGGAGCCGGTGGCAGCCAGGTGCCACTGCAGCAGGGTCACCACCGCCTGCAGGTGCACGCGGGCCATCTCATTATCGTCGGTAATGCTGCCCAGCAGCACCGAATCCGCCGCAACGGAGCCGGCCAGCGTGCCGTACGGGTCGTACTGGTAGGCGAAGCCGCCGCTCATGCCGTTACCGAAGCCGGTACCGTAGGTACCGAGGTTCAGCACCGCGCCGTTGGTCATGTATTCGCAGCAGAAGTCGCCCACGCCTTCCACCACCGCGGTGGCGCCGGAGTTACGTACCGCGAAGCGGTCACCTGCCTGGCCCTGCACGAACAGACGTCCGCCGGTGGCGCCAAACAGCGCAAAGTTGCCCACCAGCACGTTGCCTTCGGCATCCTGCGAACCGCCGCCCGGCGACAGCACGATAATTTCGCCACCGCACTGGCCTTTGCCCACGCCATCGTTACAGGTGCCGGAGTGGGTCATCATCATGCCGTCGTTACAGAACACGCCGTAAGACTGGCCAGCAGAGCCGCTGGTGGCGATGGTCACGGTGCGTGGCGCCAGGTAGCGACGGCCGCGATCGTCTTGCAGCACGCCAGGCAGGGCATTCAACTGTTCTGCGCTCAGCTGATGGTTCAGCCTGCGTTCGATATCGATCGCCAGTTGACCGCCGACGCTCTTGTTACGGTTGTTCAGCGTCACGCCGTCACCCAGCTGAATATCGCTGGTGCGGGTGGCGACCAGCTGACCGTCGAGCAGCGCTACCCAGCCGTCGTCCAGCTCAAAATCTTTCTCCAGATAGACCGGACGGGCAATTTTCACTTCCGGTACGACGGTCAGCATGGCGCGCAGATCAAGGCGGCCCACTTCCAGCGGGTGGTCCATCAGGTGCAGCAGGTCGGAACGTCCGCGGGCTTCGCGCAGCGAGCGCAGGCCAAGGCGGGCCAGCATTTCACGCACTTCCTGCGCCACGTTGATGAAGTACTGCGCCAGCTGCCGCGGATCGCCGTCAAAGGCCTCCGCGTTGGTGGTCAGGCCGGCCGGGCACTTCACGTTACAGTTCTTCGCCATCACGCACTTCAGCATCATCAGCGCGGTGGTACCAAATTCGAAGCTGTCGCCGCCGAGCAGCGCGGATTTCACCACGTCGCTGCCGGTCTGCTGTGCGCCGGAGCAGCGCAGCAGCACCTTCTCACGCAGGCCGTTGGCGCACAGCGCCTGGTGCACTTCGGCGATGCCGATCTCGGCCACGCGGCCGGTGTACTTCAGGCTGGTGACCGAGGCTGCGCCGGTACCGCCGGTGTTGCCGGCGACGTTGATCACGTCCGCGCCGGCTTTCGCCACGCCGACGGCGATGGTGCCGATCCCTTCTGAGGAGACCAGCTTAACGATCACCTTCACGCGGGCGGCCTTACAGTCGTGGATCAGCTGGGCGAGATCCTCAATCGAGTATGTATCATGGTGCGGCGGCGGGGAAACCAGCTCCACGCCTGGCGTACCGCCACGCGCGGCCGCGATCTCTACCGTTACTTTTGGTGACGGCAGCTGGCCGCCTTCGCCGGGTTTTGCCCCCTGGCCGATTTTGATCTCCAGCTCTTCCAGCATCGGATCGGCCAGGTACGCCGCCCAGACGCCGAAGCGGCCGGACGCCAGCTGTTTAATCCGTGACGCGCGGATGGTGCCGTGACGGGAGTAGTGCTCACCGCCTTCACCGCAGTTGCTCATGCCGCCGACCATATTGGTACCGTGCGCCACCGCCTCGTGCGCCGGGGCGACCAGCGCACCGTGGCTCATTGCACCGGACGCAAAGGTGCGGGTGATCTCATGGGCCGGCTGCACCTCGCTTAACGGCAGCGACGGCAGGGTGGTGAAGATGCGCGACAGATAATCGGCCGCGTCGCCGGTAGCGGCGATCTGCAGGCCGTCGGCGGTGACTTCAGCGTGCTCAATCTGCCCGGCAAAACGGTTTTTCAGCGCGGTGGCCAGGGTCTGCAGACGCTCCGCGAGCGGCTTCAGCCCCTCGATGGCGTCAGTGAGGCGCAGCGTAAAGCGTCCCGCTTCGCCGGCAACGGCTTCGCACACCAGACCACGCACGGCAAAGCCGTTGTTGACCAGCGAATAGCGGCCCAGCTTGCGGCTGAACTCGGTCAGGCTGTCGACGTGGGTCAGGTCGCACGGGAAGGCCAGAATATCGCGCAACGCGGCCGGACGGCGTTTACGCTCTTCATGCATCAGGCTGGAGAACTGACGGTAGTCCGGCGTGATGGTAAAGGCGTCGATCACCGCGTTAGGGATGCGCTCAAAGCTGCTGTCCTCAAAGGCTTTCGCTTTGATGTTGAAGGCGTTATCCAGCCGTGCCAGGGTCAGCAGGCGAATAAACTGATCTTCTTCGCGTGCTTTGTCGGAGAAGCGGATCGGCTGCTCCGTCATATCAATAAAGGTGCGCACGGCGATGGTGCCGTAAGAGTGGCCCGCGCCTTCCGCACGCTCTTTAAACAGGCCGAGCAACGGCACTTCCGCTTCGCCCTGAATTCTCAGTGCGCTCTGATGCCAGTCCACCGCCATCTGGGCGATGGAGGCAAAGCCCGCGCCACCGACCGGAGTCTTAATGTTCGGGAAGTATTTTTTCAGCACGCGGTCTTCGGTATTCAGGAAGTTCGGCTCGAAGAATTCACCACAGCTGTAGCTCTCTACGGTACAGAGGCCGACTTTACCCATGGTTTTCATCAGCGCTTTTTCAGCCGCTTTGGCATAGCGCTTAAAGGCCTTGTTACCCTCTTCGCCTTCGCCGTACTTCTCTTCGGCACGCATCTGCACGCCGAGCGGATAGACGGCTGAGGCACCGAAGCCCAGCGTAGCGGCGATATGGTGTGAAGAGATGCTCTGGCCGCTCTCCACCACCAGCGAAACGTCAAGACGCAGGCCTTCCTGCACCAGGCGCTGGTTGATCGCTGACACCACCAGCAGCATCGGCATCGCCGCGCGGGTGGAGGAGATATGACGGTCGGTCAGGACGGCGATGCCGCCCTGTTCGCGGGCGAAGTCCACCACCTGCTGGGCCAGATCGTCGATGGCCTGTTCCAGCGCGTCGGCGTTGGCCTGACGGCTCTGTGCATCGCTGCCGGTGACCGGCAGGTAGAGCATCTCGAAGCGCGCATACGGCGCCACGTCCTGCTCGCGCAGCTGCAGCATATCAAGGTGGGTCAGGATCGGGCTTTTCACCACGATCTGACGGCCTTTGCTGCGGCCCAGATGCGGCTTGGCACCGAGCGCCACGCGCAGGGTCATGCCGTCTGCCTCGCGGATCGAGTCCAGCGGTGGGTTGGTGACCTGGGCAAAACGCTGGGAGAAGTAGTGCGCCATGCCGCCTTCGTGGTCGGACAGGGCGTTGATGGCGTTGCCGTAACCCATCGCCGAGATCTTCTCAGCGCCGGTGGTCAGCATCGGGTCCATCATGAACTTGAAGCTTTCCTGGTTGTAGTAGTAGGCCACAAACCGCTGGTAGGTCTTCAGATCGCCGCTGTAGCGCAGCGGGGAACCCTGTTTCTCGGCCGGGATCACCGGCAGGTCCTGCAGGGTCACGCGCGACTGTGCCAGCAGCGCCGGGTAGTCCTGTTCTGCGGCCAGCTTCTCCAGCGCTTCCACGGTGGTGTAGCTGCGCCGATCGTTATGGTCCCAGTAGAGCATACCGCCGGCTTCAATACGGCCGCGGCGCAGTACGCTCTCCGGTGGGAAGGCAATCTGGCCGGCTTCAGACATCGCGCCGATATAGTCAGCGGTTTCCACCGAACGCAGCGGGCGCAGGCCAAGGCGGTCAAGACGCGCGCCGATGATTTCACCGTTACCGAAGATCAGCGCCGCCGGGCCGTCATTCTTCTCTTCATACAGCGAGAAGTACTCAAGCATCGCGCGCACGTTGGCGGACAGCGCGTCATCGTTTTCCCAGGCCGGCGGCATCATCGATACCACGGCGAGGATCAGGTCGAGGTTATCTTCCATCAGGCGGCTGTGAATGCTCTGGTCAAGGCGCGAGCTGTCGGACTGCCCTTTAGGGCGAACGATAGTCTTACCGCGCGCGGAGGCCAGCGCCGACTCCGCAATGCGGTTTTTACGATCGGTATTCAGTTCACCGTTGTGCGCCATCAGGCGGAACGGCTGTGCCATGGTGGTGTGCGGATCGGTGTTGGTGGAGAAACGGGTATGGAAAAACAGGCCGCGTACGCCGTGATCGGGATCGGTCAGATCCTTAAAGTAAGGGATCACTTCATTAGAGTTGAGGCGAGCTTTAAATACCTGGGTGCGTGATGAGAGCGACAGCGGGTAGAGGCCGCCAAATTCGCTTTCGGTAAAGGCACGGGCTTCGATATCCAGCAGGGCGCGATAGATGCGCTTTTCGAAATCGGTTTGATCCGCGAGGTCTTGTGGCGCGGCAAACACCCACTGCACGATCGGCAACTGGGAAGGGATGGCGGCCGGGCGCAGCACGCTGGTGTCCAGCGGCATATCGCGCCTGAGGATCACCGGCAGGCCATGTTTTGCCAGCGTCTCTTCGACCAGCTGCTCCGCATTGGTGCGCAGTGCACCATCTTTGGGCAAAAAGAAGTTGCCAACGCCAAACTGGCCGAACTCCAGCGGCAGGCCGGTTACCTTGCGGAAGAACTGCAGGGAGATATCGACGTTAACGCCGGCACCATCGCCCACGCCCTCTGCTGACATGCCGCCACGATGCGGCACGGTGCACAGCGCGCTGTGCGCCATCCGGAGGACCTCGTGGGTTTGCTCGCCGTCCTTACGGGTAATAAAACCTACGCCACAACTGTCGCTCTCTTGAGCGGGATCATATAAGCCATAGGGATAAGGTTTTGAACTGGACATCGAGGGCCTCCTTAACTTCTTTTTGACATTACCTATATTATTTCAAGCACATAGCCAGGATGAGCAGCGCTCAGGGCGATGTAACATTTTCTTTTTTTGCCGCTATAAGGCGGACACCACTACGCCGGGCAAGCCATTAAAAGACGTGGGATAACGTCCCTGAATGGAGCCTGCTCTGAATTCCTGGTCTCATTTACGGAGAAACTGATATCACGAGGGGGTGGTCTTGTGGCAGAGATATGCCAGCACAAGGGCCCTTCAGGATTGCTTCCAGCGGATTTCCAACTTATCGGGAAAGCGAACCGAGGTCAAATAGGGTTCTTAGTTATGGTTTTTGGTGCTAATAAAATGCTACATGTATGATATTTATAGTTAAATTGTCACTTTTTGCTGCTATAGGCGTATATTTAGCAGGGGCGGAAGTGTGAGCTGACTCACTATAGGGCAGCGAGCAAATCTCTGCACCATGCTGGCGTTGGGTTTTTTTGCAGCAGAATATGCCGTCGTGGGGTCTGTAAACACATAAACGCACTGTTTTTAACCCGGCGGCAGATTTGAATTAAACAGGGGGGGTTATAAGCAAAATTAATCACCATAATGGTGCATAAATTCTCACATGGTGTGATTTGTTATTCGTTTTAGTTAAATGGAGGAGAACGTAGGAAAGGACGCAACATACTGATGAATACGGGCTGTAGCGGCTGGTGCGGGTCTGCGTGTCGCCCAGAAAGTTATGCAGTCATTAAATTCAGTCAATATGCAACCGGCTTGATTTTCCCTGCCGCACGGCCGCACGCGGCTCTGGCCTGATAACCTACGGACAGCGCGGCACCGCGCTGGTTTGCCGCCTGCGGCGGGGTGAAAGCGGCGCGGCGTCGAAAATACCGCTATCTCCCGGTTCAGGCGTCAGTGGTGCTGCACCGTTATTGTGCAACGACGGATCGGATCCCGCGTTGGTGTTTTAGCCATTTCCGGTATGATTACCGTATCGGAGCATAAGAGAATCTCTATGAAACAGATACGGTTATTAGCGCAGTACTACGTGGATTTGATGGTCAAACTGGGGCTGGTGCGCTTCTCGCTGCTGCTGGCATCGGCGCTGGTGGTGCTGGCGATGATCGTGCAGATGGCGGTGACCATGGTATTGCGCGGCCATGTGGAAAGCATCGACATGGTGCGTTCGGTGTTTTTCGGCCTGCTGATCACCCCGTGGGCGGTCTATTTCCTGTCGGTGGTGGTGGAGCAACTGGAAGAGTCCCGCCAGCGGCTGGCCCGGCTGGTGGATAAGCTGGAAGAGATGCGCCACCGCGATCTGGAGCTGAACCAGCAGATGAAGGAGAACATCACCCAGCTCAACCAGGAGATCGCCGACCGTATTAAGGCGGAAGAGGCGCGTCTGCAGGTGATGACCCGCTTAAAAGAGGAGATGGCGCGGCGCGAGCAGGCGCAGATCGAGCTGGAACAGCAGTCCTCCTTCTTACGCTCGTTCCTCGATGCCTCACCGGATCTGGTATTTTACCGCAACAGCGACCAGCAGTTTTCCGGCTGTAACCGTGCCATGGAGCTGCTGACCGGCAAAAGTGAAAAGCAGCTGATCGGCCTGACCCCGAACGACGTGTATGACAATGATGCCGCAACCAAGGTGCTGGAAACCGATGAGAAGGTGTTCCGCCATAATGTGTCGCTGACCTATGAGCAGTGGCTACAGTATCCGGACGGCCGCAAGACCTGTTTTGAGATCCGCAAAGTCCCTTATTACGATCGGGTTGGCAAGCGCAGCGGCCTGATGGGCTTCGGGCGCGATATTACCGAGCGTAAGCGCTACCAGGACGCGTTAGAGAACGCCAGCCGTGAGAAGACCACCTTTATCTCAACCATCAGCCACGAGCTGCGTACGCCGCTGAACGGCATCGTCGGTTTAAGCCGCATTCTGCTGGACACCGAACTGAATCAGGAGCAGCTGAAGTACCTGAAAACCATTCATGTCTCGGCAATCACCCTCGGCAATATCTTTAACGACGTGATTGAGATGGACAAAATTGAACGGCGCAAGGTGCAGCTGGATAACCAGCCGATCGATTTCACCGGTTTTCTTGCCGACCTGGAAAACCTCTCAGGACTGCTGGCGGAGCCAAAAGGGCTCAGGTTCATCCTGTCGCCGCGGCAGCCGCTGCCGCACAAAATCATCGCCGACGGCACGCGGTTGCGGCAGATCCTGTGGAACCTGATCGGCAACGCGGTGAAGTTTACCCGCGAGGGCGAGATCGTGGTGCGGGTGGGCTACCGCGAGGGCGACATTCTGTGCTTTGAGGTGGAAGACTCCGGGATGGGCATCCCACAGGACGAGCAGGACAAAATTTTTGCCATGTATTATCAGGTGAAAGACCAGCGCGGCGGTAAACCGGCGACCGGTACCGGTATCGGGCTGGCCGTTTCCCGGCGGCTGGCGCAGAACATGGGTGGCGACATTACGGTGCGCAGCGCGCCGGGTAAAGGCTCCTGCTTCACCCTGATGCTCAACGCCCCCAGGGTGGTGGAAGAGGTCGAGGACGAGCAGCCGGCAGACGATCTGCCGTTACCCGCGCTGCACGTGCTGCTGGTAGAGGATATTGAACTGAACGTGGTGGTGGCCCGCTCGGTGCTGGAGAAGCTGGGCAACAGCGTTGAGGTGGCGATGACCGGCCAGGCGGCGCTGGATATGTTCGACCCGGATGAGTTCGATCTGGTGCTGCTGGATATCCAGCTGCCGGACATGACCGGGCTGGACGTGGCGCGGGCGATCCATCAACGCTATGCAGGGCAGCCGCTGCCGCCGCTGGTGGCCCTGACGGCGAACGTGCTGAAGGACAAACGTGAGTATCTGGATGCCGGCATGGATGACGTGCTGAGCAAGCCGCTGGCGGTGCCTGCGCTGACCGCCACTATCAAAAAATACTGGGATTATCAGCCGGAGGGTGAACTGCCGGCAGAGGAGAGGATTATGGATGAGAAAAAACTGGCCTTACTCGATATCACCATGCTCGAGCAGTATATCGAGCTGGTCGGGCCAAAGCTGATTCATCAGAGCATGGAGATGTTCGAACAGATGATGCCGGGTTATCTGGAGGTGCTGGAGTCGAACATGATGGCGCGTGACCAGAAAGGCATTGCGGAAGAGGGGCACAAAATTAAGGGTGCCGCCGGCTCTGTCGGTCTGGTGCACTTACAACAGGTGGCGAAGCAGATCCAGAGCCCGGAACTTCCCGCCTGGTGGGACAACGTGCAGGAGTGGATCGACGAACTCAGACACGAATGGCGCAATGATGTCGCGGTACTGCGTGAATGGGTGAATGAACGGGGCTAGAAAAAAATGACCCCGGCCGAGGCCGGGGTGCGCGAATACTGCGCCAACACCAGGGAAAAGGGTCATCTGCGCTAGTGTAATAAGAGTGTTCAGCACAGGTTCAGGTATTGGGTAAATCAACGCTACTACCTTAGCAAATCTATCATCACATGTTACCAGATTCATTAAAATGTGTGATGTTGAGCAGCGATATTGAACAGGAAACATTAATTCATCCGTTCAGTCAAGTTCGTAATGCAATTAGCGGTTTTTTTGTTTGTATTTTGAACGATTGTCATCTTTCAAATTGCCAGCACTCTGACGTAAATAGTCGACAATTTTGCCTGCACCGGATGGAAAGTGTTGTCTGGTGATTAATCCGGCACACCGGGTATTAAGGCTCTGTTTTTAGTCTTTTTTTAATTACGGCGCCCTGATTTCCGAAACGTTTTGGTTTCTGCTAGCAAAAATGTGCAGCGCGTAATGATGTTATCGAAGCATGCTGACCCAATTCAGCAGAATAATTAACCAGCCACCCCGGAGGAAAGCCACTGTTTTTTGGTCGTCCGGCGCTGTTTTTCGCTGGCAAACAGCAATATGCCGTAAGAGTTCTTACGAAATTTATAAGCAGCATAAATCATTTGTGCGCATGTCAACTTGCCGGCGGCGTGCGGTGAGGGCCGGCGTTAAACCGTGTCTGTCGGACGGCGGCCAGGGTGAGAAATCCCTCAACGGCTGCCTGTGTCATAATGGTGGCTGGCCGAATTGAAATAACAGGGAGAGACCTGGGTGGAGTCTGGTAAATGAAGCGTGGTAATGGCCGCCTGATGGCGCGTTGTAAGGCGTACCTGTTGCGCCTGTTGCTGATTATTCCCGGCGTATGGCTGACAGGCATTGTCGCCTTTGCTTTTCTGCCGGTGCCGTTCTCTGCGGTGATGGTCGAGCGGCAGCTCGGGGCCTGGTTCGGCGGTAACTGGGGCTACGTAGCGCACTCTGACTGGGTCAGTATGGATCAGATTTCGCCGTGGATGGCGCTGGCGGTAGTGGCGTCGGAGGATCAGAAGTTTCCCGAACACTGGGGCTTCGATGTCGATGCGATTCAGTCGGTGCTCGACAGCGAAGGAAAACGCATGCGCGGTGCCTCAACGCTGTCACAGCAGACGGCGAAAAACGTTTTTTTGTGGGACGGGCGCAGCTGGCTGCGTAAAGGGCTGGAAGCCGGACTGACCGTGGGCATTGAGACCGTCTGGAGTAAGCGGCGTATTTTAACCGTCTATCTCAACGTGGCCGAGTTTGGCCCGGGGGTGTTTGGCGTAGAGGAGGCGGCCCAGCGCTACTTCCGTAAGCCCGCCAGCCGCCTGACGCCGGCGGAAGCGGCGCTGCTGGCGGCCGTGTTGCCGAGCCCGCTGCGCTTCAGTGCCGCGGCGCCCTCAGGCTACGTACGCCAGCGCCAGCAGTGGATCCAGCGCCAGATGCGTCAGCTGGGCGGCGAGGGGTTCCTGCGCCAGCACAGGCTACACTGAACGCAGCTGATCTCCCGATGACGCTACTGAACGGCGGCGTCATCGCAGCGGGCAGCGTGCTGCCCGGCCGGTTACTCTTCGTCGAAGCCGGCGTTAAACAGTTCGATCACCGCCGCCAGCGCCGCCTGCTCCTGCGGGCCGCTGGCCTCCACCTCGATATGGCCGCCTTTGGCCGAGTCGAGCATCAGCAACGCGATCACGCTGCTGGCTTCCGCTTCCGTACCACTCTCATTACGCAGCAGCACCTCGGCGTCGAAACTCTGTACCAGCTCAAACAGCTTCATTGCCGGACGGGCGTGCATCCCCAGCTTGTTCTTAATTTCAACGGTCTGCTTTACGGTCATGATTTACGTTTTTCCAGCGTACGGTGGCGGGACTGCACGTTTTTACCGCGCGAACGGAAGTAATCGGCCAGCTGCTCGGCAACGTAGACTGAACGGTGCTTGCCGCCGGTACAGCCAATCGCCACCGTCAGATAGCTGCGGTTGTTGGTTTCCAGCATTGGCAGCCACAGTTCCAGATAGCTGCGGGTCTGATAGATGAAGTTATGCACTTCCGTATGACGGTCAAGGAATGCCGCCACCGGACGATCGAGCCCGGTCATCGGGCGCAGTTTCGGATCCCAGTGCGGGTTGGGCAGAAAACGCACGTCAAACACGTAGTCCGCATCGATCGGAATACCGTGCTTAAAGCCAAAGGATTCAAACACCATGGTCAGTTCACGTTCGCGCTTGCCCAGCAGCCGCGTGCGCAACATCTCTGCCAGCTCGTGCACCGACATTTCGGAGGTGTCGATGATCAGGTCAGCGCGGGAGCGCAGCGGCTCCAGCAGGTCGCTCTCTTCGTCGATAGCGCTTTCCAGCGACAGGTTCTTACTGGAAAGCGGATGCAGGCGGCGGGTATCGCTGTAGCGCCGGATCAACGTGTTGCGGTCCGCATCCAGGAACAGCAGCTGTGGGGAGAAACAGTCGGGCAGGCTGTTGAGTGCGGTTTCAAAAATCTCCGGTGACTCCGGCATATTACGCACGTCGATACTCACCGCCGCTGAGATATTGCGCGACGACAGCGAATTGGCCAGATCGGGAAGCAACACCACGGGCAGGTTATCCACGCAGTAAAAGCCCATATCCTCCAGCGCCCGCAGCGCGACGGACTTCCCGGAACCTGAACGACCGCTGACGATCATCAGCACCATTAACTCTTCCCCCAAATTAATCTCATTCCACGGACCGACGCGGCGTCAGTTACCGCGCTGCCATCACTCACGATGATGGACGATCGTGGTCTTCCGTCATAATCTCATACAGCTCTTCATCACTCTGCGCCGCACGCAGCCGGCGACAAACGCTCTTATCGGCCAGCCGCTTCGCTACCAGCGACAGCGTGTGAAGATGCGTTTTACACTGATCGGCAGGCACCAGCAGGGCGAATAACAGATCGACCGGCTGGTTATCGATCGCATCAAAGGCGATCGGCTGCTCCAGGCGGATAAAGACGCCCACCGCGCGCAGCGTATCTTCTTCCAGCTTACCGTGCGGGATGGCGATGCCGTTGCCGATACCGGTACTGCCCATTTTTTCGCGCGTCAGAATCGATTCAAAGATCGTCTGGTGCGGAAGGTTCAGCTGCTTTGCTGCCAGCTCACTGATGATTTCCAGCGCCCGCTTTTTACTCTGGCAGTGTACGTTGTTACGGGTGCAGGAGAGGGTCAGCACGGCGCCCAGTTCCAGTTTCAGATCGTTATTTGTCATAGTTTCACTTACGTATTCACTGCCGCAGGGCGGTTAGCGCGGGCCGCTGCTCTGGCCAGGCGTTAAGCTGCCGGATTGATTAACGGCTCGTCCCCTGACGGGAAAACGAGCCGAAAACGGTTTCAGGCGCCCGATGGCGGCTGAAAACATCAATGCATGGTGAAATTTAGTGTTGTTTCAGTTTGTCTTTATGTTTATTGATCTGGCGTGTCAGCTTGTCAATCAAACCGTCAATCGCCGCGTACATATCTTTTTCTTCCGAGGTCGCGTGGATCTCCCCACCATTTACATGCAACGTCGCATCCGCAATCTGCGTCACCTTTTCCACTTTCAAAACAATATAGACCTGGTTAATGCGATCAAAATACTGCTCTAACTTGGCGAATTTTGTGGTCACAAATTCGCGCAGTGGTTCGGTTATCTCAACGTTCTGTCCAGTGATATTCAGTTGCATGTGGTCTTCCTTCTCAGTTCATTCACACCAGCTGTTTGCGCTGATTTGAGGGTGGGATGGATAAAGACTCTCGGTATTTTGCCACAGTACGGCGCGCGACCATAATTCCCTGATCGGAGAGCAGGGTGGTCAGCTTGCTGTCGCTGAGCGGTTTGGCGGGGTTTTCCGCCGCAATCAACTTCTTAACCAGCGCACGGATGGCGGTGGATGAGGCTTCTCCACCGCCTTCGGTATTCACATGGCTGGAGAAGAAGTACTTCAGCTCAAAGATGCCACGCGGGCTGTGCAGATATTTCTGCGTGGTGACGCGTGAGATCGTTGATTCGTGCATCTCAACGGCGCTGGCGATATCGGCCAGCACCATCGGACGCATAAACTCTTCGCCCTGTTCAAAGAACGCCTGCTGTTGATCGACGATGCAGCGGGTCACCTTCAGCAGGGTGTCATTGCGGCTCTCCAGACTTTTAATCAGCCACTTCGCTTCCTGCAGGTTGCTGCGGATATACTGGGAATCGCTGTCGTTGCGCGAGGCGGTTCCCAGCGCGGCATACTGCTGGTTGATCTTCAGGCGCGGGATGCTGTCTCCATTCAGCTCGACCGTCCAGCGGTTGCTCACCTGGCGCACCAGCACGTCAGGGATTACGTACTCCGGCTCCTGGGTATTGATCGACTGTCCGGGGCGCGGATCGAGCGACTGAATCAGCTGCATCGCCTCTTTCAGCACCTCTTCCTTCAGGCGGGTGACGCGCATCAGCGAGCGGAAATCGTGGTTAGCCAGCAGATCCAGGTGTTCACTGACGATCAGCCGCGCCTCTTTCAGCAGCGGCAGATCGGCGGCAAACTGCGACAGCTGCACCAGCAGACAGTCACGTAAATCCCGCGCGCAGACGCCGATCGGATCGAAGCGCTGCACACGTTTCAGCACCGCTTCCACTTCGTCCAGACTCAGCTCGTCGTTGCCGATGCTCTCCAGAATATCTTCCAGCGCCACGGTCAGATAGCCGGTGTCATCCACCGCATCGACAATCGAGGTGGCGATCGCCCGATCTGTGTCGGTAAACGGGGTCAGCCCCACCTGCCACATCAGATAATCCTGCAGAGACTGGGTGGTTTCGCCCTGATAAACCGGCAGCTCATCGTCGTGATAATCGGTGCCGGTGCCGGACGGGGTGCCGGCGGTGTAAATCTCATCCCAGGTGGCGTCCAGCGGCAGCTCTTCCGGCATATCTTTCTGTTCGAGCGCTTCACGGGTATCCAGCGAATCGGTTTCCTGATATTCGCGGGAGTCCACCTCTTCATGGATATCGGTCTGTTCAAGCAAAGGATTACTTTCCAGCGCCAGCTGAATTTCCTGCTGAAGTTCAAGCGTAGAGAGCTGCAACAGGCGGATAGCCTGCTGCAGTTGTGGCGTCATGGCAAGCTGTTGGCTCAGCCTGAGTTGTAAACCTTGCTTCATAATCAGGACCACAATTCCATTAAAAACTTACCCCGGATGAACACCTTATCAGAGTCTGAACTCTTCGCCTAAGTAGACACGCTTAACTTGTTCATCAGCGAGGATTTCGGCGGGGGTTCCGTGGGCGATCAGATGCCCCTGGCTGACGATATAGGCCCGTTCACACACCGACAGCGTTTCACGCACGTTGTGATCGGTAATCAGCACGCCAAGACCGCTGTCGCGCAGATGTTCGATGATCTTTTTAATGTCGATCACCGAAATCGGATCGACGCCGGCAAAGGGCTCATCCAGCAGAATAAACTTCGGATTGGCGGCCAGCGCGCGGGCAATCTCCACGCGGCGGCGTTCGCCACCGGAGAGCGCCTGGCCAAGGCTGTCGCGCAGGTGTTCAATATGGAATTCCGCCATCAGCTCGTTGGCGCGATCCGAGCGCTGCTCGCTGCTCAGATCGTCACGGATCTGCAGTACCGCCATCAGATTGTCATACACGCTCAGGCGGCGGAAGATCGACGCTTCCTGTGGCAGGTAGCCGATGCCGCGACGGGCGCGGGCGTGCAGCGGCAGAATACTGATGTCTTCATCATCAATGACGATGCGCCCGGCATCGCGCGGTACGATGCCGACAACCATGTAAAAGGTGGTGGTCTTGCCCGCGCCGTTGGGACCCAGCAGGCCAACAATTTCACCGGATTTCACCCGCAGGCTCACATCCTCAACCACGCGACGGCCTTTATAGGCCTTCGCCAGGTTTTCCGCTATTAAGGTTGCCATAGTTATTAGTTACTCTTTTTCTGACCGTTAGACGGCGTGCCTTTGTCCTGCAGCTGCGACGGTACCAGCACGGTGGTGACCCGTTTGCCGGTGTTGCCATAGGCCTGCATTTTCTGCTCTTTCACCAGATAGGTGATGCGATCGCCTTTCACGTTGCTGTCCAGCTGCTCAAGGTAAGCGTTACCCGTCAGCTCAACGAAGTCCTTCGCCAGCTCATAGTGCATCTTCTGCGCGTGGCCTTTGACCGGCTTGCCGTTGTCCTGCATCTGGTAGAAGGTCGCCGGGCTGCCGTAAGCATCCACGATGGTCTTATTGCTGTCGCCGCCGGGACGGGTCACCACCACTTTATCGGCGGTGATTTTGATCGAACCCTGGGTGACGATCACCTTACCGGTAAAGGTGGCGACGTTCCCCTGCATATCAAGGGCCTGGTTTTCAGAATCGACGTTAACCGGCTTGTCGGAGTCGCCCGTCAGCGCCAGGGCCGGCACGCTGGCCGCCAGCAGCAGCGCGGCTGTCAGTAACTTAAGGTTGTTTTGCATTTTGAATTTCATAAGAGGTTTTGACCTTTTCAATCAGCTCGGCGGTTTTCTTCCGTAAGTTTCCACGCATCTTCATACCGGTAGAGTTAAAGTTGCTGCCATAAAGCGTTACCCGATCGTCCGAGGTGATATCCTGGGTGACCAGATTCACCAGCGCATTATCGGTGGTGATGCGCTTAAGCTGCGCCTCCGGCGTCAGGCTGTTCACTTCGACGTTACCATACAGATACAGCAGGCGATCTTTGGTCAGTTTGGCTTTGTCAGCCCGTACCGACCAGGTCGCCACTTTGTTTTCGTCATAGGTAGTCATCACCGGCTTATCGAACCAGCTGACGGATTCTGCCGCAAAATAGGTGACTTTTTCTGAGTCGAGCCGGTAACTCAGGCTGCCCTCGGGGTTATACACCACCGTATGGGAATTATCGCTCAGATAGGTCGGTTCACCGTTATCCGCCGTGGCGTTGCGATCGGCATCGTCAGAATCGGTCAGATTCCAGCCGATCAGCACGATTGCCACCAGGGCCAGAAATAGCGTAATCCAGCGTCTTGTTTTACTCATACCGACTGCCCTTTGGCCTCATCAAACTTACCCTGCGCGATTAAGATCAGATCGCAGATTTCCCTCACGGCACCGCGCCCACCCGCAATCCGGGTGACATAGTCGGCACGCGGCAGCAGCACCGGATGCGCATCGGCGACGGTGACGCTCAGGCCCACCCGGGCCATGACCGGCCAGTCAATCAGGTCATCACCAATGTAAGCCACCTGGTCTGCCGTTAGGGCTAGTGTATCCAGAAGTTCGTGGAAGGCCACCAGCTTATCAGATTGCCCCTGGTAAAGATGAGTAATCCCCAGAGTCGCACAGCGATCTTCCAGCAGTTTTGCCTTGCGGCCGGTGATGATCGCTACCTCGACCTCAGAGGTCAGCAGGCAGCGGATACCGTAACCGTCACGCACGTTAAACGCCTTCAGCTCTTCACCCTGGTTGCCCTGGTAAATGATGCCGTCGGACATTACGCCATCTACGTCGCAAATCAATAACTTAATTTCCGCGGCCCGTGCCATCACTGACTGGCTGACCGGGCCGTAACAGGTCTCAACGGTTGCTGCCGGATTGCTCATGTTCAAAAATTCCTTGTTAGACCACGCCGGCGCGCAGCATGTCATGCATATGGACCACGCCCAGCAGCAGATCGCCATCCGCGACCAGCACCGAGGTAATGTTTCTGTTTTGCATCAGGTTAAGCGCGTCCACCGCCAGGGTGTTCGCCCGCACGCGGATGCCGCCCGGCGTCATCACGCTGGCGATGCTGGCCTGCTGAATATCAATGCCCATATCGAACACCCGGCGCAGGTCACCGTCGGTAAAGATGCCTTCGATTTTCATCAGGTCGTTGCAGATGACCGTCATACCCATGTTTTTACGCGTGATCTCCAGCAACGCATCGCGCAGCGAGGCATCGCGACTGACGTGCGGCATCTCGCTGCCGCTGTGCATAATATCATCAACGCGTAACAGCAGCTTGCGCCCCAGCGCGCCGCCGGGGTGCGACAGCGCGAAATCCTCTGCGGTAAAGCCGCGGGCTTTCAGCAGCGCCACGGCCAGCGCATCGCCCATCACCAGCGTCGCGGTGGTGCTGGTTGTCGGGGCCAGGCCCAGCGGGCAGGCTTCCTGAGGCACTTTAACACACAGATGAATCTCTGCAGCGCGGCCCATTGCGCTCTCGGGGCGGCTGGTCATGCAGATCAGCCGCACCCGCAGGCGTTTCAGTACCGGGATCAGCGCCAGAATTTCAGACGATTCACCGGAATTTGAGATCGCAATCACCACATCATTCGGGCTGACCATGCCGAGATCGCCGTGGCTGGCCTCGCCGGGATGGACGAAAAAGGCCGGCGTACCGGTGCTGGCGAAGGTGGCTGCCATCTTCTTGCCGATGTGGCCGGATTTGCCCATCCCCATCACCACCACTTTACCGAGGCAGGCGGCGATCAGCTCGCAGGCACGGGTAAAGTCTTCATTAATATACTGATCAAGCTGTTCCAGCCCTTCACGTTCGATCCGCAAAACGTCCTTACCGGCCTGCTGAAAATCAAAGTCGGGATTCAGGGTGATATGCGCCATCGTTCTCAGTCCTTTTACCAGAGTGTCACTGAAGGTGAGGTGTAGAGCACCCCGACCCAGAGGATAAAGCCACACAGCAGCAGGCCGCCGGCCAGCCGGCCAATGCGCCGGCCGCGCAGCAGGCACAGCAGTGCAAACAGGGCGCTGACCGCCAGCATAACCCAGTAGTCACGGGCAAAAGCGTTGGCGTCGAACCCACCCGGGTACAGCAGTGCCGGAATGCCCAGCACAATCACCAGATTATAAATGTTAGACCCGATCAGGTTGCCTATGGCAATGTCATCTTCACCTTTCAGCGCGCCGGCTACCAGCGTGGCCAGTTCCGGCAGGCTGGTGCCGACGGAAATCAGGGTCAGACCAATCACCAGCTCGCTAACGCCAAAATAGTCCGCAATCACCGTGGCATTATCAATCACCATGCGGGTGGAGACCGGCAACAGAATCAGCGCCACCGCCAGCCACAGAAAGGCCACGGTGTTGCCAACGTCGTCCCGTGGCAGCTCCGCCACCTGTTCACGCGTCAGGGAGTCACTGTTATCCCGTTCGGCGCGGCGGGCAATTTTAATGGTAAAGGTCAGCCACAGTGCGGCGATGGCCACCAGCGCCAGGCCGTCATTGCGGCTAAGCTGATGGTCAAACAGCATCACGCCGCACACCAGGGTAACCAGCAGCATCAGCGGCAGCTCGCGGCGGAGCAGGTTGGATTGCAGGGTCAGCGGATGCAGCAGCGCCGCGCCGCCGAGGATCAACAGAATATTGGTGATGTTCGATCCCAGCGCAGTGCCGATGGCGATATCCATCTGACCGTGGCTGGCGGCGGAAAACGCGACGATCAGCTCGGGCAGTGAGGTGCCCATGCCGACCACCGTCATGCCGATGATCAGCGGCGGCATTCCCAGCGCGCGGCACAGGATCGCTGCACTAAACACCAGACGATCGGCTCCATAAACCAGTAAGACTAAACCGATAATCAATAGTGCTGTAGCTACGAGCATGAAGAGTCCTTTAAATCGGGTATAATCGTCGGTTGCCGTCTGCAGTGACGCTGGATGGTATGAAATTTTTGTGGCAGTGATTTTGACGGTCTCAGGCCGAAAAGTAAAACGTATGCCTGCTTTCGCTAAGTGATTGCGGTAAGTTTCTGTAAAAGTGTCCCGTCCCGGAGGTAATACGTTACTATCGGGAATAAATTTATCGTCTGAATAACAAGGATTGAGGTAACTATGGGCCAGACGGCGACAAATCTGGTGGAGGTGCGGGGCGTCAGTTTTACCCGCGGCAGCCGGCCGATTTTCGATAACATCTCGCTTACGGTGCCGAAAGGCAAAGTCACCGCGATCATGGGCCCCTCCGGGATTGGTAAAACCACGCTGCTGCGCCTGATCGGCGGCCAGATTGCACCGGACAACGGTGAAATCTGGTTCAACGGCGATAATATTCCCACGCTATCCCGTTCCCGTCTGTACGCCGCCCGCAAAAAGATGAGCATGCTGTTTCAGTCCGGTGCGCTGTTCACCGACCTGAACGTGTTCGACAACGTGGCGTGGCCGCTGCGTGAGCACACTTCGCTGCCGCCGGCTCTGCTGCACAGCACGGTGATGATGAAGCTGGAAGCGGTGGGGCTGCGCGGTGCGGCAAAGCTGATGCCATCTGAGCTCTCCGGCGGCATGGCCCGGCGGGCCGCGCTGGCGCGCGCGATTGCGCTGGAGCCGGAGCTGATCATGTTTGATGAGCCTTTCGTCGGCCAGGACCCGATCACCATGGGGGTGCTGGTGAAGCTGATCGATGAACTCAATCACTCGCTGGGCGTCACCTGTATCGTGGTTTCACACGACGTGCCTGAGGTGCTGAGTATTGCGGACTATGCGTATATCATTGCTGACCAGCAGGTGATCGCCCACGGGGCGGCGGCCGAGCTGCAGGCGAATCAGGATGCGCGGGTACGGCAGTTTATCGACGGTAACGCTGACGGCCCGGTGCCGTTCCGCTTCCCCGCCGGGGATTACCTTCACGATTTAGTCGGCTCAGGGAGTTAACTAACTGATGTTGTTACGAGCGCTGGCGTCACTGGGGCGACGGGGGATTGCAACCTGTTCCTCCTTCGGGCGCGCCGGATTGATGTTGTTTCATGCCCTGGTGGGTATTCCTCGTTTTCGCCGACATGCTCCGCTGCTGATCAAACAGCTGTACAGCGTCGGTGTTCTGTCGCTGTTGATCATCGTGGTGTCCGGGCTGTTTATCGGCATGGTGCTGGGGCTGCAGGGCTACCTGATCCTGAAAACCTACAGTGCAGAGACCAGCCTTGGCATGATGGTGGCGCTGTCGCTGCTGCGCGAGCTGGGGCCGGTGGTCACCGCACTGCTGTTTGCCGGCCGGGCAGGCTCGGCGCTGACCGCCGAGATCGGCCTGATGAAGGCCACTGAACAGCTTTCCAGTATGGAAATGATGGCGGTTGACCCGCTGCGGCGCATTATCTCACCGCGCTTCTGGGCCGGGTTTATCAGTATGCCGCTGCTGTCGCTGATCTTCGTGGCGGTGGGCATTCTCGGCGGTGCGCTGGTGGGGGTGAGCTGGAAAGGTATCGATGCGGGCTTCTTCTGGTCGGCGATGCAGAGCGCGGTCGATCTGCGGCAGGATATTCTCAACTGCGTAATTAAAAGTGCCGTGTTTGCCATTACCGTCACCTGGATTGCGCTGTTCAACGGTTATGACGCCATTCCGACCTCCGAAGGGATTAGTCGGGCGACCACGCGTACCGTGGTACATGCCTCGCTGGCAGTGCTCGGTCTGGATTTTGTGCTTACGGCACTGATGTTTGGGAACTGATTCAATGCAAACGAAAAAAAGCGAAATTTGGGTAGGCGCCTTCTTACTGCTGGCGCTGGTGGCGGCGATCTTCCTCTGTCTGCGGGTGGCCGATCTGCGATCGCTCGGCAACGAGCCGACCTGGAGGCTGTACGCGACCTTCGACAACATCGGCGGCCTGAAAAACGGATCGCCGGTGCGCATCGGCGGGGTGGCGGTCGGCCGGGTGAGCGATATCACCCTCGATCCAAAAACCTATTCGCCGCGGGTCACGATGGATATTAATGAAAAATATAATAATATTCCGGATACCAGCTCGCTTGCGGTGCGCACCTCCGGCCTGCTGGGCGAGCAGTATCTTGCGCTGAACGTCGGTTTTGACGATCCGGAAATGGGGACGTCTATACTCAAAGACGGCAGTACCCTGCAGGACACCAAGTCTGCGATGGTACTGGAAGACCTGATTGGCCAGTTCCTCTACAAGAGCGGCAACGGCGAAGACAAGAAGACAACGTCGTCAGATGAGCCAGGTGCGGCAGCACCGGCTGCTCCGGCGGCGGCAACTACACCAGAAGAGGGCAAGTGATGTTTAAACGTTTACTGATGGTCGCGATGCTGATCGTTGCACCGGTGGCCGCGAATGCCGCCGTCGACCAGACCAACCCGTACAAGCTGATGAACGAAGCGGCGGAAAAAACCTTCACCCGGCTGAAGAACGAGCAGCCGAAGATCAGGAAGGATCCCAACTACCTGCGCCAGGTGGTCCGCCAGGAGCTGCTGCCTTACGTGCAGGTCAAATATGCCGGTGCTTTAGTGCTGGGCCGCTACTACAAAGAAGCTACCCCGGCGCAGCGTGAAGCCTACTTCGCCGCCTTTAGTGACTACCTGACCCAGGCCTATGGACAGGCGCTGGCGATGTACAACGGCCAGACCTATCAGATTGCTCCGGAGCAGCCGCTGGGTGATTCCACCATTATCGCCATCCGCGTGACCATTATCGATCCGAACGGTCGCCCACCGGTGCGCCTTGATTTCCAGTGGCGTAAGAACAGCCGCACGGGCGACTGGCAGGCGTTTGACATGATTGCTGAAGGGGTGAGCATGATCACCACCAAGCAGAATGAGTGGAGCGATATTCTGCGTACCCAGGGCGTTGACGGCCTGACCCAGCGCCTGAAATCCTACGCCAGCGAGCCGATCACTCTGGAACAGAAAAAGTAATGGCTGCTTCATTACGCTGGCAGGTCGAGGCGGGGGTGTTACGCCTTGCCGGTGAGTTAGATCGCGATACGCTGCTGCCGCTGTGGCAGCAGCGTGCCACGCTGATGCAGCAGGCTGAGTCAATCGACGTTTCCGGGCTGGATCGTGTGGATTCACCCGGCCTTGCGCTGCTGGTGCACCTGCACGAAACCGCGCGCCAGCAGGGGCGTGCGCCGCGCTTTACCGGCATCACCGATAAACTGGCTTCACTGATTACGCTCTACAATCTCCAGAAAATTATTGTGGAGAACGTCTGATCCCCGGCACGGCGGCTGCGTCCGCCGTGCCACATCGGAACCTGCTGAGTTCGTTGCCCTTTTTCCTCCTCTCACTGCCCGCGACTTTACCTCTCCGCCCGCTGACGACGGCGTAATCTACCGGTATTGCTGTTTTTCCGCCGCGCGCGGCATTTATTGCTTGTTTAAGAGTCGGGCGGATTCCACTAATATGTGTGCCTGTTTATTATCTGGTGAGTTTGAAGGCATCATGGAAAATAGTGAAATTCAGTCCGTCCTGATGAGCGCGCTGCCGCTGCAGGAAGTCCACGTTACCGGTGATGGTAGCCATTTTCAGGTGATTGCCGTGGGCGAGCTGTTTGCTGAGTTAAGCCGCGTTAAAAAGCAACAGACGGTCTACGCTCCCCTGATGGCCTATATTGCGGATAACCGCATGCATGCGGTGTCCATCAAGACCTACACCCCTGAAGAGTGGGCACGTGACCGTAAGCTGAACGGTTTCTAAGCTGAACGGCACCGGCCTTGCCCGATGTGGCAAGGCTCTCGTCTTTTTCGTATGACAACAGAGAGCAGTTGCAATGGATAAATTTCGTGTACAGGGTCCGACCCGCCTGAGCGGTGAAGTCACCATTTCCGGGGCTAAAAATGCCGCGCTGCCGATCCTGTTCGCTGCTTTACTGGCCGAAGAGCCGGTAGAGATCCAGAATGTCCCGAAACTGAAGGACATCGATACCACCCTCAAGCTGCTTGGCCAGCTGGGCGTGAAGGCCGAGCGCAATGGCTCGGTGCATCTGGACGCCAGTCAGGTCAGCGTTTACTGCGCGCCTTACGATCTGGTCAAAACCATGCGTGCCTCGATCTGGGCGCTGGGCCCGCTGGTGGCACGTTTCGGCCAGGGGCAGGTTTCCCTGCCCGGCGGCTGTGCCATCGGCGCGCGTCCGGTTGACCTGCACATTACCGGCCTGGAACAGCTGGGTGCCGAGATCAGGCTGGAAGAAGGCTACGTTAAGGCATCGGTTGATGGCCGCCTGAAAGGCGCGCACATCGTGATGGATAAGGTCAGCGTTGGCGCAACCGTGACCATCATGAGCGCGGCGACGCTGGCCACCGGCACCACCATCATCGAGAATGCGGCACGCGAGCCGGAAATCGTCGATACCGCCAACTTCCTCAATACGCTGGGCGCAAAAATCAGCGGCGCGGGCAGCGATCGCATCACCATTGAGGGCGTTGAGCGCCTGGGCGGCGGCGTCTATCGCGTACTGCCTGACCGTATCGAAACCGGCACCTTCCTGGTCGCGGCGGCGATCTCCGGCGGAAAAGTGGTTTGTCGTGCGGCTCAGCCCGACACGCTGGATGCGGTGCTGGCGAAACTGCGTGAAGCCGGTGCTCAGATCGAACAGGGCGAAGACTGGATCAGTCTGGACATGCACGGCAAGCGTCCAAAGGCCGTTAACCTGCGTACCGCGCCGCACCCGGGCTTCCCGACCGATATGCAGGCGCAGTTCAGCCTGCTGAACCTGGTGGCTGAAGGCACCGGTGTGATCACCGAAACCATCTTTGAAAACCGCTTTATGCACGTGCCTGAACTGGTGCGCATGGGCGCACACGGTGAAATCGAGAGCAATACGCTGATTTGTCACGGTGTGGAAACGCTGTCCGGTGCTCAGGTGATGGCGACCGACCTGCGTGCATCCGCGAGCCTGGTGCTGGCCGGCTGTATTGCCGAAGGGACCACCATCGTCGATCGTATCTATCATATCGATCGTGGCTACGAACATATTGAAGACAAGCTGATTGCGTTGGGTGCCAACATCCAGCGTGTGAAAGGCGAAGAGTAAGCGCTCACGCGTAATAAAAATCAGGGTCGGTAAGCATTACCGGCCCTTTTTTTTACCGGCGGATCAGCTTTTTACGGTCAATCAGCTGATGCGTCTCCGGGTCATAGTAGCGGCTGGGCCAGATTTGCGCCGGGTGAACGGCTAACGCATCGGCGATTAGCCACTCGCCTTTCGGCCACGGGCGGCACAGCGCGTTCGCCAGGGTCGACGAACTCAGACCGGCCTGACGTGACTGGGCGGCCAGCGTAGTCCCCTTTTTACGTAATCCGGCAATAATATCGGCAGGATGCCAGTCCTGTTGCGAATGTTTCACGTGCATGTCCTCCTTGCGCACAGCAGAAATTAAGGTGTGAAGCACACGGCTTAGGGCATCAGCTTCGCTGGAAATGCGCGATCCTATGCGCCCCGAACCAGGGGATAACCGTCTGCTTCGGGTGATTTATAGCAAACTAATTCCAGTAAGTTCCAGCGTTATTCGATAAAATAATACGTTTTGAGCATTGCAACGCAAAAGCTCCGGTAACCATTGAGGATGTTGCAGTAATGCGTGGCTGAAGTCAGGGGAAAGGGTAGGGGAATTCTTATTAAAGTCAGTAATGGCGCGGCTTGCCACGCCATCGGTCAATCAGAAATCACGCTGTACTGACATATGCGCCAGCGCTTCCAGCGCGCTGCGCCATGGCGTTGCTGGCAGCACCTGCAGGGCGGTAATCGCCTTATCGGCTTCCTGTTCGGCGGCCTGGCGGGTCCACTCCAGTGAACCGTGCTGACGCATCGCTTCCAGAACGGGTTCCAGTAAGTGACGTCCGTTACCTTCTTCAATAGCAGAGCGGATCATACTGGCCTGTTCAGGCGTGCCGTTGCGCATGGCATGCAGCAGCGGCAGGGTTGGTTTGCCTTCGCTCAGGTCGTCACCGACGTTCTTACCGAGGGTTTTGCCATCGGCGCTGTAATCCAGCAGATCGTCGATCAGCTGGAAGGCGGTACCGATATAGCGGCCGTAATCCTGCAGCGCCTGCTCCTGTTCCGGCGTCGCACCGGCGAGGATGGCAGAAGACTGTGCGGCGGCTTCAAACAGGCGTGCGGTTTTGCTGTAAATCACCCGCATATAGCTCTCTTCGGTAATGTCCGGGTCGTTGCAGTTCATTAACTGCAGCACTTCCCCTTCGGCGATCACGTTCACCGCTTCTGACATCAGCGCCAGCACCCGCAGCGAGCCGAGGCTGGTCATCATCTGGAAGGCGCGCGTATAGATAAAGTCGCCTACCAGCACGCTGGCCGCATTGCCAAAGGCGGCGTTGGCGGTGGCTTTACCCCGGCGCATATCCGACTCGTCGACCACGTCGTCGTGTAACAGAGTGGCGGTATGAATAAATTCGATCAGCGCGGCCACGGTAATGTGCTGTTTACCGTCATAGTCGTTGATGGCGCGCGCGGCCAGAACGGCGATCATTGGGCGGATACGTTTCCCACCGCCGCTGATAATGTAATAGCCCAGCTGATTAATGAGGGATACGTCCGAGTTCAGCTGGTCGAGTATTGTCGCATTGACGTCCGCCATATCCGGCGCGGTGAGTTCGTTTATCTGTTCTAAGTTCATCAGTCTTTCAGCTATCGCTCGCTCAGATCGCTCATGAAAGGCGCTTTAACTCGTGCCCGTGGCGTGAAATGGTGGACAGATTGTACTTGAAAAACGCGGCGGTGAAACGCCCCCATTCGTATTGCCTTTTTTTTCTGCAATACAGCGTAACAGACACTTGTCTTTAGCCGGGAAGTTGCGTAGAATTCGCGCCCTATTGTGAATATTTATAGCGCTACCTGATAATCAAAAAAAGGTCAGTGCGAGAGCGGAGTTTATATGTACGCGGTTTTCCAAAGTGGTGGTAAACAACACCGAGTAAGCGAAGGTCAGACCGTTCGCCTGGAAAAGCTGGACATCGCAACCGGTGAAACTGTTGAGTTCGACCAGGTTCTGATGATTGCCAATGGCGAAGACGTTAAGATCGGCGCACCTTTAGTTTCAGGTGGCGTGATCAAGGCAGAAATCGTAGCTCACGGTCGTGGCGACAAGATCAAGATTGTTAAGTTCCGTCGTCGTAAGCATTACCGTAAGCAGCAGGGTCACCGTCAGTGGTTTACTGACGTGAAGATCACTGGCATCAGCGCTTAAGAGGAGATCTGACAAATGGCACACAAGAAAGCTGGTGGTTCGACCCGTAACGGTCGTGACTCCAATGCAAAACGTCTGGGCGTAAAACGTTTCGGCGGCGAATCAGTACTGGCTGGTAGCATCATCGTTCGTCAGCGTGGAACTAAGTTCCATGCCGGCACCAACGTTGGCTGCGGTCGTGACCACACCCTGTTTGCAACTGCAGACGGCAAGGTCAAATTCGAAGTGAAAGGCCCGAACAACCGTAAGTACATCAGCATCGTTGCTGAGTAAGGTTTTCGTGCCGCAGGGTGGTGCATAACCCCCTTAGCGACGAAAAGAGAAGCCCCGCATTAGACTGCGGGGCTTTTTACATTCTGCGAGGGACCCGGCAGATGTCAGGCATTAAACAGCAGGCCGGCATGGGCATTGCCTTAGCGCTGGTGACGGCCATGTGCTGGGGATCGTTACCCATCGCAATGAAGCAGGTGCTGACGGTGATGGATCCGTTCACCATCGTCTTCTTCCGCTTTTCTCTGGCAGCGGCAGGGCTGGGCATCATCCTGGCGCTGAAACGGCAGCTGCCCCCGGCAGATTTCTTTCGTCACCCGCGCTGGCTGGTTTACGTACTGATCGCCACCGGCGGGCTGCTGGGCAACTTTGTGTTGTTTGGCTCGTCGCTGCAGTATCTCAGCCCGACGGCGTCGCAGGTGATTGCCCAGCTGGCACCGCCGTGCATGATGGCCGCCAGCGTGCTGATCCTCAAAGAGAAAATGCGCGGCAGTCAGCTGATCGGTGCTGCCCTGTTGTTGTGCGGCATGCTGATGTTTTTTAACACCAGCCTGGTTGAGATTTTCACCCGCCTGACGACTTACACCTGGGGCGTGATCCTCGGGGTAAGCGCCGCGCTGGTGTGGGTCGTTTACGGCGTCACGCAAAAAATACTTTTGCGTCGGCTGGCCTCGCAGCAGATCCTGTTTTTGCTGTACACTTTATGTGCGGTGGCGCTGTTGCCTATGGCACGCGTCACGCTGCTCTGGCAGCTGAACGGCTGGCAGCTCTGTTGCCTGCTATTTTGTGCGCTGAATACCCTGGTAGGTTACGGTGCGCTGGCGGAAGCTTTTTCCCGCACGCAGGCGTCGCAGGTCAGCGCGATCGTTACGCTGACGCCGCTGTTTACCCTGCTGTTTTCAGAATTGTTATCGCTTGGCTGGCCCGACTTTTTTGCTGTACCGGTGCTGAATACCCTCGGGTTTATCGGGGCAATCGTCGTGGTGTCAGGCGCCATGTTTTCCGCAATTGGTCATCGCTTATGGCCACGGCGGAGCAATCCCGTTCCGGTGCCACCTGCATCGCGGCCGGGCGAATGAGTGACGGAGAAGTAAAATGAAGTTTGTAGATGAAGCGACGATCCTGGCAGTGGCGGGCGACGGCGGCAATGGCTGCGTCAGCTTCCGTCGTGAGAAATATATCCCGCGCGGCGGCCCTGACGGCGGCGACGGCGGCGACGGCGGCGACGTGTATATGCTGGCCGATGAGAACCTTAACACCCTGATCGACTACCGTTTTGAGAAGTCTTTCCGCGCAGAACGCGGCCAGAACGGCCAGAGCCGTGACTGTACCGGCAAGCGTGGCCAGGACATCATCATTAAGGTGCCGGTCGGTACGCGTATTATCGATCAGGGCACCGGTGAAACGCTGGGCGATATGACCCACCACACCCAGAAGCTGATGGTCGCTAAAGGCGGCTGGCACGGCCTCGGTAACAGCCGCTTCAAGTCCTCCGTAAACCGTGCGCCGCGTCAGAAGACCATGGGCACGCCGGGTGAAGCGCGTGATCTGCAGCTGGAGCTGATGCTGCTGGCCGACGTCGGCATGCTCGGCCTGCCGAACGCCGGTAAGTCGACCTTTATCCGCGCGGTCTCCGCCGCCAAGCCAAAAGTGGCCGATTACCCGTTCACCACTCTGGTGCCAAGCCTTGGCGTGGTGCGTATGGACCACGAGCAGAGCTTTGTGGTGGCGGATATTCCTGGCCTGATCGAGGGCGCTTCCGAAGGTGCTGGCCTGGGGATCCGTTTCCTTAAGCACCTGGAACGCTGCCGCGTGCTGCTGCACACCATCGACCTCGCGCCGATCGACGAGAGCGATCCGGTGGAGAATGCGAAAATCATCCTCGGCGAACTGGAAAAATACAGCGGCAAGCTGTTCCAGAAGCCACGCTGGCTGGTGTTCAACAAGGTTGACCTGCTTGATAAGGAAGAGGCGGAATCCCGTGCCAAAGCGATTGCCGACGCGCTGGGCTGGACCGAGAAATACTATCTGATTTCGGCGGCGAACCGCGAAGGCGTCACCGCGCTGTGCTGGGACGTGATGTCGTTTATCAACGCCAACCCGAAAGAAGAAGAGCTGAAAACCGCGCAGCCGGAGAAAGTCGAATTCATGTGGGACGACTATCACCGTGAGCAGCTGGAAGCCGCGCAGCCGGTGGTGGAAGAAGATGATGACTGGGATGACGACTGGGATGAAGAAGACGACGAAGGCGTCGAGATCATCTATCAGCGTTAATTCAGGCTGAAATCAAAAACGGGACGCGATAAGCGTCCCGTTTTTTTTGCCGCAGGCTCAGATTCAGCATCCTGCACTCCGCTTCAGGGCCGAAGCCTTCCGGCCTGTTGCGCATTACAGATCCAGCGCACCGGCCCGGTGCTGAACGGATGGCGCGATGGTGATGCAGCCTGTATCAGGCCCCCAGCGTCGCGCCGCCGTCCACCACGATATCCTGCATCACGATATGGCTGGCGTTATCCGAGGCGAGGAACAGGATCGCGCTGGCGATCTCCTCAGGCTGCGCGATTTTACCCAGCGGGATCCCCAGCTTGTACTGGTCCGGGTAGCCGGCGATCATCTGCTGTTCATCTTCCGGGCGGTGCCACAGGCTGCGCTGCATGGCGGTATCCGTCGAGCCCGGCGAAACGATATTGCAGCGCACGCCGAACGGTGCCATCTCCAGCGCCACCGTCATGCACAGGCTGCGCAGCGCGGCTTTGGAGGCACCATAGGCCGACATGCCGATACGTGGCGCATGCGCAGCGTTGGAGGCCACGGTGACAATCGCTCCGCCGCGCTGCTGGCGAAACAGCGGCAGCGTCTGCTGGAACAGGTTAAACGCGCCGCCGGCGTTAACCGCCATACAGGCCTGCCAGTCTTCCACCGCCAGCGTCTCGGTGCTGCCGGTGCGCAGGATGCCTGCCGCGTTGACCAGCACGTCAAGACGGGGGATATCGGCCAGCAGCCTCTCACAGACGTTTTTCACCTGCCCGGCATCGGCTATGTCGACGATGACCCGCTGGAACGGATAGTCGCTCTGTGAAAACTGACGGTCAAAACCGACCACCGAGGCGCCCGCCGCCACAAACGCCAGCGCCGTATGGTAGCCAATCCCCTGGCCTGCTCCGGTGACCCACACCTGTTTATCGCTAAAATCAAACTGGCAGGACATTATGCCGGCTCCCTCGACAGCAGCTGCCACCAGCCGTCAATGCTCGGGTCTTTCGCCAGCGCAACGAAATCGATATCGCTGTGCACCTGACGCCAGCGGGCGGCCAGCGACATAATGCGTACCGAATCGAGGCCGTAATCCACCAGGTTCTCATCATCTTCCAGATCCCCTGCATCGTCATCCAGCAGCGGCAGCACCACGGCGCGCAGCTGCGCTTTCGAGCGCGGTACCGGCAGCAGCTCATCGGTCATCACTACTTTGCCGCTGCGGCCGGCGGTGTAGGTCAGCGCCATCAGATGCTCGTCGCGGCTGAAGTCGGCCAGCGCATCGGCGACCATAAACGGCTTGATGTTACGCATAAAGGCGTCGGTGGCGGTGGTCAGACAGCCGATATGGGCGTAGACGCCACAGATAATCAGCTGATCGCGGCCGGTTTCGTTAAGGATCGACTCCAGCGGCGAACGGTGGAAAGCGCTGTAACGCCACTTCACCAGCACCTGGTCCTGCTCGTCCGGCGCCAGCGCGCTGACCACCCGCTGCTGATCGGGGTGCTTATTGAGGCCCGGCCCCCACATGTCGTTCAGCAGGGCGCGATCTTCTGCGCTCTGCTGGTTCGGCTGGGCGGTATAAAACACCGGAATGCCCTGCGCCTTGCAGTACTGGCGCAGCGCGGCGATATTCGCCACCACCTGCTCAACCAGCGGGCTGTTGTCACCCCAGAAGTTGAGGAAGTACTCCTGCATGTCGTGGATCAACAGCGCGGCGCGCGCGGGTTCAAACGGCCAGCTGACCTTGTTGGTCGGCAGTTCAGCTGCGGTTGGCAGCGCATAGGACTCGAGTTTTGGAATAGCCATGCTTTCTCCTGAAAAATTAATTGCCCTGCTGAGCAGCCAGCTGCTGGCGCAGCAGTTTCTTATCCACTTTGCCGACGGGGGTCAGCGGCAGCGAGTCGGTAAACTCGAAGCGGTCCGGCAGCTTGAATTCGGCGATGCCCAACTCACGCAGATAGCGGCGCAGTACCACCGGCTTCAGCGCGCTTTTCGCCACAATAATCGCGCAGCTCTTCTCGCCCATCAGCGCGTCCTCTACCGACACCAGCGCGGCATGGATCACCTCCGGATGGCGCAGCAGCAGGTTTTCGATCTCCTCGGCGGCGATCTTCTCACCGCCGCGGTTGATCTGATCCTTTTCACGCCCCTGCACGGTGATATAGCCATCTTCGGCAATCGAAATCAGGTCGCCGGAGCAGTAAAAGCCATCGGCATCAAAGCTGGCGGCATTGTGCTCCGGGCTGTTGTAGTAGCCGCGGAAGGTGTAGGGGCCGCGGGTCATCAGGCGGCCGGTGGTGCCGGCCGGCAGCGGGTTACCCTGCTCATCGGCCACCCACACCTCATCGTCCGGTGAAATCGGCCGGCCTTGGGTGGTCAGAATATGCTGCTCACTGTCATCCAGCCGGGTGTAGTTAACCAGCCCTTCCGCCATGCCAAACACCTGCTGCAGCTGACAGCCGATCTCGCTCTGAATACGCGAGGCCAGCGACTCACTGAGTCTGGCACCGCCGACCTGCAACAGCGTCAGTGAGGCCAGCGCGCGGTTGCTGCCAGACTCGGCAATCGCCTGCAGCCACAGGCTGACCGCGGGCGGCACCAGCGCGGCGACGTTGACCTGATGTTTCTCGATCAGGCCAAAACAGGCGCCCGGGCTGGGATCGCTGGCCAGCACCACGCAGCCACCGGCGTGGAATACGCCGAGCGAGCCGGGTGAGCTCATCGCGTAGTTGTGGGCGGAGGGCAGGGCACACAGGTAGCGGGTATTATCGGTAAAGCGGCAAATCTGCACGCTGCCGCGCACGCTGTAGTCATAATCATTGTGGGTACGCGGGATCAGCTTTGGCGTGCCGGTACTGCCGCCGGAGAGCTGGAAGAACGCAACTTCATCCCCCGCCGACGGCGTGGCCACAAAGTCAGCGGCATCTTCATCCAGCATGCCGGCCAGCGACAGCGCGGCGTGGTTCTCATTATGCAGCGCCACCACCCGCAGCGACGGCAGCGACTGCCGCAGCTGCTGCATAAAAACATCATCACGGAACAGCGCGTGCTGACGATCGGCAATCAGCAGGGCAGGCTGCAGCAGCGTGGCGTAGGAGGTCAGCTCGGTACGCTGATGGCTGAACAGCGCGTTAACCGGGGCGACGCCCAGCTTATACAGCGCGAACAGCACCACGTAGAATTCGGCAATATTGCCCAGCTGCACCAGCGCGGTATCGCCGGTTTTCAGGCCTCGCCGCTGCAGCGCCGCCGCCAGCCGGTCCGATCGCTGCGCCAGATCGCGGTAGCTGAGCTGGCGTTCGCCGTCGATCACCGCAACGGCCGTGCTGTCGGCGCGGCGGTTCAGGATCTCGCTCAACGGCAGATCCAGCCAGTAGCCCTTCGCGCGGTAGCGCGCCGCCAGCGCGTCCGGCCAGCGTGAGTATGCAATGGTCATCGTTATCCTTAATTGAGGCCAAACGCCTGCAGCATGGTATTAAGTTTGACGCCGGTTTCGCGCCATTCGGATTCCGGGCTGGAGGCCGGCACGATGCCTGCGCCGGCGAACAACCGCACGCGGTTGCCGTTGACCTTGCCGCAGCGGATGGTCACCACCCACTCGCCGTTGCCCTGGTCATCACACCAGCCGACGATGCCGCCGAACAGGCCGCGGTTGAACGGCTCCAGCTCGGCGATCAGATCCCGCGCTTTATCGTGCGGGAAGCCGCTCAGCGCCGGGGTCGGGTGCAGCAGGCAGGCCAGCGACAGCGCGGTATCGGCCGCATCGCTCGGTTCCCCCTCAATCGGCGTGCCGAGGTGCCACAGCGTGGGCGTGGTCAGCAGCTGCGGCGTCGCCGGTAGCCCAAGGTAGGCGCTGCGCGGGTGCAGCACGTTACGCATGGCGTCTGTGACCAGCTGATGCTCATAGCGATCTTTACGGGAGTTCATCAGCGACTGCCCGGCCTGGCGATCCTTCTCGGGGCAGCTCTCACGCCGCGCCGAACCGGCCAGCGGATGGGTAAAGTAGCGGTTGCCCTCTTTTCGCAGCAGCAGCTCCGGGCTGGCCCCCAGCAGCGAGCCGCCTTCTGCCAGCGGCACGTGGAAGTTGTAGCTGGCCGGGTTCTGGCGCAGCACCCTGGACATCAGCTGGCCAACGTTAATCGGCTCACGGGTGGCGATCTCCATCAACCGTGACAGCACCACTTTGTCCAGCCGCGGCGAGCTGGTCGCCGCAACGGCCTCGCTGACCATCTGCATAAACACGGCCTGCTCAGGTAGCGCGGTACGACGGGTGACTTCCGGCAACGCCGCCTGCGCCGCTGGCAGCCGTTGCTGGAACGCCTGGCGGTCGAAGAACTGTACGGATTCAGGAATAAACAGCGCAGAGGGCTGGCGGGTATCGAAGGGAATGGCGCCGACCAGCACCGGCCTGGCGATTCCCTGGCGTTTTGCCTGCAGGAACTGGTGTGACACGGTCTGCTGGAACTCACCGTCGAGCGCGTCTCCCCCGGCAGCCGGGGCGTCGAGGGTGGTGAAACAGCCCTGGGTTGCCAGACTCTTCCAGGGGGAGGTAAAGAAGAAGCCGCTGGCGGCCGCTTCTGTGGCGAAACGAAGCGTACTTTCTGAGGTTAACGATTCCATTCTGCATCCTTAATAAATGATAAACGAAGTAAGAACTATTATCATTTGCTTTCAGGTCGAGTAAATTACGTTGAACATCAGAGCATGTCAATGAAGCTAAATTAATTTAATCTGCTCCAAATCATTTTGGTTGAAAGGGGTTTAAGCAACTTTATTATGATTTATAGGGGCTTATTGCAGGGAAGGTAAAATAATCCGAAAGTTGATGCGTAAGGGGAGTTGATGTATTGGCTTAAGCTTGTTGGGGGAATCGGACCGCCGGTTACCGCCTCATGAGAGGGCAGTAACCGGCGTGGATGCAGGATTAGTTGTTACGGTAAACGTCCTTGTACAGACGGCTTTCGAAACGCACCAGCGGGATACGACGCTGGCGCTGATCCTCCGGTGGCACCGCATAGCCGGACAGGAACTGCACAAAGGCTACCCGCTGGCCGTTGGCGGTGGTCATAAAGCCGGCCAGGTTGTAGACGCCCTGCAGCGAGCCGGTTTTGGCCGACACCTTGCCATCGACGCCCGCCTCATGCAGGCCACCGCGGTAGCGCAGGGTGCCGTCATAGCCGGCCAGCGGCAGCATGGCGATGATATTCAGCTGCTGATCGTTCTGCGCGATGTACTGCAGCACCTGCATCATGGTCGCCGGTGAGATCAGATCGTGGCGCGACAGCCCCGAGCCATCCACCTGGATACTGTTGCCCATATCGATCCCGGCCTTCTGCCGCAGGATCTGGCGCACCGCGTCCGATCCCGCCCGCCAGGTGCCCGGCACGCCGAAACGTTCATGGCCGATGGTGCGGAATACGGTATCGGCGATCATGTTGTCTGACTTTTTCAGCATGATCTTCAGCAGCGCGCTGAGCGGCGCGGACTGAGTCTCCGCCAGCACCGTGGCCGGTGGTGTCGCCTGCGTCTGGCGCAGCAGGCTGCCGCTGTAGTCTATTCCCGCGCTTTTCAGCTCGGCTTTCAGGATTGCCCCGGCGTAGCTGGCCCCGTCCTGGATGGCAAAGGCCAGCGGTAGCGGTTCCGCACGCTGGGTCAGGCAGCCGGTCAGCGTAAAGCGGCTCAGCTCGCCCGGCACCACGTCCAGCTCGCAGTACTGGGCGTCCGGTGACCCCTTCGCCAGCGTGCGCACTTCGCTGAACATGGTCACCGGGTACCAGGACGCTACGCGGATAAAGGCTTTGTCACCGGCTTTAGGCGCGCTGTAGAGCGAGACGGAGAAACAGTTACGGTCAACGATCGCCGCACCCGGCGGGGCGCTGAAGCACTGGGTCATGTCATTCCATGGCCAGCCGGGGGCCTTATCATGGCTGGCAAACACCGAGGTATCGATGACCAGGTTGCCGGCAATATGTTCCACGCCCTGTTTTCTCAGGCTGGCCACCATATTGCGCAGATCCTGGCGCGTTAGCGTCGGATCGCCGCCAAATCGCGCCACCAGGTCGCCGTTCAGCGTGTTGCCGCTGACGCTGCCTTTGCTCTCCAGCTGGGTATGGAAACGGTAATCCGGCCCCAGCTGTAGCATCGCGGCCAGGGCGGTAATCACCTTCATGGTACTGGCCGGCAGCGCCATCTGCTGGCTGTGATACTCAACGGAGGGGGCAGAGGCACCGATCTTCTGTACCATCAGCGCCAGATTCGCGCCGTCAGGTAAATACTGGGTGTAATCTTCGACGGGGGCCGCCTGCGCCTGCAGCGCCATTGCGCAGGCCAGGCTGGTAACAATTCGTGGAAATCGCATAATCTCGCGGTAACAGACGGATGATGGTGTCATACTACGGTGCATCGTGGTGGAAAGTAAACGATGACCCCCAGGGAACTCTGGGGTAAAATACGTATCAAATTGCAAAATCAATCCTGCCCTGGGGCGACCCCGGGCCGGGTTTCTTTTCGTTTTTAAAACAGTAGCAAGCGCCGCAGAACGCCATTTCTGCATACCATCCGTCAGGACGACGACATTTGCACAGGACAGATTTTACGAGGTATTGAGATGAATCAGATTCCGATGACGTTAAAGGGCGCGGAAAAACTGCGCGAAGAGCTGGACGAGCTGAAAACGGTTAAGCGACCGCGCATTATTGCCTCGATTGCGGAAGCACGCGAGCACGGCGACCTGAAAGAGAACGCGGAATACCACGCTGCCCGCGAAGAGCAGGGCTTTTGTGAAGGCCGTATCCAGGAGATTGAAGCCAAGCTCTCCAACTCACAGGTGATCGACGTCACCAAAATGGCCAGCAACGCCAACGGTCGGGTAATCTTCGGTGCTACCGTTACCGTCTTCAACGTGGATACGGATGAAGAGTCTACCTACCGCATCGTGGGTGATGATGAAGCGGACTTTAAGCAGAATCTGATCTCGGTAAACTCGCCAATGGCGCGCGGACTGATCGGCAAGGTGGTTGATGACGTGGCGGTGATCAAAACCCCCGGCGGCGACAAAGAATTCGAGATCCTCAAGGTCGAGTACCTCTGATTTTCTGCTACCTTCATTGAAGGTGTGGGTTTTGTAAAGATAAGAAAAAGGCCGCACCGCGGCCTTTAATCAGACTCAGGAGCGTGGCACTTTCTCCAGACCTGAACGCTGAGTTGCGTGAGGCAGCGATGAGCTGCCTCTGGTCCTCAGCGAGGAATGGTGATTTTGCGTTCCTTCGTTGGACGGTACAGCACCAGCGTCTTGCCGATCACCTGCACGTTAACTGCACGGGTTTCACGCACGATCGCATCAACGACCAGGGCTTTGGTCTCACGGTCTTCCGTGGCGATCTTCACCTTGATCAGTTCATGGTGTTCAAGTGCATGTTCGATTTCGGCCAACACGCCTTCGGTCAAACCATTGTTGCCCAGCATGACAACGGGCTTCAGGGGATGGGCCAGACCTTTCAGGTGCTGTTTTTGTTTGGTACTCAGATTCATCGTATTTTTTACTTACATTGGGATTGAAAACGGGTCATTCTACCGCCATATCCGGTGTATCACCAAATCGGTAGCGTCGATTTGCGCGGTTTATTTATCGCGAACAATGAATCATAGTTGGAAATTGTATGACTGGTAAAAAGCGTTCGGCCAGTTCCAGCCGCTGGCTGCAGGAACACTTTAGCGATAAATACGTGCTTCAGGCACAGAAAAAAGGGCTGCGTTCGCGCGCCTGGTTTAAACTCGATGAAATACAGCAGGGCGATAAGCTGTTCAGACCTGGGATGACCGTGGTTGACCTTGGTGCTGCCCCTGGCGGCTGGTCACAGTACGTGGTGACCCAGATCGGCGCCAAAGGTCGGGTCATCGCCTGCGATATTCTGCCGATGGACCCTATCGTTGGTGTTGACTTCCTGCAGGGCGATTTTCGCGATGAGCAGGTGCTGAAAACGCTGTTGGATCGGGTGGGTGAAACCCAGGTTCAGGTAGTCATGTCCGACATGGCCCCGAACATGACCGGTACGCCGGCTGTGGATATCCCTCGATCGATGTATTTATGTGAGCTGGCTCTGGAGATGTGCCGTGATGTTCTGGCACCCGGCGGTAGTTTTTTAGTGAAGGTGTTTCAGGGAGATGGTTTTGAAGAATACCTTAAGCAAATTCGCTCCCTGTTTACGAAAGTAAAAATTCGTAAACCGGACGCTTCGCGTTCTCGTTCGCGTGAAGTGTACATTGTAGCGACAGGGCGCAAACTGTAACTACCATAACTGGGGTCATATCGATGCCAGCTGTGCAGGAACTTTAGTCCCCTACGCTGTCTGTTAACACAGTTGTAATAAGAGGTTAATCCCTTGAGTGACATGGCGAAAAACCTGATTCTCTGGTTAGTCATCGCAGTCGTGCTGATGTCTGTATTCCAGAGCTTTGGGCCCAGCGAGTCGAGTGGCCGAAAGGTTGATTACTCAACCTTCCTGTCGGAAGTGAACCAGGATCAGGTCCGCGAGGCACGTATTAACGGGCGTGAGATTAACGTAACCAAAAAAGACAGTAACCGATACACCACTTACATTCCGGTCAACGATCCCAAGTTACTCGATAACCTGTTGACCAAAAATGTGAAAGTTGTGGGTGAACCACCGGAAGAGCCGAGCCTGCTGGCCACTATCTTCATCTCCTGGTTCCCGATGCTGTTGTTAATCGGCGTATGGATCTTCTTTATGCGTCAGATGCAGGGCGGCGGCGGTAAGGGCGCGATGTCCTTCGGCAAGAGCAAGGCCCGTATGCTGACGGAAGACCAGATTAAAACCACTTTTGCTGACGTGGCCGGTTGTGACGAAGCAAAAGAGGAAGTGGGCGAGCTGGTGGAATACCTGCGTGAGCCAAGCCGCTTCCAGAAGCTGGGCGGTAAGATTCCAAAAGGCGTGCTGATGGTCGGTCCTCCGGGTACCGGTAAAACCTTGCTGGCAAAAGCGATTGCCGGTGAAGCCAAAGTGCCGTTCTTTACCATCTCCGGTTCTGACTTTGTTGAAATGTTTGTCGGTGTGGGTGCTTCCCGCGTCCGCGACATGTTTGAACAGGCGAAGAAAGCCGCGCCGTGCATCATCTTCATCGATGAAATCGATGCGGTGGGCCGTCAGCGTGGTGCCGGTTTAGGCGGTGGTCACGACGAACGTGAGCAGACCCTGAACCAGATGCTGGTTGAGATGGATGGCTTCGAAGGCAATGAAGGCATCATCGTGATTGCGGCAACTAACCGTCCTGACGTACTCGATCCTGCGCTGCTGCGTCCGGGCCGTTTTGACCGTCAGGTGGTGGTTGGCCTGCCAGACGTGCGTGGCCGTGAGCAGATCCTGAAAGTGCATATGCGCCGCGTACCGCTGGCGACCGATATGAACCCGTCAGTGATTGCCCGTGGTACCCCTGGTTTCTCCGGTGCCGATCTGGCTAACCTGGTCAACGAAGCGGCGCTGTTCGCTGCCCGCGGCAACAAGCGCGTGGTGTCGATGGTCGAGTTTGAAAAAGCCAAAGACAAAATCATGATGGGTGCTGAACGTCGCTCCATGGTGATGACCGAAGCGCAGAAAGAGTCCACGGCTTATCACGAAGCGGGTCACGCTATCGTCGGTACGCTGGTGCCGGGCTACGATCCGGTGCACAAAGTGACGATTATCCCGCGCGGCCGTGCGCTGGGTGTGGCGTTCTTCTTACCGGTTGGTGATGAGATCAGCGCTAACCGTCAGAAGCTGGAAAGCCGCATCTCCGTGGCCTACGGTGGGCGTCTGGCCGAAGAGATTATCTACGGCGTTGACTATGTCTCTACCGGTGCGTCTTCTGATATCAAGATGGCCACCAGCGTAGCGCGTAACATGGTGACGCAGTGGGGCTTCTCTGAGAAGCTGGGTCCGTTGCTGTATGCAGAAGAAGAGGGTGAAGTGTTCCTCGGCCGTTCCGTGGCGAAAGCCAAGCATATGTCCGATGAAACGGCGCGCATCATCGATCAGGAAGTGAAAAAACTGATTGATACCAACTATGAGCGTGCCCGCCGCATTCTGCATGAGAACATGGATATCCTGCACTCGATGAAAGATGCGCTGATGAAGTATGAAACCATCGACGCACCGCAAATCAGCGACCTGATGGCGCGCCGCGAAGTGCGCCCGCCGGCCGGCTGGGATGAAGCGACCAAAGCGGCTGCAGACAGCAACCAGGCCCCGCGCCCGGCTGACGATCCGCAGACCCCAGGTTCAGACAAAATCATGTAACAGCAGCCTGGCGGAAATGACATATTCCGTCAGGATTGCCGTCTGTGACCTGCTATAATCCACAACCCCGGCCACGTCCGGGGTTTTTTTATGCCCTTTTCGGAGACCCTTTGTTATGAAGCTGTACGCCAGAGATGCTGTGCTCGACCTTTCACATCCGCATGTGATGGGGATCCTGAACGTCACCCCTGATTCCTTCTCCGACGGCGGCAAACATAACGAACTGATTCAGGCCCTGACCCACGCTAATGAGATGATCAACGCCGGCGCGACGCTGATTGATGTCGGCGGCGAATCCACCCGGCCGGGGGCGGCGGAGGTCAGCGTGCAGGAAGAGCTGGATCGGGTGATCCCGGTGGTCGAGGCGATTGCCCAGCGCTTTGAGGTGTGGGTCTCGGTGGATACCTCCAAAGCCGAGGTGATCCGCGAAGCGGCGCGCGCCGGCGCGCACCTGATAAACGACATCCGCTCGTTGCAGGAGCCTGGCGCGCTGCAGGCGGCGGCGGAAAGCGGCCTGCCGGTATGCCTGATGCATATGCAGGGCGAGCCGACCACCATGCAGCAGTCTCCGCACTATCAGGACGTATTGCGCGACGTCGACGACTTTTTTGTCCGGCACATTGCCCGCTGTGAAGCAGCCGGGATCAAAAAAACGCAGTTGCTGCTCGACCCGGGTTTCGGTTTCGGTAAAAATCTCCAGCACAATTATCAGCTGCTGGCCCATCTGGCCGACTATCACCACTTTGGCCTGCCGCTGCTGGTCGGGATGTCGCGCAAAAGCATGATTGGCCAGCTGCTTAACGTTGGCCCGTCGCAACGCCTGACCGGCAGCCTGGCCTGTGCGGTAATCGCCGCCATGCAGGGGGCACAGATCCTGCGCGTTCACGATGTTAAAGAAACCGTCGAGGCGATGCGCGTCGTCGAGGCCACCCAGTCAGCACGCTAACGAAAAGATGAAGGGACTATGAGCAACCGTAAATATTTTGGTACCGATGGCATTCGCGGCAAAGTGGGCGAAACCCCGATTACGCCTGATTTCGTGCTGAAGCTGGGCTGGGCGGCCGGTAAGGTGCTGGCCAGCCACGGCTCGAAGAAAGTGATCATCGGTAAAGACACGCGCATCTCCGGCTATATGCTGGAGTCGGCGCTGGAAGCGGGGCTGGCCGCAGCCGGCCTGTCAGCAGCCTTCACCGGCCCGATGCCGACCCCGGCGGTCGCCTACCTGACCCGCACCTTCCGCGCCGAGGCGGGCATCGTCATCTCCGCGTCGCACAACCCGTTTGACGACAACGGCATTAAGTTTTTCTCCACCGAAGGCACCAAGCTGCCGGACGACGTCGAAGCGGCGATTGAGGCGGAGATGGAAAAACCGATCACCTGCGTGGAGTCGGCTCAGCTGGGCCGCGCCAGCCGTATCGTTGACGCTGCCGGGCGCTACATTGAGTTTTGCAAAGGCACCTTCCCAAGTGAGCTGAGCCTGAACGGCATGAAAATCGTCGTCGACTGCGCCAACGGCGCCACCTATCACATCGCGCCGAACGTGCTGCGCGAGTTGGGTGCCACGGTGATCGCCATCGGCGTCCAGCCGGACGGTATGAACATCAACAAAGAGTGTGGAGCCACCGACCTGCGCCTGTTGCAGGAGCGCGTCCTGGCTGAGAAAGCCGACGTCGGGCTGGCCTATGACGGCGACGGTGACCGCATCATGATGGTCGACCATCTCGGCCACAAGGTTGACGGCGACCAGATCCTCTACCTGATCGCCCGTGAGGCGCTGCGCCAGGGCCAGCTGCGCGGCGGCGTGGTCGGCACGCTGATGAGTAATATGGGCCTTGAGCTGGCGCTGAAGCAGCTGGGTATTCCGTTTGCCCGCGCTAAGGTTGGCGACCGCTACGTGCTGGAGAAGCTGCAGGAAAAAGGCTGGCGGCTGGGTGCCGAGAACTCCGGCCACGTGATCCTGCTGGATAAAACCACCACCGGTGACGGCATTGTGGCCGGCCTGCAGGTGCTGACGGCGATGGTGCGTAACCATATGAGCCTGCACGACCTGTGCAGCGGCATGAAGCTGCTGCCACAGATCCTGGTCAACGTGCGCTTCAGCGGCGAGCATGACCCGCTGGAAGATGCGCAGGTGAAAGCGGTGACCGCTGAGGTGGAAGCCGAGCTGAAAGGGCGGGGCCGCGTGCTGCTGCGCAAGTCTGGTACCGAGCCGCTGATTCGGGTGATGGTGGAAGGCGAAGACGAAGCGCAGGTTAACGCGCTGGCGCATCGCATTGCGGATGCGGTGAAGGCGGTATAACCGCGCGTTTTTTCGGCGGAAATGCCTGTTTTGCCGTTTTTTTCTGCAATCAGTTCACGTGTGTAAAATTGCCCTTGCGCGCAAGGGCACCTTTGGTTAGTATTCACACCCGCTTCTGATGGGTAGCGAACAGGCTATCACTCTGACTGGTTTGAAGCTTTTGATGTGCGTTTAACGCGCAAGGAACAAGGTTGATTATGTACGAAGCTCTTTTAGTAGTTTTCCTTATTGTGGCAATCGGCCTGGTGGGTCTGATCATGTTGCAGCAAGGTAAAGGCGCTGATATGGGAGCATCATTCGGTGCAGGCGCTTCCGGCACACTGTTTGGTTCTAACGGTTCAGGCAACTTTATGACCCGTATGACCGCAGTTCTGGCGACCCTGTTCTTCATTATCAGCCTCATCCTGGGTAACCTGAACAGCAACAAAACGCAGAAAGGAAGCGAGTGGGAAAATCTGACAGCACCAGCTCAGTCTCAACAGACTCAGCCTGCTAAACCGGCAACGGGCAGTGACATCCCGCAGTAAGCAGTACGCAGTTCTCAGTAAAATTTCGACGCGATAGAAACAAAAAAATCGCAACTTTAGTGCCGTGGTGGTGGAATTGGTAGACACGCTACCTTGAGGTGGTAGTGCCCGCATGGGCTTACGGGTTCAAGTCCCGTCCTCGGTACCAAATCTCAGTTTTGCTTGCTATATATGCAAGTTTTGCGTAGTATTCGGACGCGGGGTGGAGCAGCCTGGTAGCTCGTCGGGCTCATAACCCGAAGGTCGTCGGTTCAAATCCGGCCCCCGCAACCACTTTCCCTTAGAGTTCTTTTTCAAATATTCTGTATGCAGGCAAACAACGTTGTTTACAGCGATTTTGAAAAAAATTCTTTTGGATCGTGCCGTATCACCGCTGGTGATACACAGGGTCCAGTCACTTAAAGCCCCGAATTTTCGGGGTTTTTTGTTATTACGAATCAGCATCACTGGGCTATTAAGCCCTTTTTTTATGTCTTGGGGGTGGCCTTGTCCACATTAGAGCAAAAATTAACAGAGCTAATTTCAGCACCGGTAGAAGCGCTTGGCTACGAACTGGTCGGTATTGAGTTTGTCCGCGCCCGCACATCCACCCTGCGCATCTATATTGATAGTGAAGACGGCATCAATGTTGATGATTGCGCTGATGTGAGCCATCAGGTGAGTGCGGTATTCGACGTCGAAGACCCGATTACCGTGCCATATAACCTTGAAGTCTCTTCACCTGGCCTTGACCGCCCGATGTTTACCGCTGAACATTATGACCGTTTTACGGGCGAAGAAGTGAGCCTGGTGCTGCGTATGGCGGTACAGAACCGTCGCAAATGGCAGGGAATCATTAAATCTGTCGATGGGGAGATGATCACGGTGACCGTTGAGGGTCGTGACGAAGTGTTCGCGCTGAGTAATATCCAGAAGGCGAACCTGGTTCCCCACTTTTAAAAGTCCGGATTGAGGCATACCAGGATGAACAAAGAAATCTTAGCTGTTGTAGAAGCGGTCTCCAATGAGAAGTCCCTCCCACGCGAGAAGATTTTCGAAGCGCTGGAGAGCGCGCTGTCTACAGCCACCAAGAAAAAATACGAGCAGGAAATTGACGTTCGCGTCACCATCGATCGCAAAAGTGGCGACTTCGATACCTTCCGCCGTTGGTTAGTCGTAGAAGAAGTTACTCAGCCGACCCGTGAGATCACGCTGGAAGCGGCACGTTACGAAGACGAAGCGTTCAACCCGGGCGACTTCGTTGAAGACCAGATTGAATCTGTCACCTTCGACCGTATCACCACCCAGACTGCAAAACAGGTTATCGTGCAGAAAGTCCGCGAAGCGGAACGTGCGATGGTGATCGATCAGTTCCACGATCAGCAGGGTGAGATCATCACCGGCGTGGTGAAGAAAGTTAACCGCGACAACATTTCACTGGAAGTGCGCCCGTTAGACGGCTCTAACACCAGTGCGGAAGCGGTGATCATTCGTGAAGACATGCTGCCGCGCGAAAACTTCCGTCCGGGTGACCGTATCCGCGGCGTGCTGTATGACGTGCGTCCTGAAGCACGCGGTGCGCAGCTGTTCGTCAGCCGTTCCAAGCCGGAAATGCTGATTGAGCTGTTCCGCATTGAAGTGCCGGAAATCGGCGAAGAAGTGATTGAAATTAAAGCCGCCGCGCGCGACCCTGGCTCCCGTGCCAAGATCGCCGTAAAAACCAACGACAAGCGTATCGATCCGGTCGGCGCCTGCGTGGGTATGCGTGGTGCGCGTGTTCAGGCGGTATCCAGCGAGCTGGGTGGCGAGCGCATTGACATCGTACTGTGGGATGATAATCCGGCGCAGTTCGTGATCAACGCCATGGCCCCGGCGGATGTCGCCTCTATCGTGGTGGATGAAGATAATCACACCATGGATATCGCCGTTGAAGCCGGAAACCTGGCTCAGGCGATTGGCCGTAATGGCCAAAACGTGCGTCTGGCTTCACAGCTGAGTGGCTGGGAGCTGAACGTGATGACGGTCGACGACCTGCAGGCCAAACACCAGGCCGAGGCTCATGCTGCCATCGACGTCTTTACCAAACACCTCGATATCGATGAAGACTTTGCTACCGTACTGGTAGAAGAAGGCTTCTCCTCGCTGGAAGAGCTGGCCTACGTGCCAATCAACGAGCTGCTGGAGATCGACGGTCTGGATGAAGACACCGTTGAAGCGCTGCGCGACCGGGCTAAAAACGCGTTGACCACTTTGGCTCTGGCTAAAGAAGAGAGCCTCGGCGATAACCAGCCGGCAGAAGATTTACTGGCGCTGGAAGGTTTGGATCGTGAGCTGGCCTTCAGACTGGCCGCTAAAGGCGTTTGCACGCTGGAAGATCTTGCCGAGCAGGGTGTTGACGACCTGACAGATATTGATGGCCTGAACGATGAACGGGCGGGTGCGCTGATTATGGCTGCACGTAATATCTGCTGGTTCGGCGACAACGCGTAATAAACGAGCAGGAAGGAACAGCATGACGACAGATGTAACCGTAAAATCACTGGCCGCAGAGATTCAGACCTCCGTTGATCGCCTGGTACAGCAGTTTGCTGATGCAGGGATTAACAAGTCTGAAACTGACTCTGTTACCCAGCAGGAAAAAGAGACATTACTTAATCATCTGCATCGCGAACACGGTGGCGGATCTGATAAACTGACTCTGCAGCGTAAAACACGCAGCACCCTGAACATCCCCGTCACCGGTGGCAAAAGCAAGTCGGTGCAAATCGAAGTCCGCAAAAAGCGCACCTATGTAACAGGCTCGCAGGCTGAAGCTGAACAGGCAGAAGCTGAGGCTCAGGCGCAGCGTGAAGCGGAAGAACTGGCTCGTCGCGAGGCTGAAGAAAAAGCCCAGCGCGAAGCTCAAGAGAAAGCGAAGCGTGAAGCCGAGGAGCAGGCCAAGCGTGAGGCAGCTGATAAAGCCAAACGTGAAGCAGCGGAAAGAGATAAAGTGAGCAATCAACATACCGACGATATGACCCGGGCTTCGCAGTCCGACAAAGCCCGCCGTGAAGCGGAAGCCGCAGAACTGAAGCGTAAAGCTGAAGAAGAAGCGCGCCGCAAGATTGAAGAAGACGCGAAGCGCGTCGCAGAAGAAGCACGTAAAATGGCAGAAGAGAAAGGCGAAGAGTGGACCCAGGCGAAAGAGGTTGAAGACACCTCTGACTACCACGTGACCACTTCAACTCACGCCCGTGCCGCCGAAGATGAAAACGATGCGCAGGTTGAAGGCGATCGCCGCAGCCGCACCGTTGCACGTCCGGCAAAAGCTCCGGTGCGTAAGAAAGGCAACAAGCATTCTGAAGCGAAAACTGACCGTGAAGAAGCGCGTGCGCAGGTTCGCGGCGGTAAAGGTGGCAAGCGTAAGCCAAGCACCCTGCAGCAGGGCTTCAACAAGCCAGCGCAGGCTGTTAACCGTGACGTCATCATCGGCGAAACCGTAACCGTAGCTGAACTGGCCAATAAAATGGCGGTAAAAGGCTCCCAGGTTATCAAAGCGATGATGAAGATGGGCGCCATGGCGACCATCAACCAGGTTATCGATCAGGAAACTGCTCAGCTGGTCGCGGAAGAGATGGGTCACAAAGTGACGCTGCGCCGCGAGAACGAGCTGGAAGAAGCGGTAATGAGCGATCGTGATGTCGATGCTGACCACGAATCCCGTGCGCCAGTCGTGACCATCATGGGCCACGTTGACCACGGTAAAACCTCACTGCTGGACTACATCCGTTCCACTAAAGTCGCCTCTGGCGAAGCGGGCGGCATTACCCAGCACATCGGTGCATACCACGTCGAAACCGACAACGGTATGATCACCTTCCTCGACACCCCAGGCCACGCCGCGTTCACCTCTATGCGTGCTCGTGGTGCTCAGGCGACGGATATCGTTATCCTGGTGGTGGCGGCCGACGATGGCGTGATGCCACAGACTATCGAAGCGATCCAGCACGCCAAAGCGGCCAAAGTGCCGGTTGTGGTTGCGGTGAACAAAGTCGATAAGCCTGATTCCGATCCCGATCGTGTTAAAAACGAACTGACTCAGTACGGTATCATCCCGGAAGAGTGGGGCGGCGAGAACATGTTCGTCAACGTCTCGGCGAAAGTCGGTACCGGTATTGACGACCTGTTGAACGTAATCCTGCTGCAGGCGGAAGTTCTGGAGCTGAGCGCGGTACGTCAGGGTATGGCAAGCGGCGTGGTGATCGAGTCCTTCCTGGATAAAGGTCGTGGCCCGGTGGCTACCGTGCTGGTACGTGAAGGTACGCTGAATAAAGGCGATATCGTGCTGTGTGGCTTCGAATACGGCCGCGTGCGTGCGATGCGTGATGAACTGGGTCGTGAAGTTATGACCGCTGGTCCATCCATCCCGGTTGAGATCCTTGGCCTGTCCGGTGTGCCGGCAGCGGGTGATGAAGCAACCGTGGTGCGTGACGAGAAGAAAGCGCGTGAAGTGGCGCTGTATCGTCAGGGCAAATTCCGTGAAGTTAAGCTGGCGCGTCAGCAGAAATCCAAGCTGGAAAACATGTTTGCGAACATGACCGAAGGCGAAGTATCTGAACTGAACATCGTGCTGAAAGCGGACGTTCAGGGTTCTGTCGAAGCGATCTCCGACTCACTGCTGAAGCTGTCTACTGATGAAGTGAAAGTGAAAATCATCGGTTCCGGCGTCGGTGGGATCACCGAAACGGATGCCACGCTGGCTGCCGCGTCTAACGCGATCCTGGTGGGCTTCAACGTCCGTGCTGATGCCTCTGCGCGTCGCGTCATCGATTCAGAAAGCCTGGATCTGCGTTACTACTCCGTTATCTATAATCTGATCGACGAAGTGAAAGCGGCGATGAGCGGTATGCTGGCACCAGAGTACAAACAGCAGATTATCGGTCTGGCTGCGGTACGTGACGTGTTCAAATCACCGAAGTTTGGTGCCATCGCCGGTTGTATGGTGACCGAAGGTAACATCAAACGTCACAACCCAATCCGCGTACTGCGTGACAACGTGGTGATCTACGAAGGCGAGCTGGAATCCCTGCGCCGCTTCAAAGATGACGTTAACGAAGTCCGTAACGGTATGGAATGTGGTATCGGCGTGAAGAACTACAACGACGTCCGCGTTGGCGATATGATCGAAGTATTCGAAATTATCGAAATCCAGCGTACCATCGACTAAGCGTCCCGGAACCCCTCATCGGGCCGCCCTTCAGGGCGGCCAGAAAGATGAGAAAGGTCAGCGTGACTGTATTTGGGAGGCTTCTGGCCTCCCGAATTATTTGGAGAGAAAAATTATGGCGAAAGAATTTGGCCGCCCGCAGCGCGTTTCACAAGAGCTGCAAAAAGAGATTGCCATCATTCTGCAACGCGAGATTAAAGATCCGCGTCTGGGTCTGATGGTTACCGTATCCGCGGTGGAAGTGTCACGCGACCTGGCCTACGCCAAGGTGTTTGTTACTTTCCTGAATGACAAAGACGAAGATGCGATCAAAGCCGGCCTGCGCGCTCTTGGCGACGCCTCCGGTTATATCCGCTCCCTGCTGGGTAAAGCGATGCGTCTGCGCATCGTGCCGGAGCTGACCTGGTTCTACGACAACTCGCTGGTCGAGGGGATGCGTATGTCAAACCTGGTCTCCAACGTGATCAAGAACGACGCCGATCGCCGTGGCCCGGTGGATGATGAACCGGAAGAAGGCAAAGCAGAGTAATGAGCCGTCCTCGCCGTCGCGGTCGCGATATTCACGGCGTGCTGTTGCTGGATAAGCCCACCGGGCTCTCCTCCAACGATGCGCTGCAAAAAGTAAAACGCCTGTATAACGCCAACCGTGCCGGTCATACCGGCGCGCTGGATCCGCTGGCGACCGGCATGCTGCCGATCTGCCTGGGTGAGGCGACCAAGTTCTCGCAGTATCTGCTGGAGTCCGACAAGCGTTATCGGGTGATCGCCCGGCTGGGCCAGCGTACCGACACCTCGGACGCTGATGGTTCGGTGGTCAGCGAGCGGCCGGTCACCTTCAGCGCGGAGCAGCTGCAGCTGGCGCTGGAAAGCTTCCGTGGTAAAACGCAGCAGATCCCGTCGATGTATTCGGCGCTCAAGTATCAGGGGCGTAAGCTGTATGAATATGCCCGTGAAGGCATTGAAGTGCCGCGCGAATCGCGGGCGATTGAGGTGTTTGAGCTGCTGTTTATCCGCCATGAGGGCGATGAACTGGAGCTGGAAATCCACGTTTCCAAAGGCACCTACATCCGCACCATCATCGACGATCTCGGTGAGCAGCTCGGCTGTGGCGCGCACGTGACCTACCTGCGTCGTCTGCAGGTGGCGACCTATCCCATTGAGAAAATGGTGACGCTGGAGCAGCTGCAGGCGCTGACTGAAGAAGCGCACCGCAGCGAGCGTGCGCCGGCAGAGCTGCTCGACGCGCTGCTGATGCCGATGGACAGCCCGGCGTCGGAGTACCCGATCGTGCATCTGGCCGCCAGCGTTGCCGCTTACTTTAAGCAGGGGATGCCGGTACAGGCCGCCGGGGCGCCGGCCAGCGGGCTGGTACGGGTCACCGCCGGTGATGAGCATGCGTTTATCGGCATGGCGGAAATCGCCGACGACGGCCGCGTGGCTCCGCGCCGGCTGGTCGTGGAATACGCCGACTAACCTGAGCTGACTGCGCCGGGCAATCCGCCAGGCGCAGGTCTTTGTGATAACGGGGTGAGCGCGGGTCTGTGCGGCACCAGCGCTTCTGCTGCGTGAAAGTTGACGGCGGTATTTGCGCTTAAGCAATGCGCAGAGTAGAATGGCGCGGCTTTACACTGGGTAGCTGAATTAGAGATCGGCACCTGTACATTTATCTTATAATTTGGAGTTGTAACATGTCTCTAAGTGTTGAAACTAAAGCGCAGATCGTTGCTGATTTCGGTCGCGGCGCAAACGACAGTGGTTCTACCGAAGTTCAGGTTGCTCTGCTGACCGCACAGATTAACCATCTGCAGGGTCACTTCTCTGAGCACAAAAAAGACCACCACAGCCGTCGTGGCCTGCTGCGTATGGTATCCCAGCGTCGTAAGCTGCTGGACTACCTGAAGCGCAAAGACGTTGCACGTTACACCAGCCTGATCGAGCGTCTGGGTCTGCGTCGCTAAGTCTGCCTTGCTGCCCTCTCCCGTTTTCAGAGCAATCTGAACGTCACGTGATGAAACGGGCAGCCTGGTACGCGTATCGCTGGAAAGGGGCCTTTATGGCCCCTTTTTTCACGCGAGCGGCAGCAATTAAACACAAACTATTGTATTGTTGCTGAGTGTGATCTTCAGTTGCAGAGTTTCGCGCGGCTAATGAGAGGCTTCATCCTGCCGGGGATGAGGGTTGTCATTAGTCGCGAGATGCAAGCGAAGATTAAAAATCCATGGCAGGTAAAACGTCCTGCCCTGATGTTAAGGAACGCATTTTGCTGAACCCGATCGTTAAAAAATTCCAGTATGGCCAGCACACCGTCACGCTTGAAACCGGCATGATGGCTCGCCAGGCAACGGCTGCCGTTATGGTCAGCATGGACGACACCGCCGTGTTCGTGACCGTCGTCGGTCAGAAAAAATCTAAGCCAGGCCAGGATTTCTTCCCGTTAACCGTTAACTACCAGGAGCGTACCTACGCTGCCGGTCGTATCCCGGGCAGCTTCTTCCGTCGCGAAGGCCGTCCTAGCGAAGGCGAAACCCTGACTTCACGCCTGATTGACCGCCCAATCCGCCCACTGTTCCCGGAAGGCTTCGTCAACGAAGTGCAGGTGATTGCCACCGTGGTTTCCGTTAATCCACAGGTTAACCCGGATATCGTGGCGATGATCGGTGCTTCAGCGGCGCTGGCGCTGTCTGGCCTGCCGTTCAACGGTCCAATCGGTGCGGCCCGCGTTGGCTACATCAACGACCAGTACGTGCTGAACCCAACCAGCGACGAGCTGAAAGTGAGCAAGCTGGATCTGGTGGTTGCCGGTACCCAGGGTGCGGTACTGATGGTTGAATCTGAAGCGGAAATCCTCAGCGAAGAGCAGATGCTGGGCGCCGTGGTGTTCGGCCACGACCAGCAGCAGATCGTCATCGACAACATCAACGCGCTGGTCGCCGAAGCCGGCAAGCCGCGTTGGGACTGGACGCCAGAAGCCGTCAACGAAGCGTTAACTGCACGTATCGCCGCGCTGGCTGAAACCCGCCTGAGCGACGCTTACCGCATCACTGAAAAACAGGAGCGTTACGCTCAGGTTGGCGTGATCAAGTCTGAAACCACTGCAGCACTGCAGGCGGAAGACGAATCACTGGACGCCGGTGAAATCAGCGACATCCTGCACACGCTGGAGAAGAACGTGGTGCGTAGCCGCATTCTGCGTGGCGAACCGCGTATCGATGGCCGTGAAAAAGACATGATCCGTGGTCTGGACGTGCGTACCGGCGTACTGCCACGTACCCACGGCTCTGCGCTGTTCACCCGTGGTGAAACGCAGGCGCTGGTCACCGCCACTCTGGGTACCGCACGTGATGCGCAGAACCTGGACGAGTTGATGGGCGAGCGTACCGACAACTTCCTGTTCCACTATAACTTCCCTCCGTACTCTGTCGGTGAAACCGGCATGGTCGGCTCGCCGAAGCGTCGTGAAATTGGTCACGGTCGTCTGGCGAAACGTGGCGTGCTGGCCGTTATGCCGAAAGGCGACGCGTTCCCGTACACCGTGCGCGTGGTGTCTGAAATCACCGAATCTAACGGTTCCTCGTCAATGGCGTCCGTATGCGGTGCTTCCCTGGCGCTGATGGATGCGGGCGTGCCAATCAAGGCCGCCGTAGCCGGTATCGCGATGGGCCTGGTGAAAGACGAAGACAACTTCGTAGTCCTGTCTGATATCCTCGGTGACGAAGACCACCTGGGCGATATGGACTTTAAAGTGGCCGGTAGCCGTGAAGGTATCACCGCGCTGCAGATGGACATCAAAATCGAAGGTATCACCCGCGAAATCATGCAGGTGGCTCTGAACCAGGCTAAGGGTGCGCGTCTGCATATCCTCGGCGTGATGGAACAGGCGATCAGCGGACCGCGTGGCGATATCTCTCAGTTTGCACCACGTATCCACACCATCAAGATCAGCGTTGATAAGATCAAAGACGTGATCGGTAAAGGTGGCTCGGTGATCCGTGCGCTGACCGAAGAGACCGGCACCACCATCGAAATCGAAGATGACGGTACGGTGAAAATTGCCGCAACCGACGGTGAGAAGGCGAAATTCGCTATCCGCCGTATCGAAGAGATCACCGCAGAAATCGAAGTGGGCCGTATCTACAGCGGTAAGGTTACCCGCATCGTTGACTTCGGTGCCTTCGTGGCAATCGGTGGCGGTAAAGAAGGTCTGGTCCACATCTCTCAGATCGCTGACAAGCGCGTTGAGAAAGTGACCGACTACCTGCAGATGGGTCAGGAAGTACCGGTTAAGGTACTGGAAGTTGACCGTCAGGGCCGCGTGCGCCTGAGCATCAAAGAAGCCAGCGAGCAGGCACAGCCTGAAGCCGCAGCTTCTGAAGCACCTGCAGCAGAATAAGTACCACGACCTTTACGCGTGACCCGGATGACGGCGGGCAAAGCCCGCCGTCTTTCAGGTCACGTCGTTTCATCGCGAGGGCTGGATACCTTGTGGACGGCAGGCGGGTGACAGGATTATCCCTTATGTTTGTTTTCGGGAGTAGGTAATGAAGCCATTTTTGCGCTGGTGTTTTGTTGCGACAGCTTTAACGCTGGCAGGATGCAGCAACACCGCATGGCGTGAGAACGAAGTACTGGCCGTTCCTCTGCAGCCTACGCTGCAACAGGAAGTCATTCTTGCTCGCATGGAACAAATACTTGCCAGTCGGTCATTGACCGATGATGAACGCGCACAGCTGTTATATGAGCGCGGAGTGTTGTATGATAGTCTTGGTCTGAGGGCACTGGCGCGGAATGACTTTTCGCAAGCGCTATCCATCCGACCAGATATGCCGGAAGTATTCAATTACTTAGGCATATATTTAACGCAGGCAGGCAACTATGATGCTGCCTATGAAGCGTTCGATTCTGTACTTGAGCTTGATCCAACTTACAATTATGCGCATTTAAATCGAGGCATCGCCCTGTATTACGGCGGTAGATTTAAGCTGGCGCAAGATGATCTGCTGGCGTTTTATCAAGACGATCCCAACGATCCCTTCCGCAGCCTGTGGCTGTATCTCGCAGAACGCGAGATCGACGCAGACCAGGCCAAAGTCGCGCTAAAGCAGCGCTACGACAAAGCGGTTAAGGAGCAATGGGGATGGAATATTGTCGAGTTCTACCTGGGCGACATCAGCAATAAAACGCTGACAGAACGACTCCAGGCGGACGCAACGGATAACACCTCGCTCGCTGAACATCTCAGTGAAACCAACTTCTATTTAGGTAAGTACTACCTAAGTCTGGGGGAGAAGGACAACGCAGAAGCGTTGTTCAAGCTGACGGTCGCTAACAACGTACACAACTTCGTTGAGCACCGATATGCATTGTTGGAGCTGGCGCTACTTGGCCAGACACAAGACGATCTATCAGAATCTGACCAGCAATAGCTGACGAACTTTTTTTGCCCAATTTTCGAAAAGTCATCATCTTAACGGATGAGGGCCTTTTTGTTCGTCGAAACCACTAATTTGAGCCGGTTCACACTTTTTGATGAAAATGACTGAAAATTTTCACGACGAGTTATGTAGACTGGCCGCCGCAATCTAAGAGGCACGTGTACTACATGACTGATATCCAAACCACTTTTTCCGACCTTGGCCTGAACGCCGACATCCTTGAATCACTGAACGGCATGGGCTACGTGAAGCCATCCCCAATCCAGGCTGAGTGTATTCCTCACCTGCTGGCGGGCCGTGACGTGTTAGGCATGGCGCAGACCGGGAGCGGTAAAACCGCGGCCTTCTCTCTGCCGCTGTTACACAACATTGATCCAACCGTTAAAGCACCACAGATTCTGGTGCTGGCACCGACCCGCGAACTGGCGGTGCAGGTTGCTGAGGCAATGACCGAATTCGCTAAACACATGAAAGGCCTGAACGTGGTGGCCCTGTACGGCGGCCAGCGTTATGACGTTCAGCTGCGCGCTCTGCGCCAGGGTCCACAGGTTGTTGTGGGCACCCCGGGTCGTCTGCTGGATCACCTGAAGCGCGGTACCCTTGACCTGTCTAACCTGCGTGGCCTGGTGCTGGACGAAGCCGATGAAATGCTGCGTATGGGCTTCATCGAAGACGTTGAAACCATCATGGCGCAGATCCCGGACGGTCACCAGACCGCGCTGTTCTCTGCCACCATGCCGGAAGCGATCCGTCGCATCACCAAGCGTTTCATGAAAGATCCGCAGGAAGTGCGCATCCAGTCAAGCATGACTACCCGTCCGGACATCAGCCAGAGCTACTGGACTGCATTCGGCCGTAAAACTGACGCGCTGACCCGCTTCCTGGAAGCTGAAGACTTTGATGCTGCGATCATCTTCGTGCGTACCAAAAACGCCACGCTGGAAGTGGCCGAAGCGCTGGAGCGCAGCGGTTACAACAGCGCCGCGCTGAACGGTGACATGAACCAGGCACTGCGTGAGCAGACGCTGGAGCGTCTGAAAGACGGTCGTCTGGACATCCTGATCGCCACCGACGTTGCGGCCCGTGGCCTGGACGTTGAGCGTATCAGCCTGGTAGTAAACTACGACATCCCTATGGATGCCGAGTCTTACGTTCACCGTATCGGCCGTACCGGTCGTGCGGGCCGTGCTGGCCGTGCGCTGCTGTTCGTTGAGAACCGCGAGCGTCGTCTGCTGCGCAACATTGAACGCACCATGAAGCTGACCATTCCTGAAGTGGATCTGCCAAACGCAGAACTGCTGGGCCAGCGTCGCCTCGAGAAGTTCGCGGCTAAAGTTCAGCAGCAGCTGGAAAGCAGCGATCTGGACCAGTACCGTGCGCTGCTGGCTAAAATGCAGCCGGAAGACGAGCTGGACATCGAAACGCTGGCCGCAGCACTGCTGAAAATGGCCCAGGGCGAACGTCCACTGATCGTGGCTGCTGATGCACCACAGCGTCCGCGCCGTGAATTCCGTGAGCGTGACGATCGTCGTGATGACCGTCGTGGCGATCGTCCGGACCGTGGCCCGCGTGAAGCCCGTGCAGAAGGCGACCGTCCACGTCGCGAGCGTCGCGAAGTTGGCGATATGGAAGTTTACCGCATTGAAGTGGGCCGTGATGACGGCGTTGAAGTGCGTCACATCGTTGGCGCTATCGCTAACGAAGGCGACATCAGCAGCCGTTACATCGGTAACATCAAGCTGTTCGGTACCCACTCCACCATCGAGCTGCCGAAAGGCATGCCGGGCGAAGTTCTGCAGCACTTCACCCGCACGCGCATCCTGAACAAGCCGATGAACATGCAGCTGATCGGTGACGCGCAGCCGCGTCCTGAACGCAGCGCTGACCGTGGCGGCGAACGTCGTCCAGGCGGCCCGGGCCGTGGTTTCGGCGGCGGTGAGCGTCGTGGTCCTGCTGATGGCGCACGTGGTCCTTCTGAAGGCGGTCGTCGCTTCAGCAACGAGCGCAGCGGTGAGCGTCGCAGCGGCGGTTTCAGCCGTGACGGTGGCGCTTCCCGTGGCCCGCGTCGCGAAGAAGCCGGTGCAGCACCTGCCCGTCGTCGTGATGCATAATCACCTGTCGCAGGCGGCATAGCCGCTGATGCACAGAAAAAACCAGCCTGCGGGCTGGTTTTTTTTTGCGGCTGATACCGTGCCGGGCACCGGTTGTCTGCGAACACTGCGCCCGTTTCAGGTCGCCTCGCCTGCTGGCATCGTGCCCGGCTTACGAAGCATCTACACTCCGTAAAGACGCCAGAAGCGTCATCCGTAACAGCTCAGCACGGGCCATCAGTGATGCCGTGTACCGGCTCCCATCGCTTAATGTTCTGTATTGTATTAAGGGCCGTCTCACAGCGACCGGTACGCCTCCATCGCCAGCGCGAACGAGTGCAGCCGCGCCTGGGGATCGAAGATCTGGCCGTTAATCATAATCTCATCTGCCTGGGTTTCGCGCAGCAGCGCGGCCAGTCCGTGGCGCACCTTCTCTTTACCGCCGACCACCGACATGCTCAGCGCCTGCTGCACGCCGTACTGCTCACCGGCGCTCCACAGCTGATGCAGGTTGGTTACCGGTGCCGGCAGCGGCCCCGGCTGCCCGCGGCGCAGGTTGATAAACTGCTGCTGCATCGAAGTGAACAGGAAGTTCGCGTCGTTATCGCTGTCGGCGGCCACCACGTTGATGCACACCATGGCGTAAGGCTTCTGCAGCCGCGCGGACGGCGTAAAGTTCTCGCGGTACTGGTGCAGCGCCTGCAGCAGCAGCTCCGGCGCAAAGTGCGAGGCAAAGGCAAACGGCAGGCCGAGTTTTGCGGCCAGTTGGGCGCTGTACAGGCTGGAGCCGAGCAGCCACATCGGGATCTTCAGTCCAAGGCCCGGCACCGGCTGCACCGCCGGGGCCTCGCCCTGTGGGGCGTCAAACCAGCTCACCATCCGCGAGACGTCCTCCGCAAAGGTATCGCCCTGGCCGTTAATATGGCGGCGTAATGCCATCATGGTGCGCTGGTCGGAGCCCGGCGCGCGGCCAAGGCCCAGATCGATCCGCCCCGGATAGAGCGACTCCAGCGTGCCAAACTGTTCGGCAATTACCAGCGGCGCGTGGTTCGGCAGCATGATGCCGCCAGACCCGAGGCGCAGCGTGCGGGTATTGGCCGCCAGATAGCCGATCAGTACCGAAGTGGCGGCGCTGGCGATGCCGGTCATATTGTGGTGCTCCGCCAGCCAGTAGCGGTGGAAGCCGAGCTTCTCCGCCTGCTGAGCCAGCGCCAGCGAGGTATGAAAGGCGTCACGCGCGGTGGCGCCCTGCGGGATCGGGGCCAGGTCGAGCAGGGACAGCGGAACGGGGTTGATCTCAGACATAGTGGCTCACTCAGTTAATGTCCTGTAGGCAAAACACGAAAACCTCAAGGCTACGCGATCCTGTTGCGCGGCGATTGTCCGTTTCGAGCACTGTTAAAAGACAAACACCGGCGCGGCAAAGTGGTTTAACGTCAATAAACGCATCACTGCTGCATTTATAGTAAGCGCCTCCGGATTTGTCGATTGCGAAGGATACTGCAATGTTCTGCCTCTCCCGTTCCCGCCTGCCCGTTGTCTCAGGGGCCCGTTAGTGAAAAAAAACGTCTTTATTACCCTGCTGGTTATGGTGCTGGCGGTGGCGCTGACCGTGCTGTTCCGCGCCCACAGCCGCGACCTGCTGCTGCAGGGGGAGGTCGATGCCCGCGAGGTGATTGTCTCCTCTAAGGCGCGGGGGCGGGTGGTGGCGAAACTGGTGCGCAGAGGCGATGACGTGCGCGCCGGGCAGCCGCTGCTCCGGCTGGACGCGCCGGAGCTGATTGCCCAGCTAAAATCCAGTGAGGCCGCCCGCGATCGGGCGCAGGCGGTTCTCGACCAGTCGCTGAACGGCACCCGTGAAGAGACCATCCGCAACCTGCAGGCGCTGCTGGACCAGGCGCGGACCGGGCTGGTCAATGCGCAGGCCGCCTGGCGGCGTGACGTGGCGGTGGCGGCGAAGGGCTTTATCTCAGCGCAGGAGCTGGATAACGCCCGCCAGGCGCGCGACAGCGCGCAGCAGCAGGTGCAGGCGGCTCTGGCGAACCTCGACCAGGGGCTGCATGGCGATCGTACTGAGCAGCGGCAGGCCTTTTCCGCCCAGCTGCGCCAGGCGGAGCAGGACCTGCTGCAGATCAAGGCACAGACTGACGAGCTGCTGGTGCGGGCACCGGTGGCGGGGGAGGTCGGCCCAATCCCGGCGGAGCAGGGTGAACTGATGAACGCCGGCAGCCCGCTGGTGACGCTGGTGGAACTGCCGTCGGCGTGGTTTGTCTTCGACCTGCGTGAGGATATCCTGGCGAACGTGCACAAAGGCGATAAGGTGCAGCTGCGGGTGCCAGCCCTGAATAACCGCATGATTGCCGCCGAAGTGCGTTACATCGCCCCGCTGGGCGACTACGCCACCAAACGCGCCACCCGCGCCACCGGCGACTTCGATCTGAAAACCTTCGAGGTGCGCCTCTATCCCGACCGGCCGGTCGCCGACCTGCGTCAGGGGATGAGTGCCTTATGGCTGTGGCAAAAGTAGTTCCGGCGTTGCTGAGTTTTCTGCACGCCTTCCGCCATGAGGTGTTCAACGGCTGGCGCAAGCCGGTGGTGCACTGGCTCGGCTGGTGCTTTCCGCTGCTGCTGTTTGCGCTGATCGCCAGCGACTTCTCTGAAGGCACCCTGCTGAACCTGCCGGTGGTGGCGGTCGACCAGGATCACAGCACGCTGTCGCGCACGCTGATCCGCGATCTGAATGCCGGTTCGCACGCGCAGGTGACGCTGGCCGGCAACAGCAGCCAGGCGCTGGAGGCGTTGCAGAGCGCCCGCGCCTACGCGGTGCTGCTGATCCCACCGTTTTTTGAAGCCGACACGCTGGCCGGCCGCCAGCCGCAGCTGACCCTCTACTACAACGCGCTGTTCTACGGTGCCGGGTTCTACTCCACCCAGGACTTCAGCGGCCTGGTCAGCACGCTCAGTGCCCCGTACCAGACGGTGCTGGCGGCCGCCAGCGGCCGGGCGATGGCCCCGCTGCCCAGGGCCACGCTGGAGTATGACAGCCTGTTTAACGCCAGCGGCAGCTACATCTACTTTCAGCAGTTTGCCGCCTGCATCCACCTGCTGCAGCTGTTCACCGTCACCTGCACTATCTATATGCTGGCGCGCGCCCGGCCGCTGATCCATCAGCGCCACTTTGCCATGGCCCTGCTGGGCAAGCTGGCCCCGTATACGCTCTGTTACACCGTGCTGCTGATGGTCGAGCTGGCGCTGCTGATCGGCGTGTTCAGCGCGCGGGTGGTCGGCAATCCGCTGTATATGGTCTGCGTGGCGTTTTTCTACGTGATGGCGGCGCAGAGCCTCGGCGTGCTGCTGTTTACCTTCACCGCCAGCGCCATCACCGCCTACACCCTGATGGGGATCCTGGTCAGCATCGCGCTGACCTTCTCCGGCACCGCCATTCCGGTGCTGTCGATGCCGTGGCCGGCGCAGCTGGTGGCCAACCTGGAGCCGCTGACCCACGCGCTGAACGCGATGTTTGACCTGTTCCTGCGTGACGTACCGGGCACGCCGGTGGCCAGCGTCTGCGGCGTGCTGCTGCTCTATCCGCTGGCGGTGGCGCTGCTGGTGCGCCGCCGCCTGTTCCGGCGGCTGTGCCAGCCGGAGGAGGCGCATTGAAGCTGTGGTGGCAGACCCTGACTAATACGCTGAGCGGCATGCTGCAGAAGCCGATGTGGATGATGCTGATCGGCTCGCTGTGCCTGATGAGCGTGGTCTATATGCACGGTACGGTCTGGGACCTGCCGGTGGCGGTGGTTGACCAGGATCACAGCCCGGCCAGCCGCATGCTGATCCGTCAGCTGAACGCCACGCCGAAAATGACCGCGGTGATCTACCCTGGCCTTCCCGAGGCGCAGCGCGACCTCGGGCTGCGTAAGGTGTTTGCGGTGCTGGTACTGCCGCAGGACCTGGAGAAAAAGATGCTGGCGGGCAATGCGGTATCGCTGCCGGTGTTCGGCGATGCCACCAACCGCATGGCCAACGGGCAGATTCAGGTCGACGTGCTGGCGGCCTGGCAGCAGGTGCTCGGCCACTACAACCGCGCGCTGATGCAGCAGCAGGGGTTCAGCGCCCGCCAGGCGGCGGTGGTGCTGACGCCGTTTATCGGCCAGACGCAGGATCTGTTCAATCCGGGGATCAGCTTTGCCGCCATCGTATTCCCCGGCCTGCTGGTGATGATGATGCAGCATACGCTGCTGATTGCCAGCGTGCGGGTGAATATCACCCTGCGCAGCCAGGGGCAGCCCCCGCTGGCGGTGACGCTCGGGGCGCTGTCGGCGCTGATCCCGGTATGGCTGTTTCTGTCGCTGGTGCTGTTCGGCCTGTGGCCGTGGCTGCTTGGCTACCGCCAGACCGCCACCCTGCCGGAACTGCTGCTGCTGACGCTGCCGTTTCAGCTGGCGGTGCTCGGTCTCGGCAAGCTGGTCACCGAATGCCTGCACCGCATTGAGCACATCTATCTGTCGCTGTCGTTTATTACCACGCCGGTCTACTACCTCTCCGGCACGCTGTGGCCGGTGCAGTCGATGCCGGACTGGGTACGTGGTTTCGCGATGATGCTGCCGTCGACCTGGGGCACGCGGATGATTGCCGGGGTCAACCAGATGGGGCTGCCGCTCCGGGAAGTGAGCGGCGATGTCATGATGCTGCTGCTGCTCGGTGCGGGGTATGCACTGCTCGGGCTGCTTATCGCCCGCCTGCGCGATCCGCGCAGGCGGCGTAAAACCGCCGTTAGCTGACCAGCTCCAGCCCGGCCACCCGCCGCCAGTAGCCGTTGCAGTCCGCCTGCCGCGCCAGCATCAGCGGCTGTTTGCCGGTTTCGTTAGCGCGGAAGCGGGCAAGCATGTCCAGCGTCTCTTTCCCCTGCGGCGACAGGCGCACCACGTCCACCAGCCCCTGCATGGAGATCAGATCGTTACCGAGGTTATAGCAGTAGCCGCTCAGCGTCTGGATGCCGTTGAGCACAAACACCTGACGATCCTCCTGGCTGCGCAGCGGCCGCCCGAGCGGGTAGTTAATACAGCAGGTCTGGCAGGCGTCTTTGCTGCGGTTCTCCGAGCGGGCGGTAAAGCAGCGCGCCGAATACGCCAGCGGCAGGTGGCCGTAGCTCAGCACCTCCACCTCAAACTGGTGACGGATGCCCAGCGTCTCGCACTGCTGCAGCAGCGCCACCAGCCAGTCACGCGACAGCTCCACCGGCATACACCAGCGGGTCATGCCGAGGTTGAGCAACTGCTGCAGGGTCTGCGCGTTATAGACGTTCAGCGCCGGGCCGGCGACAAACGGCAGTCGTGCCTCGCTGGCCAGCATCACCGTGCCGAGATCGCTGGCCTCGATCATAAACTCGCCGTTATCGACGTAGCGTTTCAGCTCGCTGAGTTCGGACGGCGACTGCAGCAGCGCCAGCGTGCCGATCGCCACCTGTTTCCCCGCCGCGGCGAGCTGACGGGCCATCTCCAGCCAGTCGGCGACTTTAATCGCCCGCCGCCTGCTGCACACCGTCTCGCCGAGGTAAACGATCTGCGCCTCGCTCTCTGCGGCCGCCTGATAAAAGTCGGCCAGCGTCTCTTTGGGCCAGTACCACAGCACCGGTCCGAGTGAATAGTTCATGATAATGTCCTACTGCCAGTCGCGATGATACGCGCCAAGGGTGGTTTGCGTGCCTTCACTCAGCGCGCCCAGCGCCGCCATCCACTCGGCTCGCGGAATAAACTGCTGCGGGTCCTGCTGGCAGCGATCGATCGCCTGGCGCCAGATGCGCGCCACCTCGGCAACGTAAGCCGGGCTGCGCTGGCGGCCTTCGATTTTGACCGAAACGATCTTCGCCGCCATCAGCTCCGGCAGCAGCGCCAGGGTATTCAGGCTGGTGGGCTCCTCCAGCGCGTGGTAGCGCGGCCCGTCGACCTGATAACGGCCTTTGCACAGCGTCGGGTAACCGGCGTTCTCACCGTCGTCGTAACGGTCAATCAGCACCTCGTTAAGCCGTGACTCGAGCCCGGCGGCGGTCTGCTGCCAGCGCACAAAACGGGCCGGGGAGCAGGCCCCGGCGGTATTTGGTGATTCGCCGGTCAGGTAAGAGGAGAGGTAGCAGCGCCCCTCGGCCATAATGCACAGGCTGCCGAAGGCAAACACCTCCAGCGGCACCGTGGTATCACGGGCCAGTTGCCGCACCTGATGGATCGAGAGCACGCGCGGCAATACCACCCGGGCCACATCAAAGTTACGCTGATAAAAACGGATCGCGGCGGCGTTGGTGGCCGAGGCCTGTACCGAGACGTGGCGTTCAATCTGCGGATAGCGCCGGGCGGCGTAGTCGAGGATCGCCGGATCGGCGAGGATCAGCGCATCGGCACCGGCACCGGCGGCCATATCCACCGCCCGCTGCCAGCGGCTGAAGCCGTCCGGGTGGGCAAAGGTGTTAATCGCCACGTGCAGCTTGCGCCCGCGCTGGTGCACGTAGTTTGCCGCCTCCTGCAGGCGTTTATCGTTGAAGTTCAGCCCGGCAAAATGGCGGGCGTTGGTGTCATCCTTCAGGCCGATATAGACGGCGTCCGCGCCGCTGGCGATGGCGGCTTTTAGCGCCGGCAGATTGCCGGCCGGGCAGAGCAGTTCCATAACTGAGTCTCACGGGTTAGCAAAGTCGATGAGTGTAGTGAGGATGGCGGCGACAAATTTTGATTTAAGGCAGCTAATGGCGTATTGATGAGGCACGGATTCCCTGATAAAACCGACGAGGTTCTGCCCGTTTGTTGATCCAGCCGCCTGCCGCCGTTGGCGATTGTGGCAAAATAGCCGAAATTTATCGGTAAGGAGTCATAATGAGACTGGATCGGCTACGTCATTACGTTGTGCAACAGGCCCCGCAGCTGCTGCGTCTTCCGCTCGGCGTTACGCCTTTCGCGCTGAAAAAGCCGCTGATCGAAGCGCTGCTGCGCGGGCATCTGCAGCAGGCGCTGGTGGAAGGGGAGGTGGACTTCCTGGCTGAACGCTGGTTAGGCATTGAGATTAGCGATCTGGATCTGCGCTGGTCGGTCACCCTGGCCGACGGACAGCTGCGGGTGGCCGATCGCGACGCGTGTGACGTCTGGTTTCGTGCCACGGCTGGCGATCTGCTGTTGATTGCGGCACGCCGGCGGGATCCGGACACGCTGTTTTTCCAGCGTCGTCTGACCATTGAAGGGGATACCGAGCTGGGCCTGCAGGTGAAAAACCTGATGGACGCGCTCGACCCCGAATCTATGCCGACGCCATTGCGCATCGGTCTTATGCAACTGGCTGATTTTGTTGAGGCCGGAATGAAACAGGACGCGGCTCCCCCGGAGGCACGCGCAGGTATAGCATGTTAATTCGTACTGAAATTGGCGTTGATGCCGCCAGCATAGACGGCCTGCTGCGCCGCAGCTTCGCCACCGTGGCGGAAGCCGAACTGGTGCAGCAGCTGCGGGAAGATGGCCTGCTGACGCTGGGCGTGGTGGCCACCGACGATGAGGGCCAGGTGCTGGGCTATGCGGCCTTCAGCCCGGTCACTCTGAGCGGTGAAGACCTGCACTGGGTGGCGCTGGCCCCGGTGGCGGTGGATGCCAGCGTACGCGGCCAGGGGCTGGGTCAGCAGCTGGTCCGTGAAGGGCTGGATACGCTGAACGAGTTTGGTTACGCGGCGGTGGTGGTGCTGGGCGATCCCGCCTGGTACGGGCGCGTCGGCTTTACCGTCGCGGCCAGCCAGCAGCTGACCTGCCGCTGGCCGGACAGCGCCAGCAGCTTCCAGATCCATCCGCTGAGCGACGGCGTGTTTGACGGCGTGGCCGGTGAAGTCGAGTTTGCCGCGCCGTTCAGCCGCTTTTAAGCGCCCCCAGCCAGTCGGCCAGTGAGGCCGGCGGGTGGCTGACCAGTCCGAGCTTTTGCTGGCGGGTCAGCTGCTTTACCTGATACTCCAGCTTTGATGCCTGCGATCGGTCGCCCGCCGCGCAGTGAAAAACCAGCGTCAGCGGACCTTTGCCGCGCAGCGCTTTCGCCCCCCTGCCGCTCTGATGCTGTGCCAGACGCCGCAGCACATCGTTAGTGATGCCGGTATACAGCACGCCGCTGGCGGTGCGCAGAATGTACAGACGCCAGTCGGCGGACGGGGCAGCCGGCAGCGGTTCTTTCGCTTCAGTTAACATGGCGCTACTGTAACGCAAAGTGCGCCACCGCGCGACGGCGGCACACTCGATGCATGCAGAGTGCGTTGAACCCTTGCGAAGCCGGTGAATCCCCGGGTCTGTTAAGCCTTCACGCAGCCGCTGGATCCTCAGATCTGTTAACTCTTAGCGCAGCCGGTGGATCCCCAGGTCTGTTAAGTCTCAGCGCAGCCTGTGGATCACCTGGTTGCTGCTGCCCCGCCACAGCAGCGTCGGGTCCTTCAGCGCCTGCTCAAAGCGGCCGTCGATCAGCACGTTCACCCCGGCGACCACCCGCCGCTGCGCGGCGCTCAGCTCCGCCAGGCGGTAACCGGTCCACAGCCAGATATCCTTGCCCGCACACTCGCGCTTAACCCGGCGCACCAGCCGCCCGACCTCCGCCACGTTGGCCGGGTGCAGCGGATCGCCGCCGGTGAGCGACAGCCCCTGGCGCGGAATACGCGTATCGTTCAGATCGGCAATCAGCCGCTCCTCCAGCGCGATGGTCAGCGGCACGCCGGAGTTCAGCCGCCAGGTGCTGCGGTTATAGCAGCCCGGGCACTGATGCTCGCAGCCCGCCACAAACAGCGTACAGCGCGTGCCGGGGCCGTTGACCACGTCCACCGGATAGTACTGATGAATATTCACCCCAGCTCCCCGTTGCCCAGATGTTTCACCCGCCGCTTCACCTCCTCCTGCTTGCCGGCGTTAAACGGCCGCGCGTCAGGGCTGCCGAGATAGCCGCACACCCGGCGCGTCACCGACACGCGGCGGCTGTCGTGGTTGCCGCAGGCCGGACAGGTAAAGCCCTTGCTGGTGCAGTCAAACTCGCCGCTGAAGCCGCAGTCGTAGCACTGGTCAATCGGCGTATTGGTACCGTAGTAGGGCACCCGGTCGTAGCTGTAATCCCAGACGTCCTCCAGCGCCTGCAGGTTATGCTGCAGGCTGGGGTACTCGCCGTAACAGATAAAGCCGCCGCTGGCTAACGGCGGGTAAGCGGCTTCGAAGTCGATCTTGTCATAGGGATTGACCTTCTTCTCGACGTCGAGGTGGAAGCTGTTGGTGTAGTAGCCTTTGTCGGTCACGCCGGGGATAAGGCCAAATTCAGCTGCATCCAGACGGCAGAAGCGGTCACACAGGTTCTCACTCGGCGTGCTGTAGAGGCTGAAACCGTAGCCGGTCTCGCTTTTCCACGCCTCCACCGCAGCGCGCAGCCGGCTGATAATCGCCACGCCCAGCGCCTGCAGCTTCGGATCGTCATACGGATGCACCTCTCCGCCGCTGAGGGCGTTCAGCGTCTCATGCAGGCCGATATAGCCCAGCGAGATCGAGGCACGACCGTTGCGGAAGATCGGCGCGATCGGGTCGTCAGCCGCCAGGCGCACACCGCAGGCGCCTTCCATATAGAGGATCGGCGCCACCCGCGCCCTGACGTTCTCCAGCCGGGTGATACGGGTCATCAGCGCAGTTCTGGCCAGCTGCAGCCGCGCGTCGAGCAGCGCCCAGAAACGGTCGCGATCGCCAGCCGACTCCAGCGCAATTCGCGGCAGATTGAGGCTGACCACCCCGAGATTATTGCGTCCCTCGTGCACCGCCTGGCCCTGCTCCTCGTACACCCCGAGGAAGCTGCGACAGCCCATCGGCGTTTTAAACGAGCCGGTGACCTGCACCACCTGGTCGTAGTTGAGGATATCGGGGTACATACGTTTACTGGCGCAGGCCAGCGCCAGCTGCTTGATATCATAGTTTGGCTCACCGGGGCGGCGGTTCAGCCCGGCTTTAATGGCAAACACCAGCTTGGGGAACACCGCCGTTTTATGGTTTTTCCCCAGTCCCGCGATGCGGTTCTGCAGAATGGCGCGCTGGATCATCCGCGCCGCCGCGCTGGTGCCGAGTCCAAAGCCAAAGGTGACGAACGGCGTCTGGCCGTTGGCGGTGTGCAGGGTGTTGACCTCATACTCCAGCGACTGGAAGGCGTCGTAACACTCTTTCTCGGTGCGCGCCTGGGCATACGCCTCGACGTCGCTGACCTGCCACTCGCGGGCCACCGCCCGGTGCTTTGCCAGGCTGGCTTCCACGTAAGGAGCCAGCACTTCGTCAATGCGGTTGATGGTGGTGCCGCCGTAGATATGGCTGGCCACCTGGGCAACAATCTGCGCGGTGACGGCGGTGGCGGTGGCGATCGACTTCGGCGGCTCGATATCGGCGTTGCCCATTTTAAAGCCGTGGGTCAGCATGCCGCGCAGGTCCACCAGCATGCAGTTAAACATCGGGAAGAAGGGCGCGTAGTCGAGGTCGTGATAGTGGATCTCACCGCGCCGGTGGGCGTTGACCACCTCGCGCGGCAGCTGCTGCTGCATGGCGTAGTGTTTCGCCACGATCCCGGCCAGCAGATCGCGCTGGGTGGGGATCACCTTGCTGTCCTTATTGGCGTTTTCATGCAGCAGCGCCGAATTGGTCTGCTCCACCAGCCCGCGGATCTCGCTGCCGAGCCGCCCGCGCTGCTCGCGCGCCACGTCACGATCGTGGCGGTACTCGATATAGGCCCGCGCCAGCTGCGGGTAGCGCCCGGCCATCAGCCGGTCCTCCACCGCCCGCTGGATCAGCGCAATATCCAGCCGTCGTGGCTCAGCGAGCGGCAGCTGTTCATCCGCCTGCCGTTGCTCACTCTGCTGCAGCGGTTCGCCGGTCTGTGCGGGTTCCCCTGGTGGCAGCTTTTCACTCCGTTGTGCCGGGTTGCCCGTCGGTGCCTTTTTACCCGACCCGGCCAGCTGCCGGGTGACCGCGGCGGCAACGCGGCGGCAGTACGCCTCATCCTCGACCTGCGCGGCGCGGGCGGCGGCGCGGATCGCCGTCAGAATACGGTTGCTGTCAAAGGCTGCCAGACAGCCGTCGCGTTTAATGACCTGAATTGCCACCGGGATCCTCCTGTGGAAACACTACATATTGTTGATGGTGGCTATAGTAAGCGCTATATGTAGCGTTTTTGCCGAAGAAATCGGCGCTTTGTTGATTTATCGCAAAGAAGCGGGAGGGGCGGACAGTTGCTGAGAAGTGCCCCGCCGCCGCCGTGGTTTTATCCTCCGGCTGCGCGTTAGCTGAACGCTTAGGCACATTTTGCCATCATCCCGTGCGGCGGCGGTTGCATTCAACCCGCCGGAGTCACTACTATTGCCGGTTGCCGTGAAGCGAAACCTTACCGCTTCGTTTGATCAGGAATTGTGCCCGATGTCATCTGTCACCTATAACCAAAATCAGGTCATGCGCTGGCTGGGGACGCGTACCGTCGCCCGCGCGCGCGAACTGGTGGCCAGCGTGCAGAACATCCGGTGGCAGAACACCCTGTTGACCGGCGAAGTGCCGGGGCGCAAAGCCGAGCCGTTCAGCGTGATTGTCCACTTCAGCCGGCCGCAGGGGCGGCTCTCCGCCAGCGGCGAGTGCAGCTGCGCGGTGAAAAACAACTGCAAGCACGTGGCGGCGGTGATGCTGGCCAACCTGCAGCCGCGCGAGGAGCAGGCGACCATAGCGCTGACAACGGTGGGTGGCGACCCGCAGCCGCTGCTGCAGCTGGAGTCGCGGGCCAATTTTGTCAGCGGCTACGGCCACTACGGCCATCGCCAGAAGCGGCTGGACTTCGCCACGGTCAGCTTTGACTACGACGGCGTGGCGGTTGAGGCCGCCAGCCAGGCGGAGAGCTTCGCCGCCGCCGACGGTCGCCGCTATCAGGTACAGCGCCAGCCCGCCGCCGAGAACGCCTGGCTGGCGGAGATCCACGCGCTCGGCCTGAGCCCGATCCCCGCCGGACATATCTACACCCCGACGCCGTTGCCGGCGGCGATCTTCGCGCCGGAGGCCCCCGAGCGGTGGCACGCCTTTATCAAAAAAAGCGTCCCGGCGCTGCGCAGGCGCGGCTGGCGGGTGAGCATTGATCGGGAGTTCAGCGGCAACTTCACCGAAGTGAGCGCCATTGAGGGGCGGGCGATCCAGGCGGCCGACGGCTGGTTTGACCTTGAACTGGCGATGAAGGTTGGCCGCCGCCGCCTGCGGCTGGAGCCGCTGCTGGCAAAGCTGTTCAGCGAAGATCGCCGCTGGACCGCCGGCAACCTCAGCCTGATCGCCGACGACGAAGCGATCGAGCTGCGTGACGATCGCCAGCAGCGGCTGCTGTTTCGCGCCGCGCAGCTGAAACCGCTGGTGGCCAACCTGATCGACCTGTTTGCTACCCCGGATCGGCCGCTGCGGCTGGCGGCCTGGGACGTCGGCCGCCTGAGCAGCAGCGACGAACGCAGCCGCTGGATCTTCGATGGTGAAAACCCGGTACACCAGCTGGCGCAGCGCCTGAGCGGCAACGCGGGCGTGCAGCCGGTCAGCCCGCCGCGCGGTCTGAAGGCGCAGCTGCGCGACTACCAGCTGCAGGGTGTGAACTGGATGCAGTTCCTGCGCCAGCATCAGCTGGCCGGGGTGCTGGCCGACGATATGGGGCTGGGCAAAACCATCCAGACTCTTGCCCACCTGCTGCTGGAGAAAGAGGCCGGCCGCCTCGATCGCCCGGCGCTGATCGTGGTGCCAACGACGCTGGTGCACAACTGGTGCTGCGAGGCGGCACGCTTCGCGCCCGGCCTGAAGGTGCTGGCGCTGACCGGACCGCAGCGCAAAGCCTTCTATGACCGGCTGACGCAGTACGACGTGGTGATCACCACCTATTCGCTGCTGTGGCGCGATCAGCCGCAGCTGGTGGCGCACCATTACCATCTGCTGATCCTCGACGAAGCGCAGTACGTGAAAAACAGCGCCTCGCGGGCGGCGGCGGTGATCCGCGCGCTGAAAACCCGCCACCGCCTGTGCCTGACCGGCACGCCGCTGGAGAACCACCTCGGCGAGCTGTGGTCGCAGTTTGACTTTCTGCTGCCGGGCTTCCTCGGCAGCGAACGCGACTTCACCCAGCAGTGGCGCATACCGGTGGAGCGCGACGGCGATCGGGTGCGGCGCGAACTGCTGGCAAAGCGGGTGCGGCCGTTTATGCTGCGCCGCCGTAAGCAGGAGGTGGCGAAAGAGCTGCCGCCAAAGAACACCATCGTGCGCAGCGTGGCGCTGGAGGGGGGCCAGCGCGAGCTGTACGACCAGCTGCGCAGTGCGATGCAGGATCGCGTACAGCTGGCGGTGCAGCAGCAGGGGGCGGGGCGCAGCCATCTGCTGGTGCTGGACGCGCTGCTCAAGCTGCGGCAGATCTGCTGCGATCCGCGGCTGGTGGCCGACGCCCGCGCGGAGAAGGTCAGACACTCCGCCAAGCTGGCGCTGCTGCGCGAGATGCTGAGCGATCTGCTGGCGGAAGACAGGCGCATCCTGATCTTCTCGCAGTTCACCAGCATGCTGGCGATCATCGCCGAAGAGCTGCAGAAGGCGCGTATCGCTTTTGTCACCCTGACCGGCAGCACCCGCGATCGCGAAACGCCGGTCGCGCGCTTCCAGCGCGGCGAGGTGCCGGTGTTTCTGATCAGCCTGAAGGCCGGCGGTGTCGGTCTCAACCTGACGGCGGCGGACACGGTGATCCACTACGATCCCTGGTGGAACCCGGCGGCAGAGAACCAGGCCACCGACCGCGCCTACCGACTGGGCCAGGATAAACCGGTGTTTGTCTACAAGCTGATCGCGGCGGATACCATCGAAGAGAAGGTGGTGGCGCTGCAGCAGCAGAAGGCGGAGCTGGCGGGGGATATCCTGGCCGACGAACTGAGCGAGCCGTCCAGCTTTAGCGCGGACGATCTGACGCTGCTGTTCTCACAGTAAAGGCAGGGGGCCTGGGGCCCCTGCCGGATAAAGCAGGCGCTTAGCGGCGTACTGCGATCGCTTCAATCTCAATCTTCACGTCTTTTGGCAGACGCGCCACTTCCACGCAGGAGCGCGCCGGGAAGCTCGCCTGGTGCGCGGTAAAGAAGGCTTCATAGGCGGCGTTTACCGTGGTGAAGTCATTCAGATCCTTCACAAATACCGTCATCTTCACGATGTCGCCTACCTTCAGGCCGGCGGCTTCAACGATCGCCTGCACGTTGGCCAGCGACTGCTGCGTCTGCGCGGTGATATCTTCCGGCACGTTGCCGGTTTTCGGGTCCACCGGGATCTGGCCGGAGGTGAAGATCAGGCTGCCGAGATCGACGCCCTGCACGTAAGGGCCGATGGCAGCAGGGGCGTGTTCAGTACTGATTTCGCGGGACATACTCTCTCCTTAAGGTGTATAGGATGCGGGCGGGATGGTGCCCGCCCGGCGTCGCTGACAGCTTGCCCGCCTTAACGGCGGAATGCAATCGCGCTTAGCGCCAGCCATCTTGCAGCGGCGGCTGTTACGCGGGCGTAAGGCCGCTGCCGCTTAACCGTAGACCTTTACGCCAGCGTTCAGGCGATCGGGCTGCTGCCGCCTGACCGACGGCCTTCACGCCAGCGTGCGGGCGGCGACTTAATCCGCCGCCATCACCACGTGGTGGGCGAACTCTTTCTCACAGTATTTGCACTTCAGGTGCAGATCGTCGGCGCGCTGCTTAACGGTAAAGCTGGAGAACACCGGTTCGCTGCGGCTGATGCAGTTACCGTTCGGGCAGGTCAGCACGCGCTCGATGCGCTCCGGCAGCACCGGCGACAGCTTGGCCACCACGTCGTACTCGTCAATGCGGTTAACGGTGGCGTGCGGCGCGTAGAACGCCAGCTGGTTGATCTGATCGTCGGTGAGGAAGGTGTTCTCGATCTTGATCAGATCTTTACGCCCCAGCTCGCCGGACGGCAGGTTCAGGCCGATGGTGATGCGCTGATCGGTTTCGGTCAGGCGGAACAGCGACAGCAGCTTAAACCCGACCTGCGCCGGGATATGGTCAATCACCGTACCGCGTTTGATCGCTTCAACCTGTAACTTATTATCCTGTGTCATCGTGGTTCCCCTTACAGATCCAGTTCACTGTTCAGTACCAGCGCCAGCAAGGCCTGGCGTGCGTAGATGCCGTTGCCGGCCTGCTGGAAGTACCAGGCGTGCGGCGTGCTGTCGACATCGGTGTCGATTTCGTCAATGCGCGGCAGCGGGTGCAGCACCTTCATATTGTCGCGGGCGCCGGCCAGGTCGGCGGCGCGCAGAATAAACTGCGCCTTGACGTTGGCGTACTCGGACGGATCCAGCCGCTCTTTCTGCACGCGGGTCATATACAGAATATCCAGCTCGGGCACTACCTCTTCAATGCTGTCGTGGCGGCTCCAGGCGATGCCCTTCTCGTCGAGCATATCGGTAATGTAGGACGGCATCGCCAGCGCGTCCGGCGCGATAAAGTAGAAGCGGTTGCCGTCAAACTTGGCCAGCGCCTGGGTCAGTGAATGCACGGTACGGCCATACTTCAGGTCGCCGACCATCGCCACGTTAAGGTTGTTCAGCCGGCCCTGGGTCTCCTGCAGGGTAAACAGGTCCAGCAGCGTCTGAGTCGGGTGCTGATTGGCTCCGTCACCGGCGTTCAGCACCGGGATACCGCCGGAAAACTCGGTGGCCAGGCGCGCCGCGCCCTCCTGCGGGTGACGCATCACGATGGCGTCGACGTAGGTGCCAATCACCGAAATGGTATCGGCCAGCGTTTCACCTTTCTTGCCCAGCGAGGTACTGCCGCCGTCGGCAAAGCCGACCACCGAGGCACCCAGCCGGTGAATGGCGGTTTCGAACGACAGGCGGGTGCGGGTGGAGGCTTCAAAAAAGCAGCTGGCGACGACTTTATGTTTCAGCAGCTCCGGCTGCGGCGTGGCCTTCAGGCTTGCCGCGGTTTTCAGCACCAGCTCCAGCTCGTCACGGTTGAGATCGTTAATGGAAATAATATGTTTGTGATACAACGGATTCGCCATGCTCACTCTCCTGGTTGCCCCGGCTGTACCCGGGCCGCTGTCGCGGGGGTGAAAATTTGGGCAAAAAAAAGCCCCTCAGCGAGGGGCTTTTCTTACGCGATCGGTGATGCCATTAACGGAAAAACGCGGCTGCCCGCCTGCGTGCAGACGTGGTTGAACGAAGCGATAAGTAACGTTCTGTGGCATGGTTCCTCCCGGCAAACGGGGGGCATTATACGCATTCGGCATGGCACGGCAAGCGGAAATCACCTGCCACGTAATCGGTTGCCCGGCCCCGGTTTACCCCAGCTGCGCCAGGGTGGCGACCATCACCGCCTTAATGGTGTGCAGGCGGTTTTCTGCCTGGTCGAACACCACGCTGTGCGCCGACTCAAACACCTCGTCGGTCACTTCCATACCGCCGTGCAGATCGTACTGCTGCGCCATCTGCTGGCCCAGCGTGGTCTGATCGTCGTGGAAGGCGGGCAGGCAGTGCAGGAACTTCACCTGCGGATTGCCGGTCAGATCCAGCATCGCTTTATTGACCTGATAGGCGCGCAGTAAGGCAATCCGCTCTGCCCACACCTCTTTCGGCTCGCCCATCGACACCCAGACGTCGGTATAGATAAAGTCGGCACCGGCCACCCCGGCGGCGATATCCTCGGTCAGGGTGATTTTGCCACCGGTTTTCGCCGCCGCTGCCCGGCACTCTTCCACCAGCTGCGCATCCGGCCAGCACGCCTTCGGTGCTACCAGCCGCAGATCCAGCCCGGTCAGCGCTGCCGCTTCCAGCATGGTATTACCCATATTGTTGCGTGCGTCGCCGACATAGACGAAGGTCATCTGGCTGAAGGCCTTCTCCGGCAGGTGCTCCTGCATGGTCAGCAGGTCGGCCAGCAGCTGGGTCGGATGGAACTCGTTGGTCAGCCCGTTCCACACCGGCACGCCGGCGTGTTCGGCCAGCGACTCGACCAGCGCCTGGCCATGGCCGCGATACTGAATACCGTCATACATGCGGCCGAGCACGCGTGCGGTGTCCTTCATCGACTCCTTATGGCCGATCTGGCTGCCGCTTGGGCCGAGATAGGTGACGTTAGCCCCCTGGTCGTAAGCGGCAACTTCGAAAGAGCATCGGGTACGGGTCGAGTCTTTTTCGAAGATGAGCGCAATATTCTTGCCCTTCAGGTGCTGAATTTCTTCACCATTTTTCTTGTCGGTCTTCAGTGTCGAGGCCAGCGCCAGCAAGCCGTTGATTTCGGCGGGGGTAAAATCCAGCAGCCTGAGAAAATGCCGTTTGTACAGTTGACTCATAACGCACTCCGGTAACTTATTAATGAATTAAAATTCAATTTAACCGTATGAATATTCATTTTCAACCCCGGCATGCAGAAACTTTTTTATAAAGGTAGTGGCGCGACGGGCGCTGTGGGAAAATACTAAAAATTGCCGGTGCCGTCACTACAGACGCAGGGTACCTTTGACTTGAGGAATGGATTATGGCTAACGAAGCATTACTGGAAGAGCAGCGCGAAGAGACACGGCTGATTATTGAAGAACTGCTGGAAGACGGCAGCGATCCGGATGCGCTCTATACCATCGAGCACCACTTCTCCTGCAGCAGCTTTGATGCGCTGGAGAAAGCGGCGGTTGAGGCCTTCAAGCTGGGCTACGAAGTGACCGAGCCGGAAGAGCTGGAGCTGGACGACGGTACCACGGTGATGTGCTGTGACATCCTCAGCGAAGGCGCGCTGAACGCCGAGCTGATCGACAAGCAGGTCGAGCAGCTGGTGAATCTGGTGGCGCAGTTCAACGTTGACTACGACGGCTGGGGCACCTACTTCGAAGATCCGGATGCGCAGGACGAAGACGACGAAGGCGAAGAGGACGACGAGCAGGAAGACGGCGACGACAACGGCGTCCGTCACTGATCTGGCCGGCCGGGAGAAAAGCGGCGGCCTGCCTGATGGCTGCTGTCGCCGTAATCCCCTGGCCGCTGTTCTGAACAGGTCACAGTGGCCCGCGCGTTGCGGGTTATCACGGCCTGTTTACTGACGCCAGTGTTGCTGCCCGTGTCAGAAACGCTGACCCGCGTTAACGCAAAGACCGGCTGCCGGGTTCGTCAGCAACCGTGCTTTGCGTTCAGCGCCCTCTGAACCCAAATCTGTGCCACTAACCGCTTTCACTGACCTTTCTGATGACTATGACCCAGTTTGACACTCTGTTAGCCCCGATCCACGGCTTTCTGCACTGCCGTACTCCGCAGGCGTGGATCGACGAAGCGCGCAAGCCGGAAAACCTGCCGCTGTTACTCACCGACCACCTGGTATGCGAGCTGAAAGCCGCCCAGACCGCGATGTGGCTGATCCGCAAATACGTGGCGGATAAAGCCAGCGGCGACGCGCTGCTGGCGTGGCTGAGGCCCTGGGAAGATTTTGTCCATAACGACCAGGCCGACCTCGGGTTTCTGGAACAGCATAAGGCGCTGTCCAAAACCATCATCAGCCGTGAAGAGCTGCCCTACGGCGACGCGCTGGTGGATAAGATGGTGCTGCTGATCAAAGAGGAGCTGCACCACTTCTATCAGGTGCTGGAGATCATGCAGGCGCGCGATATCCCCTATATGAAGATCACCGCCAGCCGCTATGCCAAAGGCCTGATACGTGAAATCACCACCCATGAGCCGCAGGCGCTGGTGGATAAGCTGATCTGCGGTGCCTATATCGAAGCGCGATCCTGCGAACGCTTCGCCAGCCTGGCCCCGCATCTGGACGATCGCCTGTCGGCGTTTTACGTCTCGCTGCTGCGCTCGGAAGCGCGCCACTATCAGGATTATCTTGAGCTGGCGCAGCTGATCTCACCGAAGGATATCAGCGCGCGGGTACAGAAGATCGGCGAGACCGAGGCGAAACTGATTAGCGAACCGGACGACAGGCTGCGTTTTCACAGCGGCGTACCGGCGTTTGCCTGCTAGCCGGGGATAGTCGTCAGCCACTGTCGGTGTGTCGGCGTTTGCCTGCTAATCCGGCATAGCCGTCAGCCACTGGCGGGAAAGCTGCGGGTGGCCCGCGCGATCTTAGCGCGGCGGTTTCCTGGCCGGGCGGATGATGCTGCTGCTGCGGGGATCGTGACCCCGCCCTGCCGCAGTGGCAGGGCGGTCAGCGGTGTTACAGCGTCTTCAGCATCGTCACTTCACAGTCAACGTGGCCGGTGTAGCCCAGCGGCCCGTCGATATGCGCAAAGCCGAGGTGCTCATACAGGCGGATCGCGCGGGTCAGCGAGGCGGTGGTTTCCAGATAGCAGCGCTTAAAGCCCAGCGTGCGGGCGTACTCCAACGCCTGGATAGCCAGATCGCGCGCCACGCCGAGGCCGCGCGCCTCGCTGAGGAAATACATCTTCTGCAGCTCGCAGACGTCCGCCTCACCGCCCTGCAGCGGTGCCACGCCGCCGCCGCCGACCACCTGACCATTCACCTCGACCACCCAGTAGGCGCTGTCCGGCTCGCTGTAGAGCTCAAACAGCCGGTCAAGATTAGGGTCGGAAACGGTATAGCCTTTATCTGCGGTCAGCCCGAATTCGGCAGAGACGGTGCGGATCACCTGTGCAATCAGCGGATTATCAGCAGCGGTAATCGGGCGTACCCGCAGGGTGGCGTGTAAAGCGGTGGTCATACGTCTCGCTCTGGGTCAGGGTCAGGAAGAAACGTGTAATAACATTGCTGACGTAAAGATGCAACGTTAGCGGCCCTGGCTTTGTTCAGCAGGCCGGTTGAGGTCAGCTCACAGCCGCTTCTCAACCGTTCACCGAACCGGGTTTACCGCCCTCAGGCAATCGTCAGGGTCAGCATAGTGTCCCGCAAAGGGGACATTAAGGGCTCTTCTCTCTTTAATGACCTGAATCCGTGACATTACGCCCAGCCTGTCTGCTATTTAACCTTAAATGACACAACCGGAAACATTTATTGTCGCATCTTTAACCTTGTGGTAAAAATACGCGGTTAAGTTAGATACTTCTTATTCTCATCATCATCTCTCCCCCTCTATTTTCAGGAAGAAAATTTAATGGAAAACCAAACTTCTCCCAATCAGCAGCACCCGGTGCTGTTCCACGGCCGGGCCGGCGAGTACTTCTCGATCTGGCTGGTGAATGCCTTACTCACCATGATCACGCTGGGCATCTACTCCGCGTGGGCCACCGTGCGCCGCCGCCGCTATTTCTACGGCAACACCGAAATCGCCGGCGACCGTTTTGACTACCATGCGCGGCCGATGGACATCCTTAAAGGGCGGATTATCGTCTTTGTGGGCCTGGTGCTGTTCTTTATCCTCTCTTCACTGCTGCCGACGCTGTCGCTCTTGTTTGTGCTGGCGTTCTTCGCGCTGATCCCGTGGATTGTGATCCGCAGCTGGCGCTATAACGCGCTGATGAGCAGCTTCCGCGGCGTGCGTTTTAACTACCTGTGCCGCATCGGCCGCGCCTACTGGGTGATGTACCTCTGCCCGCTGCTGATGGTGATTGGCCTGTATCTGCTGGTCAGCATGGTGGCGCTGTCGGCGATCAACCTCGGCAGCGTCAGCGCCTCATTAGCCATTGGCGTCATCGCGCTGGTGCTGCTGCTGGTCGGCGGTGCGGTAGTTCAGGGGGTGGTCAGCGCGCTGAACCACGACCTGTATATCAATAATATGTCGTTCGGCACGCTGCCGTTTAAGGCGCAGCTGAGCAAAAAAGCGTTTATTAAAATCGTGCTGGTCAGCTTCCTGATCTTCCTGCCGTTCCTGGTGGTCACCGGGCTGCTGATCGGTTCGCTGATGGTTGGCCTGGTGTACGCTGCCGCAATGGGCGTCACCGATCCGCAGATGATGGGCGCGCTGATGGCCGAACACCTGTTCAGCCTGTTCCTTGCCATAGTTGTGCTGATCGTCGGCGGCCTGTTCTCCTCCGCTTACCTGGTGGTGGCGCAGCGCAACTACGCCTTCGGCCAGACTAAACTCGGCGAGGCGTTACAGCTTAAATCGACCCTCTCTACCGGTGCCTTCCTCGGCCTGGTGCTGACCAACAGCCTGATCGTTCTGTTCACGCTGGGGCTCGGTACGCCGATCGCCGAAGTGCGCCTGGCGCGCTATATGGCCAGCAGCACCGCGCTGACTGGTGATATCTCGCTGGTGACCGTACAGGCGCACCATGACAGCGCCGGAACGGCGGTAGCCGAAGAGGTGGCGGCGGCGTTCGATCTCAACGTGGGGATCTGATGCTGCAGCTGGATGGCTTCTACCAGTATCCCGGACGGGCCGCCCGTGAGTTGGCCCGCCTGACGCTTAACGATCGCCATCTGACCCTGATGCAGGACGGTCATCAGCAGGTGCTGCTGCTGAAAGAGGTGCAGGTCTCTGACGCACTGGGCACCATTCCGCTGACTCTGACCTTCCCGGACGGCGGCCGCTTTGTACCGCAGAGTGACGCACAGTTCCGCCAGTGGTGGCAGCAGCGCCACCGGCCGGGGCTGGTGCACCGGCTGGAACGCTACCGCCGCGGCGTGGCGCTGACCCTGCTGGCGACGCTGGCCAGCATTGCTTTATGGCTGTGGGTGATCCTGCCCGCCGCCAGCGACCTGCTGGCGCGTAACCTGCCGGACGTGGTCGCCCGCCAGGTAGGGCAGCAGACGCAGACCCTGCTGCGGCACGGTGGATTCAGCGAGGTGACGCTGCCGCCCGCCGAACGGCAGCGGCTGCAGCAGCTGTTCAGCAGGGCGATCCCCCCCGAGCTGCGCGACGGCACGCTGCCGCTGCAGCTGAAGGTGATGCACTTCGACGGCGGCGCTAACGCCTTTATGCTGGCCGACGGCACGCTAATCGTCAGCGACGATCTGCTGAAGCTGGCAAAAAGTGACGATGCGCTGGTGGCGGTGATGCTGCACGAGATGGGCCACCATCATCACCGCCATCCGCTGCAGATGCTGGTGCGCTCGTCGCTGGTAACGCTGGGCTATATGTGGCTGACCGGCGACGTCAGCGGCATCGGCGACACGATTCTGCAGTCGGCGGCGTTTGTCGACCAGATGCAGTTCTCACGCGGCATGGAGCGCGAGGCGGACGAGTACGCCATTGCGCAGATGCAGGCGCAGGGCCGCTCGCTGGCCGAGATGCAGGCGATCTACACCCGCCTGCAGCAGGAAGGCGACAGGCAGAGCCACGGCCTGCAGCTGCCGGAGTGGATCAGCAGCCACCCGGATATGCCGGAGCGTATTAAGGCCATTCAGGACGCGCAGCCGAAACCGTAACGCTTTACACCTCTGCATAATCATCCACGCCTGACGAAATTCGTCGGGCGTTTTTTTGCCTCACGAAAACAACAGGCAGTTTATCGCGTCGCGGCTGGAATAGTGTCAGGCAGATTCGTTCGGGTACTGGCGAATAACGGGTTTTAAATTTGTCGCGCGATGTACTACAAATAATAATAAAAATGGATTGTTTACTAATAGCGTGTTCCCTTCCGTTGACCCCATGTTGATGAAATATCAATGCTTCATTGTTAACCTCTTCAGATCGTGGGATTACAAACGCAACGGCACAGGGAGAGGGCGAAGGTATGATGACATTTCTGAGGAAGTGGTTGAAGAACAGGATTGTTTTATCCTGTTTGATTTATCTGCCACTCATATTGTTGATCATCTTTGGTATCAGTATGGCTTATATGCTGGCGAATGTTGCCATGCTGGTATTGGCTGTTGCTGTCGTGTTGATCGTTGTTTTTTCTGTGTCGTCCTGAGACGGGAAGGGCCTTATGATGCAGTTTTTTACGCAAGTGGTTAAAGGATAAATGGATAATTAACTAAGGAGTTTTGCTATGTACTATAGCAATGCAATTCTTACTAAAATGGCGAGTGATAAAATTCTCGCCAGAAAGCTGGAAGATGCAATTTCAGGAGTCAAAGATCAGGCCACAGATCAACTTGGTCGACTTCAGGGTGGGGCTACCCGGATAGCCTGGCACCTGTCATGCTTTACTGATAATTATCAGGACGTATGTTCCAGGCTAAAAACCGAAGATGTGCGTTTTTTTGAAGGACTCCATCAGTTGTACAAAGATCGAAAGATAATATATGAACTCATAAGAGTTTATGTTGAATTAATTTTAAAAAACAAAACAGATCAAGAACTGAATAGAATAAAACGCCTGCTAATTAAAATGGGAGTCAACATATCAACGAGTTATGCCCAATCCCAGTCATTAACGATGGGGATCACAATGGCCATTTGTCTTGGGTCAAATGTAAGCATCGGGATGGCAAAAACGCTGGGTAAATTTTCGGGTTGGGGCATGGCTGGGATAAGTACTTATGGTTATATACAGAAAGCAGCTGATAGCGCTCAACGATTAAAGGTTATGTGCCCTGCTTATTATTATGCGCTATATATGAGGGGGTTGGAAATGATGTATTTTCTTGTTGAGTCACAGTTTATGAAGGCACACTCCTTCATAGTTAACCTTAAATCATTAGAAGATATTGCTAATGCAATAGCGAGCATGGTGAGGTGAAAATCATGTTTAAATGCTTACTCGGATTTTTGAAATATCAGCTTTTTCATTTTTTTTTGATGTACATCCCTATAGTTCTAACCGTTATTTTTGGTGTTTTCATGGCTCATTATTTTCCTGATATTGCGATGCAGTCGATTGCGGTTTTTTTTATTACAGTTTTAGTTGTTATGTGCTTTCTTACCCGGAAACTTTAAAAGGATACTTATAATGTCAAATCCAGCTCATATCTGGTTAACTGATGAAAATGGTTCACCCATTGTCGGTGGGTGTTTAATGCCTGCAAGACTTGGTTCAATAGAAATAAAATCGCTTACGCATAATGTCTCCATACCTGTCGATCCCAGTTGGGGTAAGCTGACCAGCACGAGAGTACATGCGCCGATCGTTATACAGAAAGAGTTCGACAGAACAACACCGGTCCTTTTTCGTGCCCTGTGCGAAGGGAGAACACTAAAGTCTGCCACGATAAAATTATATCAGATTATTGATGCTGGAATTGAGGAGGAATACTTTAATATCCTCCTCGAAAATGTGAAGGTGACAAATATTGCCCCTTGTTTACTCCCGGGAGGAATGACAAGTACACATATGGAAACCATCGAATTACGCTACGAAGCCATCACCTGGAAGCACACGGGAGGTAATATTTTGTACCGCGATGCATGGAACCATCGTGTAGTCGCCTAAGGCAGCGATAAATTCAGCGATAAAAGGGATCCTGTACAGGGTTTTTAACCAGCCCGAAGCTAAGACCTCTTTTAATCGCGCCATCATCGGCCACCAATAAAAAAGGCGATGCAGGTACTCACCCGCATCGCCCTTTAACCGGCTGGCATTACCTAAGCCTTACAGCGCAGCAATCACGCCCTGCTGCTCGATCAGCTTGATTTTCGCCTGTTCGAAGTCGGCCAGACGCTCGCGCTCTTTGGCGACTACCGCTTCCGGGGCGCGTGCCACAAAGCCTTCGTTGCCCAGCTTGGCGGTGATTTTTTCCATCTCCGCTTCCACTTTGCCCACTTCCTTCGCCAGACGCTCCAGCTCGACGGTTTTGTCGATCAGCTCGGCCATCGGGATCAGCAGCTCGGCACCGTCGACCAGCTTGGTGACGGAAACCGGGCCTTTGTCACCGGCCGGCAGCAGCTCCAGCTTCTCCAGGCGCGCCAGGGTGCGCAGGAAGGTGTGGTTCTGCTGCACGCGGCGGGCCGCGTCGTCGCTGGCGCCGCGCAGCAGCACGTCCAGCGGCTTGGCAGGGGAGATGTTCATCTCGTTACGGATGTTACGCACCGCAACGATCGCCTGCTTCAGCCACTCGGTATCGGCCATCGCCGCCTCGTCAACGCGCGCGGCGTCAAACTCCGGCATCGGCTGCAGCATAATGGTGTCGTCGCTGATGTTCTTCAGCACTTTCACCTGCTGCCAGATGGTTTCGGTAATGAACGGGATAATCGGGTGTGCCAGGCGCAGCAGCGCTTCCAGCACCGTCACCAGCGTGTTGCGGGTGCCGCGCAGCTGGTTCTCGCTGCCGCCGTTCATCACCGGCTTGGCCAGCTCCAGGTACCAGTCGCAGAACTGGTTCCAGGTAAACTCGTAGAGAATACCGGCCGCCAGATCGAAGCGGTAGCTGTCCAGCGCTTCGCGGTAGGCTTTCACCGTCTGATTAAACTCGGCGAGGATCCAGCGGTCGGCCAGCGACAGCTCCAGTTCGCCGCCGTTAAAGCCGCAGTCGTGGCCTTCGGTGTTCATCAGCACAAAGCGGCTGGCGTTCCACAGCTTGTTACAGAAGTTGCGGTAGCCTTCCAGGCGCTTCATATCCCAGTTGATGTCGCGGCCGGTAGAGGCCAGCGCCGCCAGGGTAAAGCGCAGGGCGTCGGTGCCGTGCGGCTCGATGCCGTTCGGGAACTGCTTCTCGGTGCGCTTGCGGATCTTCTCCGCCAGCTGCGGCTGCATCATGTTGCCGGTGCGTTTCTCCAGCAGGTCTTCCAGCGAGATGCCGTCGACCATATCCAGCGGATCGATCACGTTACCCTTCGACTTGGACATCTTCTGCCCTTCGTCGTCGCGGATCAGCCCGGTCATATAGACGGTGTTAAACGGCACCTGCGGCTTGCCGTCTTCATCCTTGATAAAGTGCATGGTCAGCATGATCATGCGCGCAATCCAGAAGAAGATGATGTCAAAGCCGCTGACCAGCACGCTGGTCGGGTGGAAGGTACGTAGCGCTTCGGTGTTTTCCGGCCAGCCGAGGGTGGAGAAGGTCCACAGCCCGGAGGAGAACCAGGTATCCAGCACGTCTTCGTCCTGGCGCAGCGCCACGTCCGGGCCGAGGTTGTTCTCGGCGCGCACTTCTTCTTCGCTGCGGGCAACGTAGACGTTACCGGCGTCGTCGTACCAGGCCGGGATACGGTGGCCCCACCACAGCTGACGGGAGATGCACCAGTCCTGGATATCGCGCATCCACGAGAAGTACATGTTCTCATACTGCTTCGGCACGAACTGAATATCACCGTTCTCTACCGCTTCCACCGCCACTTTCGCCAGCGGGGCGGTGCGCACGTACCACTGATCGGTCAGCATCGGCTCGATCACCACGCCGCCGCGATCGCCGTAAGGAACGGTCAGATCGTGCGGTTTGATCTCGTCGAGCAGGCCGAGCGCGTCGATGGCGGCAACGATGGCTTTACGCGCTGCAAAGCGCTCCAGGCCACGGAACTCCGCCGGGATAGAATCGTCGTGCGCATCGCACTCTTCGCCGTTGGTGTCGTAAACCTGTGCCGCATCGCGGATATCGCCGTCGAAGGTCAGGATGTTGATCATCGGCAGCTTATGACGACGACCCACTTCGTAGTCGTTAAAGTCGTGCGCCGGGGTGATCTTCACGCAGCCGGTGCCTTTCTCCATATCGGCGTGTTCGTCGCCGACGATCGGGATGCTGCGGTTAACCAGCGGCAGCACGAGGAACTTGCCGATCAGGTCTTTATAGCGCGGATCTTCCGGATTGACCGCCACGCCGGTATCACCAAGGATGGTTTCCGGGCGGGTGGTGGCGACCACCAGGTAATCTTTACCGTCGGCGGTCTTCACGCCGTCGGCCAGCGGGTAGCGCAGGTGCCACATTGAGCCTTTTGACTCGCGGTTCTCCACTTCCAGGTCGGAGATGGCGGTGCGCAGCTTCGGATCCCAGTTCACCAGGCGCTTGCCGCGGTAGATCAGGTTCTCTTTATGCAGGCGAACGAACACCTCTTTCACCGCGTTAGACAGGCCGTCGTCCATGGTGAAGCGCTCGCGCTCCCAGTCCACGGAGTTGCCGAGGCGGCGCATCTGGCGGGTGATGGTGCCGCCGGACTCCGCTTTCCACTGCCAGATTTTTTCGATAAAGGCGTCGCGGCCGTAGTCCTGACGGGTTTTCCCCTCTTCAGCGGCGATCTTACGCTCCACCACCATCTGCGTGGCGATGCCCGCGTGGTCGGTGCCCGCCTGCCACAGGGTGTTTTTCCCCTGCATGCGCTGGTAGCGGATCATGGTGTCCATGATGGTCTGCTGGAAGGCGTGACCCATATGCAAGCTGCCGGTGACGTTCGGCGGCGGGATCATGATGCAGAAGCTTTCCTGGCTGGTATCGCCATGCGGTTTAAAGTAGCCCTGCTGTTCCCAGTGCTCGTAAAGCGGCTGCTCGATATCTTGCGGGTTATATGTCTTTTCCATATCTGCTATGTCTTAGGCAATGGGCGGCGTTGCCGTATTCAAGTGGAATCCAACGCTGCGGTACGCTTTATAGCGGTCGCGCGCCAGCTGTTTCAAAGATTCTTCGTAGGGAACGAAGTCTATCACTTCATAGAAAGCGGTGGCAAAATCTGCAAACTGCGGCAGCAGGCTGATCAGCAGGTCGCGCGGGGCGTTGCCGCGGCGCTGCGGCCAGGCCAGCTCGACCGGCGCACCGTATTTCGGGCCTTCCCCCGCCAGATTATGCGGCACAAAGGCGTCGGCCGGGCGCTGCCACAGCGCCTCATCCAGCCGGATCGCCTGGGCTTCATCGGCGCAGGCGATCAGCACCCGCTTGCCTTCACGCCAGCGGGCACCGGCCAGATCGCAGACCAGCGCTTCCTGCGCGCTCAGCCCGTCAACCGGGGTGTCGGTTTCCAGCAGATAGAAGGTGGCGTTTTTCATCAGGGTGCTCGTTTAATCGGGTAAGCGTACAGGGCCGGTGAACCGGCCCTGTACGGCGGTGGCGGCGTTAATCGTCGCCGTTCAGGCCCGCGCGGTTCAGCAGGAACTGCGACAGCAGGGCGACCGGGCGGCCGGTGGCGCCTTTGGCCTTGCCGGAGCGCCAGGCGGTACCGGCCACGTCGAGGTGCGCCCAGTTATACTTACGGGCAAAGCGCGCCAGGAAGCAGGCGGCGGTAATGGCACCGCCGGGGCGGCCGCCGATATTGGCCATATCGGCAAAGTTCGAGTCCAGCTGCTCCTGATACTCGTCGGCCATCGGCAGACGCCAGGCGCGGTCGCCGGCCTGCTCGGAGGCACCGATCAGCTCGTGCGCCAGCGGATTGTGGTTCGACAGCAGGCCGCTGATATGGTGGCCAAGCGCGATGACGCAGGCCCCGGTCAGCGTCGCCACGTCAATCACCACTTCCGGATCGAAGCGCTCAACGTAGGTCAGCGCGTCGCACAGCACCAGGCGGCCTTCGGCGTCGGTGTTCAGCACCTCGACGGTCTGACCGGACATGGTGGTCAGCACGTCGCCCGGACGGTAGGCGCGGCCGCCGGGCATGTTTTCACAGCCCGCCAGCACGCCAACCACGTTCAGCGGCAGGTTCAGCTCGGCGACCATACGCATCACGCCGTACACCGCCGCCGCGCCGCACATATCATACTTCATCTCGTCCATCGCTTCGCCCGGCTTGAGCGAGATGCCGCCGGTATCGAAGGTGACGCCTTTACCGACCAGCACGATCGGCCGCGCATCCGCGTCCGGGTTGCCCTTGTAGTCGATCACCGACATCAGCGACTCATTCTGCGAGCCTTGGCCGACGGCGAGGTAGGCGTTCATGCCCAGCTCTTTCATCTGCTGCTCGCCGATCACCCGGGTGGTGATGTTCCTGCTGTAGGCGTCCGCCAGCTGGCGCGCCTGCGAGGCCAGATACGCCGCGTTACAAATATTTGGCGGCATATTGCCGAGGTCTTTCGCCGCCTTAACGCCGGAGGCCACGGCCAGGCCGTGCTGGATAGCGCGCTCGCCGCTGGTCAGCTCGCGGCGGGTCGGCACGTTAAACACCAGCTTGCGCAGCGGGCGGCGCGGCTCGACCTTGTTGCTCTTCAGCTGATCGAAGCTGTAGAGCGTCTCTTTCGAGGTCTCCACCGCCTGGCGCACTTTCCAGTAGGTGTTACGCCCTTTCACGTGCAGCTCGGTCAGGAAGCAGACCGCTTCCATCGACCCGGTGTCGTTCAGGGTGTTGATGGTTTTCTGGATCACCTGCTTGTACTGGCGCTCGTCCAGTTCGCGTTCCTTGCCGCAACCGATCAACAGGATGCGCTCAGAGAGAATGTTCGGCACATGATGCAGCAGCAGGGTTTGCCCCACTTTGCCTTCCAGCTCGCCGCGGCGCAGCAGGGCGCTGATATAGCCATCGCTGATTTTATCCAGCTGTTCAGCAATCGGTGATAACCGGCGCGGTTCGAAAACACCCACTACAATACAGGCACTGCGCTGTTTTTCCGGGCTACCGCTCTTTACACTGAACTCCATGCATTCTCCTGAATCTTAAAGACAACGGCGGCTGCTGCGGCTAGAATGTAGCGCTTCCGTAACGAAAAGTGCCGTTGCGTAAACGTCGTTTAGTCACGAACGTCAGAGTCAGTTCCGGGGAAGTTTTTAAGTTTTAACCCCACCGGAACGCGATTATTGTCATACTATTTTAGCTATGACATGGGCCATTGATGAGAAAAAATGGCGTATAAGCGATGAAACTAGCGATTTTCCTGCAAAAAGACAAGTTTTCACAGGCGTATTCAGCGTGATCATCATTAGATATCTGGTTAAGGAAACGCTCAAAAGCCAGCTGGCTATCCTGTTCATCCTGCTGCTGATCTTCTTTTGTCAGAAGTTAGTCAGGATACTGGGAGCCGCGGTGGATGGCGAGATTCCAACAAACTTAGTCCTCACCTTACTCGGCCTCGGCGTGCCCGAAATGGCGCAGCTGATCCTGCCGTTAAGCCTCTTTTTAGCCATTCTGATGACGCTCGGCCGGTTATACACCGAGAGTGAAATCACCGTGATGCACGCCTGCGGCCTCGGTAAGAGCGTGCTGGTCAAAGCGGCGATGCTGCTGATGCTGTTCACCGCGCTGCTGGCGGCGGTCAACGTCGGCTGGCTTGGCCCGTGGTCGTCGCGTTATCAGAGCGAAGTGACGCAGAACGCCAAAGCCAACCCGGGCGCGGCGGCGCTGGCCGCCGGCCAGTTCCAGCAGTCCGGTGACGGCCAGTCGGTGCTGTTTATCGAGAACGTTAAAGGCAACAACTTTGGCAAGGTGTTCTTAGCCCAGCTGCGGCCGAACGGCAACGCCCGCCCGTCGGTGGTGGTGGCCGATCAGGGGCATATGAACCAGCGCGCCGACGGCTCGCAGGTGGTGACCCTCGATCACGGTACCCGCTTTGAGGGCACCGCGCTGCTGCGTGACTTCCGCATCACCGATTTTGAGAACTACCAGGCGATTGTCGGCCACCAGACGGTGACGCTCGACCCGAATGACGCCGAACAGATGTCGCTGCTGGCGCTGTGGCGGTCAGACAAAACCGAGTTCAGAAGCGAGCTGCACTGGCGGCTGACGCTGGTGTTCTCGGTGCTGGTGATGGCGCTGATGGTGGTGCCGCTCAGCGTGGTCAACCCACGCCAGGGCCGCGTGCTGTCGATGCTGCCGGCGATGCTGCTCTACCTGGTGTTCTTCCTGCTGCAGAGCTCGCTGCGCTCCAGCGGCAACAAGGGCCGGCTCGATCCGGCGGTCTGGATGTGGCTGGTTAACCTCAGCTACCTGGCGCTGGCGGTGCTGCTTAACCTGTGGGATACGGTGCCGATGCGCCGCCTGCGTGCGCGCTTTACCCGCGGAGGGTCGGTCTGATGTTTGGCGTACTTGACCGTTATATCGGTAAAACCATCTTTAACACCATCATGGCGACGCTGTTTATGCTGGTGTCGCTCTCCGGCATCATCAAGTTTGTTGACCAGCTGCGCAAAACCGGGCAGGGCGAGTACACCGCGCTCGGTGCCGGCATCTACACCCTGCTCAGCGTGCCGAAGGACGTGGAGATCTTCTTCCCGATGGCCGCGCTGCTTGGCGCGCTGCTGGGCCTCGGCATGCTGGCGCAGCGCAGCGAACTGGTGGTGATGCAGGCCTCGGGCTATACCCGCCTGCAGATTGCCGCCTCGGTGATGAAAACCGCCATTCCGCTGGTGATCCTCACCATGGCCATCGGCGAGTTTGTTGCGCCAAAAGGCGAGCAGATGGCGCGTAACTACCGTGCGCAGCAGCTGGTGGGCGGCTCGCTGCTCTCCACCCAGAACGGGCTGTGGGCGAAGGACGGCGATAACTTTATCTTTATCGAACGTATCCGCGACAACAGCGAACTGGCCGGCATCAGCATCTACAGCTTTAACCACGAGCGCCGCCTGCAGTCGGTGCGCTACGCGGCAAGCGCGAAATACGATGCAGGACGGGCGATCTGGCAGCTGTCGCAGGTGGATCAGTCCGACCTCACCGACCCGAAACAGGTGCGCGGCAGCCAGACGCTGACCGGCGAGTGGAAAACCACCCTGACGCCGGACAAGCTTGGCGTGGTGGCGCTGGATCCGGAAGCGCTGTCGATCAGCGGGCTGTATGCCTACACCAAATACCTCAAGCAGAGTGGCCAGGTTTCCGGCCGCTACCAGCTGAATATGTGGAGCAAAATCTTCCAGCCGCTGTCGGTGGCGGTGATGATGCTGATGGCGCTGTCGTTTATCTTCGGCCCGCTGCGCAGCGTGTCGATGGGCATGCGGATGATCACCGGCATCAGCTTCGGCTTCCTGTTCTACGTGCTGGATCAGATCTTCGGCCCGCTGAGCCTGGTGTACAGCATCCCGCCGGTGCTCGGTGCGCTGCTGCCGAGCGCGGCGTTCTTTGCGCTGAGTTTGTATATGTTGCTGAAGCGTCGATAGAGGCGGGGGTTATCCGCTGGCGCGGGGCCATTTTAAGGGCACCCGCCGGCGCGAAGCCGGGCAGGGACGATAAGAGCAGGGGCCGGATTGATACCGGCCCCTGTTTTTTTATATCACCTGCGGCAGCAGCGACAGCAGATAGAGGATCAGCCCGATGACGCCGCCGACCAGCGTACCGTTGATGCGGATGCGCTGCAGATCGGCGCCGATGTTCAGTTCGACCTGGTGCGACATATCGGCGGCGTCCCAGTTTTTCACCGTGTCGCGGATATGCACGCTGAGGAACTCGGCGAACTCCGGCGCGGCGCTGCTGGCCGCCTCTTCCAGATGCTGGTTCAGCGAGGCGCGCAGGGTGGCGTCATTCAGCAGCGCTTCGCCAAACCACTGCCCGGCGGCGCTGATTTTCGCGTGCAGTTTTGAGTCCTCACGCGCGATATCCTCTTTCAGCCAGCCGCGCAGATCGCCCCACAGCTGGCCGATATAGCGGTTCAGCGTTTCGTCTTCCTTCAGGTACTGCTTAATCTCTTCCGCCTTCTGCGCCATCTCCGGATCGCTGCGCAGGCGGACGATCAGCCGCTGCACCGCGCGGTTAAAGCCCTGGCGCAGCTGGTGGTCAGGATCGTTCTCAATCTCGTTCAGAATCGACTGCACCGCGCTGGCCGCCAGTCCGGCGCTCTTCTCGCCCAGCCACTCGCTCGGCAGCATCTTCTCCTTCAGCGGATGCTCGCGCTTCAGCCAGTGCACCACCTGCAGGGCGATAAACTCGTGGGTGGCGGGGCGGTTGACCAGCTGCAGCACCTGCGCCAGCGCGTCGTCCAGCAGCTGCTGGTGGCGGTTGTTCCTGGTCAGGCTCTCCAGCACCAGCGCCGCCGACCGGCTGAGATCGACCTTATCGATCGCCTGGTGAACGGCGCGGCGCATAAACGCCTGAATACGCTGGTCGTCGGCGAGGTCGAGGAAACCGCGCACCATCTTCAGCAGCCAGCCGCTTGCTCGTGCGGCATTATCCGGTGCCGCCAGCCAGCCGGCCAGCATCTGTGCCGGATTGTGGCGGCGGATCAGCTCCAGCAGCGACGCCGTGCTGAGAAACTTGTCCTGCACAAAGGCCGCCAGGTTGACGGCGATACGGTCTTTATTGCGCGGGATAATCGCCGTATGGCGGCCAACCAGCGGGATCGGCACCCGGCGAAACAGCGCGCTGACCGCGAACCAGTCGGCCAGCGCGCCGACCATCGCCGCCTCCGACACCGCCTTCAGCCCGGCGATCCACGGGTTCGGCGCATACCACACCGGCCACAGCACGGTGCCGGTAAACACCAGCATTGCCGCCAGCAGCAGTAAAAGCGGCAGGCGTTTGGCGCGTTTGAGTTCGAGTTCTTTATCCATATTTTCCCAGTTTAATCTATAAATAACCGGCAGATTTCGTGTCGCAGGAAGGCGGCAACCGTGGCAATCCCCGGGAGCTGACATTAGTCAGTGACCGGGGTTGTCGCGGGCAGCCAACGCACCTGCGGCGTGAAAGATGCGGGTTATTTTTTGCGGCCACCCATAATACTGCCCAGCACGCCGCGAATAATCTGATTCGTTACCTGGCGTGCGGCGCTTTTCGCCACGCTCTGCACCACGCCGTCGCGCTTGCCGCCGCGCGGCCCGGTGCTGCCGAACAAAATATCCTTCAGCCCGCCGAGCAGGCCGCCATCCGCTGCCGCCTGTTCTCCGGCCACCGGCGGGGCACCGCTCCTGTCGCCCGCCGCCTGCACGCCCTGCTGCAGCCGTTCGTAAGTGGACTCGCGGTCGATCTCCTCGTCATACTTGCCGGCCAGCGGCGAGTGGTTAAGCAGGCCGTTACGCTCGTCGTCCGTCACCGGGCCCATGCGTGAGCCGGGGGCGATCACCCAGCTGCGCTCGACCACCGACGGGCTGCCTTTGGCATCAAGGAACGACACCAGCGCCTCGCCGGTCGCCAGCTGCTGCAGCGCCTGCTCCGTATCAAAGGCCGGGTTGGCACGCAGGGTCTGCGCCGCCACCTTCACCGCCTTCTGGTCCCGCGGCGTAAAGGCGCGCAGCGCGTGCTGCACGCGGTTGCCCAGCTGGCCGAGCACCGCATCGGGGATATCCGCCGGGTTCTGCGATACGAACCACACGCCGACCCCTTTGGAGCGGATCAGCCGCATCACCTGCTCGATCTTCTGCAGCAGCACCGCCGGCGCCTCGCTGAACAGCAGGTGCGCCTCGTCGAAGAAGAACACCAGCTTCGGCTTGTCGAGGTCGCCCGCCTCCGGCAGCTGCTCGTACAACTCAGAGAGCAGCCACAGCAGGGTGGTGGCGTACAGTTTCGGCTGCTGGTAAAGCTGCTCGGCGGCGAGGATATTGATGGTGCCGCGCCCGGCATCGTCGGTGCGCATCCAGTCGCGGATCTCCAGCATCGGCTCGCCGAAGAAGTGCTCCGCCCCCTGCTGCTCCAGCGTCAGCAGCCCGCGCTGGATCGCCCCCACCGAGGCGCTGCTGATATTGCCGTACTGGTTCTGGAAGGCTTTGGCGTTATCACCGACGTAACGCACGATCGCCCGCAGATCCTTAAAATCGAGCAGCAGCAGCCCCTGATCGTCGGCGATGCGGAACACGATCTGCAGCACGCCGCTCTGCACCTCGTTCAGATCCAGCAGCCGCGCCAGCAGCAGCGGACCCAGATCGCTCACCGTGGCGCGCAGCGGATGGCCGCGCTGGCCGAACACGTCCCACAGCACCACCGGGCTCTGCTGCGGTGACCAGTCGCTGACGCCGATCTTCGCCAGCCGCTCGTTCAGCTTATCGCTGGCAACGCCCGGCTTCGCCACGCCGGTGAGGTCGCCCTTCACGTCGGCCATAAACACCGGCACCCCGGCGGCGGAAAGGCTCTCCGCCAGCTTCTGCAGGGTGACGGTTTTGCCGGTGCCGGTGGCACCGGTAATCAGCCCGTGGCGGTTGGCCATCGCGGGCAGCAGGTGGAGCTGGAGTTCAGGGGTCTGGGCAATCAGCAGCGGCTCGGTCATGGCGGCATCCGTCGGTGGCGTGGCAGGGGAAGATGCCTGTAAGCATAGCAGGCGCTGCGCGGCTCTGAGCACGTTGGCTGCAGGGCGGGCGGGAAAAAGGCGATGCGGATCATATCCCTGGCGGCAGCATCGGCTGAAGGCGAGTTTACCGATCCCGCGAATGCTCCGCGCATTGTGCTGTGCGGGCGGGGAAGATGCGTTGCCGGTATGCCCGGCGCAGCCTGTGGTAGCGGGGAACTGTGCGGAAAGCCGGCTTTACTGACCGTACCCGCAGCAGACTGTGCGTGACGGTGCTTGCCCACATTAACGCTTAGCCGTTATGTTAATCATTCATCAACTGAGCGGGGTATGAAATGGACGCAGCGGTACTGTCGGTGGTTTCAATTGGGGCGGCGCTTGGCTTAGGGGCGATCAGCCCGGGGCCGAGCTTTATTCTGGTCGCGCGCACGGCGGTGGCCTCATCGCGGCGGGCGGGCATCGGTGCCGCACTGGGGATGGGCGCGGGCAGCCTGGTGTTTGCCACCATCGCGCTGCTCGGCCTGCATACGCTGCTTACCGCCGTGCCGGTGCTGTGGCTGGTAATGAAGACCCTCGGTGGCCTCTACCTGCTGTGGATGGCATATAAGATGTTTCGTGGCGCCCGCGAACCGCTGGCTCTTGAACTGCCGGGCAGCAACGGCAAAACCATGCAGCGGGCGTTTCTCACCGCCTTCACCACCCAGATCAGCAACCCAAAAACCGCGCTGGTATTCAGCGGCGTATTTGCCGCGCTGCTGCCGCAGCAGGTCAGCACCGGCATGTTTATCGCCATCCCGCTGGTGGCGATGATGATTGACGGCCTGTGGTATCTGTTTGTGGCTTACGCTCTCTCATCGCGCGGGCCGCGCAACACCTACCTGCGCTTTAAGGCCCCGCTGGATCGGCTGGGCGGCACGGTGATGGCGGCGCTGGGCATCCGGCTGATCGTGAAGTAAGGAGCGGGCGCTTTGCCGCGCTATCCTGCGGTGGCAGGGGCAGTCATCGCCCTGCTGCCGGGATTAACCTGATTTATCCCGACATAAAAAAGGCCACGCAGGGTGGCCGGGTAAAGTCGGGGCGGCAGGGGGACAGCCCCGCCGCTGGTTAAGCGTAGTCAATTAAGAGATAAAGTGCATACCCTGTTTCAGCACCAGATCGCAGGCTTTGGTTTTCACCTGCTTGCCGAGCGGGGTTTCGCCCAGCGACTTCAGGTTCACCTGCTGGTTGCTGCCGGTATTCAGCAGGCCGAGCAGCCCCTGCTGATAGTCGGTGGTTTCCTGCTGCTTCTGCGTATCTTCCAGCCCGAGCTTGCCGAGCACCTGATTTTTCAGCGCGTCGACGTTGTTATCCACCAGATTGTTCTTCACGCAGTACGACAAAATACCCGCCGCGTTGCTCATGGTGCCGGCGCTCAGCGACTGGCTGCCGCCGTTCAGCAGCCCGGCCAGCGCGGTCAGCGAGGTGCCGCTCTGGGCGCTGGTCGCGCCGTTTTCAGCGGTGGTGGAGCTGCCGCCGTTGTTCTGGCCCAGCGCGCTGGCCGCGGAGCTCAGCTGATCCTGCCAGCTGGCAGCGTTCGCCACCCCTGAGAACAGGGCGGAAGCGGCCATCGCGGCGATTAAGAGTTTACCTGCTGCTTTCATTGTTATGCCTTATATCAACCTGCTGTGCTTTGCCGCTGCCACCCGAAGGGGCACGCGGCGACCTGTTCCTCAGACTGCCGCGAAACGCGGAGGTTCCGCAGCCATCCTGCAAGCGGCACGCAAGGTAATGGAATTCAGAGTGTTCTGTAAAGGGGGGTTAAGGGGATTAAGGGAAGTGGGGCCGCGATGCGCGATATTGCCGGCGCGGAGCATGGCGGGCGGTGCCAATGTGAATCCCAGTCCAGGTATCGCCACCTTCAACAGCGGGGCATATCGCAGATTCAGGCCGTGATACCTGCCATCGCCATCGCCATCGCCAGCGCCATCACCAGCGTTGCTCTCTGCGCGGTCGCCCCGTGCCGGGACATATCGCGGAGTTACGTCGTAATACCGGTCATCGCCAGCGCGGCCCCCAGCCCGATCAGCGCCACGCCCAGCAGCCGATCCACGTGGCGCTGATACGCCAGCAGCCTGTGGCGCACCGGCGGCGCGCTGAAGAACAGCGCCACCAGGCTGAACCACAGCCAGTGCGCCGCCGAAATAAACAGCCCGTAGCCGATGCCGTGGCTTAGCGGGCTGCCCGGCTGCACTAGTTGGGTATAGGTGGCGACCACAAACAGCATGGTTTTCGGGTTCAGCGCGTTGGTTAAAAATCCGCTGCGCCAGGCGGCGAACGGCGAGGGGGCCGCACCCCGTGCCTCACTCACCGGCAGCGCGCCGTGGCTGCGCAGCGAGCGCCAGCCGAGATACACCAGATAGCCCGCACCGGCCAGCTTCATCAGCGTAAACAGCAGCGGCGACTGCACGATCAGCAGCGCAATACCGAACAGCGTATAAATCACATGCACCTGCACGCCGCAGGCGATACCAAACGCCGACATCAGCCCGCTGCGCGCGCCGTACGCGTAGCTGTTGCGGGTAATCATGGCAAAATCCGGGCCGGGGCTGATCACCGCCAGAACGGTGATAAAGGCGACGGCTAACAGCTCGCTCAACATAATTAAACTCTCATCAAAGATTGGGGAAGTGTCCGGATTATCAGCCGCTTGCCCGCCCGGCAAAAACGATTTATCGTGATGCCAACCTGTGAGAATTCATCGACTATTATGCCACTGCCGCCGCTCGCCTCATTTCGCTTCTTCAACGCCGCCGCCCGCTGCGGCAGCTTTGTGCAGGCCGCCGCCGAACTGCACGTCACCCACGGCGCGGTCAGCCGCCAGGTGCGCCAGCTGGAAGAGGCGCTGGGCGTTACCCTGTTTGAACGCCGCAACCGCGCGGTATTTCTCACCGCCGCCGGGCGCACCCTGCTTAACACCACCGCCCCGCTGTTTGAACAGCTGGAACACACCGTGCAGCAGCTACAGCAGGGCACGCGCCCGCAGGCGCTGACCGTCTCCTGCGAGCCAACCATTGCCATGCGCTGGCTGATCCCGCGCTTACCTTCATTCCAGCAGCAGCACCCTGACATCACCCTGCAGCTGGTGGCCGCCGGCGGCCCGGTGGACTTCGCCCGCAGCGGCATCGACCTCGCGCTGCGCCGCGACGACTTCAGCTTTCACGGCCAGCACGCGGAGAAGATCTGCGACGAGTGGATGGGGCCGGTTTGTCGGGATGTAGGGGGGCTGAAGGGGGATTTGAGCCTGCACGGGCAGCGGTTACTGCACAGCGCTACCCGCCCAGGCGCGTGGCAGCAATGGCAGCAGGTCAGCGGCATCTCCACGGCGGGCAGCAGCCGGGCGGAGTATGAACACTTCTACCTCTGCGCCCAGGCGGCGCTGGCCGGGCTGGGCGTGGCGATGATGTCGTTTCTGATGGTGCAGGACGAACTCAACAGCGGCCAGCTGGTGGCCCCGTGGGGATTTATGCAGGACGGGAGTGGGTACTGGCTGCTGGCGAAGGAGGAGATTACGGCTGGGTCTGACGCGGGGGTGTTTCGGGATTGGGTGAGGGGGGAAGTAGGGGGGAGTTTGAGGGAAATTGTTTAGAAAAAATAAATCAGATTAAAGCTGTTGAATTATCGGATGCTACTTGTGCTTTATATAAATCAATCATGATTTTTAAGTTAACGTCATGGTGTGGTTTCTTAAAAAAAAGAGCTGGATTTTATATGAAAAAATACCGGCTCTATTAAGTTTATATTGGCGTGTTAGCTATTGTATGCTCTATTAATTCTTTTCTCTAAATCCGCCATCATCTTTTTTCCAGGAGTTGCATAGCGAATGCTGAAAAAATGAAGCGCAACGGTTGATATTATACAAGTTTTTAAGAAGATGTCATCTTCCCTTCCATAATAAAAACCTAAGATTAATATCGCGCACCCAGTAATATAAATAACCAGAAAATTACTGAAGTAATCTTTTATTCTGTCCTTGCTGAAACAAAGAGCGCCATATTCATTTACGGTTAGTAAATTTTTGAACTTTGAAAGATAAGTTGGGCTCGGTACATCTGGTGATTTACTTGCAATCATTAATGCCGCTTCTTGTAAAACTGGATTCTCAAATTTTGTAATTTTTTGCATGACGAGTCTTTTCCGTTCTTCAAGTAAGGTTTGTTTCAAATTATCAGTTAAAAAAACATCTTCCAGTCTATGTTTAATGAATTTTAACTTGAAGTTCAATCTGATGTCTGAAATTTCAAATGGATTTATTCCACCGATTATCCATCTTACAATAGGTGCAGCAACTGAAATTAAAAAACATTTAATGACTGCTTCAGTAATGCTCATGCTAATATATCCCCATGGGTTGGTTGTCTTTTATAATATTACGTGAGAAGGTGTTTTAATACTCATGTTTGTTGGGAGTAATGCGTGTCAAACTGAGCCTGCAAATGTTTACGAACGCGGAAGTTAGCCGGAAAATGCCCCAGCGTGGCGAAATAGAGCAGTAACCCCAGTGCCATAATGAAAATACCCATTGGCGCATAAAGTTGAATGACAGCCAACCCTAATACGATAAGTGTAATCCCCATCGCAATCAGCACGCAGGCTTCAATCCTGCGCTGCGAGACCTTTTTGCCGTCGACAAACACCCGCTTATTCTCGTTCAGGCTAAGAATATACTGATGTGGGCGGAAGTACTTCACGTCGAGGATATCGGAGGAGCTGCGGATCACCCCGGCTAGCTCAGCCTGCAACTGCGGGTTTTTGATGCCGTAGGTTTTCTGATTAAGCAGCCGGTGATAGTGCGCCTGATAGTCGGCCCGCTGCTCTTCGCTCATCAGGTTATCCTTCAGCTCGCCCTTGATAAACTTGATGCGGTTATTCAGCGTGTACTGCAGCAGGTGCTCCAGCTTCAGTTCGCTACAGAACCATTTCATCAGCAACGGAATAACCACAAGCAGCAAGACTGCCAGCAGGGTCCACAAGGGATGTTGCTCCAGCGATTGCGTAACTTCAGCAACGATTCCCGAACCGGGAAGGCTCATAACATGTTCTCCTTAACGTTGCCGGGTAACGATGGCGTTAAGCCACTGCGTTGCATTAACCGGCCGGTTATCCGTCGTCTGCCAGCACGAGTCCAGCGACAACTGTGGCAGTTCAGCCAGCAGCATTTCAATCCGCGTTTTATCTAAATCGGTAAAGGTCCGCCCATCGACTTCCCGCTCTTCGCTGCCCAGCTTAAACGACAGATACCATATGCCGCCGGGCTTCAGCGCCCGCGCCAGAATCGCCATCACCCCCGGCAGTTCACTGGCAGGTACGTGCAACAGCGAGGCGCAGCACCAGATACCGTCATACTGCTCCACCGCCGTCAGCTGCTCGAAGCGCAGGCACTGTACCGGCAGCCCGCTCATCGCCGTGGCCCGCGCCACCATCTCGCTGGAGGCGTCAAAGGCATCGACCTGATAGCCGAGCTGGTGGAACGCCTGCGCATCGCGTCCCGAACCGCAGCCGGCATCGAGGATGCGCCCGCCCGCCGGCAACAGCGCCAGGAACGGCTGATACAGCGCAGACATATCAACGTTTACCGTATCGTCAAAAAAGCGCTGTGCGTGGCGCTGGTAGTAATCAATGCTCATCAGAAGGTGGCCTCTCCCTGTGCTTCGGGTTCCCAGGTATGCAGTAAGCTTTGCCGGGCGGTGTTCCAGCGGTCGTTGAGGTACTGTCTGCGTACCTTCTCACTTTTGCCGGTCTGCTCCAGCAGCGTTTCACGCAGCGGCAGATGACTGTTGATAAAGTATTCGTTACGCGTATGCAAGCGGCTCAGCAGCGGCACGGAGGGAATCCGCGCCGACTTGCTGCCGTTGCACGCCCGGCAGGCCAGCACCAGGTTCCACACCCCGTCGAGGTTGCGCAGAATGCCCTGCGGCATCAGGCTCCACGGCAGAAAGTGATCGACCTGCGCCAGCGCATCATCCCCCGACACGATGCTGATGCTGCGATAGCAGTAAAAGCATTTACCCTTCTGGTAGCCGTTCAGGCTGTCGCGGCAGCTGGTTATGGTTGTGCGCCGCAGCCCCTGCCTGCTGAACAGCATCTGGTCCGCGGCGTCGTACTCCACCGCAATCATATTGCGCGACACGCCCAGCGCCCACGCCTGCTCGACCAGCCGCCAGCGCGCTTCGGTTTCCGGCAGCAGGTTTGCAAACTGCTCGCTCTCGGTCAGCCGGAAGAAGTTATCGGTCAGACGGATGCCCTTATGGCTGCGGCGTTCGTCGAGAAAGAAACGCTTGTCGATCTCACCGTTATTCACGTTATGGAAAGCCTCGATCACCGCACCAAAGCCCAGCCTTACCGTTGCCGCCTGCAGCGCAGCCTGATCCAGCTCGCCGCGATTAAAGGCGTTACAGGCGCTCAGGAACTGGCTCTGCTTCGAGGTGTTCTGCTTTGGTGCCTGCTGCAGGTGTTCGCAGATATGCCGGGCAAACGGCAGCGCCAGGTCATCCAGCGTAATCACTTCACTCTGCGCATCGCGCAGCTCATACAGCGCCTTCGCCAGCGCAAACTTGTAAGAGGCCACGTTACGGCCAAACAGAATGATGCCGCGCCAGTAGTTCTCAAGCGTGGAATCGACCTGATAGAAGTGCATGCGGTATCCGTAAGCTACGAAGATTCTTAAGTGAATCGGGTAAGCGGATCTGATAACAAAATGATGGGGATGTAAACCCATGAGGCATGAAGGCGATAAGCCGTTAAGGTGTGTAAGGCCTGCGCGGTCCGCAAGGGAGGGCTGTGACAAAGATCGAGCTGGGATGTAGCTGCCGCTAAGGCTGGGCAGGGCTGGAGCAACGTCGGGGATGCATCAAGAGGAGGATTGGAGCCAAGGCACGATAGGAGCTATCAGCGGAGCCTGGTTCAGTAATGCACGTTTTTTGGACACTCAGCGCAAAGGATGCGGAATCCGGTTGCGTATGCAGGGGGTAACGGTATAATCCACAACGTTTTCCGCATACCCTTCAGTGCCGAAGTGGCGAAATCGGTAGACGCAGTTGATTCAAAATCAACCGTAGAGATACGTGCCGGTTCGATTCCGGCCTTCGGCATTCATTACCTAATTTTCTTATTTTTCAATGAGTTAGAGAAAAAAATTCAATTTCTTTCGCATGTAAGAAATGATCTAAATTCTCACCAGAAATTGCCGCTGTAGTTAGTAGTGGCAGATCAGGGAATACTATCTCATAGCGGCGTGTAGTTCCAAGCTTCAAATACGTATAGTTTTAACTTGAAAGCTATGACGCAGCCCACGTCTCTGAACCATTCCAAAACAGCTTAATCGCACGCATTTAAGCCCGATGTATGGCGTAGTACAGCCCCAAAACAGGTTTATGGTGGTAACGTACCCACACATGATATGCAGGTTCTGCCAGCGATTCAGCCACGCTACCGCAAGGGTACACGGTTATCCTAATAAGTTGGAATCACTCTGGAAATTCGATGAACTCACTACGCACCGCTTGTTGTTCGGACCACCAACGGAGCTTTATGGCTTCTATTGGCAAATATTAAGCATATTCATACAAAACATAAGCGTAGCTTGTCGAAGCTGTATTGAGATCACCTAAAATGGCGTTATAATGAGCAAAACCATGCAATAAGGAAAAAATCATGGGTGCCCGCTCTAACCTTGTAAATTTAGATGCATTAATAAAACGTGCTGATCTGGCTTTGAAAGATGTTAATAAAAGCTCATATGAAACCTTTGCCAGTATACCTGCAAGAGAATTAAAAAGTGGTAACGGAATAGCGGCGTTATTGAAAAAACCTGACTTTCAAAGAGAAACCAATCACTGGAGTCCTGAACAAGTTGTCTCTTTACTTGAATGCTATATTAATGGAGACCTAATACCTTCAGTTATTCTCTGGCGTTCGGCTACGAGTTTATTTGTTATAGATGGCGGCCACAGATTAAGTGCTCTTAGAGCATGGGTTGAAGACGATTATGGAGATGGTCATATCTCTCATCAATTATTTGGCCATGATATTCCTCGCGAACAGCGAAAGGCTGCCGAGAGAACTCGGAAATTAGTTAAAGATCGAGTCGGAAGTTGGGATTACTATCAAAAATTGCTTGTTGATAACTCGTCTTTGACTGACGAGCAAGAGCGGAGAATTGCTGTACTAACTTCTCGTGGCATTTCTGTTCAGTGGGTAGTGGGTGATGTAGATAAGGCCGAAACTTCATTTTTTAATATAAATATGAAAGGGACGCCTTTAGATCCTATAGAAGAAATGCTTTTGAAGAACCGAAAAAAAAGTGTTCCTATCACAACAAGGGCTATTATCAGAGCTGGTAGAGGGCATCGCTATTGGTCAGACTTTGATGAAGAAATCACTCAAAAGCTTGAAGAGAATTCTGCAAAGCTCCATAGAATGTTATTTGAACCTGAAGTGGAAAAACCGATCAAAACATTAGATCTTCCATTAGGAGGATCTCGCGGTGTAAGGACCGCAATCCAAGTTTTGAAAGACTTCCTTATTATTACTGACTGTACGCAGAATGGCGTTCTCAAACGTATTGAAGATTATCCAGATGATGTTCATGGTCAAGATTCTTTACGTTTATTAACGAAGGCAACATATCTCATCAACAGAGTGACAGGGAATGGTGATGGCAGTTTGGGATTGCATCCCGCAATTTATTTTTATGGACCAACGGGGATACATTCAACACCAATGTTTTTGGGTACAGCACAGCTTGTAGCTAAGCATCTTTCAAATAATAACTCGCAATTTTTCAAAGATATAACAGTTGTTAGAGAAAAGCTTGAAAAGACAATGATCGAATATAAAGATCTAATTGCAATCATAATTCAGAAAGCTGGGAGCAATTATCGAGTTCCAAAATACGCAGATTTTCTAAATTGTCTGATTGTTGCTCTAAAAAATGGGGTTGACATCAATGAAGGTAAGTTGGTTGAGCTTGCTGAATTGGAGGGGAGAATAATTTTAGGAGACTTCAAAAGAACATCTTTTAAAATAAATGACGAGCAAAAAAGTAAAGTTTTTATTGATGCTGCTTTACAATATGCTATTAAGTGTCCTATATGCAATGGGTACCTTGATACCGAAAAATCAGTATCATATGATCATATTGTAAGAGTTAGAGAAGGTGGAAATGGTAGTGCTGAAAATGTTCAACTTACTCATCCATATTGTAATCAATCTGTGAAGTCATGAAGAGATTAGAGCGCTTTTATGCGCTCCTTTTAAATCTCTTATGGAGCTAAATTTCCGTGAAGAAAAATGCGATTGAACAAAGGGAAGAGCTCAATCAGGGAAGAGCTAAAGTGTCAGTTCATGGATAAAAAACCTTTAATATCAGATGGTTTCTAGAAAAACGCTCGATTTTTTATTCTAACGAGATAATCTTGAAGTTTTTTGATAAAGGCTTGCTGTTATTTTTTTATTGTTTTCTGAAAAATGTATCGCTCTGTGGCAGTTAGGGCACAAGGCTACACAATTTTCAGGAGTATCCGCACCTCCTTTTGATAGTGGTATAACATGATGCACCTCAAGGTATGGCACACCATACTTATTTTTAAATGGTGCCGGTTTCTCACATGCTTCACAATTTCCATCGCTGAGTTTAATGATATATGCTACTACATCAGGTGACCTGGAGTAGACTATCGCTTGAGTTGTAAGTTTATGTGGGTTAGATACTCCTTCAGGTTTTAGTAATTCCATTTCGAAAATATTTCCGACTCGCTTGGAAAGTTCATCAACATCAGTGGTAGAGCCAAAATTAAGACTTAAATCTCCAAGGGCTATTTTTCTCCATTCATTAGATGATTTTATTTCATCTGTATGAAGAAAAATTCTTTTACTGCCATTTCCTCGTGCTTGAGTTTTTATTTCAGTGCTACTAAAAAATTTTTGTTTTCTGCAAAGATCAAGTCGGAGATTTTCTGCTTGTTGGCCTTCTAAATGAAAGAAGCCATCTTTCGAGTTATATAACTTTCGAGAATTACTGTCAGGGAAATTTTTCATAACAGGTTTTGATGCAAGGAAAACATTGATTTTTTGTATTCCGATTGACTTGATTCTGTGAATGATGACTTTCAAGGCTTCATTGTAATGTGGGTTGTTTTTTTGCCCCCATGACTCAAGAATCAAGCCATTGAGTCCATCAAGTTCTGCGATTATGCACTTTGAATTAAGTTGATTGCCATCAAATCCGATCACGTACATAAAGCTCATTATAACTTTCCCTAATTAAGATAAGTCTTACTTGTCTTATGCATGATATAGCATCAGTTAATTCTTTTCAAAATTAACTTCCCTATTGCATTTATGCTTGTGCAACTATCTTTTTACTTATCATAGCAACGTGAGTTCTCGCTTAGAGTCCTTAATTTCAAACGATGTATTTGCTGTCGCAGTAATGAGATTTGTTACATCCACACAAAATTTATGGCGAACGAATCTGCAGTTTTTACTTCAATGCTCGCACAACTAGTCTTTTTGAGGTAAGTGCCTTTTTATGTATAAATTTCTTGATAATTAAACCTTATCATCCTTGGTTCAACCAATGGACAGGACTCCAGACTATGGATACAGTCGAGCAGCTAAACGGCACCTACTTTTACGACGGAACCTCTAATCTAACTGCAGGTGAGCTATTTTTTTGGATCATGGTTGATGAAACGGCCGATCACTTTGGGGTTAAAGAGATCGCCGGAGTCCTGGCGATGTACCTTGGCAGCAACAACCTCACCGTTGCAGGTAAATTAGCCGGGGCGACGCCCGGGACATCTGTAGCATCAACCTACTCAAGACGATTGCTGAGGGGAAGGATGTTACCTTTCAAGCTACCTACCTGGGTAGGGTTACCACCGAAAGCTAAACTCATTATGACCAGAAAATTAGGTACGTTTGTAGGAAGAACTATACCCGTTATCGGTTGGGTGATCCTGGCCAGTGACGTAGCGATGATCAGCTATAAATCCGTCAATAAATACAATATGATAGCAAATCCAGCAGATCGTATTTGGTAGGTTTGAAATGGATAAAGGAAAAGATGAGTCTATAGCACAGAAAGTTTTAAGCTGGTATCAGGATTACTGGGATGTTCCTGTATTTCCTTTTTTTAAAAAAGTTAAAATATCTAAAGACACCAGCCTTTCCTCGGGAAAGTACCAGCTAGCCTGGGAGGATGCGGAAGACCTGTTAGTTGAATACTTTGAGAAATTCAGTGTAGAGCAAAAAGACTTCGCCTTTATAAAATATTGGCCAAATGACGAAGTGTTCCGTCCATTGCCTTTTTTAGGCAGGAAAAAGTATATCGAACCAAAACTATTAACCGTAGAGATGCTGATGTTGTCTGCCGAAGCAGGTTACTGGCTCTATGACTGACAGGGCTGCCGAAACAGCCCTGTAACGCTAAGCTGTTACCCGTTCATTCCATGCATCAGAGAACAGGATGTTGCCATCGCAGTACTTCCATGTGATTCTTTCATAACGCATTTCGATACGCTCCATATGATTGCATTTTTCACAGGTCTTGATGTTGTACATCACTGGCGTTACGGCTACGACCCTGATGTTTTCAAGTAATATATTAAAGTATTCAGCTTCTTGTCCGGCATGATTAATCTGATACCATCGGAACTCTCCTGACTTTAGCGTTTGCCCCTGAGCAACGGCTTTATAGAAGTAGGGCGATGAACTGTCGAACTCTTTTTCGAAGCAAAGCGGAGCATGAATCCTTGTGCCGGTAATCTTGCCCGTATTACCGTCCGTGGGAAGGTGAAGCCCGTGAGTGAATGAGAGTATTTCGATACTGCCTTCGCGGTCTCTGACATCGACGGAACCTTTTATATCAGCGCCGCCATCGTCTTTTAACCACAGATAAGAGGGGATTGCCATTGCAGAACTCCTTGTAGTGTTGCAAAGCTAAACCAGGACGCTATCTCATTTCACTATCGAATATATATAGTAATTCAATGATAAAAATGGAATTTATTGTCTTCTGCTCTCACGATAGCACTTCATCCAAACTCCCCACCCTGTGACCCCCTTCAAATCTCCCCGCGACCTGATTATTTACAGTCACCCTGATCAATCCCAATCACCCAGAAAGGACTCCACCCCCTATGAACCTTAAGCAACGAATAGAATCCATCCCCGGCGGCATGATGGTTGTCCCCTTAGCCCTCGGCGCACTCCTTAATACTTTCCACCCCCAGGCACTCGAGATCGGCGGCTTCACCACCGCTCTCTTCAAAAACGGTGCCGCCCCCCTGATCGCCGCTTTCCTGCTGTGCATGGGTGCCGGCATCACCCTCAGAACCGCCCCCAAAGCCTTGCTGGCAGGCAGCACCATCACCCTGACCAAGCTGCTGGTCGCCGTTGTGCTCGGGCTGGCCGTTGACCGCGCGTTCGGAACAGAAGGGCTGTTTGGCCTTAGCGGGCTGGCGATTATCGCGGCGATGAGCAACTCCAACGGCGGGCTGTATGCCGCGCTGGTCGGCGAGTTCGGCAACCAGCGGGACGTGGGGGCGATTTCGATTCTGTCGCTGAACGACGGGCCGTTTTTTACCATGATCGCGCTGGGCGCGGCCGGGATGGCGAGCATTCCGCTGATGTCGCTGGTGGCGGTGCTGGTGCCGTTAGCGCTGGGGATGCTGCTCGGCAATCTTGACCCGCAGATGCGCGAGTTTTTAACCCGTGGTGGGCCGGTGCTGATCCCGCTGTTTGCCTTTGCGCTGGGGGCGGGCATCAACCTGGAGATGCTGCTGCAGGGCGGGCTGGCCGGTATTGTACTCGGCGTGCTGACCACGCTGGTTGGTGGCCTGTTTAATATGGCAGCCGATCGTCTGGTGGGTGGCTCCGGGGTGGCCGGAGCGGCGGCGTCCAGCACCGCCGGTAATGCTGTTGCCACGCCGTTGGCGATCGCGCAGGCCGACCCGTCGCTGGCGCAGGTGGCAGCGGCGGCCGCACCGCTGATTGCCGCCTCGGTGATTACCACCGCCATTCTGACGCCGCTGCTGACTTCGTGGGTGGCAAAGCGCAACGCACGCAGGGCGTTGAAGGAGGCAGTATGAAGCTGAGGGAAATCACCACTGCGAACCTGATGCCTTTACTAACCTCGTGGAGAGAAACAGGCAGCGCGCACAGCCAATTAAAGGAGGCAATATGGAGCTAAGGGAAATCACCAATGCGAACCTTACACCGTTACTGGCCCCGTGGAGAGAAACAGGCAGCGCACGCCATCCGCTGAAGGAGGCCACATGAAGCTGATTGTGATAGCCGATGATTTTACCGGTGCCTGCGATACCGGCGCGCAGCTGGCAAAAAACGGCGTACGTACCGAGGTGCTGCTCACCCCGCAGCAGAAACCGTCACCGTGCAGCGATGTGCTGGTGGTCAATACCGAAAGTCGTGCCAGCGCGGCGGCGGCGGCGGCACGCACCGTAGCTCAGGTGCTGCATCCGTGGTGCACGCCCGGTCAGGATCCGCCGCTGGTGTTTAAAAAAATTGATTCGACCTTTCGTGGCAACGTCGGGGCCGAGGTGGAAGCTGCGATGCTTGCGGCGGGCAAGCGGCTGGCGGTGATCGCGGCGGCCATCCCCGCCGCCGGGCGCACCACCGAGCAGGGCGAGTGCCGGGTGCATCAGGTGCCGCTGCTGGAGACGGCGTTTGCCCGCGATGCGGTTACGCCGCTGGCCTCTTCCCGCATCCGCACGCTGATCGCCGCGCAGAGCCGTCTGCCGGTGTATGAGATTGGCCTGCATCAGGTCAGGTATCACCAGCTGGGGAGTGCGTTAGCCCGGCTCTGCACGGGTGGCCGCGCGATGGTGGTGGTGGATGCGGTAACGGACGACGATCTGCAGCAGATTGCCCGCGCGGCGCTGGCGATGCCGCAGGTGCCGCTGCTGGTCGGGGCGGCCGGGCTGGCGCACGCGCTGCCGGTGGCGGCCTATCGTCATCACGCCCTGCCGGTGCTGGTGGTGGCCGGATCGATGAATGAGGTCACCCGCCGTCAGGTGGAGGCGGCCAGGCAACGCGGTCACGCTGAGGTGGTTGAAGTGGCGATGGCCGTGCTGCTCGGCAGCGCCTCCGGTAGCGAACTGCAACAGCTGGCGGAGCAGGTGGCGCGTCACCTGGCCCACGGGCGGCACTGCATTCTCTGCACCCGCCAGCAGGCGCGGGAGCGCACGACGGTCAGCCGCTACTGCCAGCAGCATCTGCTGACCCGTCGCCAGGTGGCCGGGCAGATTAGCCAGCAGCTCGGCAGGCTGGCGCATAGGGTGACCGGGCTGACCCGCATCGGCGGGCTGATCCTCACCGGGGGCGATACCGCCGCCGCGGTGGCCGTCGCGCTGGGGGCGCAGGGCTACCGGATTGCCGGTGAGGTTGCCGCCTGTATTCCCTTCGGCACGCTGACGGGCAGTGAAATCGACGATATCCCGGTGATCACCAAAGCGGGCGGTTTTGGCGCAGAGAGTGCGCTGTGCGACGCGCTGACCTTTATTGAGGAGAGGTACTGATGAACACAATTGCGGTAACGATGGGCGATGCGGCCGGCATCGGCCCGGAAATCATTCTCAACGCGCTGGGCGGTGAGCTGAGCGGCGCACCGGTGCTGGTGGTCGGGTGCCTGGCAACCCTGCAACGGGTATATGCGGCGGGGCTGGCTCCGGCGGTCGAACTGCGGGCCATCTCACAGGTTGCCCAGGCACGCTTTATGCCAGGTGTTGTCCACGTGCTGGACGAGCCGCTGGCCGATCCCGGCGCACTGCGGCCGGGCCGGGTACAGTCGCAGGCTGGGGATCTGGCTTACCGCTGCGTGAAGCGGGCGGCCGAACTGGCGATGGCGGGACAGGTGCAGGCCATCGCCACCGCCCCGCTGAACAAAGCAGCGCTGCATCTGGCCGGGCACCCTTATCCCGGCCACACCGAGCTGCTGGCAGAGCTGACCGGCAGCCGCGATGTCGCGATGCTGTTGTATACCGACCGGCTGAAGGTTATCCATGTCTCCACCCATATCGCGCTGCGGCAGTTTTTAGATACGCTCAGCGCAGCGCGGATTACCTCGGTAATTGCACTCGCCGGGCGGTTTTTGCAGCTGGTGGGCTATGCGGCACCCCGTATCGCCGTGGCCGGGGTCAACCCCCACGCCGGGGAGAACGGGCTGTTTGGCGATGAGGAGATCGCCATCGTTGCGCCGGCCATCGCCGCCGCGCGGGCGCAGGGCTGGCAGGTGACCGGCCCGTGCCCGCCGGATACGGTGTTCCTGCAGGCGAGTGAGGGCCAGTACGATATGGTGGTGGCGATGTATCACGATCAGGGGCATATCCCGCTGAAGCTGCTGGGCTTCTACGACGGAGTGAATATTACCGCCGGGCTGCCGTTTATCCGCACCTCCGTCGATCACGGTACGGCGTTTGATATTGCCTGGCAGGGCAAGGCGAATCCGGCCAGCATGGTGGCGGCGATTAAGCTGGCGCTGCGGCTGGTGGGGGAGAATCAGCCGGGCGCGGGTACGGATCAGGAAAGCATGGCAGGCAGGCCGGCATGAGCACGCAGCAGCGTATTGAGCAGATTATGGCGGTGCTGAAAAGCCACAACCTGGTCACCGTTGATCAGCTGGTAGCGGCCACCCGCGCCTCCCCGGCGACGATCCGTCGCGATCTGATCAAGCTGGACGATCGCGGCGCGATCGTTCGCAGCCACGGCGGCGTGGCGCTGAAGCAGTTTGTGCCGCTGCAGCCGACCACGCCGGAGAAGCAGCAGCGCAATCTTAAGCAGAAGCAGGCCATCGCCCGCGCCGCCGCCGCGCTGGTGCAGCCGGGCGATGCGGTAGTGCTGGACGCCGGCACCACCGCGCTGGAGCTGGCGCGCTGCCTGGTGCATCTGCCGCTGCGGGTGTTTACCGGCGATCTGCCCGTCGCGCTGTTCTTATCGGCGTTCCGCCAGATCGACGTGACGGTGATCGGCGGGCGTATTGATAACAGCAGCCAGTCCTGCATCGGCGATCCCGGCCGCAGCCTGCTGCGCGGCATCCACCCGGACGTGGCCTTTATAAGCTGCAACGCGTGGAGCCTGGCGCAGGGCGTGACCGCGCCAACGGAGGAGAAAGCGGCGATAAAGCAGGCGGCGATGGCTAACGCCGGAAAGAAGGTGCTGATCGCCGACAGCAGCAAGTACGGCCAGCACGCGCTGTTCGGCGTGGTGCCGCTGGCAGCGTTTACGCATATTGTCAGTGATACGGGGCTGGGGGAGGAGTATGCAGAGCAACTGAGGGTGTCAGGGATGAGACTAATTCTGGAGTAACCCGTTATCTTCAACCTGCTAACGTTGATAGTTTCATTTTTTCGAGCGAGGTTTATACCCGGCCAGAACCACTGAAGATTGTCCAATTCCACTTCTTGATTAGCGGGCTTCCAGCACAAAGCGTGCATTTAACTGCCGTAAAAACTGGAAAGTGTTCATCCACGGAACCTCGATATTTTGGCAGATATTGGGGATGCGGATTTTGCGGGATGTGACAGGCAGCAGCGACTCATGGGTGATGAGTGTCGCGCCAATGGCTTTACTTTTCGCAATGATCCACGGATCGGCTTTTGCCAGAAAATTATCACGCTCACGTACGTTGTAATCGCCAGCCATAACATCAGACAGGATCTGCTGAAATATCTGCTGTGTTGCTTCGTCATCATTAGCAACAAAGTGCGCCGGGCGCTGTCTGGCCCACTGCGCCAGCTCGTCGTCACCGTCTCTCAACTCTCTGCCAATCATATCTACGCTTGCCACCGTGCCCAGCTCAAATTGCCAGTCGAGCCACTGCCAGTAGGCCGGGCAAATATCCATGCCGTAATAGAAGTTTTTGGCCTCAATGTAAGTATTGGCATCCAGAAGATATTTCATAGTCCCAGTTCTCCGGCAAATCGGGCAATCTTTCCAGGTTTAATCCCATCGAGCAGATCGCTCGCTTCACGTAACAGCAGCTGCCCGCTCAACGCCTGGCTCACCACCGCCCGGGAGAAAGAAGGGCTAATCTGCGCTTTTTTGGTCCGGTAATAGTTCGGGCCACCGGGCTCTTTTTCCCGGGCGGCATAAGCCGCCTGTAATGAGCGGATATAGTCATCGTGAGCCGTTTTGTCGATCAGGCCGAGCGTTAACGCCCGCCGGGCCAGTACCCAGCGGCTGACATGGAAATGGCTCTCCAGCGGAGCGAGGTTGCTCTGCCAGTCGGGATAGTCCGTTCGCCAGTGGGTCATAAACTCGGCTGCGGGCACCAGGAACTCTGCCGCTACGTGGTTACACAGGGCTTCCTGTTGCAGGTGAGCTGTAACACCACCATCGGAGACGCCAGACAGTCCAATCCAGATATGGCAAAGCTCATGGATTAAGGTAAATAACCGCGCGCCGGGGGCGTCGGCATAATTCACGAAAATAATCGGCGCATAGTCATCGGCGATGGCAAAACCCCGGAACTCTTCCACGTTGAAGGGGCGGCTGTGGTGGCCGAGGCTGGCGGAGCGCATTACCAGCACGCCCGCCTGCTCAATTTTATTCACCAGCTCGCGATAATACTCTTCCCAGCTTCCGCGGGAGGGATGGGGGTCAACGTTCAGCGTCTGACGCATATCCCGGACGATAGCGTCTGCCGCATCGTAGCGTGAAAAGCGGCCGGAAAGCCGGCCCGGTGGTATCATCTGCTGCTGCAGATACTCTCTGTACCACTCCTGCCGCTGCAGCATAATTTTCAGCAGATCCAACAGCTCGGCGCTGGGGCGGCTAACGGCTTTGCCCTGCACCGTGCGCAGGTCCGGCACCGGCAGTTGTTCAACCGGCGGCAGGGCCAGGAACAGATAACCAAACGGGATATGGGCCTTGTGCGCAAAGGTCATCGCCTGGTTGAAGGTGATACTGTGGTTTCCGGCTTCCCACTCTCTCAGCCGCTGCTCATCAACGCCGCACAGCCGGGCAAATCGTTCCACGGCAATACCTGAACGCTCGCGCGCCCAGGTCAGCATTGCCGGATTGATATTTGCCTTGCTCACGCCGTGTCATCCCGTTCAGTTTAGTGTGGCTGATAGTATGTGGGCTGCCTGCTTAGCATTCAATAGCTGAACAATTAATCGGCAGATATGCCGGTTTACACGGCTGTTTTCGGGGGTAGTGCGGTTGAACGGTGGCTGCCAGTTACTTACCTGCCATCGCACCTATAAACGCCTCTACCTGCTGCTGTTTACGCCCGGAAAATTTGCATACCTTACGCAGCGATTTCATCAGCTGGGGCTCCGGTTCCCGCGCGGTGATCACCAGGCAACCGGCCATCACCCGCACATCCACTTCGGTACCGGTGGTAAAACCTGCCGCCTCCAGCCACTTGCCCTTCATGTTCAGCGCCGCAACGTGCTGATAATCCGGAAGCGTGCTCGCATATCCCACCGTTAAATGCCGAATCGATGAAACGGCAACTTCTGATCTGTCTTCTGCTGCATTACACTCCTGCTTAGCCATGATCACTACCTCGTATAGTTTTTGTGGTTAGCGGGGCGAATGTGGTGACACACATTCGCCCCGCGTCTGAGTACCCGGTAATTATATTCTTCATGCCTTGCTAAATCCTGATTAATTTAATTTAAATTCAATATGTGCAGTGTGGCTCGAATAAAAATGCAATAGTTACATTCCGGGGTGCAAGGGCGGTTTTTAGGGTGCCAGCTTATCAACCAACCTGCACGGCAGGGCTGGTATACCAGGCTTGAAGACGTTCAGCGGAGTATCAGATAATCGGCAATGTCTGGCCGTGTATAATCGGTAATGAGCATGGCGATTTAATTTACAACCACTGCATTTAAGCCGCTCAGTAAGATTCTGCTTTCTCTCATGACTCAAGTCTGTTTTTGCTTTTTTTCTGTCTTGCTTGCTTCATATCATATGAAAATTGATTTTCGATTTACTCTTCTTCAATGCCACGTAAAGACAAAATCCGTAGCGCACATTCTGAGNTTTTTTCTGTCTTGCTTGCTTCATATCATATGAAAATTGATTTTCGATTTACTCTTCTTCAATGCCACGTAAAGACAAAATCCGTAGCGCACATTCTGAGTAGATTAGAATCTTCTTTGAACTCATCACAGGATTTGATCATGGCAATACCCGTTTATCTWTGGCTCTATGACGATGCCGGGAACCTCATTAAAGGAAGTGTCGATGTTCRGGATCGTGAAAGYAGCATCGAAATCATATGCTTAAATCACTGCRTTGAAATTCCGACAGACAATGCCAACGGAAAAGTTACAGGAACGCGTATTCATTCAGCATTTTGTGTTGATAAGGAGGTTGACTCGTCAAGCCCGTATTTATATCAGGCGTTAACGACGGGGAAAACCCTCAGGCTTGCTGAGCTAAGGTTCTACAATATAAATGATGCTGGTATGGAAGAGCATTACTTTTCCATATTTATATCAGGCGTTAACGACGGGGAAAACCCTCAGGCTTGCTGAGCTAAGGTTCTACAATATAAATGATGCTGGTATGGAAGAGCATTACTTTTCCGTAGTTATGGAGAGTGTAAAAGTAGAAGCCATCTCCTCACTGATGTATGACATTAAGAGTGACTATGGTGAAAGATGTAACCATCTTGAGTGTATTGAATTGAAATATGAAAAAATCAAGTGGCATTACCTGAAAGGTAATATCATTCATGCGGATAGCTGGAATGAGCGTAACACCGTTGCTATCTGACACCAGGAGACAGATTTATGTGGGTTTACAGCCAAAGCACCGGTGAGCTTTCCTATAACGGTATTTATATCAGGCGTTAACGACGGGGAAAACCCTCAGGCTTGCTGAGCTAAGGTTCTACAATATAAATGATGCTGGTATGGAAGAGCATTACTTTTCCATTGTTATGGAGAATGTAAAAGTAGAGGCCATCTCCTCACTGATGTATGACATCAAGAGTGACTACGGTGAGAAATGTAATCATCTTGAGTGTATTGAATTGAAGTATGAAAAAATCAAGTGGCATTACCTGAAAGGCAATATCGTTCATTCGGATAGCTGGAATGAGCGTAACACCGTTGCTATCTGACACCAGGAGACAGATTTATGTGGGTTTACAGCCAAAGCACCGGTGAGCTTTCCTATAACGGACGGCATGTTGAGACAGGATATTCTGGAAGGATGACGAATAAAAACAATCCTTCTCGTGTGGGTTTACAGCCAAAGCACCGGTGAGCTTTCCTATAACGGACGGCATGTTGAGACAGGATATTCTGGAAGGATGACGAATAAAAACAATCCTTCTCGTCAGCAGGTAAAGGGGTTAGGGCCAATTCCGCAGGGGACTTACAGGATAGGAGGACGAACTAGTTCTAAAGGGCCTTTTACAATTATTTTAACGCAAATTTCAGGAGAGAGTTTTGGACGTACGGCATTCAGAATACATGGTGAGCGCATCAAAGGCCCCCCTGGATGGGCTTCTGAAGGATGCATTGTTGTGGGTGCTGACACACGCAGATTGATCGCTAACTCCTCTGATACCACGCTGGTGGTAGTACCATGAAAGGATTAGCAATCTTTATACTGATAGTTCCACTGTTTGCCAGTGCGATACAGCCCAAGGATTTGACCTCAGCGGATGAACATCAAAAATATCTGCTTTTGCAAAACCCAGCTAACAGTAAGCAGTTAATCCGTGGCGTAAAGTCATCGCAACCGATATGGTTGGCGGTGGTTCCCGACATTATCGACAGCCTTCCCCAGTCGCAGAATCATGCACTGATGAATGCGATGGCTGCGTCACTGATCCGCTCTGCACCTGATACGCTTAATACGCTGGCAGGCGTGGATAATGTTATCGCCAGAGAAGGGCATTCAGCGCAGCGTGATAAATTTGGGTCCGATTCCATTTGTGTGTATGTACCGGACCCGCACATTTACAGCAAACAGTCAGTCAAAGAGTATTACTCAAGGGCAAAGGCGGTGTTACCTCGGGCTGGTGAGGCGGGTCGATCGTGCCTGGAGATTATGGGAGAACTTATTGCTGAGATGAAACGCGAGAATGAGAAAAAACCGTACAAGTGGGGTAATAAGGATTATTTTAAAAGCTATTACCCGTTAACTGTACCCACAGAAACACCTTGATTACGGGCTTTTCTTGTATCTCAGGGTTCAATACTAAACCAGCAGGCTCATCGGCAGGAACTGAAATCAACACCACGGTTCCTGCTTGCAAATTATGCTGTTCCCGGCTCGGGCTGATCAATTTGCATACCCCACCGCTTAATGCCGAATCGTGCAATGACCGCACAGGGCATTCCCCAGCGGTTGTTTACGCTCAATTCACATGCTAAGTTAATTCCCAATCAAATCAAACCGACAAAACAGTGATGACCCTCTCAACCCCACGACCACAGCCCGTTTCTGCCCGCACCGCGCCTGCGGCGGCTGTCGCTGTGGCATGGCGTCATCACCTGTACTCCGTTACCTGTCCGCCACCTCGCGTTGTTGCTGTTGTTGCCGGGGTGTAAGCGCCCAGAACGCTAACGGCCAGTTCACGCCCTGCACCTGTCTGCCGCCGGCTGACTGCGCCAACGACTACAAAACCAGGTAACCGGAGTTTTTCATGCGTTTTAATACTTCCCACCTCGCATCTCAGGGTGCGACCGCAGGCTTTGTGCTGCTGTGGGGCAGCGCCGCGATTTTTACCCGCCTCGGGCTCGATCACGCCTCGCCGATGGCGCTGCTGATCTGCCGTTTTGCCATTGCGCTACTGGCGTTGCTGGCGATTGGCCTGCTGCGCCGTCGCCTGCTGCCGCAGCGCGGTAGCGCCCGCCAGGTGGCTCTGACCGGGCTGATGATCATTGGCGGCTACGCGGTCTGCTACTTTGAGGCGATGGATCGCGGGGTGACGCCGGGGCTGATCGCCACCATTATGGGCATCCAGCCGATCCTGACGCTGGCGCTGGTCGAGCGGCGGATGCAGGGGCTGCGGCTGCTCGGGCTGCTGGTGGCGCTGTCCGGGCTGGTGCTGCTGGTGTGGCGTAGCCTGGCCGCTTCGCACCTCGCGCTCTCCGGCATTTTGTTTGCGCTGGCGGCGCTGCTGCTGATGACCTTCGGTTCGATTATGCAGAAGCAGATCCGCCAGCCGCCCGCCGACGTGCTGCCGCTGCAGTACGCCGTCAGCCTGCTGCTCTGCGTGCTGCTGGCGCCCGTCGGCGGCTTTCACACCGACCTGAGCGGGCAGTTTATCGTCGCGGTGCTGTTCCTCGGCGTGCTGATCTCGGTGGTGGCGCAGCTGCTGCTGTACCGGCTGCTCAACGCCGGCAGTATCGTTAACGTCACCAGCCTGTTCTACCTGGTGCCGGTGATCACCGCGCTGCTCGACTATCTGCTGCTCGGCAACGCGCTGCCGTGGTCCGGTATCGCCGGGATGGCGGCGATTATCGGCGGTATTATGCTGGTGTTTCGTGCGCCGCGGGTGGCGCGAGGGTAAGTTGCACGTTCGTCAGCCGATAAGGAAAACGCCTGGCCGGGATGGCCGGGCGTTTTTTTGGCTGCGCAGCGCATCCGGGTGAATGCACCTGAAATAATGCATTAACGCTGTTATGCCTTTTTTAAGGGGCATAAGAACCGGGCACATGCCGCGCCCGGCACTGCTTTACTCAGGCTCGGCCGCCAGCGTCCCCACCCCAATCATCATCGGCGTATGGTGGTGCCCGGTCTCGGCATACAGCAGCGTGCCGCTGACGCGCACGTGCTGGTCAATCAGGTTACGGTGCGTCTTATACATCGCCGGATCTACCGTCAGTTGCAGCAGCTTCTCATCCCCCCAGTCCGGTGCATCGTTAGCACAGACCGGCTTATCGCTCTTTAGCGCCCAGTAGGTCTCCGGTTCGTCGCCCTGTTCCACGCTCTCGTAGTTTGGCGGGCCGGGCCAGGTGATGCGCAGCAGGGTGCCGGTCAGGCTGATATCGCTGCCTTCGCTGTAGCAGTCCGGCCGGGGGGTGATAATCCGGCTGTAACCGCACAACATGCGGCAAAGGTAGCTTTTTGCCGCCGCGACCGGGAGAATACCCGCCATTGCACTGTTATCCCGCCGGCACCGCCGCGGGCAACCGAACGCTGAGGAGAGAACAATGACCCAGGGCCCACTGAGCGCTGAACAACTGGAATGGCTGGACGATGTGCTGGCAGAATATGGCAACGATGACTCGGTGCTGGACGCCTCAGAGCTGGACGGCCTGCTGACCGCGGTGGTGACCCCGCCGCAGCCGGTCGCAGTAGAGCTGTGGCTGCCGACGATCTGGGGCGGCGACTTCCCGGACTGGGAGTCGGAAGAGCAGTTCCAGACCTTTATGAACCTGGTGGCGCAGCAGACCAACGATATCGTCGATCGCCTGCGCGACTACCCGGATCAGTTCGATCCGCTGTTCGGCACCAATGAGATGGAAGGCCAGGAGTTCACCGTGGTGGAAGACTGGTGCGTCGGCTACATGAAGGGCGTGGCGCTCGGCGACTGGTCGACGCTGCCGGAAGCCATGAAGCCGGCGCTGGCGACCATCGCGCTGCACGGCCAGCCGGAGCAGAACGCCGCGCAGCTGGAGACGCTGACGGCGGAAGATTATGAAGAGAGCGTCGCCGTTATTCGCGCCGCGGCGCTGAAATTGGCGGAGAAGTGGCAGCTTCACTAAGCCGTCAGGCTACCGGCCACCGTCCGTCAGCTATCGTCCACCGCCCCCGCCAGCCCGTCTGCCGGGGGCGGTGGCGTTTTTAGCGGGGCTTACCAGCCCGGCACCGCACCGCCGTTAAAGATCTTCTCTGCCGCCGCCGCCACTTCCGGCGACTGGTAGGATTTTATAAAGTCGCGCACGTTGGCGGCGTCCTTATTGTCTTCACGGGTGACGATGATATTGACGTAAGGCGACTCTTTATCTTCGATAAACACGTTGTCGCGCACCGGGTTAAGGCCGGTCTGCTGCAGGTAGGTGGTGCTGATAATCGCCACGGTCACCTGTTTGTCATCCAGCACGCGCGGCAGCTGGGCCCCTTCGATCTCCATAATCTTCAGGTGCAGCGGGTTGCTGGTGATATCCACCGCGGTCGGCAGCAGCCCGGTGTCGGCCTTCAGGGTAATCAGCTTCTCTTTCTGCAGCAGCAGCAGCGCGCGGCCAAGGTTGGTCGGATCGTTGGGCATGGCGATGGTGTCGCCGTCCTTCAGCTCGCTGACCTGCTTAATTTTCTTCGAGTAGCCGGCCATCGGGAAGACGAAGGTGTTGCCCACCGCCACCAGCGTGGTGCCTTTGGCTTTGTTATCCTGCTCGAGGAACGGGCGGTGCTGGAATACGTTGGCATCGAGATCGCCGCTGGCGGTCGGGTCGTTAGGCAGCAGCGATCCGCTAAAGCCGACCAGCTCGACCTCCAGGCCGTACTTCTCTTTGGCCACCTGCTTCGCCACCCCGGCAACGTCCTGTTCGGCACCGTTAATTACACCGACCTTGATGTGGTGAGTATCCTGTTTTTTGTTATCGCAGCCTGCCAGCAGCAGGCCCAGCGCCAGCGCACCGGCAACGAGGGGGAGAGTGGAGTATTTCACGGGTTAATCCTTTCATTCAGAAGCAGAAAACGCATCACTATCCGCGAAAGGCAGGCGGAGTCAATCGTGCAGGCTTATGATAAAAAGGAACAAGATATAATCAGGCTGCATGACCTGTCGCGCAGGTCACTTACCTGAAGAAAGCCGGGTTCTCAGAGTAAGCCAGTTGCCCGATCAAAAAAGAGTAAAACCTGTGGCCCAATCGGATGGAGTCGGCTCCCATCCTGAACAGCCACCCGGCCATATTAATCAGGCTTCTGCTGATACCACGCCACCACCAGCACGGCCAGCTCATCTTCCAGCGTGTAGAAAAAGCACGACGGCACGCCGAGTATCTTTGCCAGCCTGCAGACCAGCTCGAAATCGGGCACGTGAATACCGCGCTCGTACTGGTTCATCCGGGCGCTGGCGGTGGCTTCGTCAATACCGGCCAGGATCCCCAGTTTTTGTTGTGAAATCCCTTTTTGCAGACGGGCTTCTTTCAGACGGTGTGGCAGCATGTCGATCCTGACTTCTGAACAATTAACAGGATTCTCTAAGCTGCTCATGTAAATTGTACTAAGTAATACTTAGTGATAAGTTTGAAGGAGATGAGGTGCCAAACACAAGGAGAGGACGTTATGAAGATGAAAAGTGATATGCATCCGGCTGACATCGTTGCGGCGATTAAGAAACGCAAAAGCTCGCTGGCGGCGCTGTCGCGCCAGGCCGGGCTGAGTTCCGGCACCCTGGCCAACGCGCTGAAAAAGCCGTGGCCGAAGGGTGAGTTTATTATCGCCCGCGCGCTGGGGGTACACCCGTCGGTGATCTGGCCCAGCCGTTATTTCGATCAGCGCGGGCGGCTGCTGGCGCGGGAACGGCTGATGCGCAGCCCGCGGCTGTGCGTTGTGGCACCGCACCCGGCGGGCAGCAAAACGGGCTAGCCCCGGTTTGCCGCCGCGTCCGGCCTGCGCGCATGCCCGCCTGTAACCGGCTGACTCCGGTATCACTGCCCGTTAATGCGCGTTGCCCGTCTGAAACCGGTCTGCAACGGCGACGCCTGCGGGGTAGGGTCAGTCTGCCATAATGCTGGCGGCCAGCTTCGCGCTGTCGGAGGTGTTACCAATCAGCTCGGTGAGCAGGTTGTGTACGCCGTCGCTCATCGGCGTGAAGCGGGTTTCATTAGAGCGCGCGACCACCACAAACACGCCGACGCTGTACTGCGGCACCATCGCCATATAGGTGATAAAGCCGCCGCCGCCGCCGGTTTTCTCGATGATGCCGGGGCGACCGTCGCGCGGTGCCATATAGACCCAGCCCATGCCCAGCGCATCGGCGCGGCCCGGCACGTCCATGCCTACCACCTGGCTGAGCTGGCTGCGCTGGTAAATCATGGTCTGCAGGCGGTCGACCTGCGCGCTGCGCGCCTGCACGTCGGAAGAGAGGAACTGCTGCATCCAGCGGCCCATATCGTCCGGCGTCGAGTAGACGCCGCCGCTGCCGATCGCCGCCAGCGAGTTATTGCACGGGCTCGGGCTTTTCGCCGGGATCATCAGGCGTCGGCACTGGTCCGGCGACGGCGTAAAGGTGGTGTCTTTCATCCCCAACGGGCGGGTGATTTTTTCCTGGAGCAGCGCCGGGTAGGGCTTGCCTGCGGCGCGGGAAAGCGCATCCCCCAGCAGGTCGAAGGCGACGTTGGAGTAGCTGGCGCGTTCGCCCGGCGTCCAGGTCAGCTTCGCGGTGCTCAGCCAGTTCCAGCGCTGGTTGTAGGTCGGCCAAGTGAAGACGGCGCGGTTGGCTTTGCCGCCGGGCTGCTCGCGCGGCAGGCCGCTGGTGTAGGTGGCCAGGTTGATCAGCCGGATCGGCTGGCCGTTAAACGCCGGCACCCGGCTGCCGGGCGGGGCGTATTTGCTCAGCGGATCGTCAAGTTTGAGCTTGTTCTCCTCTGCCAGCTTAACCATCAGTTCGCTGGTCATCAGCTTGGTCAGCGAGGCGATGCGCACCACCGAATCCTTCTGCGGCCGCTGCGGGCTGCCGGGGCGTACCGCGCCGCGGCTGGCAAACACCCGCTGATTGGCATCAATCGCCACGATCGCCATCCCGCTGGCCTTGGTGTTATAGAAGATATTATCGGCGTAACGGTCAACCACCTTTGACGCCAGCAGCGGGTCGGGGGCGGTACGGGCGGACGCGTGCAGTGGCAGGGTTACGGCGGTGAGCAGCACGGCGGGCAGTAGGTGTTTCAACGGGGGAGCATCCCTGTCAGTGAGTGATGACTTGGCAGTGTAAATTCTTTGTTTTTAACTGCAAGCGTTTCGTGAAACCCCGGCAGCGGATGAGGACAACGCGTTCCGGAAACGAGAGTATCACCCGCGCCAGCCGTTTAATAATATCGGTGTGTAATAGGCCTTTTTTAATAAGAAAACACGGATCAGTCAAAATAGAAAACCTCGTATCATCATGTTTTTACTAAATAAATTTCTTTGAGATGAAGCTTAATCCCGGACAGGCTAAAGCTAAGGAGGTATTTAAAAACAACCAACAGGAGTTAAAAAATGTGTGGAATAACGGGATGGTTATCTTACAGCCGTCAGATGCAGGATCAGCGCGACACGCTGCAAAAAATGACCGATACCATGGCATTGCGGGGACCCGATGCGGAGGGTATCTGGATTGCCGGGCCGGTTGGCCTCGGGCACCGGCGCCTGTCGGTGATCGATCTGGCGGGTGGCGCACAGCCTATGATGGCAGGACACCGCGGCGTGGATGCCGTTATCACCTACAGCGGTGAGGTCTATAACTTCAAAGAGCTGAGAGCCGAGCTGGAAGGGCTCGGGCAGCGCTTCACCAGCCGCAGCGATACCGAGGTGGTGCTGCGCGCCTGGCTGCAGTGGGGCAATGATTTTGTCGGCCGTCTCAACGGCATTTATGCCTTTGCCATCTGGGATCTGCGGGCACAGTCGTTGCTGCTGGTGCGTGACCGGATGGGGGTCAAACCGCTGTACTATTTTACCACCCCTGACGGGGTGATTTTCGGCTCTGAACCGAAAGCGCTGCTGGCCAATCCGCTGGTGCCGGCGCGGGTGCGCGCCGATGGCCTGCGTGAGCTGCTGGAACTGGTCAAAACCCCCGGCCATGCGGTATTCAGCGGCATGGCGGAGCTGCAGCCCGGCGAGATGATGCAGTTTACTCCGCAGGGCAACCATCGCCACCGTTACTGGCAGCTGGAGGCTAACGATCACACCGACTCGCTGGAGCAGACCATCGGCCATACCCGTGAGCTGCTGGATGACATTATCGCGCGGCAGATCGTCGCCGACGTGCCGATGTGCAGCCTGCTCTCCGGCGGGCTGGACTCGTCGCTGGTGACCGCGCTGGCCTCGAAAAAACTGCTGGAGCAGGGGCGCGATAATATCCGAACGTTCTCGGTCGATTTCCGGTCGCATGGCATCGATTTTATTAGTGACGATCTGCGCGCCACGCCGGATGCCCCCTACGTGCGCGACGTGGCGAAGATGCTCAACTCGGAGCACGCCGAGATCGTGCTCGACAGCCTGAATATGGCGGGCAGCGACATTCGCGATAAGGTGATCCGTGCGCTGGATCTGCCGCCCGCGCACTACGGCGACCTGTGGCCGTCACTCTATCTGCTGTTTGAAGCGGTGCGTAAACGTTCCACCGTGGCGCTCTCCGGCGAGTCTGCCGATGAGGTGTTTGGCGGCTATCGCTGGTTCTACGATCCCGAGTCGGTACAGGGCGATATTTTTCCGTGGCTGAATGCGGTCTCCGGTAAATATCTGGACGATACCAGCCTGCTTGACCCGGCGTTACTGAAGCAGCTCCGCATGGACGAATTCCTGCATGACAGTTTTTCGCAGGCGCGGCAGGCCTGCCCGGTACTGCCCGGTGAGAACGCCGGTGACCAGCGGATGCGTCAGCTCAGCTATATGAATCTGACGCGCTTTCTGCAGGGGCTGCTGGATCGCAAAGATCGCATGAGCATGGCGGTGGGGCTGGAGGTGCGGGTACCGTTCTGCGATCACCGGCTGGTGCAGTATGTGTTCAATATCCCGTGGCAAATGAAGTGTTTCGACGGTCGGGAAAAGAGCATCCTGCGCGAGGCGGGCAAAGATCTGTTGCCACAGTCGGTATACCAGCGGCTGAAAAGCCCGTACCCCTCTACTCAGGACCCGGCCTATGAGCGGGCGCTGCGCACTGCGGCAGCGGCGATCCTGCAGGACAGCAATGCGCCGGTCAGGGCGCTGCTGGATGAAGGCCAGCTGCGGACGAAACTGGCCGAAGCGCCTGGCAGCAGCAGCATGCTGGACAGTCGCGTCGGGCTGGAGATGGTGGTCGGGCTGAATCGCTGGATGGAAAGTTACCAGATCGAACTGGTGCTCTAGGAGGGGAGCCGCCCAGATGGACCCGCCTCGCAGGGGGGCGAGCTGACAGACAGGCCATTGAGCGGCCAGCGACCGCAGGTGCAGTGCCAGGCGCGCCTGCCTGGCCAGGCGCTCAGCGATCGTGGTCGCCGCTGTTGGGTTGCACGCCGCAGTCTTATGGCTGCGGCGCGGTCGACAGTCTTACGGCAGCGGCTCTACCTGCAGGCTCACCAGGCCGATGCCCAGCCTGCGGGCGGTAAACCCGTCAGTCAGTCCTTCGCTGGATTCCACCGGCTCCGGCGGCACCAGGCTTATCACGCGTGCGCCATCGGGGTTATCCACCTCCAGCTGCACGTTGCCCGCCTGTTCGCTGAAGGTCACCTGCTGCTGCCAGCCGCCGACCTGTACCGTTACCGGGCGCAGGGCGTTCGGGCCAATCGCGCGGGCGGTGAGGGTCAGGCGGAATCGGGCGGGCAGCGGCTGCAGGTATTGTACCGTCACCTGCGGCTGCAGGTTGGCATCGGACCAGCGGCCCCACGGCTCAACGTATGACAGGCCACTCACCTTCTGCACCTCCTGCGGCAGCCCCGGCAGGTTAAACAGAATGCGGTCTGCGCGGTATTTCAGGTCGGCGTCGCTGACGTTCAGGCGGGCAACCGCCTGCTGCCAGCTGTTTTCATCAGCCTCAGTGTCCGGGAAGCTGATTTTACCCTTGCTGCTGCCGGGCTGTACTTCACTTATCAGCGGCGGCGCGTTCAGCGTGCCGCTGGCGATGCACAGATTATTGTTGAGCATCTTCGACTCATCCCACACGCTGCCGATTTTGTAGCAGCGGTCGATCCAGACAAAGCGCTCACCGGCGGCAAATTTTGCCAGCTGCTGCTTCAGCGGCGTGGCCAGATACGCATCCAGCTTCGGTTCGATGCGTCCGTCCTGTACCGACAGCAGCAGCGGCAGCGTAAAGTGGGTGCCGGAGAAGCTGAAGCTGTTTTTCACCGTATCAACGCTGTAATCGCTAATGGTTTTCGGGAAGTTCCACAGCGCGATGACGTCCGGCTTCCACTCGTTAATCTTCTCTTTGATATCCAGGAAGGTGGTGGAAAGCGAGGTGGACGACAGGCTGCTGCGCCCGAGGCCGATAAAGTTATCGCCGCCCATCGCGTCCAGCACCGTGGCCCCGTTATCCAGCGTGCTGCGCTTCATGGTCAGCACATCGCTGCGCACGCTGTCGCCGCGCAGCATAAAGAACAGATCGGAACGCGGGTGCTGGTTCAGGTACTTAAAGGCGGTGTTGTTCATCGCCAGATGGTCAGAGCTGACCACGATAATGGTGTTCTTAAAGTACGGCGTGGCGCGAATGCGCTCAATCAGCCGGGCAATATGCTCCTGGCCGCAGGCCACGGCGGCAAAGGATTTGTTCTCTTTGCCCTCGAACGGATAAGACCTGCGCTGGCAGCTGCGCGAGATAAACCCGTCCGGATGATGCGTGTCAACGGTCAGCGTAAACAGTGAGAACGGCTGGTTGGTTTTCGCCAGTTCCAGGTACTTATCAAACACCAGATCCAGCACCGTGTCGTCATACCAGCCCCAGTCGTTGCGGTATTTCGGGTCCTTCACCACGCTTTTCAGCTCGTTAAAGCCGTACAGATGGTCGAAACCGTGCGACGAGAGGAACAGATCTTTACCGGCAAAGCTCAGGCTGGCCCCCTGATAAAACCAGTTCTGATAACCCGCAGCCTTGAGGATATCGCCCAGGCAGACGTTTTGCGGATAAAACGTGGAGAGTGAGCTGGAGGCGTTGCCGTCAAAGGGGGCGAACAGCGGGATGCCGCACTGTGAGGCGACCATGCCGGCGATGGTGTATTCGGTGCCGGGCAGCTGTTCGGTGTGGCTGAAATCGACCGCTTCGGCACGGATGCTGTTCAGCTCCGGTGCCAGTCCGGGAAACGCCTGCTCATCAAAATAGGTGCGCTCCAGGCTCTCCGCGTAGATCCACACCAGGTTTGGCCGGTCGCCGGAGAGGTTCTTCGACGGTACCTGATAGTGGCTGGAAAAATCCGAATCGGCGCGCGCCAGTTGCGACTTCACCAGCGCGGTGGTCTGGTGCCAGGCGGGGGTCGCTGCAACTGAAGCGATCGCCAGCAGCAGCGCCAGCAGGCTCCAGCGCCGACGGTAAGGGGTATGCCTGCGCAACCGCAGCACCCACGCCAGCAGGGCAACGATCGCCACCAGCCCGGCTACCAGCCCGGCGGCGGGCAGCAGATACTTTTGCATTCCGGCACCGCTCAGGCTGTTGGTCAGGGTATAGAGTACCGCGTCGTTAATCCCGTCACCGGTGAAGTAATTACTGGCCAACAGCGTGGCGTTGAGGATCAGGCTGGTCCCCAGCAGGATCAACAGCAGCGTAAACCACAGCCGGTGGCGTCCGGCTTTCCACGAATAGAGCGCCGCCGAGGCGGCAAACAGTAGCAGCGATAAGGTGGCAGAAATCATTAAATCGGTCTTCCCCTGGTGTGACGCAGTCCCTGTCATGCAGAGGCGAAGCGTAAAAAATGCACACTGAAATATTTTGTAATAGGACGGATTATCCCCGCCTGGCCGCCTGGCGAACAGTGAAAAAAGGCGATGGTTACTGATGGTAACGGGTTTGTTTAACGTTTGTTTAACTTCACCAGCAGAGCACATCGCGTGGTCAAATTAACCGATTACGCCCCGGCTGGGGAGACGCTGCGCCACAGAGTTGCAGAAGTGTTAAGCAGGCCATATTTCTGCTTCGGAATCTGCGACAAAAGTCGTCAGTCACATCGCACAGCCCGCGCTAACATCCCGGAGCGACGGGCCCATCTGATAGTGAAGCCTGTAATCCAGACGGCAGACGCTGCGGGATGTGCACGGTGCAGAAGTGTTATCCGGTGCAAGTTTTTGCGCTTAACCCCTCAGCAATCTGTGCTGCCCGCACGTATTGCCGTTTCATGATGACAAAATGAGCGTTTAAGTGTGCTCTCCACTCTGAATGATCACGAGCGCAGTATCAGGGTAATCCGTCACGGAGGGATGGCTATGTATACTGCGCGCAGAGACTGTCTGATCGTTTTTTCCCTGGGGCTGCTGCTGTTATCCCGCCCCGTCGCGGCTGAAGTTACTCTGAAAGAAGGCAAACGCAGCGGTGAGCAGGGGCTGAGCCGCATCCATGTGGCGGCGGGGGCCAGCATCCGTGCCGTGGTGATTGACGTGATGGGCGGCAGCGATCGCGGTTCATACCAGCGCAATCTGTATGACGGCAGCTCGCGCTATATGCTGCGGCTTAATTACAACCTTGATGAGGATCTGTCGCTGGTTAACCTGTATGAAAACAGCATGGATATCCCGAAAATCGTCGGCTGGAAGGGCCACTACGCCAGCGGTGCCCGCAACACCGTCCGCCGCCAGATGTACAGCGGGCTACGCAGCGAGCGCTGGGGCGAGCTGACCTGGGGGCAGCGCAACAGCGTCTATTACGAAACCATCAGCGCTAAAACAGATATCTGGGGTAACGATCTGCACGCTGAACCGGCCACGCTGGGCGCCGGTTTCAGCATCGATGGCTCGTGGGGAACGCGCAACACCCTGATGTACGTCAGGCCGTTCGGGCCGGCCACCCTGTATGCCAGCTATATGAGCAGCGCGCACGAACGGCTGTTACGCCACGGCCTGCGCTTTAAGCGTCATAACGGCGCGGGGCTGGCGGTTGACTATCGGGTCACCCCCGACCTGACGCTGGCCGTGGCGGGGGTGATGACCCGCGACTCGCTGCGCAATGATGACCACAGCGACGCGCGGCGGGTGAATCAGCAGCTGCTGGGCAGCGCCGTAAGCTGGAAGCCGGGGCTGTGGACGGTGGCGGTCAGTGGCGGCTGGTATCACCATTTCGTTGCGCTGGCGCGTCAGCCTGCAGATCGCTACTTTGCGCACAATGCCTGGGGGGCGAGTTATTTTGTCGGGCGCGACTTCCCGGTGCAGATGCCGGTACTGAAATCCGTTATGCCGATCTGGTTTGGCGATCGGTTGCGCGCCGGGCATGGGCCGCAGCGGCGCTTTATACGTGAGAACGGCCTCGGCGTGGTATTCTATTTAAAAAAAGGTTTTCGCATTGATTATCAGCACGTTTTTCGTTCAGGCAACGATCGTATGGGCGACATCAACTTTATGCGTCTGCGTTATGATTTCTGAGTGCGCTTATTTACTTTCGTTTAGGTTGGGTAGAGTAAATAAGCACGAAATGATTAAATCGATTAAAAAATAAATATTTTGAAATATTAATTTAAGAAATTCACATCGTGAAAGCACAGAATAGTAATTTTTGCTAATTTCTTATCTCACAGATCGCGGTATTATTTTCGCGCAACAATTCTTAAAAAATAATAAGGGATAGAAATAAATGTTAACTAAAATGCGCACTTTAACTCAGGCCATTGGCCTGGGACTGGTGGTGGGCAGTGCATCGTTTGCCGCTAACGCAGAGATTACCGTACTGAAACAGGATCCGCAGGCGGGTAACCCGCTGAGCCGCCTGAACTTTACCGTGGGCGGCAGCATTCGTCCGCAGTTCAATAACATCACCGGCCCGGACGGCAGCAATGCCTATAAGCGTAACGGCTTTGACGGCGGTACCCGTTTCCGTTTCGCGGCAGATTACTACCTGTTCGATGACATCAGCTGGATAAGCTATTACGAGCTGGGTGTGAATATCCCGGCGGTGTTTGACTGGGACAGCCACCACGCAAAAGGCGCGCATGACACCACCCGTCGTATGCTCTATACCGGCCTGAAGAGTGACACCTGGGGTACGCTGACCTTCGGCCAGCAGAACAGCGTCTACTACGATGTGGTCGGTGCGAAGACCGATATCTGGGACTACGATATGGTCGGCCAGGCGCCGGGTAACGGCATCAACGGTGATTACGACGGCTCATACCGTTCACGTAAGATGCTGAAGTACAAAAACAGCTACGGCAACACCGACTTCTACGCCTCTTACCTGTTTGCCGACAGCGAATACCTGCCGGGCAACGGCCTGCGCTACAAGCGCCAGGGCGGCGGCTCGCTGGGCGTGGATACCCATATCACCAAAGACCTGACGTGGGGCACCGCGTGGAACTATACCCGCGCCGAAATGCGTAACCCGGGCAACGGCGACAGCGAGTCCTGGGACCAGAATATCTTCGGTACCGCGCTGACCTGGAAACCGGATAACTGGACCTTCAGCTTCGGCGGTGGTTACTACAACAACTTCCTGACCACCAAAAAAGCTAACGTGCATGACTACTTCGCCGGTGATGCCTGGGGTATCGAATACCTGGCGGGTTACACCGTACCGGTGGATCAGTATGGTCTGAAGTCGGTGATGCCGTATGTGATGGGTGACCGTCTGCAGTACGTCTCCGGCCGTGACTACCAGCGCATCGACAACGGCCTGGGCGTGACCTTCAAGCTGGACTACGGTTTCCGTGTTGACTACGAACACGTATTTACCTCCAGCACCGACAAACTGGGTGATATGAACCTGGTGCGTCTGCGTTACGACTTCTAAGCGTAACCTGCTCCCCGGCGTTCGCCGGGGGGCTTCATGCGGTAGCACGCCGCCACCCAGGCTACCTTCTCTCCGTTATCCTCACCGTCACGCTCACCACCACGTTGACCACTGCGTTCAGCATCCCCTGACTTTTGTGGCCCTGGCGCCGTCTTAGCGGCGGTACGGTCTGAGCATTACAGTTCGCCGGTCAGATACTGCGCCACGCCGTTGCCGAAGCTCCAGTCACCTTTCTCATTGGTGATAAAGGTGATCATCACGTCGGAGGGCAGAATACCGCAGCTCTCTTTAAACTCACGGCACAGCTCAGCCATAAAGAACTGTTTCTGCTCGCTACTGCGCGGGCTGGTAAACACCCGCACCATCACCAGATTATCGGTGCGCTGTAAGCCGAGGCCGGTATCCTCAAACACCATCTGATAAGCCTTGTTTTCCTGAACAATCTGATAACGATCGCGCTCAGGCACCTTAAAGGCGGCCAGCACGGCACGGTGCGCGGCGTCCAGCAGCATTTTCAGTTCAGACTCGGAACGGCCCTGGATCACATCAAATTGCAGTAACGGCATAGATACCTCGACATTGTCTTGTTTGCTGGATTTATGCGGCCAGTGAACGGCGGGTCTGCTGGTAGCACCCTGCTGTATCTGCCCGTCTCTGATGCACAACTTACCCCCTTATTTCGTCGGGAAAAACCGCTATACTTGAAATGATTATTTACTATAGTGAACAATACTGATGAAAGAGCTAAAAACCGACGCGCTGTGGAATCACCTGCACTGGCTGACGGTGTTGGCCGAGCAGGGCAGTTTTACCGCCGCCGCCGACCGTCTGGAGGTGAGCAAAGCCGCGATGTCGCAGAAGATCAAAGAGCTGGAGCAGCTGGCCGGCGTGCCGCTGGTCACGCGTACCACCCGCAGCGTGCGGCTGACCAGCGCCGGCGAAAAGCTGGTGGAGGATCTGCGTGAACCCTTTGCCCGCATTGAACAGAGCTTCTTCAGCGTGCGTGACTCGGCCGGTCCGCTGCGTGGCCTGGTGCGGGTCACCGCGCCGGTCGCCTTTGCCCGCCAGCAGCTGGTGCCGCACATCACTGCGTTTCTGCGCCAGCATCCGCAGGTGCGTGTGCAGCTGGAGGTGTCAGACCGGATTATCTCGCTGGCCAGCGAAGGCTTCGATCTGGCCATCCGCCACAGCAACACGCTGCCGGAAACCCACGTGGCGCTGCCGCTGTGCCGCACCCAGGCGCTGGTGGTGGCGTCCCCCGGCTATCTGGCCCACGCCGGCACGCCGGCGACCCCGGCATCGCTCGCCGACCACCAGTGTCTCTACTATCCGCGCGGCGTGGAGACCCCGCGCTGGAGTTTTGCCCCGCTGGCCGGGGGCGAGCGGCAGTCGGTTAACGTCAGCGGGCCGTTTGCCACCAACAACAGCGAGTCGATCCGCGATGCCGCGCTGGCCGGGCTGGGCATCGCCCTGCTGCCGGACTTCAGCGCCCGCGCCGCGCTGCAGGAGGGCACGCTGGTGCAGCTGTTGCCGCAGTGGCACACCGTCGGTGCCTTCGCCGATATGCTCTATGTAGTGCGCCCGTGGTCCGCGCAGGTGCCGCGGGCGGTCAGCGGATTTATCCACTGGCTGCGCGAGGCGTTTGCCGATCGCCTGCCTGCCGGCCACGCGGGAGATCGGCCTGCTTCCGATCGTCACCCCCCGTCGACCGCCTGACCGCCTCACTCCGGCGACCACCGTACCCACTGACCGCTGCACTCCGGCGACCACCGTACCTACTGACCGCTGTACTCCGGTGACTACCGTAACCGTTGACTGCTGCACTCCGGTGACCACCGTACCTACTGACCGCTGCACTCCGGCGCCCTTAGTACTCGCTGACCGCCGCACGTGGCCGGCGGGTCTGTCCTGCTTTCGTGACGCGGCACGCAAAGCCACCTGATACCGGTAAAGTTTCTCCTCTTTCTGCCGACAACTGTGCTTAAACCCTGCCAGTAAACTTATTTATAACAAGGCCGTTATATGCACACCCCGAAGCCTGTTACACAACAGGAACATCCGCTCGACGACGATATCACGCTGATGACCACCACCGATGCCAGCAGCTACATCACCTACGCCAACAACGCGTTTATCGAGGTGAGCGGCTATGAACGCGACGAGATCGACGGTCAGCCGCACAATCTGGTGCGCCACCCGGATATGCCAAAAGCCGCTTTTGCCGATATGTGGGCCACCCTGAACCAGGGGCTGCCGTGGACCGGGCTGGTAAAAAACCGGCGTAAAAACGGTGACCACTACTGGGTGCGGGCCAACGTAGTGCCGGTGATCCGCAACGGTGAGATTCAGGGGCATATGTCGGTGCGCACCAAGCCGCGGGCGGAGGAGGTGCGGGCGGCTGAGCAGCTGTATCAGAAGATCAATCAGGGGAAAATGCAGGGCTGGCGGCTGCATAAGGGGCTGCTGCTGCGCAGCGGCTGGCTCAGCGGTCTGAGCATCCTGAAAACCCTGCCGTTGCGCTGGCGCATCCGCAGCGCGCTGCTGGCGCTGTGGCTGCCGCTGATCGCAGCTGCCGCCGCATCTGGTGCATCCGGCCTGGCGCTGGCCGGCTTCAGCGGCGTTTCGGCGCTGCTGCTGCTGCTGGGCAGCCTGTGGCTGGAGAGCCAGATCTCGCGCCCGCTGGAGTCGGTGTGCCGCCAGGCGCTGGACGTGGCGTCCGGTGCCCGGCCGCAGGTGGGTCATCTGAACCGGGTGGATGAGATCGGCATGACCCTGCGCGCCGTCGGCCAGCTGGGGCTGATGTTCAGCTGGCTGATCAACGACGTGCGCGATCAGGTGGTCGACGTGCACCAGGCGAGTGACGCGCTGGCGCGCGGCAATGACCAGATCAGCAGCCACACCGAGCAGACGGCGGCCAGCGTGCAGCAGACCGCCAGCACCATGAACCAGATGACCAGCACCGTGCAGCGCAACGGCGAGAGCACCGAGCAGGCCAACCAGTTCTCGCGTACCGCCAGCAGTGCGGCGGCGAAGGGCGGCGAGGTGATGCAGGACGTGGTGGTGACCATGGACGAGATCGCCGAGAGCGCGCGGCAGATCGCCACCATCACCGGGCTGATCGACAGCATCGCGTTCCAGACCAATATCCTGGCGCTGAACGCGGCGGTGGAAGCCGCGCGGGCGGGCGAGCAGGGCAAGGGCTTTGCGGTGGTGGCCGGCGAGGTGCGTAACCTGGCGCAGCGCAGCGCCGGTGCCGCCAGCGAGATCCGCCAGCTGATTCAGGCCAGTAACCTCAAGGTGCAGTCCGGCGCCGGGCAGGTGCATGAAGCCGGCAAAGCCATCAGCGATATCGTTGAGAAGGTGCAGAACGTCACCGAACTGCTGCAGCAGATCAGCGTGGCTACCGCCGAGCAGAGCAGCGGCCTGAACGAGGTCGGCCAGGCGGTAGCGGCGCTGGATCGTCTGACCCATGATAACAGTGCGCTGGTCACGGAAGGGGCTCGCGCGGCACAGCGTATGAAGTACCAGGCGCAGCGGCTGGTGGAGGCGGTCAGCGTCTTCCGCTAACCCCCGGACGGGCCAGCGATGGCCCGTTTTGCCGTTGTTGCAACACGATATTTGACTAAGCTCACAAATAAAATTTTTATTTCTTTTTGGTGTTTTGTGAAATAATAAATTCAACTATCCTGCAGGGCATTGACCGTTAACCTTGCCGGAGACGATTTATGTCCGCCATTCCCAGCCTTGAAACCCTGCTTGAGCAGGAAGCCCACGTGCGCGTCAGCCAGTTCAGTTTTGATACCGCCTGGCAGATCGGCAGCCTGCTGCGCGAACGTGCCGCCCGCGAAAACCTGCCGGTAGCGATTGAAGTTTATGCCTTTGGTCAGGTGCTGTTCAGCACCTCCCTGAGCGGCTCCAGCGCAGAAAACCTCGAATGGATTGCCCGTAAGCGCAACACCGTGCTGCGCAACGCCCACGCCTCGCTGTATACCGGCGAGCTGAACAAGGCCAACGGCGTGGCGATGGAGCAGATGAGCTATATGGATCCGCAGCGCTACACCGACTCCGGCGGCAGCTTCCCGCTGCTGCTGGCCGGCGGTGGCGTTATTGGCGCGGTTACCGTCAGCGGCCTGCCTTCCCATGAGGACCATGCGCTGGCGGTGTGGGCGATCCGGCAGGTCATGTAACGTCACGCCTCCTGGCCCCTCTGCACCCTCTGCACCCTCTGCCGACTGCGCCTGGCGCGTATTCGGCAGCTTCTGCCGCCGATCGCTCTGAAAAAAGCAGCACCGGTTATCCGCATCGGCGATGATAAAGGGCAGGAGACGGGCGGCTGGGTGCCACCTCGCCGTTGCACCGCCCGGTTTTGTGCCCTGAATAACGGTTAAGGAGAGTTATGAATAGCTATCAGGTAGCGGTGATCCCCGGCGACGGCATTGGCGTTGACGTCACCCGGGCCGCATGGCAGGTGCTGGAACACAGCGCGGCAAAATTTGATTTTTCCCTCGGCGGTGAGTGGTTCCCGTGGTCCTGTGAGTACTATCTTGAGCACGGTGAAATGATGCCGCAGGACGGCATCGCCACGCTGAAGCGCTTTGATGCGGTGCTGCTGGGCGCGGTGGGCTGGCCGGATAAAGTGCCGGATAACGTCTCGCTGCACGGGCTGCTGCTGCCGATCCGCAAGCAGTTCGACCTGTTTGCCAACGTGCGCCCGCACCGGCTGCTGGCCGGGGTGGAAGGGCCGCTGCGCAAGGGCGACTTTGATATCCTGTGCATTCGTGAAAATACCGAAGGCGAGTACAGCGGCGCCGGTGGCCGTATCCATCAGGGCACGCCGGATGAAGTAGCGGTGGAAACCTCGATCTTTACCCGCCGCGGCGTCGAGCGCATTCTGCGTTACGGCTTCGAGATGGCGCGTCAGCGCAGCGGGCGGCTGGCCTCGGTCACCAAGTCCAACGCGCAGAAATACACCATGGTGATGTGGGATGAGGTCACCGAAGAGATCGCCCGGGAATACCCGGACGTGACGGTGAACCGCTATCACATTGACGCCATCGCCGCGCGGATGGTGATGAACCCGGAGACGCTGGACGTGATCGTCGCTTCGAACCTGTTTGGCGATATCCTCACCGACCTTGGTGCGGCGATCCAGGGCGGTCTGGGCTACGCGGCCTCCGCCAACCTCAACCCGCAGCCGGGCGTGCCGTCGATGTTTGAGCCGGTACACGGTTCGGCACCGGATATCGCCGGGCAGGGGATTGCAAACCCGATCGCCGCCATCTGGTCAGCGGCGCTGATGCTGGAGCACCTCGGCGAGCGTGACGCGGCGGCGGCGATCCTCAGGGCGGTGGAAACGGTAACGGCGCAGGCGGGCAACGGCGGTGGGCTGAAAACGGAACAGATTACGGCGGCGGTGATCGCGGCAATTTGATGGCAGATGATCACTGTTAAAGTCTGAATGTCAGGCCGTTAACGGGCAGGTACCGGCTGCGCATATCGGTTAGATGACTGTGTTAAAACGGCCTGTTACGCCTTTCAGGAATTACAGCGCTGTTGCATAAATTTCAGACGAGGCGCTGATTTAGCGCAACTGAAGTCGTTGATTTAAAAGTAAAGGAGTAGACTGCGTGGCGGGTGCTCAGGATCTTATGTCCTGAGCCATTCTGGTAAGGGACGTAAAGAGAAAAAGCCCCACATGATGTTCATCACGTGAGGCTGCTCCTTACATCTCGACAATGTGAGGGTAGCCTTTTGCCAGCTGTAAAGCAATGGAGAAAGGAGGCCAAAGATGGCAAAGAAACTGCTAGCCCTGTGCATTATTGTGGTCTGTGTGACCGAGGTTTTGCTGGCTCTGGTAACCCGTGGTTCACTCTGTGAGCTGCGGTATAAACAGGGAGGGATAGAGTTGCAAGCCAGCTTAGCCTGTCACCCGTAGGGTAAAGCCAGCTGACGGCGGGCCCTGTGCCCGCCCGTCAGGCTCATTGTTGGGTGGAGATCGATGAGCACCCTTTTTCATGCTATCAGCCAAAAAAATGGCCCCGGTTAAGGGGCCATTTTTATGCAGCAGGTGGAAAAGCTAACCTGTGGTTAGTCGTCCAGGAAGCTGCGCAGCACTTCGGAGCGGCTTGGGTGACGCAGCTTGCGCAGCGCCTTGGCTTCGATCTGACGGATACGCTCACGCGTTACGTCAAACTGCTTGCCCACCTCTTCCAGCGTGTGGTCGGTATTCATATCGATACCGAAACGCATGCGCAGCACCTTCGCTTCACGGGCGGTCAGGCCGGCCAGCACGTCATGGGTGGCAGAACGCAGGCTCTCTGAAGTGGCAGAGTCCAGCGGCAGCTCCAGCGTGGTGTCTTCGATGAAGTCGCCCAGATGCGAATCTTCATCATCACCAATCGGCGTCTCCATGGAGATCGGCTCTTTAGCGATTTTCAGCACCTTACGGATCTTATCTTCCGGCATCAGCATACGTTCGGCCAGCTCTTCCGGCGTCGGTTCACGGCCCATCTCCTGCAGCATCTGGCGCGAAATACGGTTGAGCTTGTTAATCGTCTCAATCATATGCACCGGAATACGGATGGTACGCGCCTGATCGGCGATAGAACGGGTAATCGCCTGACGGATCCACCAGGTGGCGTAGGTCGAGAACTTGTAGCCGCGGCGGTATTCAAACTTATCCACCGCTTTCATCAGGCCGATGTTACCTTCCTGAATCAGGTCAAGGAACTGCAGGCCACGGTTGGTGTACTTCTTGGCAATCGAGATAACCAGACGCAGGTTGGCCTCAACCATCTCTTTCTTCGCACGGCGCGCTTTCGCTTCACCGATCGACATGCGACGGTTGATGTCTTTTACCTGTTCGATGGTCAGGCCGGTTTCTGCTTCGATCTGCTGCAGTTTCTGCAGGCCACGATGCACGTCGTCAGACACTTCGTTCAGCTTTTCAGACCACGGCTTGTTCATCGCCAGCGCGGCTTTGAACCAGGTTTCATTGGTTTCGTTGCCGGTGAACAGGGTAATAAAGTTCTTTTTCGGCATCTTGCACAGCTCAACACACAGACGCATGATCAGACGTTCCTGAGTACGAACGCGGTCCATCATGGTACGCATGTTGTTCACCAGGTAGTCGAACTGCTTCGGCACCAGGCGGAACTGTTTAAAGACGTCGGAAAGCGCCTGAATCTCGGCGGCGGCGTCTGCGTGGCTGCGGCCTTTGGCTTTGATTACCGTACGGGCTTTTTCGTACTGGACGCGCAGGTCGTTAAATTTCTCGCGCGCCAGTTCAGGATCGATGCTGTTATCGTCTTCGCTGCTGTCGTCGTCGGACTCTTCATCTTCCTCTTCGTCGTCGTTACGTTCTTCTTCAGACAATTCGGAGCCGACGTGGGTCGCGGTCGGAGCGATATCTTCCTGTGCATTCGGATCGACAAAGCCGGTGATCATGTCAGACAGGCGGGCTTCACCTGCTTCAACACGATCGTACTGCTCCAGCAGGTAGGTGATCGCTTCCGGGTACTCTGCAACAGAGCACTGGACCTGGTTAATACCGTCTTCAATACGCTTGGCAATATCGATCTCGCCTTCGCGGGTCAACAGCTCAACGGTACCCATTTCACGCATGTACATGCGCACCGGGTCGGTGGTGCGGCCAATTTCAGATTCAACGCTGGACAATACCTGTGCAGCCGCTTCTGCCGCATCTTCATCGGTATCGTTACTGCTTTCATTCAGCATCAGATCATCGGCATCAGGCGCTTCTTCCACCACCTGAATACCCATGTCGTTAATCATCTGGATGATGTCTTCGATCTGATCGGAGTCGACGATATCTTCCGGCAGATGGTCATTGACCTCGGCATAGGTCAGATAGCCTTGCTCCTTACCACGGGTGACAAGAAGTTTCAGCTGTGACTGCGGGTTTTGCTCCATAAGACGGTATCCACACTTCTGTTAAATTAGATTGGTGTTGGTCGGCTATGAGGCCAACAATAACAGTGAGGGCGTTTGGATTATTGCCGCTGCCCGTCGTGGCGGCTGTCAGGGTCAACCTGACGGATATTCGGCACTCAAGCCGCTTGATGTTCTGTCCGAAGCTATCTCACTTGCCATTTTGCCCCCCGGCTGTGCTCGCACTCCTCACGTACTGATGTACGCTCCGGGTGCTGCGCGCAGGCGGTGGGCAAACTGGCTGCGCCGATAACGCTTCTTGATTCTGATTTGGAGCAGTGAGTGGGCGACCACTCACTGCAAAAATTATTGTTTCTTCAGCGCCTGGCTCAGTGCCCAAAACTCGCGGCGTTCTTCAGCGCTCAGTACATGGGTACGGTCACGGGCAATCAGCTCTTCCAGCCGTTGCTCCAGTGCGGCATCGTACATACTGGCCAGCGAGTCCTGGAACATGGTTTCCACTTCGTCATCCACGATCATGTGGTTCCATGTGGCCAGGGTTTCAAGGCTTTGACTAAATTTTGTGCCGCGATACAGCTCCAGCAGCTGCCCGGTACTCATACCGGGGTGGGCAACACAGGTGTTGACCAGTTCAACAAACAGAGAAAAACCGGCCACGTCTGACTGCTGCAGGCCTTCAAGCGACGGAACCTGAGCGGCCAGCTGCGGATTTTGTATCAGCAGCCCAATAAGTATACGCATGGTTGTGCGTTTTAGCTGGGGCTGCGGTGGCTGTTTCGCATTTTCAGCCTGTTTCGGCAGCAGCTTTTCCAGCTGGCTGTCGTCCAGAATCCCCAGCTTGTTGCCCAGCTCCTGGCGCAGATAGATGCGCAGCGTTTCGCCGGGTACCTGGCTAATCAGCGGCAGGGCCAGGGTGCTCAACAGCGCCCGCCCGTCCGGTGAACGTAAATCAACCTGCGGCATCAGCGTGTCAAACAGAAACGCGGAGAGCGGCGTGGCCTGCTCCATACGCGCTTCAAACGCCTCTTTGCCCTCTTTACGCACCAGCGTATCCGGATCTTCGCCGTCCGGCAGAAACATAAAGCGCAGCTGACGGCCGTCATTCATATAAGGTAGCGCAGTTTCCAGCGCCCGCCAGGCGGCTTCGCGGCCGGCCCGGTCACCGTCATAGCAGCAGATCACCGTGTCCGTCGTACGGAACAGTAACTGAATATGTTCCGCCGTGGTCGAGGTGCCGAGCGAGGCTACGGCGTAATCGACGCCAAACTGGGCCAGCGCCACCACGTCCATATAGCCTTCCACCACCAGCAGCCTGGCCGGCTGTGGATGGTTTTTCTGCGCTTCATACAGGCCGTACAGCTGGCGACCTTTATGGAATATATCGGTTTCCGGCGAGTTGAGGTATTTCGGCACCCCGTCGCCCAGCACCCGGCCGCCAAAGCCAATCACCCGCCCACGTTTATCGTGGATCGGGAACATCACCCGCTCGCGGAAGCGATCGTAGGTACGGCCTTTATCGTTGGTTACCAGCATGCCGGCGTCCGTCAGTGACTGACGATCGTCGGGATTACGGCCAAAACGTTTCAGGGCGTTATCCCAGCCTGCCGGAGCGAAACCGATGGAGAAGTGCTGAATGACCTCATCGCTCAGGCCGCGCTGCGCCAGATACTGACGTGCGCCTGCCGATGGGCTCTGGGCCAGCGACTGCTGATAAAAATCCCGCAGGCCGGTCATTAACTGGTAAAGACTTTGACGCTGGTGACGCTCTAACTGGCTGGGGCCACTACCGCTTTCATAGGGCACTTCCAGACCGTACAGCGTCGCCAGTTCTTCAATACTTTCGACAAATTCCAGACGATCGTAGTTCATCAGGAAGTCGACGGCGTTGCCGTGGGCACCACAGCCAAAGCAGTGGTAGAACTGCTTTTCACCGTTGACGGTGAAGGAGGGGGTTTTCTCGTTATGAAAAGGACAGCATGCGTGATAGTTCTTACCCTGCTTTTTTAGCTTAACCCGGGCATCGATCAGATCCACGATATCCGTGCGTGCGAGTAAGTCATTGATAAATACACGCGGAATGCGTCCAGCCATAAATCCCCTTCAACTGCCATAAACGGCAACAAGCCGCGCATTCCTTTCGGAAGCACGGCCTGATAACTACTAACTTGTCTGTGAAACGTGAGGGTGACCCCTCAGGATATTAGTACAGACGAGTGCGGCGTGCGTTTTCGCGAGCCAGTTTCTTCGCGTGGCGTTTAACGGCTGACGCTTTAGCGCGCTTGCGTTCGGTAGTAGGTTTTTCATAAAACTCACGACGACGAACTTCAGCCAGAACGCCTGCTTTCTCACAAGAACGCTTGAAGCGACGCAGTGCTACGTCGAATGGCTCGTTTTCACGTACTTTAATTACCGGCATGTAACTCTCACCTCGATAAAATCGGTTTTTGCCGCTGGCGTCGATGCCAGCTCATTTCAAAATGGTGCGGAATTTTACTCCAACACAGGCTTCGTTGTAAAGCACCATAGCATATCTTCACCAACAGATGCGCCTGTGCGGCTGCCGGCTTTTTTCAGGGCGCTGATTATACATCAATCAGCCCGCCACGCCTAAAAAAAATCGCCTTGTTGTACAGTAAGTAAGCGCTGCGTGCATATAATTGCCGCCAGCAAAAGCGCGGTCATGCTACACTGCGCGCCGCTTGAATGAGGTGAAAAAACATGCGTGTTCTCGGAATTGAAACATCCTGCGATGAAACCGGCATCGCCATTTATGACGATACGGCCGGCCTGCTGGCCAATCAACTTTACAGCCAGGTGAAGCTTCATGCCGACTACGGTGGCGTGGTGCCGGAGCTGGCGTCGCGCGATCACGTGCGCAAAACGGTGCCGCTGATTCAGGCGGCGCTGAAAGAGGCCGGGCTGCAGGCGCAGGATATCGATGCCGTGGCCTACACCGCCGGGCCGGGTCTGGTCGGCGCGCTGCTGGTCGGCGCCACCATTGGCCGCTCGCTGGCGTTTGCCTGGAACGTGCCGGCGATCGCCGTGCACCATATGGAAGGTCACCTGCTGGCACCGATGCTGGAAGAAAACCCGCCAGAATTTCCGTTTGTCGCGCTGCTGGTTTCCGGCGGCCATACCCAGCTGATTAGCGTCACCGGCATCGGCGAATATACGCTGCTTGGCGAGTCAATTGACGATGCGGCGGGTGAAGCCTTTGATAAAACGGCCAAACTACTCGGGCTGGACTATCCGGGCGGGCCGATGCTGGCGAAAATGGCGCAGCAGGGCGTGGAAAAACGCTTTGTCTTCCCGAGGCCAATGACCGATCGTCCGGGGCTGGACTTCAGCTTCTCCGGTCTGAAGACGTTTGCCGCCAACACCATCCGCGACAACCCGGACGATGCGCAGACCCGCGCCGATATCGCCCGCGCCTTTGAAGACGCGGTGGTCGATACCCTGGCGATTAAGTGCCGTCGTGCGCTGGATCAGAGTGGCTTTACGCGGCTGGTGATTGCCGGTGGCGTCAGCGCCAACCGCACGCTGCGTAGCAAACTGGCTGAGATGATGCAAAAACGCGGGGGAGAGGTGTTCTATGCCCGGCCGGAGTTTTGTACCGACAACGGCGCGATGATCGCCTATGCCGGGATGGTGCGCATGAAAGGCGGCACCCATGCCGGGTTAAGCGTCACCGTGCGTCCGCGCTGGCCGCTGGCGGAGCTACCCGCCATCTGAGTCCGCACGTCGGTTCGGGAGCGGGCATCGTCAGTGGAATCGCGCTCGCCGGTATGCTTCAGGTGCGGCGGTCTGCCCGCGCCTGACCCCGTCAGCGTCAGCGGCGACGATCCGCTTCCGCTCCCGTTGCCGTGGGTTTGCTGCTGACGTGCCGTAGCCACCCGCTCTGAAAACCACGGGTTTACGGCTGCTTTTTCTTCTTCTTCCAGATTTTGCCTTCCTGCCCGCGCCACAGCCGCTGAATATTGTCATGGTGGCGCAGCAGGATCAGGCAGGAGAGCATCGCCACCGGGAAGGTGAACTGCGGTTTGAACCACCAGACGTAAAACGGCGCGATCAGCGCGCTGATAATCGCCCCCAGCGATGAGTAGCCGCTGAGCAGCACGGTCAGCAGCCAGGTGCCGGTCATCAGCCCGGTCAGGTCCCAGCCGATCGGCGCAATCGCGCCAAACGCGGTGGCCACGCCCTTACCGCCCTTAAAGTGGAAAAACACCGGATAGATATGACCGAGGCAGGCGGCGATTGCCGTCAGGCCCAGATAAAGCGGCGGCAGCCCAAAGTGATACGCCAGCCACACCGGCAGCATCCCTTTCAGAACGTCAAACACCAGCACCGCGGCCGCCGCGCCTTTGCCGCCGATGCGCAGCACGTTGGTGGCACCCGGGTTGCCGGAACCGTTATGGCGGGGGTCCGGTAATCCGAACAGCCGGCACACCAGAATCGCACTGGAGACCGAGCCACACAGATACGCGAAAAGGATCATGCCAAGCGCGAATACACTCATAACAGCGTTCCGTCCTGTTGGGGTCGTTTTGTTGTCAGCATCCGTGGATAATACGCATAAAGCGCCGGTGATGGTATCGGCAACCACAAAAACAGAGAGCCGTTTCATGGATATTGTATTTATCGAGCAACTGTCGGTGATCACCACCATTGGCGTTTACGACTGGGAGCAGACTATTTCCCAAAAGCTGGTGTTCGATGTCGAAATGGCATGGGATAACCGTAAAGCCGCCGCCAGCGATAACGTCGCTGACTGCCTGAGCTACGCGGACGTTTCTGAGGCGATCCTGCGCCACGTGGCGAACGGCAGGTTCGCGCTGGTGGAGCGGGTGGCGGAAGAGGTGGCCAGCCTGCTGTTAAGCGAATTCGCCTCGCCGTGGGTGCGGATTAAGGTCAGTAAGCCGGGTGCGGTGGCCGAAGCGCGTACCGTCGGCGTGATCATCGAACGCGGGACAAATCCGAAATAAATTCAGGATGATTGCCATCACAATGAAACCAAATCACATTAAGCTCTGTCTTAAACCGGGTCTCATTGTATGAGCACAATTGGGCGGGCGCGATATGCGGCCGCCTTTTTAATGATTTGTATGCTTAGGGGTAGATTTTAATGGCAGATATTCACCAGCTGTGGGTGGCACTGATACTCGGCGTGGTTGAGGGATTAACGGAGTTTCTTCCGGTTTCGTCCACCGGACATATGATCATCGTCGGTCATTTACTGGGCTTTGAAGGCGATAAGGCCGAAACGTTTGAGGTAGTGATCCAGCTGGGATCGATTCTGGCGGTGGTGGTGATGTTCTGGCGCCGCCTGTTTGGGCTGATCGGCATCCACTTTGGCGGTAAGCCGGTCGCGCATGAGGGAACCGGCACCGGTCATCTGACGCTTATCCATATTTTGCTGGGCATGGTGCCGGCGGTGGTGATTGGTCTGCTGCTGCACGACCATATCAAAGCGCTGTTTAACCCGGTCAACGTGATGTATGCGCTGGTGGTCGGCGGCGTGCTGCTGATTGCCGCCGAGCTGCTGAAGCCGAAACAGCCGAAAGCGGTGGGCGTGGACGATATTACCTACCGTCAGGCCTTTATGATCGGCTGCTTCCAGTGTCTGGCGCTGTGGCCGGGCTTTTCGCGTTCGGGTGCCACTATTTCCGGCGGGATGCTGATGGGCGTCAGCCGTTATGCCGCTTCGGAGTTTTCGTTCCTGCTGGCGGTGCCAATGATGATGGGGGCTACCGCGCTGGATCTCTATAAGAGCATGGGCTTCCTCAGCATGGCCGATCTGCCGATGTTTGCCGTAGGCTTTGTCACCGCGTTTATCGTCGCGCTGATTGCGATTAAGAGCTTCCTGCACATTATCAAACGGATTTCGTTTATCCCGTTCGCGATCTATCGCTTTGTTATCGCAGCGGCCGTTTACGCGGTGTTTGTGCTGTAAGTCTGTGGGGCTCGTTATGCACGGTTGTCTGGCAGCGCTGTGATCGGCTCAGGGAGCCTGTACACTCCGCAAAGACGCAAAAAGCATCATCCCTGATAGCTCAGCGCGGGCCATCCGTGGCCCGCGATGCTTTGCTCCGTGTACAGGCTCCCTTCGCTTTACGCTCTGAGTTGTCTGAACGAAGAACGTCTCTGAGTTGCTTGCACGAAGAACGTCCCTGCCCATGATGCTTTATTGCTGTGTCTGCCAGTGGGCCAGTGCGGCAATCCGCCGCCGGGTCAGTTCTTCGCGGACTTCAGCACCTTTAAAACCATCGGCGACGACTGCGCGCGGTTCAACCTTGAGCACCTGCTGAAAGGCTGCACGCAGATAGTCTCCCTGCGGATACGGGTTCTCCTCAAATCCTCCCCGGCCGCGGGCGTCGGCTTCGCTGGTCAGCGCCACCTGCTCAATACGCTGCGGTTTACGCCAGGCGTCCAGCCGGTCAAACAGCGCCACCAGCGTTTCCGCGCTCTGTCGTTGAATGGTATGCACGATATCGTGAAACTCGGTGACCAGCAGCGCGAGGTCCCGCACCTGATTAGGCACGCGCAGCCGCTGGCAGAGATCGGCAACCAGCGGCACGCCGGCCGGACCGTGGCCGTGATGGCTGGGCCATTTGGCCGGGTCGGTCAGCCCTTTGCCGACATCATGGAACAGGGTGGCAAAGCGGATGTCCAGCTGCGGGCTGAGCCTGGCCGCCATCGCCAGCGTCATCAGGCTGTGGACGCCGGTGTCGATCTCCGGGTGCCACTGCGCTGGGGCGGGCACGCCAAACAGCGCATCCAGCTCGGGGAACAGTACCGCCAGCGCGCCGCAGTCGCGCAGTACTTCAAAATAGATCTGCGGGCTGTCGCTCAGCAGGGCGTTTTCGGTCTCTTTCCATACCCGCTCGGCAGTGAGGTGCGCCAGTTCACCGCTGGCGGTCATCTCGCGCATCAGCGTCAGCGTTTCTGGCGCCACGCTAAAACCCTGGCGGGCGAAGCGCGCGGCAAAGCGGGCCACGCGCAGCACGCGCAGCGGGTCTTCACTGAAGGCGGGGGAGACGTGGCGCAGCAGGCGCTGTTGCAGATCGGCGCGGCCGCCGTAGGGATCGTAATAATGCCCGGCGTCATCCTGCGCGATGGCGTTGATGGTCAGATCGCGGCGCGCCAGATCTTGCTCCAGCGTCACGTCCGGCGCGGCGTAGCATACAAAGCCGGTATAACCGCTGCCGGATTTACGCTCGGTGCGGGCCAGCGCATACTCTTCATGGCTTTTTGGGTGCAGAAATACCGGAAAATCGCGTCCCACCTGTTCATAACCCGCCGCCAGCATCTCTTCAGGTGAGGCACCTACCACCACCCAGTCTTTGTCTTTCAGCGGCAGATTTAACAGGGCATCGCGGACGGCACCACCGACGAGGTAGGTTTTCACAACGGGTCTCCAGCAGGGGAAAGGGGGCCAGAATTGAGGTTCTGGCAGGCGTTTACTCTATCATTTTTAGCGTGCAAAGGCTAAATCGCAGGCACGACAAAAGGGGCATCAACGGATGCCCCCGGGCACGGCCGCTGCGGATCAGTTCATCCAGCGGTTATTTTGCTTCCGGCGTGGCAGCATATGCGGCAACAGCAGGCCGAGCAGCAGGCCAACGCCCGCCACGCCGCCGCCGTACATAAACCACTGCATGATGATGGCGCGCTGCTTGTCATCCAGCTGCACGTTGGCGGCATCGACCTTTTTCTTCGCCACCACCAGCTGGTTTTTCAGCTGCTGATTCTCTTCCTTCAGCGCGTTAATCGCGTCATCGCTGCCGGCCACTTTCTTCTGCATATCGGCGGTACGCTGGTTCCAGCTGCTGTCGATATTATCCAGCTTGGCGGTGAGATCCTTCACCTGCTGCTCCAGCTCTGGCACCCGGGTGCGCAGGCTGGGCTGCTGGCTGAGCTGGGCCAGTGGGATCCAAGTGGTACGCCCCTGGCTGTCGCGGATCTGGCCATATTTGCTGTTTTCATTGGACTGCAGCAGGCTGACTTCTTCACCGGCGTTCAGCGTGCCGATCAGGCGGTAATCGTTACCCGGGCCACTGCGTACCCAGGTAGAAAGTTCGTCGGAAACATAGCGTTTCTCTTCGGCGTGCACGGTAGCTGCCGTGCTGAGGGCCAGCAATGTCAGGCCCATCAGGTGAGTTAATTTCATTCGAACTCTTTAATTGTAGTTAATGCGGAAAAACCCAAAGGCACAGTCTGGAGCGGCCCCGCAGAAAGCTGAATGGGAACTATCCTGGTCTCACCGGGCCTGCGATCTGCCACGCGAAAGCATAATAAACCCGAGACAGCCCGGCGGTTTGTGCATTAATCTGCTCGCTATTCCGTGGCACAACCCCAGGTTACCGTGCCGGTAACGACATAAAATAAGACATTATGACCATCGAAATCGAATTAAAGTTCATTACCCGTAGCGACGCCGCCGGCGTTGCCGAAAAACTCGCCGCCCTGCCGCATCAGCATCATGCCGGACAGACGCTGACCAATATTTATTTTGAAACCGCCGACAACCAGCTGCGGCGCTGGGATATGGGGCTGCGCATCCGTGGGGTCGGCGATCGTTATGAGATGACGCTGAAAACCGCCGGTCAGAGCGTAGGCGGCCTGCACCAGCGCCCCGAGTACAACGTCGACCTCGAAAAACCCGAGCTGGATATCCAGCGCCTGCCTGCGGACGTGTGGCCCGCCGGTACCGATGTCGCCGCCCTGCAGCAGCAGTTACAGGCGCTGTTCAGCACCAACTTCACCCGTGAAAAGTGGGTGGTCACTTACCGTGAAAGCGAGATTGAAGTAGCCTGGGATCGCGGCGACGTGCGCGCGGGCGAACTGAGCGAGCCGCTGGCGGAGATTGAGCTGGAGCTTAAAAGCGGCCAGCGTGACGATCTGCTGGCGCTGGCCGCCGAACTGGCCCGGCTGGACGGTCTGCGCTTGGGCAGCCTGAGCAAGGCGGCGCGCGGCTATGCGCTGGCGCAGGGCAACCCGCCGCGCGCGCTGCACCCGCTGCCGGTGCTGAAGGTGCGGCCGAAGGCCACGGTGGAAGAGGGCATGCGCGCCGCGCTGCTGCTGGCGCTCTCGCAGTGGCAGTACCATGAAGAGCTGTGGCTGCGCGGCACCAACGGCGCGCTGGTTGAGATCAAAAACGCGCTGGAAACGCTGCGCCAGGTGTTCTCCCTGTACGGCGCGCTGGTGCCGCGCAAAGCCAACAGCGAACTGCGCCAGCGGCTGACCGCGCTGGAAGAGGCGCTGCTGGACGACAACCTGGATCCGCAGGCGCTGTGCTTCAGTCCGCTCTGGCTGGAAGCGCAGTTAGCACTTACTCACTGGATTGTCACCGAGCGCTGGCGTGAATTCGCCGATGCGCGGGCCGAGGCCAAACTGCAGGGCTCCTTTAAGCGCTTCAGCGATATCATGCTGGGCCGCATCGGTGCCGATCTGAAAGAGACCTTTGCTCAGGTTAATCAGCTCAATGAGTATCAGGACAAGCTGACCCGCCTGCATCGCCAGCAGCTGGCCGCCCGTCTGCTGGCCGGTGCCTATGAGCCAGCGGTGGTCGGTGAGTGGCTGCAAAACTGGCAGCTGTTGCAAACGGCGATCGTCGAACAGCAGGATATCTGGCTGGACGGTCACCGCCGCCAGGCGCTGAAGCAGCCGCCATTCTGGAAAAACGGCAACGCCTGAGGCCTTGCCGCCGCCTGTTTTGTCATTGTGTATACACATCATCATTCAAGCTGCATCAAGGCGGCAAACGAGTGAATCCCCGGGAGCATAGACAACTATGTGACTGGGGTGAGCGAGAGTAGCCAACGCAGAGGCAGTTTGAAGGATGACGTGTATAGCCGATTATCAGGGAGTGTTTATGGTGCCATCTTTATCTCAGCCGCTGCCTCCGGCACTGGCAGAACAGATTACGCGGCTCGATCCGCTGTTCAGCAGCGCTGGCGCGCAGCAGCAGGCGGTGCTGGCGTTCAGCGATTTCATCAGCGATAACCTGAGCAAACGCCCGGAGTGGTGGCAGCAGCTGCAGCAGCAACCGCCGCAGCCGGACGAGTGGCAGCATTACGCCCGGTGGCTGCAGCAGCAGCTGGCTGCGGTGCAGGACGAGAACGGGCTGATGCGTGAGCTGCGGCTGTTCCGCCGCCATATGCTGACCCGTATTGCCTGGATGCAGGCGCTGGCGACCAGCAGCACGCAGCAGTCGCTGACCCAGCTGAGCGAGCTGGCCGAAACGCTGATCGTGGCCGCCCGCGACTGGCTGTGGCACGCCTGCTGCCGCGAGTTCGGTACGCCGGTTAACCCGGCGGGAGAGCCGCAGCCGCTGCTGATCCTCGGCATGGGCAAGCTGGGCGGCGGCGAGCTGAACTTCTCCTCGGACATTGACCTGATCTTCACCTGGCCGGAAAACGGCACTACCCAGGGCGGCCGCCGCGAGTTGAGTAACGCGCAGTTCTTTACCCGCCTCGGCCAGCGGCTGATTAAGGTGCTGGACCAGCCCACCGTTGACGGCTTCGTCTATCGCGTGGATATGCGCCTGCGGCCGTTTGGCGACAGCGGCCCGCTGGTGCTGAGCTTTGCCGCGCTGGAAGATTATTACCAGGAGCAGGGGCGCGACTGGGAGCGCTACGCGATGGTTAAAGCGCGGCTGATGGGCGGCGACAACGATCGCTGGAGCCTGGAGCTGCAGCAGATGCTGCGGCCGTTTGTGTTCCGCCGCTACATCGACTTCAGCGTGATCCAGTCGCTGCGTAATATGAAGGGGATGATCGCCCGTGAAGTGCGGCGGCGCGGGCTGACCGACAACATCAAGCTCGGCGCGGGGGGCATCCGCGAAACCGAATTTATCGTGCAGGTGTTTCAGCTGATCCGCGGCGGGCGCGAACGTTCGCTGCAGATGCGTGCGCTGCTGCCCACCCTGGCCGCCATCGGCGAGCTGAACCTGCTCAACGGCGAGCAGGTGACCCAGCTGCACGACGCCTATCTGTTCCTGCGCCGGCTGGAAAACCTGCTGCAAAGCATCAACGACGAACAGACCCAGACGCTGCCCGCCGGCGAGCTGGACCGCGCGCGTCTGGCCTGGGCGATGGGTTTTGCCGACTGGGCGGCGCTGCTGCTGCTGCTTGACGGGCATATGGCGGCGGTACGTACCATCTTTGACGACCTGATCGGCGACGACGCGCCGGAACCCGACGAGCAGCGTGACGCGGGCGATTACGGCGTGCTGTGGCAGGACCGGCTGGAAGAGGCGGAGCTGGCACCGCTGGTGCCGCATCTGGCGGGCGACGCGCGCCAGCAGCTGCTTAACGCTATCAACGGCTTCCGCCACGACGTCGACAAGCGCACCATCGGGCCGCGCGGCCGCCAGGCGCTGGATCAACTGATGCCGCGTCTGCTGGCGGAAGTGGTGCCGCGCGATGATGCATCGGTGACCCTGAGCCGCCTGACGCCGCTGCTGCTCGGCGTGGTGACGCGAAGCACCTATCTGGAGCTGCTGACCGAGTTCCCCGGTGCCCTGAAACACCTGATCCGCCTGTGTGCGGCCTCGCCGATGGTCGCCAGCCAGCTGGCGCGCTATCCGCTGCTGCTCGATGAGCTGCTTGACCCGGCCACGCTCTATCAGGCCACCGCCACCGACGCCTATCGCGACGAGCTGCGCCAGTACCTGCTGCGCATCCCGGAAGAGGACGAAGAGCAGCAGCTGGAGGCGTTACGTCAGTTTAAGCAGGCGCAGCATCTGCGTATTGCCGCAGCGGATATCGCCGGCACCCTGCCGGTGATGAAGGTCAGTGACCACCTCACCTGGCTGGCGGAGGCGATGATTGAAGCGGTAGTGCAGCAGGCGTGGCAGATGATGGTGGCGCGTCACGGTGTGCCCTCGCACCTGACCCACGACGGTGAACGCGGCTTTGCGGTGGTCGGCTACGGCAAGCTGGGCGGCTGGGAGCTGGGCTACAGCTCCGACCTCGACCTGGTATTCCTGCACGACTGCCCGACCGACTCGGTGACGCTGGGCGAACGCAGCATCGACAGCCGCCAGTTCTACCTGCGGCTGGCGCAGCGGGTGATGCACCTGTTCAGCACCCGCACCTCCTCCGGCATCCTCTACGAGGTGGACGCCCGCCTGCGGCCGTCCGGCGCGGCCGGCATGCTGGTCAGCACCTTCGACGCCTTTGACGACTATCAGCGCACCGAAGCCTGGACCTGGGAGCATCAGGCGCTGGTGCGGGCGCGCATCGTGTCGGGTGATGCCGCGCTCAGCCAGCGTTTTGCGGCGATCCGCCGTAATATTCTGGCGCTGCCGCGTGAGGCGCAGACGCTGCAAACCGAGGTGCGTGAAATGCGCGAGAAAATGCGCGCGCACCTCGGCAATAAACACAAAGGCCGCTGGGATCTGAAGGCGGATCGCGGTGGTATCACCGACATTGAATTCATCACCCAGTTTATGGTCTTACGCTATGCCGCACAGGATCAAAGCCTGACGCGCTGGTCGGATAACGTGCGCATCCTCGAACTGCTGGCCAACGGCGGATTGATGGAGGAGGAAGAGGCGCGCGAGCTGACCCGCGCCTACGTCACCCTGCGAGATGCCCTGCACCATCTGGCGCTGCAGGCGCTGCCGGGGCACGTCGAAGAGGGCGCGTTCGCCGATGAAAAAGCGCGGGTTAACGCCAGCTGGCAGGCGTGGCTCGGTGAGTAACGCCGCGCCCGGTGCCGCTGGTCAGCCACGGCAACAAATGTGCTATCATCGCGCGCATCATTTTTTGAATTTTACTGCAGTCTGGAGTGTCTGGAATGAAAGTTACACTGCCCGATTTTAAGCGTGCGGCGGTTCTGGTGGTTGGCGATGTGATGCTGGATCGCTACTGGCATGGCCCGACCAGCCGCATTTCTCCTGAAGCACCGGTCCCGGTGGTCAAAGTGGAGCAGATCGAGGAGCGCCCGGGGGGCGCGGCTAACGTGGCGATGAATATCGCCTCGCTGGGGGCGGGATCGCGCCTGGTGGGCCTGACCGGCAATGATGACGCGGCGCGCGTGCTCAACACCACCCTGGGCGGCGTGAACGTAGCCTGTGATTTTGTCACCGTTCCTACCCACCCGACGATCACCAAACTGCGGGTGCTGTCGCGCAGCCAGCAGCTGATCCGCCTGGATTTTGAAGAGGGCTTTGACGGCGTTGACCCGCAGCCGATGCACGATCGTATCGCGCAGGCGCTGCCGCATACCGGCGCGCTGGTGCTCTCTGACTACGCCAAAGGCGCGCTGAGCAGCGTGGAAGCCATTATCAGCCTGGCGCGTGAGGCTGGCGTACCGGTACTGGTGGACCCGAAGGGCACCGACTTCGGCCGCTATCACGGCGCCACCCTGTTGACGCCAAACCTGTCTGAATTTGAGGCGGTGGTCGGTAAGTGCAAAAGCGAGGCCGAGATCGTCGAGCGCGGCACCGCTCTGATGCAACAGCATGCGCTGTCCGCGCTGCTGGTTACCCGTTCTGAAAACGGCATGACCCTGCTGCAGCCGGGCAAAGCGCCGTTCCACCTGCCAACCCAGGCGCAGGAGGTCTTCGACGTTACCGGTGCCGGCGATACGGTGATCGGCGTGCTGGCGGCGGCGCTGGCGGCGGGCAACACGCTGGAAGAGAGCTGTTTCCTCGCCAATGCGGCGGCGGGCGTGGTGGTCGGCAAGCTCGGCACCTCGACCGTTTCCACCGTTGAGCTGGAAAATGCCATCCACGCGCGGCCGGAATCCGGCTTTGGCGTGATGGATGAAGCGCAGCTGAAGGCAGAAGTGGCAAAAGCGCGTCAGCGCGGTGAAAAAGTGGTGATGACCAACGGCGTGTTCGACATCCTGCATGCCGGGCACGTCTCCTACCTCGCCAACGCGCGCAAGCTGGGTGACCGGCTGATCGTGGCGGTCAACAGCGATGCCTCTACCCGCCGGCTGAAGGGCGAAACCCGCCCGGTTAACCCGCAGGAAAACCGCATGATCGTGCTGGGTGCGCTGGAAGCGGTGGACTGGGTGGTGAGCTTTGAAGAGGATACGCCACAGCGGCTGATCGCCGGCGTCCTGCCGGATCTGCTGGTGAAAGGCGGTGACTACAAGCCGGAAGATATCGCGGGCAGCAAAGAGGTGTGGGCCAGCGGCGGCGACGTGCGCGTACTTAACTTCGAAGACGGCATCTCAACCAGCAACATCATCAGGACCATTATCACCCGCAAGGGGGGATAACCGGGCACCGGGCGGCTGTCCTGGGGCAGCCGCAGGAGAACGGCGGGCGCTTCCGGTTAACTGCTGAGCGCCAGCGGCGTTCACGGCAGGTATCAGGTTAACCGCCGTGGACAAACGGCTGTCAGCGCGGACCTGTGGTTTGACCGCCCTGAACAACCGCTTATCCTGGCTGGCCCGCAGCGATGACGGCTTTGGGAGGGAATTGTCCCGCAGAGCCGATCGCGGAGCGTTTACGGCCCGCCTGGCGTCCGGTCAGAGCGGTTTTTTCAGGTCGACAGGCTGCTCCGGCTCGGCCGGTGCTGCGGCAGGGGCGGAAGCGCTGCCGGGTACGGCTGCACTCGTCGCAGTAACGACAGGTGCGGCGGCCGGACGGCTTTCCAGCACGGCAAGCCGCTGTTCCAGCGCCGCCAGCTTCTCACGGGTGCGCAGCAGCACCTGCGTCTGCACGTCAAACTCTTCGCGGTTCACCACATCCAGCCGGGTCAGCTGCGCCTGCAGCGTCTGGCGGATCTTCTTCTCAACGTCATCACCCAGCTCACGAATGCCCTTCGGCATGGATTCGTGAACCTGACGGGCCAGTTGTTCAATTTTTTTCGTGTCAATCATGACGGCTTCCTGGTAGTGACGGGTATCGCTTAAGTGTAATCCCTGATGGCAAAAGGATAAACCGGAAAACGCCGTTAACGGCATCTGCGATCGACCAACGCGGTGATTATGCTGCGCGGCTCACCGCCACCGGCGAGAGAATCGGCCTTTTTCAGGGCCGGTTAGGGTGGCTAAATCCGCACGGTGGATAACAATTTGCGCGTTTTGTTCGTTGCCGCGCCAGTTTAACGGCGTTATAGTATTCAGGCTTATTCTCAGGGCGGGGCGAAATTCCCCACCGGCGGTAAATCAGCGTCAGCTGAAAGCCCGCGAGCGCTTCAGGAGCCATTCTGAAGGTCAGCAGATCCGGTGTAATTCCGGGGCCGACGGTTAGAGTCCGGATGGGAGAGAGTAACGGCATCCGTCGGGCTTGTGCCCGCCTGCGTTATTTTTTTGTCACTTTCTGACACTCCTAAGCACGCCCTGGTTCTGGTAACCCATACATTTATTAAGGTTTATTTACCATGAATCAGTCGCTACTTTCTGAATTTGGCACGCCTGAACAGCGTGTAACCCGTGCTATCGCAGCGCTGCGCGAAGGCCGCGGCGTGATGGTGTTAGACGATGAAGATCGTGAAAATGAAGGCGATATGATCTTCGCCGCCGAAACCATGACCGTCCAGCAGATGGCGCTGACCATCCGCCACGGCAGCGGCATCGTCTGCCTGTGCCTGACCGAACAGCGCCTGGAACAGCTGGATCTGCCGATGATGGTGCAGAACAACACCAGCTCTTACGGCACCGGCTTTACCGTCACCATCGAAGCGGCGCAGGGCGTCACCACCGGCGTTTCCGCCGCCGATCGCCTGACCACCATCCGCACCGCGATTGCCGACGACGCTAAACCCAGCGACCTCAACCGCCCGGGGCACGTGTTCCCACTGCGCGGCCGTGCCGGTGGCGTACTGACCCGCGGCGGCCACACCGAAGCCACCATCGACCTGGTGACGCTGGCGGGCTTCAAACCGGCGGGCGTACTCTGTGAGCTGACCAACGATGACGGCACCATGGCGCACGCGCCGGAAGCGGTGGTGTTCGCGAAGCAACACGACATGCCGGTGGTGACCATCGAAGATCTGGTGGCGTACCGCCGCAGCCACGAGACGCAGCAGGCCAGCTGATCCGCGTAAGGGCCGGCTCCGCTGGCCCTTTTCATATTCAAATTTCCTGACTATCTCCATCAGGCTTATCCGAGTTTTTCCCGGCCTGAAAGGGCGTAATGTGTGCTCATCAGAACAAATTACCCCTGGGAGCAATATCATGAGCCATTCCCGTATGCCTGCGCTTTTCCTTGGCCACGGCAGTCCAATGAACGTGCTGGAAGAAAACCCATATACCGAATGCTGGCGTCATCTGGGCGAAACCCTGCCGCGCCCGAAAGCGATTATCGCCGTTTCCGCCCACTGGTACACGCGCGGCACCGCGGTGACCGCGATGGAGAAACCGCGCACTATCCACGACTTCGGCGGCTTCCCGCAGGCGCTGTTTGATACCCGCTACCCGGCACCGGGATCGCCACAGCTGGCGCAGCAGATCGCCGACGCGCTGTCGCCGGTTATCGTGCATCAGGATCTGGAGTGGGGCTTCGACCACGGATCCTGGGGCGTGCTGATCAAAATGTACCCGAATGCGGATATCCCGGTGGTGCAGCTCAGCGTCGACGCCACCAAACCGGCGGCTTATCACTTTGAACTGGGCCGCAAGCTGGCCGCGCTGCGCGAGCAGGGCATCATGATCGTCGCCAGCGGCAACGTGGTGCATAACCTGCGCATGGTGCGCTGGGGCGGCGGCGAGAACTACCCGTGGGCCGAGTCATTCAACCAGTACGTGCGCGACAACCTGGCCTGGGAAGGCGAAAGCGAACAGCATCCGCTGGTCAACTTTATGCAGCACGAAGGCGCGGCGCTCTCCAACCCGACGCCGGAACACTACCTGCCGCTGCTCTACGTCCTCGGCGCACGCGCCAAAGGCGAAGCCGTCTCGATTCCGGTGGATGGCATCGAGATGGGATCGCTGAGCATGTTGTCGGTGCAGGTAGGCTGACGAACCACCAAAGTGGCTTTCAGTCAGGCAACTCAGAAGTTAAAGCGATGGGAGCCCGTACACGGAGCAAAGCATCACGGGCCAGGGAAGGCCCGTGCTGAGCTGTCATGGATGACGTTTTTTGCGTCTTTGCGGAGCGTACGGGCTCCCTGAGCAGGTCACGGAGTTGACGGTTTTACCTTCAGACGACTCAGAAGTTAAAGCGAAGGGAGCCTGTACACGGAGCAAAGCATCACGGAACAGGGATGTCCCGTGCTGAGCTGTCATGCATGACGTTTTTTGCGTCTTTGCGGAGTGTACAGGCTCCCTGAGCGGGGCACCTTACAGCAGGGGCACCTCACTTCCAGCCAGTTACTCAACAAACGTATGCGGATAGAACCGGGAAAGATCCTGAGTGATCAGCTCGCGATCCTCGCGAATACCGATCCCGGCCGGTTGATCGTTAACCAGCCAGCTGCCGATCAACGTATAGCTGTCGCCAAACTTTGGCAGCGGATGAAACTGCTGCACGATCATCCCTTCCTCCCCGTACGGACCGTCTGCGCGGGCGATCTCCTTACCGTTCTCCACGATGCGAATGTTCGCCCCTTCGCGGGAAAACAGCGGCTTGATCACGTACTTATCCATATGCGGCACGTTATCTTCGGCGAAGTAAGCGGCCAGCAGATTCGGGTGATCGGGGAACATCTTCCACAGCAGCGGCAGCATCGCTTTATTTGAGATAATGCTCTTCCAGCCCGGCTCCAGCCAGCGCACGCCGGCGTCGGCCAGCTTGGTGGAGAAGATCTCGCGCAGCATAAACTCCCACGGATAGAGCTTAAACATATTGCCGATCACCTGGTCGTGCACGTCGGTAAACTGGCCTCTTTCACCCAGCCCGATCTCATCCATATACAGGAATTCGCTCGGCAGCCCGGCTTCGGTGGCGCAGTCCTGCAGATACTGGATGGTGGCGCGATCCTCATCCGTATCGCGGCAGCAGGCAAAGTGCAGCCAGCTGAATCCGTGCTGCTGATGCAGCTCGCTGAAGCGGTCGATCAGCTTCTCCTGCAGGCTGTTAAACTGGTCGCTGCCTGTCGGCAGCTTACCGGCTTTAAGCTGATCCTCCAGCCAGATCCACTGGAAGAACGCCGCCTCATACAGCGAGGTTGGCGTATCAGCGTTATTCTCCAGCAACTTAGGTGCAGACTGACCATCCCACGCCAAATCCAGCCGCGAGTAAAGCGACGGCTGGCCGCTTTTCCACGAATCGCGGACGAAATCCCAGGTGTGGTTTGGAATGCGGAACTTCTCCAGCAGCTCTTCGCTGCCGGTGACCAGATCCACCGCCTGCAGGCACATCTGGTGCAGTTCAGCGGTAGCGTCTTCCAGCGTCTCGATCTGCTGCAGCGTGAACTCATAGTAGGCATCCTCACACCAGTACGGCTCGCCGTACATGGTATGAAAATGAAAACCGTACTCGTTGGCTTTCTCGCGCCAGTCCGGGCGCTCGGCAATCGCAATACGTTTCATGCGGCCTTAGCCCCCGAAGCTGCGGCTGGTGGTGCCGGAAGAGCGGCTGCTGCTGTTATTGCTGCTGGCGCTGCTGCGCTGCATGGTGTTCTGTTTAGCGACCGACTCGCCAAAGCCGCCACGGGTGGTGGTGGTGGTGGTCGCCGGTTTCGGTGCCATCGCGCTTTTCGGCACGGTGGCGGTACGGCCCGGAGTTGCCGCGCCGTAGCTCTTACCGCTGGCATCGACGTACTGGCCGGCGGCCGGGCTGCCTGCCGCTTTCGGTGAGAACAACGGCTGCTGCTGGGTGGCGCCGCCGCTCATCATGCGGCCCATCATATAACCGGCCATCAGCGGCATCCAGAAGCTGCCGCTGGACTGGTTTTCCGCGTTGGTGGTGCCCACGCCGGCCTGCGCCGGTGTGGTCTGCTGGCACTGGCCTTCGCCGAACTCGGCCACGCAGTCTTCACGGCTGGCGTATTTTGGCGCGGTCTTCTCGGCTTCCACTTTGGCCTGGTTAAAGGCGGTGGTGCACTGCGCGCCCTGGCCCGGGTTGGCCTTCGAACAGTCGTCGGCGTTCTGATACATCGAGACGGTTTCGTCCGCCTGCTCACAACCGGCCAGCATAATGACGGCGGTCACCGCCAGCGCCACCGGGGTAAGGTGGCGTGCGCTCCAGCTCTTGCGGAAGGAGGCATGATTGATCTGTTTAGTCCGTTTCATCGTATATTTTCCTTTGCCCAAAGATAACGACTAGGATAGGGGAATAGCGGTGGAAAATGAAGCGATCGTGAGGGATTGCGGGCTTATCTTTACCAAGCTATACGTTTGATTGTGAACGGCCAGACGTTCTGCGGCACAGAGCGTAAAAAAGGGCAGCCCGTGGGCTGCCCTGGATAAAGAATACCTTGTAAGAATTAGCTGACCGGCTTGTGCTGAAACCGGGCGACTCTGCTAACCGTTACTGGCCGAATGGGTTACCGCTGGCTGGTTTGGCCGCCGCCGGACGGATAGCCGCCGCGCGGGCCGGCTCTGCACCGTCAGCGCGGGCGTCCTGCCCGGCGTTCTCCGGTGCCACCTGCGATGGCGCGGTGCTGATATCCTTGCCGAGGTGGCTGTTCAGCACCTGCAGATCTTCCTCGTTCAGCGTACCCAATGCCGATTTGATATTCAGCTGGTTGATCATATAGCTGTAGCGGGCGTTAGCCAGCTGCTGGCGGGCGTTGTACAGCGTGGTGGTGGCGTCCAGCACGTCAACGATGGTGCGGGTACCAACCTGATAACCGGCTTCCATCGCGTCCAGTGAACTCTGTGACGACACAACCGCCTGCTTGTAGGCGTTGATGCTGCTGATTGAGGCATTGACGTTGTTAAACGATGAACGCACGGTCTGCACCGCAGTACGGTGTGCGCCTTCCAGCTGCTCGCTGGCGGCAACAAAGTTGTACTGCGCCTGTTTCACCTGTGAACTGACCGAGCCACCGCTGTAGAGCGGCAGCTTAAAGCTTAAGCCGACCTGGTTGCTACCGGTGATCGCGTCATTCTGTGTTGCGCGATCGCCAGTGTAACGGTTATTGCTCAGGCCGGTTGAGGCGGTCAGATCCAGCGTGGGCATATGACCAGTTTCTGCTGAACGGATCTGCTCGCGCGCCAGATCCTGCGTGAGGCGGGCGGAGAGCAGGCTGAGGTTACGGCTTTCCGCCTCTTTCAGCAGCGCGTTGACCGGCTGCGGCTTGTCAGTTTTGAAGCGATCGACGTTCAGTGAGGCCAGGCTCGGGTAGTAGTTGCCGGTCACCTGACGCAGGGTTTCTACCGCGTTATCCAGATCGTTACGCGCGGACACTTCATTAGCCAGCACGGTATCGTACTGTGAGCGGGCGTTCTGCACGTCGGTGATCGCCACCAGACCAACGTTAAAGCGCTGGGTAGTTTGATCCAGCTGACGGTAGATCGACTGTTTCTGCGCCTCAGTATAAGAAAGCGTATCGATGGCGTTCAGCACATTGAAGTAGGCGGTCGCGGTATTAAGGATCAGCGTCTGCTGCGCGGTCTGATAAGAAACATCCTGAATGCCTGCCGTTTTTTCCTGCAGAGTCAGCGAGCGCCATTTTGACATATCAAAGATGGTCTGCGTCAGCTGCAGCGAGGCGCTTTTTGTAGTGCTTTTTGAATCGCGGGCATCGCGGTAGCCGCTGTTATAGGCGTAGTCAGCCCCAAGGCCCAGCTGTGGCAGCAGCGGACTGCGCGCTTCGTTGATTTTCTCAAAGGCCGCGTCGCGGTCGGCTGCAGAGCTACGAAGGTCCGGGTTGGATAAACGCGCCTGCTGATAGACCTGCAACAGGTTTTCAGCCTGGCTGGTGACGCTGAAGCCGCCCAGGCTCAGACCAATAAATAAAGGGAGCAGTTTGTTCATTCGCATTCCTTGTAATGCAGCGAAATTGCTAGGGTAGCGCTGATATGAGCCGAAAAATTATCGCCGATTCTAACAGACAGCATCGTTGCCGTAAGTTGGCTAGAAGTGCCATTCTGCCTAAATTTACGCAAATAATTCACTAAGAACCAGACTATCGGTACGTTACTATTGCATTTGTAGATAAGAGCACGATTACAGAGGAGAAGTCGTTATGGCCGCTGAAGAGAAATTTCCAGTGACTTTCACCAAAAACGATGTAGAAATTATTGCACGTGAGACCCTGTATCGCGGTTTTTTTTCGCTGGAACGCTACCGCTTCCGCCACCGCCTGTTTAACGGTGAGATGAGCGGTGAGGTCAGCCGCGAAATTTTTGAACGCGGCCACGCCGCAGTGCTGCTACCCTATGATCCCGTGCGTGACCAGGTGGTGCTGATCGAGCAGATCCGTATCGCCACCTGGGACACCAGCCCGACGCCGTGGACGCTGGAGCTGGTCGCCGGCATGATCGAAGCCGGTGAAAACGCCGAGCAGGTGGCCCGGCGCGAAGCAGAAGAGGAAGCCGGCCTGACGCCGGGGCGACTGAAACCGATCGTTAACTACCTCTCCAGCGCGGGCGGTACCACGGAACGGCTGGCGGTTTACGTCGGCGAAGTGGATGCCAGCGTGGCGCAGGGAAACCATGGCCTGGAGGACGAGAATGAGGATATTCTGGTACACGTGGTCAGCCGCAGCCAGGCTTACCAGTGGGTGGAGCAGGGGAAAATTGATAATGCAGCCGCGGTGATTGCCCTGCAATGGCTGCAGTTGCACCATAAACAGCTGTGTGAAGAGTGGAAACCTGAATAATGAAGCGTTACGTCCCCGATTTTCCTGAAATGATGCGCGTCTGCGAAACCAATTTTGCCCAGATGCGCCGCCTGCTGCCGCGCGACGATCGCACTGGTGAATCGGTGGCTTATCAGGTAAAGGGTGCCCGCTATCAGCTTACCATCCTTGAATCCACCCGTTACACTACGCTGGTGGAGGTCAGACAGACCGCCCCGGCGGTCAGTTACTGGAGCCTGCCATCAATGTCGGTGCGGCTCTACCATGATGCGATGGTGGCGGAAGTGTGTTCCACGCAGCAGATCTATCGCTTTAAAGCACGCTATGATTACCCGAATAAAAAGCTGCACCAGCGTGATGAAAAACACCAGATTAACCAGTTTCTTGCCGAGTGGCTGCGCTACTGCTTATCTCATGGCGCGATGGCCGTTCCGGTGTGTTAACCCTGCTGCGACTGCGACAGGTACGTCGGCAACCTTAAGGACTTTGATTGGAAAGCCTGTTAAAACTTCCTGTGGCGAGTGGGTCCAGAGTCAGGATTTTACAGATAACGGATACCCACCTTTTTGCAGGTAAACACGAAACGCTGCTGGGTGTGAACACCTGGGCCAGTTATGACGCCGTGCTGGATGCCATCGCTGAGCAGCAGCGTCATATCGACCTGATCGTCGCCACCGGCGACCTGGCGCAGGACCACTCCCCCGAAGCCTATCAGCACTTTGCTGAGGGCATTGCACGTCTGCCGGCACCTTGTGTCTGGCTGCCGGGCAACCACGATTTTCAGCCGGCAATGTTCAACACGCTGGCCGCCACCGCCAGCATCAACGATCAAAAACACGTGCTGCTGGGTGAACACTGGCAGGTCGTGCTGCTGGACAGCCAGGTGTTTGGCGTGCCGCACGGCGAACTGAGCGAGTACCAGCTGGAGTGGCTGGAGAGCGTGCTGGCCAGCGCACCCGAACGGCACACGCTGGTGCTGTTGCATCACCATCCGCTGCCGTCCGGCTGCTCGTGGCTCGATCAGCACAGCCTGCGCAATCCGCATATGCTCGACTGCGTTTTACAGCGCTATCCGCTGGCAAAAAACCTGCTGTGTGGCCATATTCACCAGGAGCTGGACCTGATGTGGCACGGCCGTCGGGTGCTGACCTCACCGTCGACCTGCGTGCAGTTCAAGCCGCACTGTACCAACTTCACCATTGATGCGCTGCCGCCGGGCTGGCGCTGGCTGGATCTGTACGACGACGGCCGGCTGGAAACCGAGGTGGAGCGTCTGACCACCCAGCGGTTCAGCCCGGATCTCGACTCAGAAGGATACTGACCGATGGCCACGCTGCTCTACCTGCACGGCTTCAACAGTTCACCGCAGTCGGCCAAGGCCACGCAGTTCCGCGCATGGCTGGCCGCGCAGCATCCGGAGATCCGGCTGCGGGTGCCGCAGCTGCCGGCCTTTCCGGCCGACGCCGCGGCGCTGCTGGAGGAGCTGGTGCTGGAGTCGGCAGGTGAGCCATTAGGCTTAATCGGCTCCTCGCTGGGCGGCTACTACGCCACCTGGCTGTCGCAGTGCTTCACCGTGCCGGCGGTGGTGGTCAACCCTGCCGTGCGGCCGTTTGAGCTGCTGGCGGATTTCCTGGGCGAGAACCAGAACCCGTACACCGGTCAGCAATATGTGTTAGAGTCTCGCCATATTTACGATCTAAAAGTGATGCAGGTCGACCCGTTAGAGTCACCGGATTTACTCTGGTTGCTGCAACAAACGGGAGATGAAGTGCTCGACTACCGTCAGGCTCTGGACTACTACAGCGCCTGCCGCCAGACGGTTGAAGAGGGCGGAAATCATGCTTTTATCGGATTCGAACGTCACTTCCCCGCCATACTCGACTTCCTGGGATTATCCCACCAGTGAGCCGAACCGGGAGAGGGGCAATCATTTTTAGCCACCACCAATCAGATTCATACAATGACTCAGTCCAGCTATAACGCTGATTCCATTGAGGTTCTCAGCGGCCTTGAACCCGTGCGTCGCCGCCCGGGTATGTACACCGACACCGCGCGCCCTAACCACTTAGGCCAGGAAGTGATCGACAACAGCGTGGATGAAGCGCTGGCCGGTCACGCCAAACGCATAGAGGTGATTCTGCACGCCGACCAGTCGCTGGAAGTGATCGACGACGGGCGCGGCATGCCGGTGGATATCCACCCCGAAGAGGGCGTGCCGGCCGTTGAGCTGATTTTCTGCCGCCTGCACGCCGGCGGCAAGTTCTCCAACAAAAACTATCAGTTCTCCGGCGGCCTGCACGGCGTGGGCATCTCGGTGGTCAACGCCCTGTCGCGCCGCGTGGAAGTGACCGTGCGCCGCAACGGCGAAGTCTATGAGATGGCGTTTGAGAACGGTGACAAGGTGCAGGAACTCGCCGTCACCGGCACGGTGGGCAAGCGCAACACCGGCACCCGCGTGCGGTTCTGGCCGGACGTCTCCTTCTTTGACAGCCCGCGCTTCTCCGTCTCGCGCCTTAAGCACCTGCTGAAGGCCAAGGCGGTGCTCTGCCCGGGCGTTGAGATCGTCTTTAAAGACCACGTTAATAACACCGAGCAGAGCTGGTGCTACGCGGACGGCCTGACCGACTACCTGATGGAGGCGGTCAACGGCCTGCCGCTGCTGCCGGAAAAACCGTTCGTCGGCGCCTTCGCCGGTGATGTGGAAGCGGTGGACTGGGCGCTGCTGTGGCTGCCGGAAGGCGGCGAACTGCTGACCGAAAGCTACGTTAACCTGATCCCGACCATGCAGGGCGGCACCCACGTCAACGGCCTCCGCCAGGGGCTGCTGGACGCGATGCGTGAGTTCTGTGAATTCCGCAATATCCTGCCGCGCGGCGTCAAACTGTCGGCCGAGGATATCTGGGACCGCTGCGCCTACGTGCTGTCGGTGAAGATGCAGGATCCGCAGTTCGCCGGCCAGACCAAAGAGCGACTCTCTTCCCGTCAGTGTGCGGCCTTCGTCTCCGGCGTGGTGAAAGACGCCTTCAGCCTGTGGCTGAACCAGAATATCCAGATTGCCGAGATGCTGGCGGAGCTGGCGATCTCCAGCGCCCAGCGCCGCATGCGTGCGGCGAAAAAGGTGGTGCGTAAAAAGCTCACCAGCGGCCCGGCGCTGCCCGGCAAGCTGGCAGACTGCTCCGCTCAGGATCTCAACCGCACCGAGCTGTTCCTGGTGGAAGGGGACTCGGCGGGCGGATCGGCCAAGCAGGCGCGCGATCGTGAATATCAGGCGATCATGCCGCTGAAGGGGAAGATCCTCAACACCTGGGAGGTGTCGTCAGACGAAGTGCTGGCCTCGCAGGAGGTGCACGATATCTCGGTGGCGATCGGCATCGATCCCGACAGCGAAGACCTCAGCCAGCTGCGTTACGGCAAAATCTGCATCCTCGCCGACGCCGACTCGGACGGCCTGCATATCGCCACGCTGCTCTGCGCGCTGTTTGTGCGCCACTTCCGCAGCCTGGTGAAAAACGGCCACGTCTACGTGGCGATGCCGCCGCTCTACCGCATCGATTTGGGTAAAGAGGTCTGGTACGCGCTGGATGAGGAAGAGAAGGCCGGCATTCTCGAACAGCTTAAGCGTAAGAAGGGCAAACCGGGCGTGCAGCGCTTTAAAGGCCTCGGCGAAATGAACCCGCTGCAGCTGCGCGAAACCACCCTCGACCCGAACACCCGCCGCCTGGTGCAGCTGACCATCGGCGACGACGACGTCGATCAGACCATGGCGGTGATGGATATGCTGCTGGCCAAGAAGCGCTCCGAAGACCGCCGCAACTGGCTGCAGGAGAAAGGCGACACGGCGGAGATTGAGGTTTAAGCCCCGCCGGGCTCGCTATCAGTCCCCCCTTGCGAATCGCCGTGAGCAATTGCAAGGGGGGGTAACAATAATGGCATTATTTTCATCTCCTTATCACCCTCAAAGCCGTTCACTCCTGGCACTATTCCCAAACTGCGCCGCCGCGTTATAACTTTTCCTGCATAGCATATAACAAATCCATTGGTTGAAATCCGGGCAGCCGCATTGACTCCTTTCTGAGCGCGGAGGATTATGCGAGCCTTGTTCGTTACTATGCATTAACCGGATGATTACGCATTTAACATGCTTAGTCCTGATGATAGTAATGTTTTGTTACTCAGGCTTCCGCCGCGTGGAGGCCCGCCAGGGAAATCGTTATGTCGCATCCTGTCCCTTTGTCCGCAGCAGACGGCCTCACCGCGCTGGAGTCCCGCCTGCGCGAGGATCTTTCGCTGCTGGAACTGCCCGCTAAATCCTGGGTGCCACCCCGAGAATACCAGGGGCAGCCGGTGCGCGACGTGGTGGTGATCGGCGGTGGTATGTGCGGTCTGGCGGCCACGGCGAAGCTGTTGCTCACCGGCATCGACAACGTTGTCACCTATGACGCCGCTCCGGCGGGGCAGGAAGGGCCGTGGGTGACCTTCGCGCGCATGGAGACCCTGCGTTCGCCGAAAACCCTGCACGGCCCGGCGCTGAGCCTGCCCGCGCTGACCTTCCGCGCCTGGTTTACCGCGCAGTGGGGCGCTGAAGCCTGGCAGGCGCTGGATAAAATCCCGAAAGCGCAGTGGATGGATTACCTCGTCTGGTATCGCCACGTGCTGCAGCTGCCGGTGCGCAACGGCGTGCATATGACCGCCATCAGCGCCGCCGACGATCTGATCGCTATCGATCTTGCCGGTGCTGAAACCGGCCGCGTTTACACCCGCCGGCTGGTGCTGGCCACCGGCCGATCCGGGCTCGGCGGCTTTGCGGTGCCGGACTTTCTGCAGGGCGTGGATCGCCGCCTGTGGGCGCACTCCGCCGATGAGATTGACTTCGGCGCGCTGCAGGGCAAGCGCGTGGCGGTGATCGGCGCGGGTGCGTCGTCAATGGATAACGCGGCGACCGCGCTGGAAGCCGGTGCCGGCCAGGTGGATCTGCTGATCCGCCGTCGTGAGATGCCGCGCATCAACAAAATGACCGGCATCGGCAGTCAGGGCGTGGTGCACGGCATGCACCCGCTGGACGACGCGTGGAAGTGGCGGTTCGTTGACTACACCAGCAGCACCCAGACGCCACCGCCGCGCTCTTCAACGCTGCGCGTCTCACGCCACGCCAACGCGCGCTTCTTCCTCGACTGCGGCATCAACGCGGTGCGTGAAGAGACCGGCGGCCTGCGGATTGATACCACTCAGGGCGAACTGCGCTACGACTACCTGATCGCCGCCACCGGCTTTACCAACGACTTTAACGGCCGCCCGGAGTTCGCCGCCATCGCGCCGTATATCCGCAGCTGGGCAGATGGCCGCTACCGGCCGGAAATGGGCGCACCGCGCCCGGCGATGCTGGCCGCACCGGACCTCGGCCCGGCGTTTGAATTTCGCGAAAAACAGCCCGGCAGCTGTCCGCTGCTGGCAAACATTCACTGTTTTAACGACGCGGCGATGCTGACCCACGGCAAAGTTTCCGGCGATATTCCGGCGGTCAGCGCCGGTGCCGATCGTCTGGTGCGCGGCATTGCCGCCTCGCTGTTTGCCGAAGACGTCGCGACCCATTACGCCAGCCTGCAGGCCTTCGATACCCCGGAGCTGCTGGGCGATGAGTGGGTGGATTCCACCCCATTACTGAAGGAGAACGCGTTGTGACCGACGCTATTGATCGGGCCGCTGGCCTGACCCCGGACGATGCGCTGTACCACACCCGCCGCCTGCGACCGGTGTTTGTTGACGGTGCCGAGCAGTGCCGCCAGTCGGTGCTGCTGCCGCAGGATGGCCTTGGCCTGAGCGCGGCGCTACGCCTGGCGCTGGCCCGGCGTATCGCTGCGCTGAACGACGATGCGGCGCTGGTGGCGGACTTTGACGCGCAGCTGGCACAGCAGCAGCCGGACGCCGCGCTTCAGGCGCTGGCCGCCGGGGAAACCCCGGCCGATGCACTGCTGGCTGCGCTTGCGCGCCACACCGACCGGGTGACCCTGACCCCCGCCCACGCTCAGGCCAGCGATATCCGTCTGCTGGAGCAGGCCGGGCTGAGCAACCCGCAGATTGTGGCGCTCTCCGAGCTGGTCGCCTTTGTCAATTTCCAGACCCGTATCGCCGCCGGCCTGCGCCTGATGAGGTCCGTATGATCCCGCTGATTAGCCTTAAGCCGCTGAGCTGGCACCCGCATATCGCGCCGCTGGATCTGAATGATGCCACCCCCGCGCAGCTGGAGGCGATGAAGGTAACGCCGTCGAACAAGAAGGTCTCCGACTACGTGCGCACGCTGGCGCACGATCCGGAAAGTTACGTGGCGCGCACCGTGCTGTTCAACGCGATTATGTACGTTGACGGCGGGCTGGATCGCGCCGACCGCGAGCTGGGCGCGCTGGGCGCGTCGATGGTCAACGGCTGCACCTACTGCGCCGTGGTCCACGCCCGGCGTCACGCCCAGCTGACCGACAGCCAGGCGGTGATCAGCGCGCTCTATTTTGACCGTGCGGAAACCCTTGGCCCGCGTGACGCCGCGATCTGGCAGTTTGCCCGCGCGCTCTCGCTCACCCCTTCAGCGGCGACGGCGGAACATATCGCCGCGCTGCGCGCCGTCGGGCTGGACGAGGCGGAGATCGTCGATCTGATCCACGCCATCGCCATCTTCGGCTGGGCCAACCGCCTGATGCACGTGCTCGGCCATGCCGGCATTGAAAAATAACCAGGAGCCACCTGCACATGCTCGAACTCAATAACATCAAGCTGGCCTACGGCAGCAACGAAATCCTGAAAGGCGTCGACCTGTCGGTGCAACGCGGCGACGTGGTGTCGATCATCGGGCCGAGCGGCACCGGTAAAACCACGCTGCTGCGCTGCATCAACTACCTGGCGAAACCGGCCTCCGGCACCATCGCGCTGGACCAGATCCGCATGGACTATCAGGCACCGGATAAAGCGGCGATCCAGGCGATCCGCCTGCGCACCGCGATGGTGTTCCAGCAGTTCAACGTGTTCCGCAATATGACCGTGCTGGAAAACGTGATGGACCCGCTGGTGGTGGTGCAGGGCAAGTCGAAGCAGGAAGCCCGCGAGATCGCGGTGCAGGAGCTGGAGCGCGTGGGCCTGTCGGGCAAGCTTGACCACTATCCTTCCCAGCTCTCCGGCGGCCAGCTGCAGCGCACCGGCATCGCCCGCGCGCTGGCGGTACGTCCGGACGTGATGTTATTCGACGAACCCACTTCATCGCTTGACCCGGAACTGGTGGGGGAAGTGCTGAAGGTGATTAAAGACGTGGCCTCATCGGGGATCACCTCGCTGCTGGTCACCCATGAGATGCAGTTCGCCAAAAGCATCTCTAACCGCATCGTGTTTATGGATCAGGGCATTGTGGCGGCGGAGGGCAGCCCGGCAGAGATGTTCGAGCGCCCGGCTACGCCACGCCTTGCCCAGTTTCTTAACGCTGAACACGCCATCTGATCATTAAAGGAAACCAAGACATGCCAATCACTTTCGCTTTGCGTCGTCTGGCTCTGCCTGGCGCCGTTGCCCTGACTCTGCTGACCGCCGGTCTCGCCCACGCGGCGGAGGCGGTTCGCACCATTAAAATCGCGACCGCTGCCGAATCCAAACCGCTCTCCTGGGGCGCGATTGGTCACGAACCGGAAGGCTACGAGCCGGACGTGCTGCGCGCGATCAACGCTAAACTGCCGCAGTACAAATTTGTGCTGGAAGGCGCGGCGGATATCGCCCAGGAGACCGGCCTGGTGACCGGCAAATATGATGCGGCCACCGGCGGCTATTACAGGAACCCGGCCCGCAGCAAGCAGTTCCTGATCCCTGACAGCCCGCTCGGTGCCAGCCTGATGAAGATCTACAGCCGCAGCGACAGCAACATCAACGGCATGAAGGATCTGGTCGGTAAAAACATCGTGCCGGTGACCGCCGGCGGCGGAGTCTACAAGTTTGTTACCCAGTGGCAGCAGGAGAACCCGGGCGACAAGGTGACCATCAAAGCCTCCAGCGCCGGTATCCCTTACCCGGACCGCCTGAAGGAAGTGCAAAACGGCAAATATGACGCGCTGATCCTGCCGTCTAACCTGGGCGAGCAGACGGTAATCGATAACCAGAAGCTGAGCATTAAAGCCAGCGAGCCGGTCTCGATCAACAACACCTATGTGCTAATCCACCGCGATGATGAGAATCAGGCGCTGAATGACGATATCGCTAAGGCGCTGAAAGAGCTCAGAGAAGACGGCACGCTGGATAAGCTGTCGCAGAAGTGGTTCGGCGAAGACGTCGTTAAGTACATCAAGTAACCGATTTACCGCTGGCCGCTGCTGAGCCGGCCAGCGGGCAAAGCTGAACTGCCATTGAGGAGTGTTTCACCGTGCATCTTTCGACCATGATCCCCGAACTGCTCTCGGCTTTGCCGTTGACGCTGGCGATAATGTTTGTCGCCCTGATCGTCGGTTTTGGGCTGGCGCTGCTCGCCACCACCCTGCGCGTGCGCCGCGTGCTGCTGCTCAGCCAGCTGGCCGACCTGTACGTCTCCTACGCGCGCAGCGTCCCGGTGGTGCTGCAGCTGTTTGTCGCCTACTACGGCCTGCCGCTGGTGGCCGGTCTGTTTGGCATAAAAGATTTCTTCTCAGCAGAGGTGGCGTCGATGGTCGGGCTGAGCCTGTACCACGGCGGCTACCTCTCTGAAGTAATACGTCCTGCCTGGCTGGCGGTCGAGCGCGGCCAGCACGATGCCGCCGACAGCCTCGGCTACCCGCTGCGCCATAAAATCCGCCGCGTTATCGGCCCGCAGGCGCTGCATATTGCGCTGCCCGGCTACGGGAATGCGGTGATCTACCTGATCCACAACGTGGCGCTGGTGATGTATATCGGCGCGGCCGACGTGATGGCCACCGCGCACCTGATTATGGAGCGCGACTACAACCAGTATCAGTTTGGCACCTACCTGGTGCTGGCCGTGCTCTACTCGCTGCTGTGCCTGGCAGCGTGGCTGGTGGTGCGCTTCTTCGAAGCGCGTCAGGGGAAATACACCCGCGAAGGGGCGGCGAAGGTTAAATTCACCGCCAGCGTCTGACTAAGAGAGTAAGACTATGTTTGATACCGATGTGTTGCTGCCGGACTTTCTGAGCATTCTCGACGCCGTACCGGTAACGCTGCTGATGGCGGTGACCATTTTCCTGCTCTCCACGCTGCTGGGCGGGCTGTTTGCGCTGGTAGAGCACAAGCGCATCCCGCTGCTGCGTCAGTTGGTCATCGGCTATAAGGTGGTCTTCAAAGGCGTGCCGATGGTGATCGTCATCTTCCTCGCCTACTACGGCCTGCCGCCGGCGCTGCACTTTATCGCCGGGGCGCTCAACGTCGAGGTTAACGCCCACTCGCTGCCCAACTGGGTGATCGTGATTGTGGCGCTGACCGCCTGCGTAGCGGCGTTTCAGGCCGAGGTGGTAAAAGGGGCGCTGAACGCCTTTGACAGCGGGCAGGCCGATGCCGCGCATTCGCTGGGCTACAGCGGCTGGCAGCTGTTCCGCCGGGTGCTGTTCCCGCAGATTATCGTTTCGGCGATCCCCGATCTCGCCAACGCGTTTATGGTGATCATGAAGGCGCTGTCGCTGGCCTTCGCCATCGAGGTGGTCGATATCTTCGCCCAGGCGCAGCTGACCGCCGCGCTGAACTTCTACTACCTGGAAGCCTTCCTGGTGGCGGTGGTGTTCTATATGGTGATTGCCTGGGTAGTGACCAGGGCGGCCGATAAAATCGAGGCGCGGCTGCGGGTGCGGACCTGATCGCAACCAGGCGCCGTAGCGGGTGCGCACCTGGCCGCAAACGCGGGTACGCACCCCATCGCAACCAGAGCGTGGCGGCCGTGATGCTGCTGTGTGGCTGAGCGGGATGAGATGGGTTACTTCGCGCGGTGAATAGGGTTTAATAGCGGGCAACTGCCCGCTATCAGGATCTCCGTGTGAAAATCACCCTTGAAGAGCTGCGCGCCTGGCTGGCAGTGGTCGACAGCGGGTCGCTCACCGCCGCCGCCGAACAGCTGAACCAGACTACCTCCGGCATCAGCCGCGCCATCAGCCGGCTGGAAAGCAAGCTGCAAACCACGCTGCTGCAGCGCACCACCCGGCGGCTGATGCTGACCGATGAAGGGCAGCTGTTTCTGCAGCACGCCCGCCAGATCCTGGATTCGGTTGAAGAAGCGGAAGAGGCGATCGCCCTGCGCCGTGAAACGCCCTCCGGCCATCTGCGCATCAACGCCGCCACGCCGTTTATGCTGCACGCGATCGTGCCGCTGGTGGGCGAATTTTCCCGCCGCTACCCGCAGATCACCCTCGAACTTAACACCGATGAGCTGATGATCGACCTGCTGGAGCAGCAGACCGATATCGCCATTCGTATTGGTGAACTGCGCGACTCGACGCTGCACGCGCGCCTGCTTGGCCGCAGCCGCCTGCAGCTGATGGCCAGTCCGGATTATCTGGCCCGTCACGGAACGCCGCAAAACGTGGCGGAACTGGCGCAGCACCGGCTGCTGGGGTTCAGCTACCCGGAGCAGCTTAACCGCTGGCCGGTGGATGATGAGAACGGCGAGCCGCTGCATATCACCCCGACGATTGCCACCTCCAGCGGTGAAACCCAGCGTCTGCTGGCGGTGCACGGGCAGGGGATTGTGCGCATCTCACACTACCTCAGCCGGGAGGATCAGGCGGCGGGCCGGCTGGTGCCGCTGCTGGAAGCCGAAACGAAACAACTCAGCCACCCGATCCATGCGGTCTGGTACCGCAACAGCGCGCTCTCGACCCGCATTCGCTGCTTCCTCGATTTTCTTAGCGAACAGCTGACGGAGAAGCAGCTGCTGTAGTCAAAGAGCGATCTATCCGACAGCGACATCAGAAATTACGGGCATCGGGTGTATCCGGGTTAGCGGACCGTCGGCGGCCAGGGATGGCCGCCTCCGAGCGCACATGGATGTGTTTATAGCGTGTCCGCGTTCCGGATACACCCGATACGCCGGGCATCTGGACTGGCAGCGACCAGCGCGTAAAGCGAGCCCCCCGATACGCCGGGCATATGAACCGGCAGCGACAGAAGTCCGACGCAAGCCTTACGGCCGGGATTAAGCCTGACCGAATACGGCCGCCAGATGCGTACGCCAGCGGGCGATATCGCCCTCGATATCCGGCTGCTTGATCACGTCGTTGCAGATAAAGGTCGGCAGGCCGTGCATACCGAGGAACTGGTTGGCCTTGTGGAAGTGCAGGTACACGCCGTCCACGCCCACCCCTTCAAAGAACTGTTCCGGGTCGGTAAACGCCTGCAGCGGCGCGTTCCAGGTCAGCGACAGCAGGTAGTTTTTGCCCTGCAGCAGGCCGCCGGATCCGTACTTCTTCGCCGCGTCAGAGCGGGTGCGGCCGTCGCTGGCGTACAGCTTGCCGTGGCCTTCGGTAAACACCTCATCAATATACTTTTTCAGCGTCCACGGCTCGCCCATCCACCAGCCGGGCATCTGATAGATCACCGTGTCTGCGGCGAGGTATTTTTCGATTTCATCGGCGACCACGTAGCCGTCGTCCACCACGGTGACCTCTACGTCGTGCCCGGCGTCGCGCAGGAAGCTGGCGGCCACGCCGGTCAGGGTATGGTTCAGTTCGCCTTTGGAGTGGGCGAAGGTTTTACCGGCATCAAGGATCAGAATTTTGCTCATGGGGTTGCTCTCGGTTCATGAAGTTGACGCCATTCTAGCGGGACAGCCACAGCGGAAAAATGCGTGGATGATCACAACATTATTGACTGGACGGCAACAATGATCGGCAAAACCGGGCTGAATCTGACGTGTAAAACGGAGATGACAATGGGTGGGACAACAAAAGAGGTGCGTCCTGCTGAGACAGGCTGTTGGCAGCAAGGGGAGTACCGCTGAGGCTTAACGCAATTTAACGTGTCATTTTTTCGTGCTGTTCGTACTCGCTGTGCTAATAATTGGCTCAGTCGTTTTTTCTAAAGCTGATTTTTAACAGCGGCTTACTATGTTCAGCAGTTTCATCAATCATCCCGTAAACCACAGCAGAATATCGGCTCATTGCGGATGCTGGCACGGGATAACAGGGAAAAGGATAAAGGGGCGAAATGAACAATCACCTGGAGAAGGTCTGGCTGACGATTGATATCGGCGGAACCCGGTTAAAGTACGGCGTGTTTAATCAACAGGGCGAGATCATCGAAAAGCACTCGCGGGCCACGCAGAGTGACTCGCTGGCGGCGTTTCTGGCGGATCTCTATGCCGGGATTGACAGCCTGGCGTACCGCTTCAGCGGCATCGGCATCAGCTGCCCCGGCGCTATCGATCCGCTGAATCAGGTGATCTATGAAGGCGGCGCGCTGCGCTTTCTGCACGGCGTGCGCCTCGGTGAGCTGCTTAACGCACGTTATAAACTGCCGGTGGCGATCGAAAATGACGGCAAAATCGTGGCCTGTGCCGAACAGTACGGCGGCAGTCTGCAGGGGGTGGCAGACGGGGTGGCGATCACGCTCGGCACCGGGGTGGGCGGCGGCATTATCCTTAACCATCAGCTGCGCAGCGGTAACCACTTCCGCGCCGGCGAGCTGAGCTTTATCGTCAGCCGCTTCACCGCCGGTGACGTGCGCTGGGCTGGCCAGCTGGCCTCGGCGGTCAACACCATCAAAGCGATCAACCAGGTCAAAGACCATGCTGACCTGACCGACGGCGAGACGGCGCTGCGCTATGTTAACGACGGTGACCCGCAGGCGCGGGCGATTTTTGATGACTTCTGTCGTGAGGTTGCCCGGCTGTTGTTCAACCTGCACAGCACGCTGGACGTGCAGAAAATCGTCATTGGCGGCGGCATCAGCGCGCAGCCGGTGCTGCTGGAGCGCGTGCGCCACCACTTTGCTCAGCTGGTCGCTGAGAGCCGTCAGTTTGGTGACTTCCCGTTCCCGGAAATTGACCGCTGCCACTATCAGAACGATGCCGCGCTGTACGGAGCCTTCTTTAAGCTAACCCGGCAGGCTGACCCCGCGCTCACGGCGTCGCAGGCCGCTGGCTGAGCCACGGCTGCGTGGGTGAAAGTCGTATGGGTTCTGCGCCACAAACCCGGCGGTTATCGGTGCAGAGCCCCGGCGAATAAGGTACTATCCTCGCCAAACAAGGCTTGTGTGGCACGCAACCCGCTGTAAGCACTAACGCCCGGATGTGAGGAAAACAGATACATGAGCGACTTGACGCAGGACGGCGCAGAGCGCCTTGCCCTGCATAAATTTACGGAAAACGCCTATCTCAACTACTCCATGTACGTGATCATGGACAGGGCGCTTCCCTATATTGGCGATGGCCTCAAGCCGGTTCAGCGCCGCATCGTCTATGCCATGTCTGAGCTGGGGCTGAACAACAGCGCAAAATTTAAGAAGTCGGCGCGTACCGTCGGTGACGTGCTGGGTAAATATCACCCGCACGGCGACAGCGCCTGCTACGAAGCGATGGTGCTGATGGCGCAGCCGTTCTCCTACCGCTACCCGCTGGTAGACGGTCAGGGCAACTGGGGTGCGCCGGATGACCCGAAATCCTTCGCCGCCATGCGTTATACCGAGTCACGCCTGTCGAAATACGCCGAAGTGCTGCTTGGCGAGCTGGGGCAGGGCACGGTTGACTATATTCCAAACTTCGACGGCACCATGCAGGAGCCGAAGATGCTGCCGGCGCGGCTGCCGAATATTCTGCTGAACGGCACCACCGGTATCGCGGTCGGCATGGCCACCGATATCCCACCGCACAACCTGCGCGAAGTGGCCAAAGCGGCGATGGCCCTGATCGACAGCCCGAAAACCACGCTGGATGAGCTGCTGGATATCGTGCAGGGGCCGGACTACCCGACCGAAGCTGAAATCATTACCCCGCGCAGCGAAATCCGCAAAATTTACCAGAGCGGGCGCGGATCGGTGCGCATGCGCGCGGTGTGGAAGCGTGAGGATGGCGACGTGGTGATCACCGCGCTGCCGCACCAGGTCTCCGGCGCGCGCGTGCTGGAGCAGATCGCGGCGCAGATGCGCAACAAAAAGCTGCCGATGGTCGAAGACCTGCGCGACGAATCCAACCACGAAAACCCGACCCGCCTGGTGATCGTGCCGCGTTCTAACCGCGTCGATATGGATCAGGTGATGAACCACCTGTTTGCCACCACTGACCTGGAGCGAAGCTACCGCATCAACCTGAATATGATCGGGCTGGATAACCGTCCGGCGGTGAAAAACCTGCTGGAGATCCTCAGCGAGTGGCTGGTCTATCGCCGTGATACGGTGCGCCGCCGCCTCAACTACCGGCTGGAGAAGGTTGAGAAGCGTCTGCATATCCTGGAAGGCTTGCTGAAGGCATTCCTCAATATCGACGAGGTGATCCATATCATCCGCAGTGAGGACGAACCGAAGCCGGTACTGATGTCGCGCTTCGAACTGTCGGAAACTCAGGCGGAAGCAATCCTCGAGCTGAAACTGCGCCACCTGGCGAAGCTGGAAGAGATGAAGATCCGCGGCGAGCAGGCCGAGCTGGAAAAAGAGCGTGATTACCTGCTGGGCGTACTCGGCTCCGACCGTAAGATGAACACGCTGCTGAAGAAAGAGCTGCAGGCCGACAGCGACGCCTACGGTGACGATCGCCGTTCTCCGCTGCGCGAGCGCGAAGAGGCGAAAGCGATCAGCGAAACCGAGCTGGTACCGTCAGAGCCGGTAACCATCGTGCTGTCACAGATGGGCTGGGTGCGCAGCGCCAAGGGCCACGATATCGACCCGACCGGCCTCAGCTATAAGGCCGGCGACACCTTCCTTGCCGCCGCGCGCGGCAAGAGCAATCAGCCGGTGGTGTTTATCGACTCCACCGGCCGCAGCTACGCGCTGGACGCGGTTACGCTGCCGTCCGCGCGCGGCCAGGGCGAGCCGCTGACCGGCAAGCTGACGCCGCCACCGGGTGCGGTGATGGAGCAGGTGCTGATGGCGCCAGACGAGCAGAAGCTGCTGATGGCCTCGGATGCCGGCTACGGCTTCGTCTGTACCTTCAGCGACCTGGTATCGCGCAACCGCGCCGGTAAGGCGCTGCTGGCGCTGCCGCAAAACGCGCGGGTGATGAATCCGCAGGCGATTAACGGCGACGAGCTGCTGCTGGCAATCACCGCCGCCGGCCGCATGCTGATGTTCCCGGTGGCCGATCTGCCGCAGCTGGCGAAAGGCAAGGGCAACAAAATTGTCTCAATCCCGTCGGCGGAAGCGGCCTCCGGTGAGGACAGGCTGGCCTGGCTGCTGCTGCTGACGCCGGAAAATGCCATCACCCTGCACGTCGGTAAGCGCAAGCTGACGCTGAAGCCGGCTGACCTGCAGAAGTTCCGCGCCGAGCGCGGCCGCCGTGGCACCCTGCTGCCGCGTGGCCTGCAGCGTATTGACCGCGTGGACGTTGACGGGCCGGCGCGTCCCGCCCGAGACGACAGCGAAGAGTAACCCCGTGATTGCCGGCTGACGTTAGCGCCAGCCGGTATTTAATCCGCGGCGTGCCTGCCGCCGTGGCCCGCCGCAATATGCTGTCCGCAAGCCATTATGAGGTTATTATGCTGTCTGTTTTACGTATCATCGTGGTGGTGATTTACTCCATCCTGGTGTGTGTATTTGGTTCGATCTGGTGCCTGTTCAGCCCGCGCAATCCGCGTCACGTGGCGACCTTTGGCCATCTGTTTGCCCGCCTGGCACCGGTGCTGGGCCTGAAGGTGGAACACCGTAAACCGCAGGGTGCAGAAAATTTCCCCAATGCGATCTACATCTGTAACCACCAGAACAACTTTGACATGGTCACCGCCGCCGGTATCGTGCAGCCGACCACCGTCACCGTTGGTAAGAAGAGCCTGCTGTGGGTGCCGCTGTTTGGCCCGCTCTACTGGCTGACCGGCAACCTGCTGATCGACCGCGAAAACCGCGCCAGCGCCCACGGCACCATTGGTGAGCTGGTGGCGCAGTTTCAGAAGAAAAAGATCTCCTTCTGGATGTTCCCGGAAGGCACCCGCAGCCGCGGGCGCGGCCTGCTGCCGTTTAAAACCGGTGCCTTCCACGCCGCCGTGGCGGCGGGGGTGCCGATTATTCCGGTGGTGGTCTCCAACACCCACGATAAAGTGAAATTTAACCGGCTGAATAATGGTCTGGTGATTATCGAAATGCTGCCGCCGGTGGACGTGAAGGCGTTTGAAGGTCAGTCGGTGCGCAAGCTGGCCACCCACTGCCGCGAGCTGATGTCGGATAAGCTCGACGAGCTTAACGCCGAAGTCGCCGCGCGCGAGGCGGCCGGCACCCGCTAGGGTCAGCGCGCCCTCACGCAGGCTATCGGCCGCAGGCGCGCCGGGCGCAAATCGGGAAAATGGATTATGGCCGCTCCGGCGGCTGTTTTTTGGCTAACGGAGTGGTTATGTCTTTCAGTCGTCGTCAGTTTATTCAGGCCTCCGGCCTGGCACTCGCCGCCTCGGCGCTGCCGTTAAGCGCCCGCGCCGCCGGGCAGGGCACGCCGTTGCCGGTACCGCCGCTGATTGAATCAAAGCGCGGGCAGCCGCTGTTCCTGACCCTGCAGCGCAGCCACTGGTCGTTTACCGGTGGCAGCAAAGCGCAGGTGTGGGGCATTAACGGGCTGTATCTCGGCCCGACGGTGCGGGTGTGGAGCGGCGATGATGTGAAGATCATCTACAGCAACCGGCTGAATGAGCCGGTGTCGATGACCGTCAGCGGCCTGCAGGTGCCCGGCGCGCTGATGGGCGGCGCGGCGCGGCTGATGTCGCCCGGCGTGGACTGGGCGCCGGTGATCCCGATTCGCCAGGCCGCCGCCACCTGCTGGTATCACGCCAACACCCCTGGCCATATGGCGCCGCACGTCTATAGCGGGCTGGCGGGCATGTGGCTGGTCGAAGATCAGGTCAGTAAGGCCTTACCAATCCCTAACCACTACGGCGTCGATGATTTCCCGCTGATCATTCAGGATAAACGACTGGATAACTTCGGCACGCCGGAGTACGACCCGCCCTCGTCGGGTGGGCTGGTCGGCGATACGCTGCTGGTTAACGGTGCGCAGAACCCTTACGTTGAGGTCTCCCGTGGCTGGGTGCGCCTGCGCCTGCTCAACGCCTCTAACGCCCGCCGTTATCAGCTGCGCATCAGCGACGGCAGGCCATTTAACGTCATCGCCAGCGATCAGGGCTTCCTGCCCGCGCCGGTGGCGGTGCAGCAGCTGTCGCTGGCCCCCGGCGAGCGGCGTGAAGTGCTGGTGGATATGTCGCAGGGCGATGAGGTGTCGATTACCGCCGGTGAAGCAGCCGGGCTGGTGGATCGGCTGCGCGGCTTCTTCGAGCCGTCGAGCATCCTGACCTCCACGCTGATCCTGAACCTGCGTCCCACCGGGCTGCTGCCGCTGGTCACCGACAACCTGCCGATGCGGCTGCTGGCGGATCAGATGATTGAGGGCAGCGTCAGCCGCACCCGTGAATTCCGCCTCGGGGATGATACCGCCGGGATTAACGGCGCGGTGTGGGACGTGAACCGCACTGACGTACAGGCCCAGCAGGGCAGCTTTGAGCGTTGGATGGTGCACGCCGATACGCCGCAGGCGTTCCATATTCAGGGGGTGATGTTCCTGATCAAACGGGTTAACGGCGCGCAGCCGATGGCGGAAGATCGCGGCTGGAAAGATACGGTGTGGATTGACGGCGACGTGGAGCTGTTTGTCACCTTTACCCAGCCCTCCTCTGAACACTTCCCGTTCCTCTACTACAGTCAGACGCTGGAGATGGCCGATCGCGGCAGCGCCGGGCAGATGGTGGTGCAGCAGACGCTGTAAACCGTTATCGGGCGCAGGGCAGGTGAGCGTATCGCAGGCGATATCAGCCGTCGCTTACCCCTGGCAGCGCCAGGCGCTTAATGAGTGGCGCAGGCCATTTAGCGGTGGCAGGACTGTTCAGGATAAAGGCGGAGCCGTTTTCGGCCCCGCCTTTTTCTTTAAGCCGGAGCGGCTTAGTTCAGCTCTTCCGGGTCCGGCCCCAGCCGGTTGCCGCTGTCCAGCGCGGCAATTTCGCTCATCTCTGATTTTTCCAGACGGAAGTCGAACACGGCGAAGTTCTCGGCGATGCGCGACGGCGTGACCGATTTCGGGATCACCACCAGGCCGCTGTCGAGGTGCCAGCGGATGACGATCTGCGCGGCGGTTTTGTCATACTTCTGCGCCAGCCGTTTGATCACCTCCTGCTCAAACACGCCTTTGCCGCCCTGTGCCAGCGGGCTCCACGACTCGGTCTGGATCTGATGCAGCGCGTTCCACGCGTGCAGCGTGCGCTGCTGCAGCATCGGGTGCAGCTCGATCTGGTTAACCACCGGGCTGACGCCGGTCTCCTCGATCAGCCGTTTCATGTGCGGTTCATTAAAGTTACAGACGCCGATGCTTTTGGTCAGCCCCTGCTCCTGCAGCCTGATCATCTGCTGCCAGGCCTGCACGTAGCTATCCTTTTGCGGGCAGGGCCAGTGCATCAGATAAAGATCGACGCTCGGCAGCTGCAGTTTTTTCAGGCTGGTTTCCAGCGCCCGTTCTGCGTTGAGCTGGTCATCGTTCCACAGTTTGGTAGTGACAAAGATGTCGTCGCGCGCCACGTCGGTCTCCTGCAGCGCCTGGCCGATACCCTCCTCATTTTTATAGATGGCGGCGGTATCAATCGAACGGTAGCCCACCTGCAGCGCGGCGACGGCCGCCTGGCGCGCTTCATCAATGCTGGCCTGCCACACGCCCAGCCCAAGCTGGGGAATGTGGTTGCCGTCGTGCAGTTTAATGATCGGTTGCTCTGCCATACAGTCTCCTTAGCGATAGCGGAAAAACCGGCGCATCGGCACCGGTCAATAGCGGTAAGTCTAGCCGAAAAGGCAAAAACCGGCGGGGATTAGCGTGCGTCGAGGTAGATCTGTCTGCTGACCGCCAGCGTAATGTCCTGGCGCTCGCCCAGCGCCGTCAGCCCTTTCTGCTCCAGTTTCAACAGCAGCTGCGGGATTGACGAGCCGTCAAGCTGGTAGTCCGCCATGCGCGTGGCGAGGCCCATCCGTTCGAAGAAGTCGCGGGTGGCGGCGATCGCGCCGTCGATGCGCTGCTGCTCGTCGCCGTCCTCCAGCCCCCAGATGCGCGAAGCAAACTGCAGCAGCTTCTCACGCTTGCCTTCGCGCTGGATGTTCAGCAGCGACGGCAGCACGATGGCCAGCGTCTGCGCGTGGTCGATGCCGTGCAACGCGGTCAGCTCGTGGCCGAGCATATGGGTAGCCCAGTCCTGCGGCACGCCGGCGGCGATCAGCCCGTTGAGCGCCAGCGTTGCCGTCCACATAATATTGGCGCGCACGGCGTAGTTCTCCGGCTCGGCCAGCGCACGCGGCCCCTCTTCCAGCAGCGTCAGCAGCAGGCCTTCCGCAAAGCGATCCTGCACCCGTGCGTCGACCGGATACGTCAGATACTGCTCGACGATGTGCACAAAGGCGTCGACCACGCCGTTGGCAATCTGCACCGGCGGCAGGCTGTAAGTGTATTCCGGGTCGAGGATGGCAAAGCGCGGATAGAGCAGGTTGTTGCGGAACGACTGCTTATCCTGGGTAGCGCGGCGGGTGATCACCGCGCTGCGGTTGGCTTCGGAACCGGTGGCTGGCAGGGTCAGCACCGAGCCAACCGGTAACGCTTCGCGGATCTCCGCGCCGCCGGTCTGCAGAATGTGCCACGGGTCCTGCGGATAAAACGCCGCGGCGGCGATAAACTTGGTGCCGTCCAGCACCGAACCGCCGCCTACCGCCAGCAGGAAGGTGATTTTCTCGCGCTGCACCTGCGCCACCGCCAGCATCAGCGTTTCATAGCTCGGGTTCGGTTCAATGCCGCCAAATTCGCTGACCTCAAAGCCAGCCAGCGCCTGATAAACCTGGTCCAGCACGCCGTTGCGCTTAACGCTGCCGCCGCCCCAGGTAATCAGTACCCGGCTGCCGGCGGGGATCTCGGCGGCCAGCTGGGCGACCTGGCCCCGGCCAAACAGAATGCGGGTGGGGTTGTGCAGGGTGAAATTGTTCATGGTAGGGGATCCAAATCGCTGAAGGGAGAAAAGGGTTGGCTTCATTCTGCGCAGCGCCCGCCGTTTGCTCAATGCACATTTCTGCCTGTTTCTTGCCTGATCCTCCAAAGTGCTGGAGAAACAGAGAGCGTGAGGCGATGATGCAGGGCGACATATTCAGCGGAGAGAGCAATGGACAGAGTGGCAATCTGTGAACGGCTGGCGCGCCAGGTCACCGGGCTGGTCAGCGGTAAACCTGGGGCGGTGGCGGCGGTGCCCGGCATCAGCCTGATCCACGCTGACCGCTACCGGGCCAGGCAGCCGGTGATGTATCAGCCGGCGATCGTCATTCTGTTTCAGGGGCAGAAAACCGGCTACCTCGGTAACAGCGTGTTTCAGTACGATGCCACTAAGTACCTGATGCTGACGGTGCCGCTGCCGTTTGAGTGTGAAACCTTTGCCAGCCCGGAACGTCCGCTGGCCGGGTTGTCGCTGCGGGTGGACGCGCTGGGGCTGCAGGATCTGCTGATCGACATCGGTGACGATGACGGCTTCCAGCCGGTGCCGCAGTCGAGCGGCATCCACTCGGCGCTGCTGACCGAAGAGATGCTCTGCGCCACCGAACGGCTGCTGGACGTGATGACCCGCCCGCGCGATGCCCGGGTGCTCGGCCCCGGGATCGTGCGCGAAATCCTCTACCACGTGTTGCAGGGGCCGTGCGGCGGGGCGCTGCTGGCGCTGGTGAGCCGCCAGACGCAGCTCAGCCAGATCGCCCGCTCGCTGCGGCGCATTGAGCACCACTTTGCCGACAGCCTGAGCGTCGATCTGCTGGCGGCGGAGGCCAATATGAGCGTCTCGGCGTTTCACCACAACTTCAAGGCGGTGACCAGCACCTCGCCGCTGCAGTATCTGAAGAGTTACCGCCTGCACCAGGCGCGGATGATGATGCTGCAGGAGGGGATGAAGGCCAGCGTGGCGGCGATGAAGGTCGGCTATGAGAGCGCGTCGCAGTTTTCCCGCGAGTTTAAGCGCTACTTTGGCGTCACGCCGGGTGAAGAGATGGCGCGTATGCGCCAGAGTGCGGCGTTATAACGCCGGGCAGCGGCAGGGCCTGCCGGCGAGCGTTAGCACGGTGGCCAGCCTCAACGGCCCTGCCCACCACGTGAGTTAATACTTTTAGTCAGCCTGCGCGCCGTTTGCTTTTTACCACCAGCGCCACGCTGCCAATCAGCCCGAGGCACAGCAGCACCAGCGGCAGCACCATCATGCAGGCCATCACCTGATCCTCGTGGCGTTTGATAAACGGCACCTGGCTGATGGCGTAACCCAGCGTCACCAGAATTGACACCCACAGCAGCCCGCTCAGCCAGTTAAACAGCTGGAAACGCAGGTTGCTGAGGCCGGAGATACCGGCCAGCGTGGGCAGCAGGGTCCGCACAAACGCCAGAAAACGCCCGGCCAGTAGCGCCAGCAGGCCGTGGCGGTTAAACATTGACCATGCGCGCTGATGATAGTGCGCGGGAAGGTGCAGCAGCCAGCCTTTAACCACCCGGGTATTGCCCAGCCAGCGCCCCTGCAGATAGCTCAGCCAGCAGCCGAGGCTGGCGGCGACGGTAAGGATCACCATGGTCGGGATAAAGCCCATCACTCCTTTGGCCACCATCGCCCCGGCCAGCAGCAGCAGGCTGTCGCCGGGCAGAAAGGCGGCCGGCAGCAGGCCGTTTTCCAGCAGCAGCGTGGCAAACATCACGCCGTAAACCACCCAAATTACCTGCGGATTGGCCAGCGCCGCGAAATCCTGGTGCCACAGCGCCTGAACAATCTCGTGCAAAACACCCATTATGATTCCCGTTACCTGCGATTATCGTCGTATTCTACCCGCAAATGCGTTCCGGGATGTTGATCAAAGACGCGAACGGCATGCGCCGTTGCGTCTTTATTGAGGTCAGTTAAGGGAGTTTAGCCGTTCAGGCGGGTAAAACCAGCCTGCAGGTCATCAATCAGGTCATCGGCATTTTCCAGGCCGATGTGCAGGCGTACCAGCGTGCCGGTAAAATCGACGCCCCCCGCCGGGCGAATGTCCGCCAGCTCTTCCGGCTGGTTGGCGAGGATCAGCGACTCAAAGCCGCCCCACGAGTAGGCCATGCTGAACAGGCTGAAGTTGTCGAGGTACAGCGCCAGCCGTTCGGCGCTGAGCCGCTCTTTCAGCACAAACGAGAACAGGCCGCTGCTGCCGGTAAAATCGCGCCGCCAGAACTCATGCCCCTTGCACTGCGGCAGCGCCGGGTGATTGACCACCGCCACCTCATCCCGCTCCGCCAGCCACTGCGCCACGCGGATGCTGCTCTCTTCATGCTGGCGCAGGCGCACCGCCAGCGTGCGCAGGCCGCGGCTGGTGACGTAGGCGGTATCGGCATCGACCATCTGCCCCATCAGGTAAGAGTTTTCACGCAGCTGCGCCCAGCAGCGTTCATTGGCCACCGCGGTGCCGATCATCGCGTCGGAGTGGCCGACCAGGTACTTGGTGCCGGCCTGAATCGAGATATCCACGCCAGAATCGAGCGCGCGGAACAGGATGCCGGCCCCCCAGGTGTTATCCAGCATGATGATCGCTTCCGGCGCTTTGCGGCGCACCGCGGCCACCAGCCCCGGGATGTCCGGCACTTCCATCGTGATCGAGGCCGGTGACTCAAGGAATACCACGCGGGTGTTGGCCTGCACCAGGTCGCTGATGTCGGTGCCGGGGCGCGGATCGAACCAGCTGGTGGTGACGTTCAGCTTGCTGAGAATTTTGCTGGCGAAATCCTGGGTTGGTTCATAGGCACCACCGCTGATCAGCACGTGGTCGCCGGCGGCGACAAAGGCCAGAATGGCGTTGGCCACCGCCGCCGCACCGCACGGGTAGAGCACGCAGCCCGCGCCGCCTTCCAGCTCGGTCATCGCCTCCTGCAGCGAAAAATGGGTCAGGGTGCCACGGCGACCATAAAACAGCTCGCCGCTGGCACGGCCTGCGGTGGCGCGTTTTTTATCCGCCACGCTGTCAAAAACCAGCGAAGAAGCACGCTGAATAACGCTGTTTACCGATCCCTGCGTGTAACGTTTACTGCGCCCGGCGCTGATTAAGGTGGTTTCCAGTTTCCTGGTCATGGTAAGGCGGGTCCTTGTGGTCACTTTTGTCTGTTTTTTTACGTTAACACGGCTGACGCCACGGGGACATTCAGCGTCTGAGTAAGTGATAAAATTTCACAACGCAAGTGTCCGAAGCCACAGAAAGCAAAAAGTTGTTCAAAAATTGCCTTACAGAGTGTAAATAGTAATGAGAACTACTATCAATTCCCCGCTTTTTTGATATGATCCGCGATGAATTTTTCGTAATCCGTACTCAGACGTTGGAGAAACAGCGTGACAAATGATTTGATGCAGACGGACCTTTCCGTCTGGGGCATGTATCAGCATGCGGACATCGTAGTAAAAGCGGTAATGATTGGGCTGTTACTGGCATCGGTTGTCACCTGGGCCATCTTCTTCAGCAAAAGCATCGAACTCAGCTCGGCGCGCCGTCGCCTGAAGCGCGAACAGCAGCTGCTGTCCGGCGCACGTTCGCTGGACGACGCGACCAAAACCAGCGACGGTTTCAGCGCCAACAGCCTGAGCAGCGTACTGGTGCAGGAAGCGCAGAACGAGCTGGAACTCTCTGCCGGTTCTGACGACAACGACGGTATTAAAGAGCGGACCGCGTTCCGCCTGGAGCGCCGCGTAGCCGCCTTCAGCCGCCACGCCGGCCGCGGTAACGGCTTCCTCGCAACCATCGGGGCCATCGCGCCGTTTGTCGGCCTGTTCGGTACCGTATGGGGCATCATGAACAGCTTTATCGGCATCGCCAAAACCCAGACCACCAACCTTGCGGTGGTGGCACCGGGGATTGCCGAAGCGCTGCTGGCGACGGCGATCGGCCTGGTCGCCGCGATCCCGGCGGTGGTGATCTACAACGTCTTTGCCCGCCTGATCGGCAACTACAAAGCCTCGCTGGGCGACGTGGCTGCCCAGGTGCTGCTGCTGCAGAGCCGCGATCTTGACCTGGCCGCCAGCGAAGATGCTCACCGCGTTAAGTCTGCGCAGAAACTGCGGGTAGGTTAAGCGTTATGGCCATGCGATTAAACGAAGACCTCGACAGCAACGGTGAAATGCACGAGATCAACGTAACGCCGTTTATCGACGTTATGCTGGTGCTGCTGATTATCTTTATGGTCGCCGCGCCGCTCGCCACCGTTGACGTCCGCGTCAATCTGCCTGCGTCCTCCAGTGCGCCGCAGCCGCGCCCGGAAAAACCGGTGTATCTGTCGATCAAAGCGGATAACCAGCTGTTTATCGGCAACGATGCGGTGACCTCGGAGACGCTGGTGCAGGTGCTGACCCGGCAGACCGAAGGCAAGAAGGACACCACCATCTTCTTCCAGGCCGATAAAACCGTCGACTATGAAACGCTGATGAGCGTGATGGATAAGCTGCGTGAAGCGGGATATCTGAAAATTGGCCTGATGGGCATGGAAACCGTCGCGAAGAAGTAAGCGTCGGATCTAAAAAAGCCGCTAACCTGCGACAGGTAGCGGCTTTTTTTATGGCAGCAGGTCCGGGTTACGGCCAGGAAACGGCCTGTTCCGCCAGCCGGCGCGCCCGGTACTGCTTCACCAGCGGTTGGATCAGCAGCGTGCCCGCCAGCCCGCAGACGGCGGCAATGCTCAGCCAGACGCCGGGCATCGCCTTATCGCCGGTGGCGTGGATCAGGTAGCTGCAGATGGCCGGGGTAAAGCCACCAAACAGCGCGGTGGCCAGGCTGTAGGCCAGCGAGAAACCGGTCGCCCGCACGTCGGCTGGCATCACCTCGGTCAGATATACCACCATCGCGCCGTTGTAGCTGCCGTACAGGAACGACAGCCACAGCTCGGCCTCCAGCAGGTGGCTAAAGCTGGGGGCGTTCACCAGCCAGTGCAGCACCGGCCAGGCCGTCGCGATCATCAGCAGGGTAAACAGCAGCAGCAGCGGGCGGCGACCGACGCGGTCGGACAGCGCACCCATCACCGGCAGCCAGAACAGGTTAGAGACGCCGATGCACAGGGTGACGAAAAAGCTCTGCTTATCGCTCATCATCAGCACCGTTTTGCCGAAGGTCGGCGTGAAGGCGGTGATCATATAGAAGCTGACGGTGGTGGTGACCACCATCAGCATGCCCGCCAGCACCAGCGCCCAGTTTCGCACCACCGAGCGCAGCACCTGACGCAGGGTCGGATGGTGTTTACGCTGGCTGAAGGCTTCTGTCTCTTCCAGCATGCGGCGGATCCAGAACAGGAACGGCACGATTAAACAGCCGATGATAAACGGAATGCGCCAGCCCCATTCCGTCACCTGGCCTTTATCCAGCAGGTGGTTGAGCAGCAGGCCGAGCAGCGCGGCAAAAATTACCGCAATCTGCTGGCTGCCGGACTGCCAGCTGACAAAGAAACCTTTTCTGCCCTCTGGCGCAATTTCGGAAAGATACACCGACACGCCGCCCAGCTCGACCCCGGCCGAGAAGCCCTGCAGCAGCCGCCCGAGCAGTATCAGCACCGGCGCGGCCATGCCCAGCGTGGCGTAGCCCGGCATCACCGCAATGGTCAGCGTGCCCATCGCCATCAGTCCCAGCGTCAGCAGCAGACCTTTGCGGCGGCCGTGCCGGTCGATATACGCCCCGAGAATAATCGCTCCCAGCGGCCGCATCAGGAAGCCGGCACCGAAGGTCATCAGCGTCAGCATCAGCGAGGCGAAGGGATCGTCACCGGGGAAAAAGGTTTTCGCGATGGCGCTGGCGTAGTAGCCAAACACCATAAAGTCGTACATTTCCAGGAAGTTACCGCTGGTCACGTTAAAGATGGTGCGGGCGTTACCCTGGCGGGAGGGGGAGGTCACATTGTTCATCACGGCTTCCTTGTGGTTTCCCTCCGTTTTATCCCGCCCGTCACGGTTTTAATGTGATGAGGATCACCGCAGGCGTTGCGCTGGCGCACGGATAAGTAACAAAAAATTAACAATTCCAGCCGTGATTAACCGTTACTCATCGATCAGAACGACACGTCTACCGACACCGTATCGGTGTAGGAGCCCGCCACCGGCGTATTTTGTGTGGTCAGGATGCGGGCGTTAAACGGGAACACCCGGGTGATGAAGTCCGCATTGGCCGTCACTGCGCTGCTGGACTGGCGGTCGGTACCGGTTGGTCCCCAGTAGGTGGTGCCGGTGCCCTTGTAGATCTGATAGGCCAGCAGGGTACTGCCGCTGATCATATAGCGCTGGGTTCCCGTGGCGTGCTGACCGTTGGTAATGCCGACGGTATAGGTACTGCCCTTAGTGCAGACCACGGTAATATTGCCGCTGAAGGTGGTGAACTGGCTGACCAGCGGCGCGGAACCGAAGGCGATCGGCTGCGTGGTCAGGGTAGTACAGTCGTTGGTGACGATCATGCTGACCCGCAGGGTCATCGTCGTGGAGCCGGTATTCTGCGAGCCGAGCAGGCAGGCTCCGAGCAGACCGATACCGGTACAGACGTTCCAGGTCACCAGGATCGACACGTCGGTAGTATAGGTGCCCGCCGCCACCACCGCGCCGGTGCGGGTATAAAGATAAATCGGAATACCAAAGTTGACCTGGGTGCTGCCGCCGAGGTTAAGCCCCAGCAGCTTGCTGCTGTCGATGGTATAGGTGTTGCCGGTGGTCAGCAGTTCATTGGCGCAGCCGGTATCAAAACAGATGCGAAACGGGATCACATCGCTGCCCAGCCCCATTGCGGGATAGGGAGGGGAGCTGAAGGTGGTGGCGGTCCCCCTCAGGGTTATCGTATCTGCCGATAGCAGCGCGAGGATCGCACCGGGGCCACAGTTAACGTTGATGGTCGAGTTGACGGAACTGGACGTGGTGTTGGCGGCAAACGAGGTGGCAGTGCCAAAACTGGCGGTCACCGGGCTGGGCACCGTACAGACGGCCATCGCCGGTGCAGCGCCCGCCAGCAGCAGGAAGGTAACGATCGACAGTAACTTTTTCATGGTGGGTTTCCTGCAGATGACGGGGCGGGCAGTGGTGTCAGTGCGCACTTCAGCGGGCCGTAGGTGGTCAGTGAGTGCGGACGGCCTTCAGGCACCGCCAGCTGCGTGCTGCAGCTGCGGCCATCCGGCGTATCCACGCGAATCGGGTTCTGTTCGGAGAGTTTCTCCATCCATACGATGCCGTCCCAGCCGACGTATTCGGTGGCCAGCCCCGGGCGGCTGACTATTGAGCCCACCGGCAGCGGCTGGCCCGCGCCGTCATGCAGGATCACGCTGGCGGCGCGCAGCGGCTCCACCGCCATGTTCAGCAGATAGCCACTCTGCCGTTTAACCGGGAAGCGTTGTTCCACATCGCTGGCGGTCATATCGGCCGGCAGATCGATGCTGTCGATAGAGTATTTCGCCGGGTAGTAAGCGTTGACGCGCGGCACCAGCAGGTAGCCGTTGCGGTTGGTTTTCCCCATCAGCTGATTTTCATACTGCACCTTAACGCCGGGATAACCGGTCTTCACCACCACAAAGGCGTCGTTGACCTGGTTGGCGGGCAGCACCTCGCCGTCCATCAGCACCAGCGAGCCGCTGAGCTGGGCAAAGCTTGTGCTGTTCTGTTGCGTGCCGTAGTAGCCCGCGGCGGTATCAATCTGCTGAGTGCGCCAGCGCAGCGTCGCCTGGCGATAGTCACCGCCGCTGCTGCTGCCCTGCCTGGCCCAGGCGGCATCGGCGGCAAAACCGCCGTCGGTCGGCATCGCACGTGACACGTAAAAGCGCTGGGCGGTATCGCCCTGCTGATTGCGCTCCACGCTGATGCTGCCGCTGAGCAGGTCGCTGAACGGCACCGACAGCGACAGCATGCCCGACCAGTCCCCGGCCTGCATATCGCGGCTGGCGGAGAGGTACAGATTGCTGTTGCCCCATAAACTTTTGCTCCACGACAGGTTCAGCAGCCGGGTACGGTCGCCCTGGCCGCTGGTAATGTCGATCAGCGCCGCACCGAGGTTGCCATAGCGATCCAGCGTGGCGCTGGCGTTGTACTGGCCGATGCGGCGGCTCATGCTGGAAAAATAGGTCGCTGGCACGGGCTGCCCGTCGCTGACCGGCTGTGGAGAAAGGTCACGATCGTAGCGGTCGGCGAACACGCCCAGATCGCCATAACCGGCGTCGCGCAGCGTATGCTGGGTGCTGAGATTGAAGCGGTTGGCCGTGTACTGCCAGCCCCAGCTGTACTGCCGGCCACCTTCGCCCTGCAGCCGGCTGCCGCTCATCGAACCGTTCACTACCCCCAGCGATCCAACGCGCACCTGCACACCGCTGCCGGCCAGCGCCAGCGACTCTGCCCCTTCCGCATGGCTCTCCAGCGTCAGCCAGTCGGTCACGCCGTAGCGAAAGGAGCCGCTGCTGGCCGCCGGGCCGTAGTCAAAGCTCTGCAGGCCGTAGTTTTCACGCAGCGCGCCGGCGGCAAACGAGAAGTCGCTGAGGCCGCTTTTCAGCAGGTTACCGGTGACGTAGAACGGCAGGGTGGTGGTGACCTGGCGGCCCAGCGCATCGGTGGTGACCACCACCGCGTTACCTGCGCCATTAACAAACGGCATATTGGTCAGTGAGAAGGGGCCGGGCTGCACGTTACTGCTGCTGGCCTTATAGCCGTTCACAAACAGATCGACGGTGGAGGGCAGCGCCGCCTGGCCGGAAAACGACGGCAGCGGGTAGGTGATCAGGTCCGGGCGCACCGAGAAGTCACGGCCGATCTGGATGCCGCCCAGCCGCACGCTGTTGCTCCACCCGAGGGCATCGGTATACAGGTCACCGACGCGCACGCTGAGCACGTCATCTTCATTCTGGTTAGCCCACCAGCTGTCGTAGCGAATATAGCCGTTGTCGCTGTAGCCCTCCGCTCCGCTCAGGCGCTGCTGCAGGCTGCCGTTAGTGGAAAACTGGCCGTAGCCGCCGAACAGGCGTAACTCGTTCCACGCCGACAGCTGGGTGCCGCCGCCGCTGCTCTGCCGGGTGTAAATATCGTAGTTAAACAGCGCGCCGACGCTGCTGCGCGCAGCAAAGCGTGGGCCGTTGCTGAGCGGCTCGCCGAGGGTCTGCTGCGGCAGCCACGCCGCCGGAACGGTCAGCAGAATACGCTGGCTGGCCGCGTCGTAGCTGGCTTTTACCCCGTCCAGCGCCGAGACATCCACCAGACCACTGCCGAGCTTAGCTGCGGGAATACCGGCTTTTTGCAAATCCTCTGCGCGCAGCAGGTAGTGCTGGTCGCGAAATTCGACCGGCACCAGGTCGCTGCCGTCGCGGCCGTTCACCGACAGGCCCAGCATATAATTCTGTTGCTGAGTCGCCCCCATCGCTGGCGGCGGGGGTAAACCGTCGAAGGTCTCCGCGCCGGCCGGCCACGAGGGCAGGCAGCTCAGCAGCCCGGACAGCGCCAGGCCGCAGCGGTGTAAAGCCGATCGACAGATGACCATCGGCTAGCGTGAAGCGCCGCTACGCCAGTTTTTATTATTGCCGAGGCTGGCATTCAGCTCGCCGCTGGCGGAGGCAGGAACGCCGACCGGGAAGGTGTTGCTGCTGCCCGCCAGCACATAGCCAAGCAGCCCTTCCGACACCTTACGGCCGCCGATCGTCACGTCGCTAAGACGGGCGTGGCCGCTGCCGGCGTTGCTGATCTCCAGCGCGTTTTTGCCGTTCTGATTAAGCAGCCGCCAGCTCAGCTGAGGCTTAGCACTGGCCGCGCTGAGGCCGGGGCCGTAGACAAACAGCGGCACCGAATATCGCATCTGGAAGTTCAGCCCGCTGCCCTGCTGGCCCGGCTGTTTCGGCGTGGGGATCTCATCCAGCAGGATGCGATAAGCCTGCTCTTTACCGGCAGCGGGCATCACCTGACGCACCAGCCGGATCAGCTGTTTTTTGCCGGGTTCAATCCGCACCATCGGCGGGCTGGCCATCACCTGCTGCTGGGTCTGAAACTGCTCGCGGCCGCCGGCCTGCTGCCAGAGGAACACGCGCACCTGCATCAGCGTGGTATCGCTGCCGCGGTTTTCAATCCACAGTTCGGCAGCGTTATCGTCGCTGCCGATTTTCGGATCGATCGGAGAAATCAGCACCGAGTTCCCGGCAGCGACGTGCCATGAAATCAGACTGAGCACGACAAAGACAAATTTCCTGGCGAAAGAAGCGGTCATAGTCATCCTTTTAATTGCGTCCATTGCACTACCAGGTCAGCGTTACCGTTAACGTATCGCTGTAGGTACCTGCGCGGTAAACCCCGCTCAGTGACAACCGGCCGTAGACAGGTAGCGTAATATTATTGGCATTGGTCAGCGTGGGTATCGTGACGTTCTGATTCACCGGAATGGCGGTGGTCATTCCGGCATCGCTGTAAAGGGTGTAAGCCACCAAATCGGTGTTATTCGCCACCTTCAGGTTGCGGCTGGTGCCGAAATTGCTGCCGCCGTTAATGCTCATCAACAGGTTAGTTCCCGGCGTACAGGCCAGCGTCAGGGTGGCGTTTTTGACAAAGCTGGCGGTGAGCGTCGCCGTGCCAACCCCGGCGCGGCTGCCAAAATCCAGCGCCCCCATCACCCCGAGGTTGGTGCCTGATATGACGCAGCCGTTGCTGATGGTGGCGCTGACCGCCATCGGTGCCGCGGCGGGCATCGCCGCGTTGCGATGGCAAAACAGCAGCAGCGGCAGCAACAGCCCTGCACGACAGCGCCTTAACCCGCGCCCCCGTTCTGACGGCACCCTGATTTTCCAACGCTCGATCAGTAGTTAATCGCGACGGTAATGGTGTCGAGGTAGTCGCCGGCCGGGATCAGCGGGTTATTGCCCCCCTGGGTAATACGACCGTAGATCGGATAGTTGGCTCCCAGCGTTGGGCTGGCGGTACCTGACGCGGTCAGGTTAACGCCGTTAGCGATCGGCGTGGTTGATGCTTCAGACGGATAGAGCGTGTAGGCCACGGCGCGGGTGGCATCGGTCGCCGTCTTCAGATAGCGCGGCGCGGTGCTGACAAAGCCAAAGATATTGGCAACGTCGGTCGGCGCGGCATTGGCGCTGCCGGTCACCTGTACCGTCGGCGTGGCGCCGGTGGTACAACGCACGTAGATACCGTTACCCGCACTGCCGATCAGCACCGCGTTCAGGTCGGTAAAGATGGTGGTGCTGGTGCCGAAGCTCAGGGCACCTAAGTTGATATTACCGCTGGTCGGCGTCGGTGAGCCGTTGACCAGACAACCGTTGGTCAGCGTCAGGGTGACGTTAATAATCCCGTTGGAGGTGGCAGCAAAGCCCGAAGAGGCCATGCCGAGCCCAAGTGCGCAGCCCAGCAGAAAAAGCTTATTTTTCATAACCATTCCTTAATGATTAGAGTGATTAAAGTGCTTTTTCGCCTGATGAATTTTCACGTAAGCCGGGCTTAACGTGGCAATAAAAATAGATGAATGCCTGTCACTCAGTGTGTGAATCAGGTCAATAATTTCTACTACTTGAATTAACAAGTTAGCGCAATTTGACTTAACTATAGAACAGTCTGTAAGCGGGTGTGAAGAAGATTCTCAAAAATTTATTTAAGTGTTAACGCTTTAAAATATAAAGAAAGCTTCGGTGTTGTGTTGCCTGGTAAAAAAAAATCAAGATTTATCTGATACCGGTCTAGGCTATTGAGAGGGGGGGTGATAAGGTTCCCCGACGAAAAAACTCTTTTAATAAACATGATGAATTATCGGGTTTTAGTCTGGCCCCTCATGACCTTCTTTGGTGCTATTCGCCACTAAGGATTCACCGGCCTGCCGGCCGACGCCAAATGACCCGGTGAACCGCTCTGAAGAATTACATTAGCAAAATTAATTTATACTGAGTCAGGAAATGGCTTCTGCTTCCAGGATTTTCACATGCTCATGAGTTCCTACGACCAGCTACTGGTTACTGTTTCTTTTATTGTCGCTATTCTGGCCTCGTATACCGCGCTGGATATGGCTGGCCGGGTCGCGACGTCGACCGGGAAAGTGGCAAACGTCTGGCTGGTGGGCGGCGGTTTTGCGATGGGCATCGGCATCTGGGCAATGCACTTTATCGGCATGCTGGCGATGAGCCTGCCGGTGGAGATGAGCTATAACGCCCTGTTGACCGGCGTGTCGATGCTGATCGCCGTAGCAGCATCGATGTTTGCCCTGTGGGTGGTCTGTTATGGTGAGCTGCCGTGGTACCGGCTGGCCGGTGGCGCGGTGATTATGGGCAGCGGCGTGGTGGCGATGCACTACACCGGCATGGCCGCGCTGATGGTCGAACCGGGTATTGTCTGGCACTGGGGCTGGGTGGCCGTGTCGGTAATGATTGCCTTTGGTGCCTCTGGTGCCGCGCTGTGGCTGGCCTTTCACCTGCGGCTGAAAATGGGCTACCTGACGCTGAAGCGCGGCGGCGCGGCGGTGGTGATGGGCCTGGCGATCGCCGGTATGCACTACACCGGCATGGCCGCCGCCAGTTTCCCGATGGAGAGCCACACGGCCCATCTGGGGGTCAACAGCAGCTGGCTGGCGATCCTGGTGATCGTGGTCACGCTGGCGGTGCTGGGGATCACCCTGCTGGTATCGATGCTCGACGCGCGGATGCAGGCGCGTACCTCAGTGCTGGCCTCATCGCTGGCCGAAGCCAACCGTGAGCTGGCCCAGCTGGCGCTGCACGATAACCTGACCCGGCTGCCGAACCGTATTCTGCTGGAAGACCGGCTGGACCAGGCGCTGAATAAAGCCACGCGGGAAGACTCTAAGTTCGCGCTGATGTTTATGGATCTTGACGGTTTCAAGGCGGTCAATGACGCCTTTGGCCACCATATAGGTGACAGCCTGCTGATCGCCGTCAGCGAACGGATGAAAGAAAAGATGGACGGCCACCATACGCTGGCGCGGCTCGGCGGCGATGAGTTTGTGCTGCTGATCGAAATCGACGATCCGAACGATGCGGCCACGGTTGCCGATGCGCTGGTCAAGGCGGTGGAAGCGCCGTTTGATATCTCCCGCTATGAGCTGGTGGTGTCGCTCAGCATCGGTATCGCGGTGTTCCCGGGGGACGGAGCCGATGAGCGCGAGCTGATGTTTAACGCCGATGCCGCCATGTACCACACCAAGAATAACGGCCGTAACGGTTATACCTTCTTCCAGCCGTCGATGAATACCATTGCCCAGAGCCAGCTGCAGCTGATTAACGATCTGTGGCTGGCACAGGAACACCGCGAGCTGCGCCTGTTCTACCAGCCGAAGTTCTGTGCGCCCAGCGGGCCGGTGATCGGCTTTGAGGCGCTGCTGCGCTGGCAGCATCCGCAACGCGGCCTGTTGACGCCTGACGTGTTCCTGCCGCTGGCGGAGAAAACCGGCCTGATTATCAGCATCGGCAACTGGGTGATTGATGAAGCCTGCCGTCAGCTGCGCGAGTGGCATCTGCAGGGCAATACCCAGTGGTCGGTGGCGGTCAACCTGTCGGCGCTGCAGTTCGAGCAGAGCGGGCTGGTGGAGACGGTGGTGGCGGCGCTGCAGAAACACCAGATCCCGGCGGAACTGCTGACGCTGGAGGTCACAGAAACCACCGCGATGCGCGATCCGGACGAAAGCGTGCGCATCCTCACCCGGCTGACCGGGCTGGGGGTAAAAGCGTCAATTGACGACTTTGGCACCGGCTACTCCAGCCTGCTGTACCTGAAGCGACTGCCGGCAAGCGAGCTGAAAATCGACCGCGCGTTTGTCCGCGAGCTACAGGCGCAGACGGAAGATGCCACCATCGTCACCGCCATCGTTGCCTTAGCACAAACCCTCAACCTGAAGGTGGTGGCGGAAGGGGTGGAGACGGCGGAACAGCAGGATTTCCTCACCAGCCTCGGCTGTAACACCCTGCAGGGTTACCTGCTCGGGCGGCCGATCCCGGCCGATCGGGTACCGGAACTGGCGGATTATGTCAGTAAAGACGCCAGCCCTGCGGCGAATAACGCCGCCGGTGGGCTGGCCGCCAGCCGGCAGGGCGCACGCTGACCGGTGCTTCCCACAGGTGCCGCGTCTGGCTGCGGCCTGCGGGAACGTTCCCGCCTGCACGGGTTGATTTACTGTCAACGCGCTGCAACCTATAATAGTTCTCCAATTCCTGCATCTGGCCTGTAACAGTCGTGGCAAAATATGAGCAGCTGGTGGCGCAGATTCGCCAGCAAATTGAGAGCGAAATCTGGCTGCCGGGGGAAAAACTGCCCTCGCTGCGCGAGCAGGTGGGCCTGAGCGGCGTGAGCCTGATGACGGTGATGCACGCCTACCAGGTGCTGGAGAGCCAGGGCTGGATCCAGTCACGCCCGCAGTCCGGCTACTACGTGGCGCCGCGCGCCGCATTCCTCAGCCAGCCGGTCAGCCATCAGAAGCTGCAGCTGGCGGAGTCGGTGGATATCAACGCCTTTATTTTCGATGTATTACAGGCCAGCCGCGATCCGCACATCATCCCCTTTGGCTCCGCCTTCCCTGACCCCGAGCTGTTTCCGCAGCGCCAGCTGATGCGCGCGCTGACCACCGTTTCGCACAGCATGAAGGCGGTGGACGCGCTGCACAATCTGCCACCCGGCAACGAGGCGCTGCGCAAAACGCTGGCGCAGCGCTATGCGCTACAGGGGGTGCAGGTGACGCCGGACGAAATTGTCATCACCAACGGAGCGATGGAAGCGCTGAACCTTAGCCTGCAGGCGCTGACCGAGCCGGGTGACTGGGTGGCAATTGAAAACCCGTCCTTTTATGGCGCGCTGCAGGCAATCGAGCGGCTGAAGCTGAAGAGCGTGGCGATCGCCACCGACCCGCAGAACGGCATCGATCTCGACGAACTGAGCCGCGCGCTGCAGCGCTGGCCGATCAAGGCGTTGTGGATGATGAGCAATCAGCAGAACCCGGTTGGCTGCACCCTGAGCAAAGCCCGCAAGCAGCAGCTGGTGGCGCTGCTGGCGCAGCATAACGTGGCGCTGATTGAGGATGACGTCTACAGCGAGCTCTATTTCGGCGCGGAGAAGCCGCTGCCGGCCAAAGCCTTCGACCGCGATGACAACGTGCTGCACTGCTCGTCGTTTTCGAAAAACCTGGTGGCCGGCTTTCGCGTCGGCTGGGTGGCCGCCGGAAAACATGCCCAGCGCATCCAGCGGCTGCAGCTGATGAGTACGCTGTCAACCAGCGCCCCGATGCAGCAGGCGCTGGCCACCTACCTCGGCACCCGCAGCTACGATCTGCATCTGCGCCGCCTGCGGCAGGTACTGGAACAGCGTAAAAATCTGGCGCTGCTGTCGCTGAAGCGCCATCTGCCCGACGGCGCGCGCATCAATGAGTCGCGGGGGGGCTACTTCTTATGGATTGAGCTGCCGGGCGGGGTGAATACCACCCAGCTGTACTACCGGGCGTTAGAGCAGAACATCAGCATTGCGCCGGGTAAGATGTTCTCATCCAGCGAGCAGTACGCGAACTACTTCCGCTTTAACACCGCCTGGTGGCAGGAGCCACACGATGCGGCGGTCGCGACGCTGGGCCGGCTGATCGTCGAACTGATCGCCGGGCCGGCGGCGTTACCGCCCGGCACGCGGGCAGGGGGTTAGACCGCGGCGGCGCTCTTCTGGCCCCAGGTCAGGCGGAACACGTCGTAAAAGTCGACTTCGCCCTTTTTGGTCAGCAGTTTATCCACGCCCTGTTTGATCTCGTCCGGCACCTTGTCGTTGTTAAGAATATCGCTGATCGCCTGCGGCGACAGGGTGCGAATGTAGTACCACTCGCCGTAATAGCAGACGCGAATATCGCTGACGTTGTCGATATCCTCGAAGCGGTATTTCGGCGTCACGTCCAGCAGCATCAGGCCGCTCATCAGTACGATAAACAGCGTCGCGCCCCAGAAGGCCGGCCAGCCGAGAAAGTCGGTGGTAAAGATCAGCGCGACGGTCAGAATGTAGCAACCGTACATCGATGCCCACAGGCCCGGGTGTTTTTTCAAAAAGCTGAAGCTGAAGCGCGGTTTGTTATCGCGTTGCTCGGCGCGATTCAGGCTATCAATCTCGCGCAGCAGAATTTTTTTGACTTCTTCCATGGATTACCTCTGTTATGGAATGCGGACAGAGTGATAGTAAACGCTATTTTTGCCGGTAACAGCAGACACAGTTCACGTTTATCAGGCTATAACAGTTTGGTGAACGGGTGAAAGAGTAGCTGTAAAAGTGCCCGGCGTGTAAACTTGGCTGCCCCGCAGCACCGCGGCGTGCACCGCGGCGTGGTTCGGGATAATGGAGGCGTGAGCATACATGATGTTGAGATTTCTCCCCCTGCTGGCAGGCAGCCTGTTACTCGGATCGGGGCTGCCGGTGCAGGCGCTGGACTGCGGACGAGCGGCCAGCCTGATGGAAAATACCGTCTGCGATGTGCCGGAGCTAAGCTGGCTGGATCGCGTATTCAGCAACGCATTTAATGATGAAGTGCTGCGGGATCCCCCCGGTGTCACGCAACGGGTCACGGCGTGGGCGGCAACGCGTGATGCCTGCCGAAGTGCTGCCTGCCTGCGGGGAGTCTACCTGACCGGGATAAGCCAGCTGCATCAGAGCCCACAAACCTTCGACTGGGAAGGCCAGTGGTGGAACACCAGCGCTACGGCGGGCAACGGCGGGCGGATTAATATCAAGCATCCGGCAAAATGGCAGTACCGCATGGACGTTGAAGCCTGGGGCGGCAGTCATCGTTATGACTTCACCAGCAGTCTCGATTTTTATGGCAGCCTGGCGCTGAGTTATAACCCTGTCTGGGGAGGTGACTGTGGCCTGATCCTGATCCCCCTGCCGGATGGCCGGTTAAAGGTGAGCAGCGATCAGCACGGAAAGTGTGATGTGCTGCTGCCCGGCATCATGGCCTTCGACGGCATCTATATGAAAGCGCAGGCCGATCCGCGGCCGCAAGCAACGTTACAGAGCCTCGGTATCTTGCCGGATAAAGCCACCGATGAGCGCTTCCGTCAGCTGGTGGGCAGTGATTATGCGCACTATCTGGCCACGGCCACCCGCTTTGTTTACGGTGATGACCAGGATAACCTCGGGGCCACCGTGGTCACGATGTGGTACGAAGGGATGGCCAACCGGCGGGCGGCGATAGTGATGTACACGCCTGACGGCAACATCTGGGCGATGCGCGTGGAACCGGGCGGAAAACAGGGGGTCAGCGTCCATTATGCCACCACCGCGCAGGATAAGCAGGCGCTGCCTGAAACGCTGAAGGCGTGGCGGGCGCGTTTTGCCGATCGCTAACGCTGGCGGGGCAGCGCTGCCCCGTCAGCCTGACGTATCAGTTGACCAGTAAAATTTGCCCTGACGGCGTAATGGCCAGCAGGTCTTTGCCAAAATGTACCGCATCAAAGCGCACGCCGTTCTGCTCCGCGTTACCCAAAATATTTTTGATCATTCTGGCGTTGCCGCTGTCCGCATAGTGGATCGGGCGATAGCGCCAGGTGACGCCTTCACCATCGGCCTGGGGTTGTTCAAGGCTGACTTTCGCCATAAACCGGTTGTCATTGGGGCTGGTCAGGGTGAGCACCAGGCTGTTGTCGCGCCGATCGAAGTGGGTGTCGTAAATTTCCCGCTGGCTGGCCAGCAGATCGTAATAGCCCAGCTGTAGATCTTCCCCGGTGAAGGTGTCAAAAAGTAGCGCACCACCCTTATCGGAGGGCCGGTGAATCAGCCCGGCGGCTAAAAGCAGCACTGTAATCAGCAGTAAACTAACGAGCGCAATTGGCCATTTCATTGATTTTTCTCTGTGTTTCACGGGAAATCAGTGTGTTCAGCTGTACTTCATCCGTGCGCCAGTTACTGATATTCATCGCCAGCTGTTTCGCACCGCAGGCATTTTTCAGCGACAGGGTGTAATTGAGTGATGAGCCATAGGCATAGAAGTAAACGTCCATCGTCATTTTACTGCTCGCCAGCTGCTGGTTAAGGGTGAACAATACCGGCCCCAGCTGGCTGCTTAAATCTTCCGCTGCAGAGAAGACCTCCCAGCCGCGATACAGCTCGACCAGGCGAATATTGCTGTAGACCCCTGCACTGACTTCCGTCATTTCAGACCCCTCGGTGGCGATCTGTCTGCCGAACAGCCAGCCGGCCACCACCAGCAACACCATGCACTGGCACGCCACCAGCCGTCGCCAGAAACGGCTGGGGCGGGGAGGCGTGCCGGCGGGCTCTGGCAGCACGGCGGGGGCCGCGGCCTCTGACGGCGCAGGCTCTTCATCCACCGGCAGCGCATCGGCGCGGGTGCTGGTGCTGGGGGTGATCGCTTCTGCTGACGGGCCTGAATGGCAAAAGTCGGCATCAAGGATATAGCCCTTACGGGGCAGCGTGCGGATGATACGCTGCTCTTTGCCGTTATCGTCCAGCGCCACGCGCAGTGCGTGAATCGCATTCGGCAGGCTGTTATTACCGATGACCCGGCGTTCCCACACCAGGCTGGTCAGCTCATCGCGCGAGAGCGGTTGCCCGACATGCTCAATCAGCACCTGTAACAGCTTAAACTGGAACTCGCCGAGCCGCCGCTGCTCGCCGGTTTGCTGATGTATAAGCGAACCGGACGCGGAATCAACCAGCCAGTGATGAATAATAAAATCCGTGTTCATAATTCATTTTTCTTTAAGTCCGGGGAGATATTTTTACCTGTAACGGTGCGTTTTACCATCAAATTATCCAAATAGTTACCGGTTGCAACTATCTTTTCAGCCGAGGTGTGACTGCCCTAAGGGGAGCCGATACCCGGCAGGCGGACAGGATACCGCCCTGAGTGCTGTCTTATTCCGGTCATTTTTTTGCCATAAGCGGTTCATCCACGCTGGGTAGTGTCGGCTAAAACGCCCGGAGATCCGCCTGTGTTTACTATCGAAACCGTACTGGAAGAGCTCAGCCCGCAGCGTCACACGCCCTCGTGGCAAAAGTCTCTGCTCCGTGCGCTGCTGCACGAAAAAGAGTTTCAGCAGTTCAACCAGAAATACCGCCACCTGAAGGGGCTGGATATGGTGGAACAGGTGCTGGAGTATCTCGACGTCAGCTGCGAACTCAGCGAACGTGACCTGGAGCAGATCCCCAGCCAGGGGCCGGTGGTGATCGTTGCTAACCATCCGCTGGGCACGCTGGACGGTCTGGCGCTGCTGCACGCCGTCTCACAGGTACGTCGCGATGTGAAAATCGTCACCAATCGTCTGCTCAACTGCCTGGAGTCGCTGAGCAGCCTGATGCTGCCGGTGGACAATATGGGCAACCGCACCAGCCGCCAGCAGCTGGCGACGATGCAGGAGCAGATGGAGAACCAGGGCGTGCTGATCTTCTTCCCGGCCGGCGAAGTGTCACGCTTCGGCAGCAAAGGGGTGAAGGATGGCAAATGGAGCCACGGCTTCCTTAAGCTGGCGGCCCGCTACCGCGCGCCGGTGGTGCCGATCCACGTCAGCGGCCGCAACAGCGCGCTGTTCTACCTCACCTCGAAAATCTACCGGCCGCTGTCGATGCTGCTGCTGGTCAAAGAGATGTTCCATAACCGCGGCGCGCGGCTGAAGCTGAAGATTGGCAAACGCATCCCTTACGCCAGCTGGCACGACGGCCACACGCCGGCCAAAGCGCTGGCGGCACGCTTTCGCCGTCACCTGTATCGGGTCGGTGCAGGCAAGCCGGCGCTGTTCCAGACCGAAGCGGCCATCGCCCGTGCGGAAGACCGCGCGGTGCTGAAGCGCGCGCTGGCCTGCTGCGAAGTGCTTGGCCAGCTGCCGGACGGCAAAATGATCTACCTCTACCGCCGCAACGGCGAAGACTACGTGCCGATCCTGCGCGAGCTGGGGCGGCTGCGTGAAATTGCCTTCCGCGCGGTGGGCGAGGGCAGCGGCACCCGTCGCGACCTCGATGACTATGATGATGACTACTATCACCTGATCCTGTGGGACGAAGAGGCGCTGGATATCGTCGGTGCCTACCGCTTTATCCCTACCGCCGAACAGTTAGAGCGCAAGGGCGTCGAGGGGATCTACAGCCACAGCCTGTTCCACTACGACCATCAGATGAACCCGATTCTGATGCAGGGCATTGAGCTGGGGCGCAGCTTTATCCAGCCCGCTTACTGGGGCAAACGCGGCCTTGACTATCTGTGGCTGGGGATCGGCGCATATCTGGCGAAATACCCGCAGTATCGCTACCTGTTCGGCCCGGTTTCCATCTCCGGCGGCCTGCCGCTGGCGGCGCGCGATCTGCTGGTCGCGTTCTACCGCCTGTGGTTTGCCCCGGCGCTGCCGCTGGCCGCCTCCCGCCGCCCGTATCCGGCCTCGCTGCCGGACGTGCTGGCGCAGTTTCACGGCGTAAGTTACGGCGAAGATCTGAAGACGCTGAAGCGCCTGCTGACCAACCTCGGCACCGGCATTCCGCCGCTCTATAAGCAGTATTCAGAGCTGTGTGAAACCGGCGGCGTGCAGTTTATCGATTTCGGCAGCGACCCGGACTTTAACCACTGCATCGACGGACTGGTGCTGGTGGATCTTACCCGGCTGAAAGAGAGCCGCTACCAGCGTTATATTGCGGTGCATCAGCAGGGAGAAGAGGCGGGGACGGCGCAGCAGGGAACCGATGCGGAGATGGCCGAAATGGCCGGGGTTTCGCAGCATCCTGCCAGCGCGGAACACCACGCCACAGCCTGACCGTTAAACTGCACGCATAAAAAAAGAACCCGTCCGTGAGGAGGGTTCTTTTTTTTGTTCCTGCAACAGTTGGTTGCTGAGCAGAGAACCTTAGCAGTAAGCCCGTACCCGCTTAATGCCGATCATCGTTGTGATACTGCAACTGCCTGAGATTAACCTTCCCGGAATGAGTCACCGCTCGCGCCGGGGGATGCTGTCAGTGAGGCTGTAACTTACCGGACCACAGCAGATCAGACAGGTCTACGGTAGATGAACAGGGCTTCAACGTCAAGATTCAACTGATTGTTTTTTGATCTGAGCGAAATGTATACTGATGCACGGTGAGCAGGGATGCCGTTGCGAGAGCTGTGGGTGTTCAGTCAGTGAGGGTTTATACCGATCGGTAACAGATGGTGCTGCCCGGTTTGCCCCCACCCGCAGAGTGTCGCATGTCCCTGTTACCGGGTACAAACCGTGAAGGGAAGCTCAAGGGCATTCATGGTGCTGTGCGCACTCCCGTAACAGGGAGAAAGTGATGGAAATTGCCTTGCTGGTGCTTGAGTTAATCAACGCCGTGCTGCAAATCATCGTTGCGATACTGCAACTGACCGGCCGTCTGTAATGGCCGGAACTTGAATAAGGGACAGCCTCACCGGGCTGTCCTTTTTTCGTATTTATACGACTTTATGTGACGCTTATCTGATTCTGTTATCTGTAACGCGCTGATCTACTTCATTTCTCTTCTTTCATTACTCCCAGCCTAACGACCCAGCGCCGTGCGTAATTGTGGCGTCATGACTCTGCGCGCACACTGACAGGTCTGAGTGCGGCAACGCACGCCCACCGCCTGCCGGAGGTCACACCATGCATTCCCCTGCCACACCCCGCGCCTGGGATACGCGTCGCCGCGAAAAGCAGCGGCGTATCGCCAGCCTCGGCCTGCCCGATAAAGTCCTGCCCACCGACGCGCTGGTCGCCATGCTGGAGGCGCTGATCGCCCCTGGCGACCGGGTAGTGATGGAGGGCAATAACCAGAAGCAGGCCGACTTCCTCTCGCGCTCGCTGGCGCAGGTGGATCCGCAGAAGCTGCACGATCTGCATATGATCATGCCCAGCGTCGGCCGCAGCGAACATCTCGATCTGTTTGAAAAGGGCATCGCCCGCCGGCTGGACTTCTCCTTCTCCGGGCCGCAGAGCCTGCGCATCTCTCAGCTGCTGGAAGACGGGCTGCTGGAGATCGGCGCGATCCACACCTATATCGAGCTCTACGCCCGCCTGTTTGTCGATCTGACCCCCAACGTGGCGCTGGTGGCCGGCTTTAAGGCCGATCGCAAGGGCAACCTCTACACTGGCCCCAGCACCGAAGATACCCCGGCGCTGGTTGAGGCCGCCGCCTTTCACGACGGTATCGTCATCGCGCAGATCAACGAGCTGGTGGATGACGAAAGCGACCTGCCGCGGGTGGATATCCCCGGCTCCTGGATCGACTTTGTGGTGGTGGCCGATCGGCCGTTCTTTATCGAGCCGCTGTTCACCCGCGATCCGCGGCTGATCAAGCCGGAACAGATCCTGATGGCAATGATGGCAATCAAGGGGATCTACGCCGAACATCAGGTGCAGTCGCTGAATCACGGTATCGGCTTTAACACCGCCGCCATCGAGCTGCTGCTGCCGACCTGGGGCGAACGGCTCGGCCTGAAGGGCAAAATCTGCCGCCACTGGGCGCTTAACCCGCACCCGACGCTGATCCCGGCGATCGAAAGCGGCTGGGTGGAGAGCGTGCACTGCTTCGGCGGCGAGCTGGGCATGGAGAAATACGTGGCCGCGCGGCCTGACGTGTTCTTCACCGGTGCCGACGGATCGATGCGTTCTAACCGCGCCTTCTGCCAGCTGGCCGGTCAGTACGCCACCGACATGTTTATCGGCTCCACGCTGCAGATCGACGGGCTGGCCAACTCCTCAACGGTGACCCGCGGGCGGCTGGCCGGCTTTGGCGGCGCGCCGAATATGGGCCACGACCCGCACGGGCGGCGCCATGCCAGCCCGGCGTGGCTGGCGATGATCGAAGAGCCGGATCCGCTGGCGCGCGGCCGCAAGCTGGTGGTGCAGATGGTCGAGACCTTCCAGGCCGGGGCGAAACCGAGCTTTGTGGAAAAACTGGATGCTGTTGAAGTGGCGAAAGCCGCCGGGATGCCGCTGGCACCGGTGATGATCTACGGCGATGACGTCACCCACGTGCTGACCGAAGAGGGCATCGCCTACCTGTACCGCGCGCGCTCGCTGGAGGAGAGGCGGGCGATGGTGGCGGCGGTAGCGGGTATTACCGATATCGGCCTCGGCGTTAGCGCGCAGCGGGTGGCACAGCTGCGGCGCGAAGGCAAAGTGGCCTTCCCGGAAGATCTCGGCATTCGCCGTACTGACGCCAGCCGCTCGCTGCTGGCGGCGGGCAGCGTGGCCGAGCTGGTCGACTGGTCCGGCGGGCTGTATCAGCCGCCGGCCAGATTCCGGAGCTGGTAATGACGTTGCTGCGGCAGTACGCCGCGACGGAAGCGGAAACACGGGCACGGCGGCTGGCGGCGCTGGCCACCGGCTGCCTGCTGGATGAAGTGCGGCTGACGCCGAAACCGGGGCTGGTTGACCGGCGCGGCAGCGGCGCGCATCAGGATCTGACGCTGGCGCTGATGGAACGCTCCGCCCACAGCCTGACGCCCGCCTTTCAGGCGCTGGCGCTGGCCTGCTGGCAACAACCGGCGGATGTCGCGCTGCGCCAGCGGGTCGGCCAGCTCGGCCGCGAGGCCGAAGCGTGCATGTTGCAGGCTACCGGCGGCGTTAACACCCATCGCGGCGCGATCTGGGCGCTGGGGCTGCTGGTGTGCGGCGCGGCGATGACGGCTGATTCACAAGATGCCGTCGGCAGCGGTGCAGAGGCGCTGACGCTAAGGGGGAATGCCGCCGCTTTAAGTGGTACAGCGGTGGTTACGTGGGGGGCGAATGCTGCACCGGGCACTGGCGCAGAAACGGCTGCACGGGGGGCGACTATCGCCGTCGGAACTGGCACAGCAGCTGCCACACGCAGAGAAAATGCCACAATCTGCAGCGGCGAACAGGCGATGACTCGTGTGGTGAAAGCCGCCGCCCGTCTGGCGCGGCTGCCGGACGCACAGATGCCCCGCCAGTTCAGCAACGGCCAGCGTGCCAGCGCGCGCTTCCGGCTGCCCGGCGCGCGTGAAGAAGCGCAGCAGGGTTTTCCTCATATCACCGATCTTGCGCTGCCACAGCTGCACGCCAGCCGCCAGCAGGGAGCAACAGAAGAGCAGGCGCAGCTGGACGCGCTGCTGGCGATGATGACCAGCCTTAGCGACACCTGCGTACTGTCACGCGCCGGGCTGGCCGGCCTGACGGCCATGCAGCAGGGCGCGCGCGCGGTGCTGGCGGCGGGCGGCGTGAGCCAGCCCGCAGGCTGGTCGGCGCTGGTGCAGCTTGACCGGCAGATGCTGGCCGCCAACGCCTCACCCGGCGGTGCCGCCGATCTGCTGGCGGCGACCCTGTTTCTCGATCGACTTTCACGCGGCGGCTGATGCTGCCGCAGCAGGATAAAGAGGATGTTATGCAACAGATAACCTTAACGGTTCCCGCCAGCCGCAGCCTGAACGGCAGGGCGCTGGCCGGCGTGGTCGGCTCCGGCGATATGGAAGTGCTGTTTGTTGCCGGGCCCGGCACCACGCTCGGCGTCACCATTACCACCTCGGTGGACAACAGCGAACGCCGCTGGCAGGCGCTGTTCAACCGGCTGGCCGGGTTCGGCGTGCTGGCGGCCGGGCAGATGACCATTCACGACTTTGCCGCCACGCCCGGCGTGGCGCGGATCCGTATTGAGCAGGTATTTGAGGAGGTGGCCGGTGCGTAACGACAGCAGCTTTATTGAACTGAACGCCCGCCAGCGCGCGCGCCTGCTGCTGGACGCCGGCAGCTTTCGCGAACTGCTTGACCCGTTCGACGGCGTGATGTCGCCGTGGCTGGCCGGGCAGGGCATCGTGCCGCAGGCGGATGACGGCATGGTGGTGGCGAAAGGCACCATCGACGGCGAACCTGCGGTGGTCATCGCCATCGAAGGGGCGTTTCAGGGGGGCAGCATGGGGGAAGTCTCCGGTGCGAAGATGGCGGCGGCGCTGGAGCTGGCGGCAGACGACCACCGCAACGGCACGCCAACCCGTGCCGTGCTGTGTCTGGAGACCGGCGGCGTGCGGTTACAGGAGGCCAATCTCGGGCTGGCGGCGATTGCCGATATCCACGCGGCGATCGTTGACCTGCGCCGTTATACCCCGGTGGTGGGGATTATCGCCGGCACCGTCGGCTGTTTCGGCGGCATGTCGATCGCCGCCGGGCTGTGCAGCCAGCTGATCGTCACCCGCGAGGCGCGGCTGGGGCTGAACGGCCCGCAGGTGATCGAGCAGGAGGCGGGCATTGAGGAGTATGACTCGCGCGACCGGCCGTTTATCTGGAGCCTGAGCGGTGGTGAGGTTCGTAGCCGCAGCGGGCTGGCGGATGTGATGGTGGCGGACGGCCAGCAGGCGGTGCGCCAGGCAATGCGCGACGCGCTGGATCGCGGCGTGCCTCTGCCGCATCGCTCGCAGCGTTATGACTATTATCTGCCGCGCCTGACTGAGGCAGACACGCGGCAGCAGGCGGATGCACGACAGGTGACGGCACTGTTTAACGGGGAGGAACGGCCATGAATCAGCCAACGGGGCGCGGTGAAATCTGGTTGCAGCAGCTGACCGGCGGCGCGGCGCGCATGCCAGGGCTGTGTGCATCGGTGCAGGTTGCGGAGGGTGAGGTGGGCGCCGAACCCGCGCGTTTTATCGCCGTGGTGGCGGACGCACAGAACCACTATCCGCGCGCGGCGGGCGGTGAGGTCGGCCTGCTGGAAGGCTGGACGCTGGCGAAGGTGGTCAGTGAAACCGTGGCAGCCGATGGTGAGCGGGCGCTGAAGCGGCCGATCGTGGCGGTGATCGACGTGCCCAGCCAGGCCTACGGCCGCCGCGAGGAGGCGTTTGGCATCCACCAGGCGCTGGCCGCCGCCGCCGGAGCTTACGCCGAAGCGCGGCTGGCCGGCCACCCGGTGATCGGGCTGATCGTCGGCAGGGCGATGTCCGGCGCGTTTCTGGCGCACGGCTACCAGGCCAACCGGCTGATCGCCTTCAACGATCCCGGCGTGCAGATCCACGCGATGGGCAAGGCGGCGGCGGCGCGCATCACCCTGCGCAGCGTAGAGGCGCTGGAAAAACTGGCGCAGAGCGTGCCGCCGATGGCCTACGACATTGGCAGCTACCACAGCCTGGGCCTGCTGGAAGCGCTGCTGGATATTCGCCAGCCGGACGCGCCGGACGCCGAAGACGTGGCGCAGGTGCAGCAGGCGCTGGCCGCCGCGGTGGCCGCCGCGCGGCGTGACCCCGGCCTGCAGTGCCGCCTGGGAGCGGAGAACCGCCGCAGTTCGTTGCGGGTGCGGGAGATGATGCGCAGCCAGTGGTAGCGGTGAACGAGAGGCGTAATAATGGACGGCACCGCCGTCAGGTGACGCTGCGGCCAAACATCAGGAGGCGAGAATGATTTTTCAGCCACACGATCTGCTCTGGGTAGGAGCGCCTGGCGCGCTGTCGGGCGAGCTGCCCGGCTGGGTGGCAAGCCAGTGGCGCAGTGCGCTGCCGCTGGTGGTGCGCCGCGACAGCGATCCACAGCAGGGGCGTATTCCGGTGGGCATTCGCGGGCTGAAGCGTGAGCAGCGGGCGGCGGCCTGGGTAGACCCTGCGCAGGTGGTGCGGGTACTGGCCCCGGAAGCGCTCAGCACCCCGCAGCAGCTGCTGGCTTCACCGTTTGTCTCGCAGCAGCCGCTGCAGGCGGCGATTCAGCTGGCGCAGCAGCGCTGGCCCTGGATCTGGGGCATCACCGGCAGCGCCGGCTACGCGCTGGTGACCGAAGTGCCGGTGATGCATCATCAGAGCGACCTCGACCTGCTGATCCGCTGCCCGCAGCCGGTGGCGGAGCAGGCGCTGCGCGCCTGGCAGCAGTTTGTCAGCCAGCTACCCTGCCGGGTGGATACCCAGGTCGAGACGCCGTATGGCGGCTTTGCCCTCGCTGAGTGGCTGCGCGACGGTCAGGTGCTGCTGAAAACGGCCCGCGGCCCGCTGCTGACCCGCCAGCCGTGGGGCCCGCAGCCGTGAACATCCTGTTTACCTTTCCCGGCCAGGGCAGCCAGCGCCCCGGCATGCTGCAACAGCTTCCGGGCGGTGACGAGCTGCTGGACGAGGCCAGCACGGCGCTGGGGGAAGACGTCAGGCAGCTGGATCGGGCGTCAGCGCTGCAACAGACCCGTGCGGTGCAGCTGTGCCTGCTGATCGCCGGGGTGGCGCACGCCCGCAGCCTGCGGCAGCAGAGCGTGCAGCCTGACTTTTGCTGCGGCCTGTCGATCGGCGCGTTTGCCGCAGCGGTGATTGCCGGGGCGCTGAGTTTTGCTGACGCACTGCGGCTGGTGGCGCTGCGCGGCACGCTGATGGAGCGGGCCTTTCCGCAGGGGTACGGCATGACCGCGATAATCGGGCTGGATGAGGCACGGCTGCAGCCGCTGCTGGGCGACGCCTGCTGGCTGGCGAACATCAACGCGCCGCAGCAGCTGGTCATCGCCGGCAGCGATGTGGCGATGGCGGAAGTGGCCGCACGGGCACGGGCTGCCGGAGCGCAGAAGGTGCACCGGCTGGCGGTTAACGCACCGTCTCACTGCCCGCTGCTGGGCACCCAGGCTGAGCAGCTGGCAGAGGCGTTTCAGTCGGTGTCGCTGGCGCGGCCGCAGGCCGCTTACCTGAGCGGCAGCACGGCGCGGGTGCTGTGGCAGCCGCAGCAGATTGCCGCCGACCTGGCTCAGAACATGGCCCGCCCGGTGCGCTGGTATGACGCGATGGTTGCCGCAACAGAACGTGAAGTTGGGCTGGCGGTGGAGATGCCGCCGGGCGCGGTGCTGACCGGTTTAACCCGGCCGGTGCTGAACGGTGGGGAAGCGGTGGCGCTGGAGCAGGGCAGCGTGGCGCTGATTAAACGGCTGGCCGAACGGGCAGTGCAACGGCGCTGATAACGCGGCTGGCTTAACGGGCAGTGCAACGGCGCTGATTACGCGGCTGGCTGAACGGGCAGTGCAACGGCGAGGGTAGCGGAATCGGTTAACCCTGATCTGCCCGTCATGCTCCCGTTACCGTGTTGCCAGGAGCGGGCCGGGCGGCGTCCCAGCCCCTTTCCGCTACCCTGCGGCGGCCGGTCTGCAGGTAGCATCGCGATCCTGTGGTCCCGGGGGAGCCTCTGACCGGCGTTGCATCAGCCGGCCTGCCGTTCGGCCCCCTCACGCTGCCGCCGGTACATGCGGCCCTCTGCCGCCAGCGCCAGCAGGTTCGGATCGTGTTCGCGGTTGCGTTCAAAGACGATGGAGATGGTCTGGCGGCGCTGGTAGGGCGCGGCCAGCTTAAGCAGCTGCACTGAATTTTCATACACCCGTTTCATGCGGCCGGGCAGCAGGGTGTAGCCGACCCCGGCCTGCACCAGGCTGAGCATCGAGAAGATATCCTTCACCCGGGTAACGATCTCCGGCTGGTAGCCCGCCACGGCGAAGGCCTCATAAAAGCCCTGCGAGGTGGCAAAGCCGTCGGCCAGCGAGACAAACTTCTGCTCTGAAAAATCGCGCAGGTCGGCGGTCTGGCCGCTCTCCAGCCCCGAGTTGGCCGGTGCCGCCAGAAAAATATCATCGTCAAACAGCGGCAGCATCTCGAAGCGATTCAGGTCAATGACGGCGTCAGAGGTGACGATGAGGATCGCATCCAGCAGCCCGTCCTCAAGCCGCGCCTGCAGCGTTTCGTTGGAGTCCATGGTCAGCTCCATCTCCAGGTCCGGACGGCGCATTTTCATCCCCATAATCAGCTGCGGCACGGTTTCCAGCGTCAGCGAATAGAGGGTACCCAGCCGGATACGCCCCTGGCCGATCCCGGCGGTCTTGCGCGCCTCCTCGACGCCGCGCGACAGCATATCCAGCGCCTCCTGGCCGTATTCCCATAGCGTATGCGCGGCGGGTAGCGGCACCAGGCTGCGCCCCTGGTGGGCAAACAGCGGGCAGCGCACGCTCTGCTCAAGGCTGTGCAGCGCCCGGTGTACGCTGACGTTGCTGATCCCCAGCGCGTCGGCGGTGCGCGTCAGGTTGCCGCGGTTCATAAAGACGATAAAAATTTCCAGCTTACGCAGGGTAAATTCCGCATCCAGATTCATAGTGTCCCTTCCTGGCAGGCGTCAGAATGCTAAGACTAGCGTCTGCGTGACGCCCGGGTCTTACGCAATAATGCGATGATGCCGGACGGCCGCCGTTTAATCCACTCCCCCGAGCTGCGCCTGTCACCCCACTGTCATCTTCCCTCAGTATGTTTTAGCCGTTGCTATAACTGACTGGCAGGAGAAACCCGCTATGTCCGCGATCCTGATTGAAAAATTGTGCAAGTCGTTCGGCGGCCAGCCGGTGCTGCGTAATGTCTCGCTTGAGATTGAGCACGGAGAATTTATCGCGGTGCTCGGCCCCTCCGGCTGTGGAAAAACCACGCTGCTGCGTACGCTGGCCGGGTTTGAAGTGCCGGAAAGCGGCACCATCACCGTCGGTGACCGCTGCTACAGCGCCCCCGGTCAGCACCTTGCCCCCGAGCAGCGCGACCTGAGCATCGTCTTCCAGAATTATGCCCTGTGGCCGCATATGTCGGTGGCAGAAAACGTCGAATACAGCCTGAAAATAAAAGGGATGGATCGCGCCATCCGCCAGCAGCGCGTCGACGCCGCGCTGGAGCTGGTCGGCCTGCACGGCATGGGCGCACGTAAGCCCGCCGATCTTTCCGGTGGTCAGCGGCAGCGCGTGGCGCTGGCGCGCTGCCTGGTCACACGGCCGCAGCTGGTGCTGCTGGATGAGCCGCTGGCTAACCTTGACGTGCACCTGCGCGCGGCGATGGAGGAGGAGTTTACCCGCTTCCATCAGCACGCCGGAGCCACCCTGATCTACATCACCCACGACCAGCATGAAGCGATGGCGCTGGCCGATCGCATCGTGGTGATGCACGCCGGGGAGGTAATGCAGTTCGCCACCCCGCAAACCCTGTATCGCCAGCCGGCCAACGAGATGGTGGCACGCTTTATCGACGATGGCCGGGTGGTACCGGTCAGCGACATTGAGCCGGACGGCGCAGGCCAGGCGTGGGTCACGCTGTTCGGCCAGCGCGTCTACCTGCGTGCCTCCCCCGATCAGCGCGTACGTCCGGACGGCAACGTCTGCCTGCACGCGCCGGATCTGCAGCCGGTGGCTGAAGACCAGCCTGGCTTCTGTGCCGACGTGCGGCGGGTGGTTTACCGCGGCAGTTATCGTCAGCTGGAGATGGCACCGGTAGCCGATCCGCACAGCCGCCTGGCGCTGTTCCTTTCTCCCGATCGGCTGGTCAGCACCGGCGATCGTTTACGGCTGTCGGTCTCCGACGGCTGGGTTATTCCCTCTTAACGGCTCACACTCAAGGATCTCAGCACTATGCGTAGCAAGGTAAACACTCTGGTACTGACCGGCCTGCTCTCTCTGTCTGCCACCGCCGTTGCCGCCGACGGCAGGCTGGTGGTCTACACCTCGCAGGCACCGGAAATCGCGCAGCAGACCATCGATGCGTTTAAGGCCGCCAATCCGGGGATTGAGGTGTCGTGGACGCGCAACGGCACCACCCAGCTGATGAACGTGCTGCGCACCGAGATGATGAGCGGTGATGTGAAGGCTGACGTGCTGCTGGTGGCCGATGCGATTAACCTCGGGGCGCTGAAGAAAGAGGGCCAGCTGATGGCCTACGCCGGTGCGCCGGTCAGCCACATCAGCCCGGACTTTTACGACAAGGACAAAACCTGGTTTGGCACCAAAATTATCGCCACGGTGATCGGCTACAACACGCAGAAGGCCAAACCGGTTAACAGCTGGATGGCGCTGACCGACGCCGACAACCGTGGCCAGGTGGCGGTACCCAGCCCGCTTTACTCCGGTGCCGCGCTGTACCATCTGCACACCGCGATTAACACCCCGTCAATTGGCTGGGCGTTTTACCAGAAGCTGGCGGCCAACGATATCACCCCGGAAGGCGGTAACGGCCCGGCGCTGAAGGCGGTGGCCAGCGGTATCGCTAAATATGGCGTGATTACCGACGCCGACCTGATCCGCGCGAAGAAGCAGGGCAGCCCGGTCGACCTGGTCTATCCGCAGGAGGGGGCCTCCTTTGTCACCGAGCCGGTGGCGATCCTGAAGGGGGCGCACAACGTGCCGGCGGCGAAGGCCTTTGTCGACTTTATGCTGTCCGAAAAAGGCCAGCAGCTGGTGGCTGAACAGGGGAACCGTCCGATTGATAAACGTGTGGCTGCCCCGGAGGGCTTTGCGCCGGTTGACACCATTAAGCTGCTGACGCTGGATACCGACAAAGCGGTGGCCGACGATAAGCAGGTACGCGAAAAATTCAGCGACATCTTCGGCGGCTGATGATGAGCGTGTTGCCTTCTCTGCTGCGCGGCGCTGCCGCCCGACCAACATCCCGCTGGCCGGGCAGCGAGCGCTGGGTGCTGTGGCTGCTGGCGCTGGCGATCGGCCTGCTCTCCATCGCGCCGCTGGCGCGGCTGATCTGGGCGGCGATCGCCCCCGCCGGCGTGCCGGACAGCGAGCGCCTGCTGCAGCTGCTGGCGACGCCGCGGGTACTGCGCGCCACCGGTAACACGCTGATTATCGCGCTGGCCTCGACCGGGCTGGCGCTGCTGCTCGGCACCCTGGCCGCCTGGCTGGTGGCGCTGAGCGATATGCGAGCGAAGGCCGCCTGGGTATTCGCCTTTATCCTGCCGCTGATGATCCCACCGCAGGTCACCGCGCTGGCCTGGGTACAGGCGATGTCGCCGTCCAGCCTGCTGGTGCAGGGGCTGGCGGCGGCAGGCCTGTCGCCCGGTGATGGCGGCCGGCCGCCGCTCTATTCTCTGTCGGGCATTATTGTGCTGCTTGGCCTGCATAACGCGCCGCTGGTATTTCTGACGGTGCGCGCCGGTCTGCAACGGCTGCCCGCCGATCTGGTCGAGGCGGCACGCATCACCGGTGCCTCGCCGTACCGGGTGCTGCTGGACGTGATCCTGCCGCTGGCCCGCCCGGCGATCTTCGCCGGGGCGGCGCTGTCGTTTGTCTCTGCCGCCGGTAACTTTGGTATCCAGGCGATGCTGGGCATTCCGGCGCGGGTGCCGACGCTGATCACCCTGATCTATCAGCAGCTCAACAACAGCGGCCCCGGCGCGCTGCCGGATATGGCGGTGCTGTCGCTGCTGCTGGCGGCGATTACGCTGATCGGCATGATCGCCAGCAGCCTGCTCGGCGGGCGGCGCGACGTGCGCGTCAACGGCAGCACCCACGGACTGAAGCAGTCGCTGGGGCGCTGGCGCCTGCCGGTGGAGATCGCCGTCTGGCTGATGATGGCGCTGATCCTGCTGCTGCCGCTTTCAGCGCTGCTGACCACCTCGCTGACCCAGGGCTTTGGCCAGGCGCTTGACTGGCAGTCGCTGACGCTGGCCAACTACCGCAACGCGCTGTTCGACTACCCGGCGGTGCGCCATGCGTTTGTGACCAGCCTCGGGCTGACGCTGCTGGCGGCGGCGATCCTGACGCTGATGGCGCTGTTTATGGCCTGTTACCTGAGCTGGCGGCGCACCCGGCTGGTGCGGGTGCTGCATCTCTCCAGCGAACTGGCGTACGCGCTGCCCGGCGTGGTTACCGGCATCGCCGCACTGCTGTTCTTCCTTAAGCCGATCCCGCTGCTCAACGTCAGCCTGTATGGTACGGTGTGGATTATCCTCGCCGCCTACCTGTCGAACTTTCTCGCGCTGGTGCTGCGGCCGACGCTGGCCGGCTTTGCCCGCGTTGAACGATCGCTGGACGAGGCCGCGCAGCTGGCCGGGGCCGGTTTCCTGCGCCGCATGCGCGATATCCTGCTGCCGCTGGTGGCACCTTCGGTGATTGCCGGCGCGATTCTGGTGTTCCTCACCGCGCTGAATGAAATCCAGGTATCGATCCTGCTGGTGACGTCCGCCACGCAAACCATCGGCCCGACCATCGTCTTCCTCGACGAGGGTGGCTCATCCACGCTGGCGGCAGCGGTCGGCTGCCTGATGATCCTGCTGGTGGTGCTGCTGATGCTGCTGGCATCGCTGCTCGGCCGTAAGCACCGCGGCGTGCTGCCGTGGCAGGTGTGAAGGGGGCAGGCGACGGGGAAATCCGGAGTGTATCCGGATGTGACTTGTCAAAAAAGCGTCATATTGCGGCGTTAACCTGCTGGCGGCAAGGTTAACCGACTGATGATTCTAAGGATAAAAACATGCGCTTTCGTCTCACCCTTCTGACCGCCGCGCTGCTGGCCGGTCCGCTGGCGCACGCCGCCGGCACCACGCTGCCGCAGGCAGCCGCTATCGCCAGTACCACCACCCCGGCCAGCACCAGCCAGCCCTACGTAGCGCTGGAGAGCGCGGCACAGAACGCGCTGATCGCCAGCATCAAAGGGGACTACGCCAGCGTGATGCGCAGCCAGCTGGAGTCGGCAAAGCAGGGCGGTAAACAGGTGGATAAAGCCTGGCTTAAGGCCAGCGGCTACGATTTCGCTAAAAAGGCCAACCAGCAGGCGGGCATTGCGCTGCTGAGCGGTTTTACCGCGCTGCCGCAGGCGACGCTGAAGCAGAACCTCGACACCGTGGAAAGCATCAACCTCAACGCTTCTGACGCCACCCGCCGCCAGGCGCTGGTGGAAGCCGAAGGCCAGAACTACCTTTACTTCCTCGCCGACGCGCTGGGGCCGAAGCTGGGCGAAGCGTTTATTCGCGCCTACGACAAGGGTGAACTGGGCCGCGCCGCCGCGCTGCTGAAGGCCAGCGAGGTCAGCACCGGTGAGGCGAAAAAGCATTTCGACAATAAACGCCCGTTCCTGATCGCCGGCAACACCATTCATCGGGTGCCGGACACGGCGGTGGTGAAAGATGGCCACCCGTACACCGCCGACGGCGGCTCCTTCCCGAGCGGCCACACCAACACCGGCTACACCGACGCGTTGCTGCTGGCACAGATGATCCCGGAACGCTTTGTGCCGCTGGTCGATCGCGGGGCGCGCTACGGCTACTCGCGCATCGTGCTCGGCGTTCACTATCCGCTGGACGTGATGGGATCGCGGATGGTGGCGCAGCGCAACGTGGCGCACTACCTCAACGATCCGTCGTACCGCAAGCTGTTCGATGAGGCGAAGCAGCAGCTGCGTGCGGCGCTGGAGAAAGAGTGTGGTTCATCGCTGGCGGCCTGCGCGAAGGTGGCGGCGAAAGACGATCCGTTCGCCGCGCCGGCGATGCGTACCTTCTACCGCTTCACCATGACTTACAACCTGCCGCGCGCCAGCGTGAAAGCCGCGCCGGTGGTGGTGCCGGAAGGTGCAGAAGTGCTGCTGGAAGCGGCGCTGCCAGCACTCAGCGCCGCACAGCGTCGTCAGCTGATGGTGCGCACCGCGCTGGAAGCCGGTTACCCGCTCTCTGGTGACGCACAGCAGAGCTTCTGGCAGCGCCTGAACCTGCATGACGCGGCCGTAGCCGGGCGTTAACATCCGGCGTACAGGCAGCAACGCTTCCGTTAACGAGAATGTCTGGCGAAAAAAACCGGTCCCTGAGACCGGTTTTTTGTTGCCGCCTGAAAGGGTTAACCGGCTCAGGATATGAACGTGCTAGATTGATGATCCTTCAAGGCTCTTTTAAGGACTGAACATGCCCCATACTGCTTACGCCAGCCGCACCATTGCCGCCGCACCCGCCGTAATCTGGTCGCTGCTGGCCGATTTTAACGGCCTGCCGGCGATCCACCCGGCCATCTCCCACAGTGAACTGGAAAACGGTGCCAGCCACACCGAGCCGGGCGTGGTGCGTCGGCTGACGGTGCCGGACGGCATCGTGCGGGAAAAGCTGCTGAAACTGGACACCGACGCCTTTGAGCTGCATTACGCGATTGTTGAAGGGCCAATGCCGGTTAAGGATTATGTGGCGGTGATTAAGCTCACCCCGCAGGGCAGCAATCAGACGCTGGCCGAATGGTGGGCTGACTTTACCGTCACCGGTGACGCAGACCCTGACGCGGTCGCGCGGGGAGTCAGCGAAGACGTATTTGCCACCTGCCTGCTGCACGTTGAACGTGCGCTGGCCGTATAAAGGAGGCGGTGATGTCCGGTGAATCGATAGTGATTGAGCCTTACCAGGCGCAGCATCAGGAGGCGGTGATCGCGCTGATCCTTGGCATCCAGAACCAGGAGTTCGGCATTGATATCACCGCCGATCAGCAGCCGGATCTGCGTAACGTGCAGCATTTTTACCAGCAGGGTAACGGCGGCTTCTGGATAGCGCGCAGCGGTGACGTCATTGTTGGCTGCATCGGCCTGAAGGACATTGGCGATCGCCAGGCGGCGCTGCGCAAAATGTTTGTCGCCGCAGAGTACCGCGGCCGTCAGTTCGGCACCGGTGCCGCGCTGCTGAATACGCTGCTGGAGCATGCCCGGGCACGCCGGCTACAGGATGTTTACCTGGGCACCACGGCGAAATTCCTTGCTGCGCACCGCTTTTATGAGAAGAACGGTTTTGACGAGATTGCGGTCAGCGCACTGCCGGAGAGCTTTCCGGTAATGAAGGTGGACAGCAAATTTTACCGGCTATCGTTCTGAGTTTCACGCCTGCTGCGGACTTACGTCCGCGCTGCTTTTGGTACCCTGCCATTCGGCAGGGTGACTGTCACCCGACGAAATTTCTTCCGCGATATTGTTTTCATTTTCACCTGCACGTAGCATGCCGGGGCACGATTTTTCTGAGAATAATAATCATTGTCCTTGTGGGGTAGCTATGACGATCTGGGGTAAAGCGTTAATTCTGGTGGCGGGGCTGTGCGCCTCTGCTTCACTGCTGGCGGCACCGTTTACGGTGGAAGACGTCAGCGGGCGTAAGGTTGAAATCAAATCCGAAGTGAAGCGGGTGATCCTCGGCGAAGGGCGGCAGATCTATCTGCTGGCCGCTTTTGATACCGACGCGCCGTTCCAGCGCGTGGTCGGCTGGCGCGACGATCTGCCTAAGGCGGATTTCGACAGCTATGAGATCTACGCTAAAAAGTATCCGCAGATTAAAAAGCTGCCGACCTTCGGCGGTGCCAAAGACGGCACCTTTAACGTGGAACAGGCGCTGACCCTGAAGCCGGACCTGGTGTTGATGAACCTGGAGTCCAAAGCGGCCACCGACGAGTCTAAGCTGACCGAGAAGCTCGACAAGCTCGGCATTCCGGTGGTGTTTATCGACTTCCGCGAAAAGCCGTTTGAGAACGCGGAGAAAAGCATCCGCATTATGGGCCAGCTGGTGGGCAAACCGCAGCGGGCGGAAGAGATTATCGCCTTCCGCAAAAAGCAGATCGACATCGTCACCGACCGGCTGAAGGATTTCCACGGCAAGCGTCCGAAGGTGATGCTCGATCGCGCCGGTGGCTACACCGAAGAGTGCTGCATGTCGTTTGGCGACGAAAACTTTGGCCGTATGGTGGAAGTGGCTGGCGGCATCAACATCGCAAAGGGTCTGATCCCCGGCACCTTTGGCACCCTGAACCCGGAGCAGATTATCGCCGCCCGTCCTGACGTTGCGATCGTCACCGGCGCTAACTGGAAGAACTACAACACCGCCGGCGGCTGGGTGGGCGTAGGGCCAGGTGCCGATCTGACCGTTGCCACCCAACGTCTGACCGCGCTGATGGCCCGTCCGGCCTTCAGCACGCTGCCGGTTGCCACTAACGGCAACGCGCACGCCATCTGGCACCAGTTCTACGACAGCCCATACCAGTTTGTCGCTATCCAGGCGATCGCCAAATGGCTGCACCCGGAGCTGTTCAAGGATATCGATCCGGACGCCACCTTCCGCGAGTTCCACGAGAAGTTCCTGCCGATCGCTTATCAGCCGGGATACTGGGTGACGCTGAAGCCAACAAAGTAAGCGTATAAGGGGAGCCCTGTGCATTTTCTGCAGCAGCGCTCTCCGTTTTCAGCCATAAAAAAACGCCTGATGCAGCACATCAGGCGTTTTTTTTCAGCGATCGGGCGGGAGATTACGCCTGGTGGCTGTGGGTATTGGCGCTCAGATCTTTCAGATCTTTGTCCACAAAGAACAGCGCCTGGCCACTGTTACCGACCAGCGCCAGTTTATCCAGCACCGATTTGAACAGCTTCTCTTCTTCATGCTGTTCGGCAACATACCACTGCAGGAAGTTGAAGGTGGAGTAGTCCTGGGTGGTAATGGCAGCATGAGCCAGTTCGTTAATTTTTCCGGTGATCAGCTGTTCGTGCTGATAGGCCAGGTCCAGTACTTCGTGCAGCGAGTTGAAGGTCACCGGTGGGGCGTCGATGGTGCCCAGTACCGGCATTGCGCCGGTGTCGCTCAGGTAGCCGAACAGACGCTGCATATGCTGCATCTCTTCACGGGAGTGTTCACGCATAAAGGCGGCGGCACCGTCAAAGCCTTTATCGGTGCACCAGGCGCTCATCTGCAGGTAGAGGTTGGCAGAGTAGAATTCGAGGTTCAGCTGGTCGTTCAGTTTTGCGGTCATTTCATTGGTCAGCATAATGACTCCTTAATTTATTTTTGGCTGTTGGTCACAGGTGATTTCTGCGCATTATGCACGCATCTTTTTAAAATAAAAACCCTGTAAGTATAGCAAAGGCTATTTTTCTTTAACTAATTTTCAATTAACTGATTTTGTTAGGTTAATTTTTTATTTAAATATAAATCTTTCTGTTTTTTAAATAGGTTTGATAATTATTCTTATTACGAATTGGTTATCTCTTTTTCCACTAAATCCGGCATTAATTGCCGATAGGATAATGTTTAGTTATGACTGATTATAGCAGAAGGGGGCTAAGGGCTAAGGGCTAAGGGCATAGTCGCTTTGAAGACAGGGGCGGGCTTATCGGGGAGTGGCTTTGGGCCGGGTCGCTTCAGGTGCCGGTGCCTGGCTAATCGGGGTTTATCCGGAACGCGGACACGCCAGTAACATCCCTGGGCTCTGCCGGGCACGTCCGTGTGCCCGAAGGTCCGCTTATCCGGATAAACCCCGATTGCCTGCTATTTTTTTGCGTCGCTGTTTTAAGACCAAATCAGACTAAACCAAACCAGACCAGACAGTAACCACTTTTTAGACTTCAGTACCCAGGCGAAAAGCGATGTCCTTAACAGCTACGCAATTGCTGGCAGGGAGGCCGTTGGCGGGCAGGTTAGCCGGGCGTACGGCGCAAGGATGCGCCGTCCGAGCCTCCATGGATGGATTATTTTTTAAAGCCCGGATTTTGGGGCTTTAAAAAATTAACGGCGTCCCGGCGTTCTGTCGCCAACGGCCGAACCCGGCACCAATTGAAAAAGCGATGCCCTTAAAGCAGCAACGCAGGTGCCAGGAAGGGGGCAGGCGGATCAGAAGTCCATCTTCACCGTAAACTGTACCTCGCGCGGGTCGCCAATCTGGTTAGAGAGGTTATTGGTGGCGATCGATGAGGTGTAGTAGGTCTTGTCGAACAGATTCTTCACGTTCACCTGCAGCGTCACCGGATACTGCGTCTTGATCTTGTAAGCGGCAAAGGCATCCGCTACCGCGTAACCCTGCAACGAATAGTCCTCGCCGTTGTTGCCGGAGCGACGGCTCACCGCATGGCCGCCACCACCGACGGTCAGCGTATTGCCGTCCCAGACGTTGTTGAAGTCATAGGTCATGAACAGTGAACCGGTGTGGCGCGGCACGTTGGGCAGCATCTTGCCCTGGTAATCCGGGTCTTCCATCACTTTGGCATCGGTATAGCCGTAGCTGGCGATCAGATTGACGTTATCGGTCAGCCGCCCGGCGAGATCAACTTCCACACCGCGGGAACGCACCTTACCGGCGGTTTTTGCCACCGTTTCACCGTTTACCGTGTCGTTATACAACACGTGGTTTTTATCGATGTTGAACAGCGTGATATTGCCGGTCACGCCATCAAACAGATCGAACTTGGCACCGGCCTCATAGGCGGTAGCGGTCTCCGGCGGTAGCTCGCCGATGTAGCTGGCAATCGAATACTGCGGCATAAACGAGCGCGAGACGTTGGCAAACAGCGATACGTTTGGCGTCGCTTTATACACCAGCCCCAGCTTTGGCACCCACTGGCTGTCGCTGCTGTCGGTATTGGTATTGAACGGGCGGCCCTTGCCGGCGAACTCGGTAAAGTACTGGTAGCGCATCGCCGCCACCGCAATCCACTGATCTGTCAGGTACAGCGCGTCCTGCACGTAGCCGGAGTAGCTCACCTGGCGGATGCGCTGATCGCTGTCGGCGGCGGAGACGCTGGTGCATTTGCCGGTGGAGCCGTAAGACGGGTGGTAAATATTGAAATCTTTCACGTTCTTACAGCGGATCATATCGGTGCGCAGCAGGTCGTAGTACTCGTAGGCCACGCCGGTGAGGATCTCGTTATACAGCCCGCCGATCACCACGTTGCCCTGCAGATCGAAGCGTGCGGCGTGCTGCTGCTGGGTGGAGCTTTGCGTGGCATCCACGCGGCGGGTCAGGTTGCCGGTGGCGGCGTCATAGGCCATTACCCGCGCTTGATTATCGCCGTACTTATCCTGGCTGAAGCTGTAGTCAAACTTCGCCGTCCACTGGTTGTTGAGGCGGTATTCGCCGTTCAGCTGGGCCAGGTGCGATTCGCCGGTGGTGATGTTGTATGCCTCATCAAAGCGCGTTTCGCGGCTGACGTTGACCGCGTGACCGGTGTTCAGATCGAAGATGGTGCCGCGATCGAACGGCGTGCTGTAGTTGCGGTGCGAGTAAGCAACGTTGATGGTGGCGTCATCGCCAAACCAGGTCAGCGACGGCGCGAAGAAGCTGCTGCGCTCCTTGCCGAAGTTGCGCCAGTAGTCCTCATCCTGCACCGAGCCGATCAGCCGGTAGGCCAGGCTGGTGCCGGCGATCGGGCCGGTGACGTCCAGCGCGCCGTTGCCGCCGCCAAAGCTGGTCGAGGTGCCCTGGATCGAACCGCTGAAAGTCTGCTGCGGGCGTTTGGTGATCACGTTGATCAGCCCGCCGGGGTCGAGAATACCGTACAGCGTTGAGGCCGGTCCTTTCAGGACTTCCACACGCTCTACCGAGGCGTTAAAGCTGCGCGGCAGCACGGTTTTCAGGCCGTTGGTCAGCACCGAACCGTCGCGGTTGCTGCCGAAACCACGGCGTACAAAGGCGTCCTGGGTGCCGCCCAGCGTGTTGGTCTGTACCACGTTGCTGACGTTGTTTAACACCTCGTCAAGCGTAGTGGCGTGCTGGTCGGCAATCACCCGGTCGCTGACGGTATTGACCACCTGCGGCACATCGAGCAGCGGCATCGTGGTCAGCGTGGCTGTGCTGGTATTCAGCGGCTGATAGCCACTGGTCATCGTGCGGCTGGCGTCAGCGGTTTTACCTGTTACGGTGATGCTGCCGGTTTCACTGCTGCTGTTGCTGTTGCTGTTGCTGTTGCCGGCTTTGTTGGCGTTGCCGGTATCGCTGTCGCTGGTCTTGCCGCCGCCGGTTTTGCTGCTGGTGTCACCGGTATTGCTGGCGTTGCTGGTAGTGTTGATGCTTGTCCTGGCATTACTGGCATTACTGGCATTGAGGATGGCCGCCGCATCCGCAGTCTGTGCTGCACCTGCAGCCGGCACGCTTAGTGCGCCAATAAACAGCGCTGAAAACAGCGCACGCCCTTTTTTCCCCGAAATAGCAGATGTTAACTCTGTCATTATTTTGATTCCCGCAAACTGTCCGATCCTGCCCGCAGAGGCAGAGCTAAAGTCATCATTGCCCGGTTAGCGGCGTGGCCGCTGCTCTGTCCGTTAACGCGATGGGTGCCGCCAGACATGTAATTGAGAATCATTCAAACATGTAGCTATGTAGTAGTAAACGTAAAATACGCAAAAATTTTAGCGGTTGACTACGTCGCGAAATAACCCGGGTTTAAAATTAATATTTTGCATTTAACATTATGATTTTTATATATTTAATAAGGTTAATTCCTTTGCTTTTTTAGGGTTTTTTTCATCGAAATAATCGCGATGTAGTAAAACAATACGCCGCTTGACTACTACATGTTAACTCCGCATGATCGTGAAGACGAATGAGAGTTATTTTTATTTAATGTGCGGGCGGTCAGGCTGAGCTAATGGCCGAAGCCGGTGCAGGAGCGGGTCATGTTACAACGGCAGGAAAACGGAGCAGGTCACGCGGCGCTGCCGTCAGAGCAGGGGATCGTTATCGATCGCCTGTCCGTCGGCTATGGCCGCCAGGTGGTGGTGGATGGCGTCAGCCTGACCATTCCGCAGGGGAAAATGACCGTGCTGGCCGGGGCCAACGGCTGTGGCAAGTCCACCCTGCTGAGCACCATCGCGCGCATGCTGCTGCCGCTGGGCGGCAGCGTGCGGCTGGACGGTAAAGCCATTCATCAGCAGCCGACCCGTGAGATCGCCCGCCGGCTCGGCATGCTGCCGCAGACGCCGCTGCTGCCGGACGGGCTGACGGTGTTTGAGCTGGTCTCCCGTGGGCGCTATCCGTGGCAGGGCTTTATGCGCCAGTGGTCGGACGCCGACCAGCAGGCGGTGGCCGAGGCGCTGCGCCTGACCGACACCGACGCGCTGGCGCACCTGCCGGTCGAGAGTCTCTCCGGCGGGCAGCGCCAGCGCTGCTGGATTGCCATGGCGCTGGCGCAGCAGACCGATACCATCCTGCTTGATGAACCGACCACGTACCTCGATCTGCGCTATCAGGTGGAGATCCTCGAACTGTTGCAGACGCTGACCCGTGAGCATGGCCGCACGGTGGTGGTGGTGCTGCACGATATGAACTTTGCGGTTAACTATGCCGATCGGCTGGTGTTTCTGAAAGCCGGGCGGCTGCATGCCGTGGTGGCCGAAGGTGAGACCTGCAGTGCCGAACTGATTGAGGCGGTGTTTGACGTGCAGGTGCAGACGGCGGTCAACCCGCTGACGCAGAAACCGTTCTTTATTCCGTTCCCGCAGCGCCAGGGTAGCGCCGGATGAACCCGCTGCAGACGGCGCAGCTGCGCCGCCGGGCGCGCGCGGCGCTGAGCACCCTGAGCCTGCTCGGCCTGCTGCTGCTGGCGGTGGTTTTCCATCTCGGCATCGGTGCCCGCAGCATCGGCCCCGCGACGGTGCTGCAGGCGCTGTTCGACTATCAGCCGCGTAACTTTGACCATCGGGTCATCGTCGATCTGCGCCTGCTGCGGCTGGTGGCCGCGCTGTTGACCGGCGCGGCGCTCGGCGTGGCCGGCGTGCTGCTGCAGGCGGTGGTGCGCAATCCGCTGGGTGAACCGCACCTGCTGGGGCTGAACGCCGGGGCGGCGCTGGCGGTGGTGCTGAGCAGCGCGCTCGGTCTCAGCGGCAGCGGGCTGTTCGGCCTGCGGCCGCTGGTGGCCGCCGCCGGGGGCGGTGCGCTGTTTGCGCTGGTGATGCTGCTGGCCTCCGCCGGGCGCAGCGGGCTGACGCCGCTCAAGGTCACGCTGTGCGGAGTGGCGCTGTCGGCCTTTGCCTCGGCGATCGCCGCGGCGGTGCTGATCCTCGATGAGCAGACGCTGCTGGCGATGCGCACCTGGCTGGCGGGCGACCTCGCCGGCCAGCGCTGGCCCGCCGCCGCTGCGGCCGCTATCCCTGCGCTGACCGGCGTGCTGCTGGCGCTGGCGATCGCCCCGCGGCTGAATATGCTGGCACTGGGCGATCGCTCCGCCAGTGGCCTGGGGGTACCGGTGGCGCGCACCCGTTTTATCGCGCTGCTGGCCGCCGCGCTGCTGTGCGGTGCCGCAGTATCGCTGGCCGGGCCGGTGGGCTTTATCGGCCTGGTGGTGCCGCAGCTGGTGCGGCGTGCGGTGGGCAACGATCTGCGCGTGGTGCTGCCCCTCTCGGCGCTGGCCGGGGCGCTGCTGCTGCTGCTGGCGGATATCGCCGCACGCACGCTGCTGGCCCCGCAGGAGCTGGCCACCGGGATTATGACCGCGCTGGTGGGCGCGCCGGTGTTTATCCTGATCGCCGCAAGGACTTTTAAATGATCGCCTCTGAACGTCGGGCCGGGTTCCGTCACCTGCGGCTGGGCCGCTACAGCCTGCTGCTGCGCCCGCGTCTGCTGCTGGCGGGCGCAGGGCTGGCCGGGCTGGCGCTGATGCTGCTGGCGGCCAGCCTGACCCAGGGATCGCTGCCGGTGCCCGCCTCCGCCATCGGCCGGGCGCTGTTTTATCCGCAGTCGCTGGCCGCAGAGCAGCACTATATTGTGTGGGACATCCGCCTGCCGCGCCTGCTGATGGCGCTGCTGTGTGGCGCGATGCTGGGCATGGCCGGGGCGGCGATGCAGTCGATCGCCCGTAACGGGCTGGCCGACCCGGGACTGATCGGCGTTAAGGAGGGCACCAGCGCGGTGGTGCTGACGCTGGTGCTGCTGTTTCCGGCCGCCAGCCTGCTGTGGCGGCCGCTGGCGGGGATGGCCGGCGGGCTGCTGGTGGCGCTGCTGGTGGTGGCGCTGGCGCGGGATATCTCGCGGCCGCGCTTTATCCTGATCGGCATTGGCGTCTCGTGGCTGTTTGCCGCCGCCACCGGGGTGTTTATCACCACCGCCGACGTGCGTGACGTGCAGACCGCGCTGATGTGGCTGGCGGGCAGCCTGCACGCGGCCACCTGGCCACTGCTGGGGCTGGCCGCCGGCTGGGCGCTGCCGGCGGCGGCGATCCTGTTTTTCACCGCCCGCGCGGCCGATGTGGCGCTGCTCGGCGATAGTACGGCCAGCGGGCTGGGCGTGCGGCTGCGCCGGCTGGCGTGGGTGCGCTTTACTGCCCCGGTGCTGCTCACTGCCGCCAGCGTCTCCTGCGTCGGCAGCCTGGGTTTTGTCGGGCTGATCGCCCCGCATATCGCCCGTCTGCTGCTGCGCGGTGGCCAGGTGGCGCTGCTGTGCGGCAGCGCGCTGATCGGGGCGCTGCTGGTGCTGCTGGCCGACAGCGTCGGGCGGCTGGCGTTTGCGCCGTTACAAATCCCGGCCGGTATTGTGATGGCGCTGATCGGCGCGCCCTTTTTCCTGCTGCTGCTCTGGCGTCGCCGTGACGCACTCTGATGTGATAAGGAACCCTATGCGAACTCTGTTAACCGCGCTGCTGCTGAGCGGCGCTACCACGATCGCCACGGCGGCAGTTGCTGCGCAGACCACAGCACCCGGTGTGGATGCCTCTGCGGCTGCGAACGTACCAGCGGCCAACGCGCCAGCCTCTGCTGCGGGCGAATCAGCGGGCAAAACACCAGCTCAGGCCGCTTCTGCCCCCGCTACCGATGCCGGCGCGGCGCGGGCTGACCGCGCCCCGGGCCAGGCCACCCGCGCCTTTACCGACGATCTGGGCCGCACGGTGCAGGTGCCGCTGCACCCGCAGCGGATCGTGTCGCTGCACGATCTGGATATCACCATTCCGCTGATTGAGCTGGGGGTGATGCCGGTGGCCAGCCACGGCCGCACCCGTCCGGACGGCAGCCATTTTTTGCGCTCCAGCGGATTACTGACCGGCGTTGATTTTGATAACTCGCCGATCCGCTTTATCGGCACCGCCGATATCGATATTGAGGCAGTGGCGGCGGCCAGACCCGACCTGATCATCACCGAACCGGGGCGCAACACGCCGATCGAACAGCTGGAGAAGATCGCACCGACGGTCAGCATCGATCACCTGCTCGGCGGTGCGCCGCGCATCTACGCGAAGCTGGCGGAACTGACCGACACCCGGGCGCGGCTGGCGATCCTTGAACGCCGCTATCAGGAGCAGATTAAGCAGCTGCGCCACGTGGTGGACACGCAAAAGATGACCGTGTCGGTGATCCAGGCCAACAACGGCAAGATTACCGTGCACCACAGCTACCATTCGCTGGGGCGGGTGCTGCGCGACGCCGGCTTCCGCTTCCCGCCGCTGGTTGATGCGATCCCCGACGGCGGCCGCATCGACGTCAGCGCCGAGCAGCTGCCGGAGCTGGACGCCGACTTTGTGTTTGACACCTGGCGGGCGGATACCGGCGGTAAGCCGGCGGACGAAATTGCCGATATGAACCGGGTGATGCCGGGCTTCTGCGAGTTCCTGCAGGCCTGCCGCCAGGGGCATTACGTCCTGCTGTCGCGCGATGAGGTGATTTCCAACTCGTTTGCCGCGCTGGGGCTGCTGGTGGCCCAGGTGCAGTCCCATCTGTCCGGCCGCACGCTGCCGGAAAGGCAGGGGGAACCATGAGCCTGCCGCACGCCTCACGCCGCCGCGTCGATCTGTTTGGCGAACGCTTTCGCGCCCGCGCGCACCTGCTGACGCCGCGCCTGTACGCGGTGGTCAGCTACATCAATGAGCATCGTGAGGTGGTGCTGGAGCACACCGCGATGGAGATTGCGGCGGCCACCCGGTGTTCGGACGCCACGGTGATCCGCGCCATTCAGACGCTCGGCTTTGCCGGGCTGCGTGACCTGAAACAGACCATCGAGCGCTGGCTGGGCCCGGCGGTCAACTCGGCGGAAAAGATGGATACCACCCTCGGCGCGCTGGCCAGCGACGTCAATGCCAGCATTGAGTTCGTAGTGGAAGGGCACCTGCGCGCCTGCGAAGCGCTAAGCGAACCGCGCAACCGCGCGGCGATGGCGCAGGCGGTGGCGCTGCTGGCCGAGGCGCGCCAGGTGGCGGTGTTTGGCATCGGGGCTTCCGGCGTCCTCGCGGACTATACGGCGCGGCTGTTTACCCGCATCGGCACGCCGGCCTTTTCGCTTAACCGCACCGGTATTCTGCTGGCCGAGCAGCTGCTCTACCTGCAACGCGGTGACGTGCTGATCATGATGGGGCAGAAATCAGCGCACCGCGAAGGGCTGACCACCCTGGCCGAAGCGCGACGGCTGGGCATTCCGGCGATCCTGCTGACCAACGCCCCGGACTCGCGCTTCAGCCGCGAGGCGCACACGGTGATCGCCGTGCCGCGCGGCGGTGAAAACGGCAAGGTGCCGCTGCACGGCACGGTGCTGCTGTGCCTGGAAATGCTGGTGATGTCGGTGGCCTCCGGCGCACCGCAGAAAACCATGAAGTCGATGAAGCGCATCCAGGATCTGCACCGCTCAATTGGTAAATCGGCGGGGAAAAAGGGGTGAGATATGGCGCAGACTGAATAGTCGCATGATTGGCATAACGGCCTGTTTTTTTGGCTGGCAAGCTGTTTGGTGCTCACGATGAGGGACAAGCTCATCTAATCATTCGGAATTTGCTGGTCAAAGAAAAGGTAATCATGGCCAGAGCCATCAGTCATTTGCCCACCTTTAAAGAGCTGATGCTGCCCGACCTCAGGGAACTCATCAGTGAAAATCGCCGGGATCCCCTACCTGAAATCCAGGCTGCGAATAGTGTCGGAGGGGCCGTCGAATTACTCGAGTTCCACATGGGTTTTGTTGATCCCAGCATGCAGGCTGTCTCTAAAAGTACGCCAATTGGCAGCATGAATATTGCCAGAAGCAACCTGAGGCATATCGTGGAAAAGAGGCTGGATGCCCGTGAGCGTTATGTTTTGCTCGCTTTGGATACGTTAGCGCATCCCTTTGAGATTTGGGAAACCTTGTATGACGATGAGATGGCAAGGTATATGTTCATCGGAACATATCAGCAGAAGCAACAAATGCTCGCTGTCGTTGCTCCCTGGGATGGGAGAGTGTTGTGGAATTTTTCACACCAGCGCTAAAAGCCTTAACAAGCACCGACAGGGGCATCTGCTGTATAAAAGGCATTAAAAAACCGCCGTGTTCAGAAGGCGGTTTTTTAATGCCTGTATGTTTTACACCTCCAGGCTAAGGTGTTGAGGTTTCACCCTGACACAGAATTTAGGGATACTGTGGGGTTCTTCCACTAACTATTGCACCCTAATGCAGTTAGCTTCTCGCTCAGTTCAGATCCTACGTGAAACAATGCTACTGTCAATTCCAGCCGCTCTTTTTGTTCACTGTCCAACCCCCCGGCTTAAAGCTCGTTTCGCCTGCTACTGGGCAGTCATCCGCCCGGTCAGCGGCGTGATCCGGCGGCGCACCCTGCGGCTTGTGCAGCGGCATCTGGCCTGATACTGCCGATTTACAGCATCGGGCCTCAGTCAGTGAGCCGGTAATCTTCAGGGGCTGTCCGGCAGCGTTACCGGCAGTAGAGAAGAGTGGCAGGAGGATGCGTGCAGGTTTGCCGAACGCCTCTTACCCCGCCGGCACCTGCACCGCCAGCCGTTCGCTGATGCCGAACTCTTCGGTGAGCAGCCGCTGCTGCTGGCTGTGGGATAGCGGGCGACGGGTTTCATGGCCGTCCGCGTGGCGCACGATATACTCGCCTTTAACAATGCCGCTAATCGAGTCGGCATGCAGCGCGCGAATCAGCGTTGAGGCGAAAAAGTGGCTGTAGTCGAGGTGGCGCAGGGTTTCACGCTGGTCCAGCACCTCCTCGGCGGAGGCGTTCAGGTGGTACAGGCGGCAGTCGACCGGCGGACGGCCCAGCGGTCGCCAGGTGATGCACCAGCTGCCGTCGCTAAAATGCACGCCGCTTTGCCACAGCGGATGGTCCAGCGAGTGAGGTTTTAACGGCAGCGGCTCACCGAGCATCAGCGGCGGGTCAAAAATCAGCGGCTGGTCGTCCACGTCGGCAATCAGCGTGCCGTGATAATAGAGCGATCCTTCCTGCCCCGGCATCTGTACCGTCGACATCGCGTAGCGCAGGGTAAAACCGCAGTCGCTGAGCAGAGCGTGCAGCGCGGCCTGAAACTCCCAGCAGGTGCCACCTACGCCGTCGCTCAGCCAGTCGGTAAAAAAACGCTCGGGAGCAATCAGCGGCGGCAGCTCGGCCGGCCGTGCGGCAAGCTGGATGCGCCGGCGCAGATTATCGTAGGGAATATGGCGGCTACAGACCTGATACAGAGCGTAAAGACCCTGGCGATCTGCTGCCGGGTAATGGGTCATACCCAGTTTCTCCAGCACCTTTTCGCTCAGGGCCGTGGGCAGGACGGGGTGACTGATGCGCATTCTGCATGCTCCTTTGGGCTAATGTTCAGGGGTTGCTGTTTTTATGTACGGTTCCATTAATTAACCCGTTCGCATCTGGCGGACAATCGTAAACGCCTGAATTTCTGTTGGCCCTGCGGCCGCGTCGCTCTCCGGTGAGCAGCACCGGACAGCATCAATGCAAAAAAGACAGCCGCAGGATGCGGCTGTCTTTTCAGTTAATCTGCGCCAGAACGTGACCGGCGCAGGGCGGGTAAACGGCTTACAGCTCCGCGCCGTTGCTGGCGATCACCCGCTGATACCAGCCGAAGCTTTTCTTCTTCGAACGGGCCATCGTGCCGCTGCCATCGTCGTTTTTATCCACGTGGATAAAGCCGTAACGCTTGTTGTACTGGCCGGTGGTAAAGGAGACGCAGTCAAGGCAGCCCCACGGCGTGTAGCCCATCAGATCGACGCCATCTTCCAGCACCGCGATCTTCATCTGCTCGATATGCGCCTGCAGGTAGGCGATGCGGTAGTCATCGTTGATCTGGCCGTCGGCCTCCACCGTATCGTAGGCACCAAAGCCGTTTTCAACGATAAACATCGGCTTCTGGTAGCGCTCATAGAAGGCGTTCAGCGTATAGCGCAGGCCTACCGGGTCAATCTGCCAGCCCCAGTCGGAGGCTTTAACGTGCGGATTTGGCCGGCTGCCGAGGAAGCCTTCGATATGGCGGCCGCCGTCGCTGTCCTTCGCCGAGTACTGCACCGCATTACTCATGTAGTAGCTGAAGCCGAGGTAGTCGGCGCAGCCCTCGCGCAGCGCCTGCTCATCGCCCGGCTGCATCTCAATGTTGTAGCCCTTGCGCTGCCACTCTTTCAGGATGTAGGACGGGTAGTAGCCGCGCAGGTGCACGTCGCCGAACAGGTAACGTTCGCGCATCGACTCCTGGGCAAACATCACGTCGTCCGGGTGGCACGACCACGGGTAGAGCGGCACGATCGCCAGCATACAGCCGATCTGCAGGTTCGGGTTGATCTGATGGCCGAGTTTGACCACCTGGGCGCTGGCCACGAACTGGTGGTGCAGCACCTGGTACATCGCCTGCTCCGGCTTCTCGTGGTCGTTGAAGATCACGCCTGAGTTGCAGTAGCCGAACAGCGGGTAGCGCCAGTTACGCTGGTTGTTGATCTCGTTAAAGGTCATCCAGTACTTCACCTTGTGCTGGTAGCGTTTCAGTACCACCTCGCTGTAGCGCACAAAGAAGTCGACCACTTTACGGTTCAGCCAGCCGCCGTACTCTTTTACCAGGTGCTGCGGCATCTCGAAGTGGGAGAGGGTGATCACCGGTTCAATGTTGTACTTCAGCAGCTCGTCGAACAGATCGTCGTAGAACTGCAGGCCCGCTTCATTCGGCTGCTGTTCGTCGCCGTTCGGGAAGATGCGCGTCCAGTTAATCGAGGTACGGAAGCACTTAAAGCCCATCTCGGCGAACAGCGCGATATCTTCTTTATAGCGATGGTAGAAATCCACCGCCAGGTGGTTGGGGTAGTGGTGCGCCGGGTCGATGCCGTCGGTGATCACCCGATCCACGCCGTGCGCGCCGCCGGAGAGCACGTCAACGATGCTCGGCCCTTTGCCGCCTTCGTTCCAGCCGCCTTCAACCTGATGCGCCGCAACCGCGCCGCCCCACAGAAAATCTTTTGGTAACTGCTGTGACATAACCCTTTCCTTTATTCTGACTGGTGAGATTAACAACGTCGTCAATACGGCAAAAATTGCCGTGACATCGCTGGCGTTGCCGCCGGTGCCGGGCTGAAGGTCTCAGAGCGGACAGTAACGGCGTTCCGCCAGCGTAAGTAGCGGGGCGGTTAAGCCCCGGTGCATCAGTATTCGATCTCTTTGTTCAGGTCCGCGCCGTTGGTGGCGATCGCTCGTTGGTACCAGCTGAAGCTTTTCTTGCGGTAGCGCGCCAGATCTTTCAGATCGTGCTCGTCGCGGTTGACGTAGATAAAGCCGTAGCGCTTGCTGATCCCCTGATGGGTGCTGACCAGGTCGATCGCCGACCACGGGCAGTAGCCGAAGATCTCTACGCCGTCGCTGATCGCCAGCTGCAGCTGCTGCAGATGGTCGCTGAGGTAGGCGATGCGGTAGTCGTCATAGACCTTATTCCCTGCTTCCAGCTCATCGTAAGCGCCGAGACCGTTTTCGGTGACGATCAGCGGCAGGTGATAGCGATCGTAGATCTCGCGGGCGGTGATGCGGAAGCCGACCGGATCGACGTACCAGTTAAACTGGTTTTTCTTCAGGTTCGGGTTATTGGTGCCGACGTAGACGCTGGCATCAATACCGGCCATCTGCTGATCGGGCCGCTGGTCGCCTTCTCCTTCACTCACTTCAGCGGCCACGGTGGCCGACGCATAGTAGTTAAAGGCGATAAAGTCCGGCTTAGCCTGCTTCAGCAGCGCCATCTCGGCGTCGGTGATGGTCGGCAGCCAGCCTTTCTCCTGCATAAAGCGCCAGGCGATGGTGTTGTAGCGGCCGTGGCAGGCGAGGTCGAGATACAGCCAGTTGCGGATCGAGGTAAAGTTGTTTGCCGCCAGCACGTCGGCGGGTTTGCAGCTGGCCGGGTAGACACAGGAGATATTCGGCGCCGGGCCGATTTTCGCTGCAGGCAGCATCTGGTGGCAGGCGATCATCGCCCGCGCCTGCGCCAGCATCATATGGTGGTTCTGCTGATACAGGGTTTTGTGCGGATCTTTGGTGCCGGCAGGCAGCGTGCCGATGACGTCACCTTTGAGGATCATGATGTTCTGTTCGTTGATGGTCAGCCAGTACCTGACCCGGTCGCCGTACAGTTCAAAGCAGGTGCGGGCAAAGTGTTCGAAGGCGTCGATGGTGGCCGGATCGGACCAGCCGCCTTTCTCCTGCAGCGCCCACGGCAGGTCAAAGTGGTAGAGCGTGACCAGCGGCTCTATGCCGCGATCGGTCAGCGCAGTCAGCAGTTTCTGATAAAACTCTACGCCTCTGGCGTTCAGCTCGCCGGTGCCCTCAGGGAACAGGCGGCTCCAGGAGATCGAAAGGCGGTAGGTTTTCAGGCCCAGCTCAGCGAACAGTGCCACATCCTCAGCGAAGCGGTGGTAGTGATCGCTGGTGACGGTGAAATCGGTCAGGCGCGGGTCAAAGCTGGCCTTGTCGATGACCGAGGGGCCTTTACCGTCCAGGGTTGATGCCCCCTCAACCTGGTAGGCCGAGGTGGAGGCTCCCCATAAAAAACCGTCCGGGAAGGGCGCTAACTTGCCGTATTGCATCATTAACTCCTTGCTTGGTGGTGGCTGGCCGTTTCCTGCCAGCGCGGATTCAGTTCGGGGCGATACGCTCGCCCCGCGTGGATTACTGCGCCTGCTTCAGCGCCTGCACCTCGCGATGCAGAAGGATGATCTCTTCTGCCAGCTCGCGGCACAGCATGGCGTTCATCAGATGATCCTGTGCATGAACCAGTATCAGGTTGACGGGGATCTTGCCGACCCCTTCATCAGCCCCGATCAGCGCGGTCTGAATCTTATGGGCCGCTTTGGCGGCGACCGAGGCGGCGGTCAGCTGCGCGTCCGCCTCCTGCCAGTCATAGCCGCGGGCGGCACGCAGCGCCTGCATCGAGCAGGAGCGCGCTTCACCGGCGTGAATAATCAGCTCCATTACGGTGGTTTCCATATCCATGCTTCAGCCCTCCACGGCTTTCAGGTCGCCATCTTCTTTCGCGGGTGCAGGCTGTTCCTGCTCCAGCAGCTGGCGTTCGTACATTTTAAAGAACGGGTAGTAAATCAGCGTTGAGACAGCGATCAGCACGCCGACCAGAATCACCGCTCGGAAGTCCCAGCCGGTTGACCAGGCGGCACCGATCGGGCCGGGGGTGGTCCACGGCGCTAACGACACCACGTGATTGACCATGTCGGTGCGGGTGGCGATCCACGCAATGGTGGCGTTAACCAGCGGCGCGGTGATAAACGGGATAAACAGCAGCGGGTTCATGACGATCGGTGAACCAAAGATAATCGGCTCGTTGATGTTGAACATGCTCGGCACCAGCCCCAGCTTGCCAATCGAACGCAGGTGCGCCGAACGGCTGCGCAGGTAGAGGAACACCAGCCCCATGGTGGCCCCCGAGCCGCCGACCACGATAAAGAACTGCCAGAACGGCTCGATAAACACCTGGGTAATCGGCTGGCCGGCGTTGAGTTCCTGCTGGTTAATGCCGAGGTTGGTCAGCCAGAACGCCTGCAGAATACCGCCGACGATCACCGCACCGTGAATACCGGCGAACCACAGCAGATGGCACAGCAGTACGGCGATCAGCACGGCGGGCAGCGAGTCAGAGGCGGAGATGATCGGCTTGAAGATCGCCATAATCGCCTGCGGCAGCAGCATGCCGAACTGATCCTGCACCCACAGGCTGAGCGGGAACAGGGTAATGAAGATCGCCATGATCGGGATCAGCAGGTCAAACGACTGGCGGATTTTCGGCGGCACCTGTTCGGGCAGCTTAAAGCCAATATTGTGCTTCTGCAGGAAGTGCATCAGCTCGGTGGCATACAGGCTGACGATAATCGCGGTAAAGATCCCTTCGCCGCCCAGCGATCCCACCGGCAGCGCGCCGTTGCTCTGCGGCGCGGCGACCAGCAGGAATGACATCAGCGACAGGCAGGCGGCCATAAAGCCGTTCATCCTGTAGCTGATGGCAAGGTTATAGGCGATGGCGGCGCAGATGTAGACCGCCATAATGCCCATGGTCATGTTGTAGGGCATCATGATCTGCGTTGAGTGGCGTTCCACCATACCCAGCCACCACCGGGCGAACGCCCACTGGCTGTCGGCGCCAAACGGCGGGTGCGCAAACAGCAGCATAAAGGATCCGACGATCAGGAACGGCATCGAGGAGATAAAGCCGTCCTTGATTGCCACCACGTGGCGCTGGCCTGATAACCGCGCCGCGATCGGACTGATGCGGTTTTCGATCACCCCAAACAGGGTCTCGCTGAAGCGGCTCATCACGCGGCCCTGCCGTTGTTGATCATCGCCAGCGCTTCGGTGAGGATCTTGTCGCCGTTCATCATGCCGTAATCCATGGTGTTGATCACCGCGATCGGCTTGTTCAGCTCATCCGCCAGCGGCTTAAAGTCCGCCAGCTTGTACTTGATCTGCGGGCCCAGCAGGCAGCAGTCGTAATGGCCGATCTGCTCGTTGAATTCGTCGAGTCCTACCGCGTTGATCTCCACGTCGATGTTCTTCTCTTTTGCGGCCTTTTCCATCCGCTGGACCACCATGCTGGTGGACATACCTGCAGCACAACAGAGTAAAATTTTATTCATGGCTGTTCTCCGGTCTGGTTTTTCTTAATTGATAGCGGAAAGAACCCTGTTTCTGCAACCGGTTTCAGATTCAGTGTAACGATTTGTGATTCGGATCGCAAACGCCGTTGATGACCACAAAAAAACAGTGTAATTGGCAGGGTTAACTTCTATATCAGAAGCAGGTTAAGCAGCGGTTAACGAGCGGTTTAAATTATTTTTTAAAATAATGGCGTAAGGTATAAGGGCGTTGCTGGCATGCCAGGCAGAGTCGAAAAAGTGTGATTTGTAGCAAGGTTTAGTTGTAACTTGTTAATGTGTATAGTTTTTTATAATCGTCTTATCAGCAATGTTCCACGATTTAAAATCGGGTTATTATAGCGGCAAGAATTTACATCGCAGGATATATTTATGGTTACCATGCTGGATGTGGCAAATAAAGCGGGCGTGTCAAAAGCGACGGTGTCCCGGGTATTAGCAGGCAATAGTTATGTCAGTAAAACCACCCAGGATAAGGTATTTAAAGCGGTAGAAGAGACCGGTTACCGGCCTAATTTACTGGCGAGGAATCTGGCAACCAATAAATCCAATAATATTGGCCTGGTGGTAACCAACACCCTGTATAACGGCCCCTATTTTAGCGAGCTGTTATTCCAGGCGGCCACCGTCACCGAACAGCATGGCCGCCAGCTGCTGCTGGCCGACGGCAAGCACAACGCCCGTGAGGAGCGCCAGGCGATTGAGTTTCTGCTCGATTTGCGCTGCGATGCGGTGATTATCTACCCGCGCTTTCTCACCACGCGCGAGCTGGATGAGATTATCGAACAAACCAGCAAGCCGATTATTGTGGTTAACCGCCGGCTGGAGAAATACCCCGAACGCTGCGTGTTTGCCTGCCACGAACAGAATACCTTTGACGCCGTCAATTATCTGTTCAGCCAGGGGCACCGTGATATTGCGTTTATTGCCGGTGCGGCCGATTCCCCCACCGGTATCAGCCGCCTTGAGGGATACCGGCGGGCGCTGCGGTCGCATCATATTGCCTGGGACGAGCGTCGCATTGCCCACGGAGCCTGGACGCCGCAAACCGGCTACGAGGCCGGGCTACAGCTGCTGTCGCGGGAAGTTACCTTTACCGCCCTGGTGGCGAGTAACGATGATATGGCCATCGGCGCGGCGCGGGCGTTTTACGCCGCCGGCAAGCGCATTCCCGAGGATATCTCCTTGCTGAGCTTCGATGATATTCCCATGGCGGCCTTCTTTGTGCCGCCGCTGACCACCGTTCACGTGCCGGTAGGCGAGATGATCAGGCATACCTTTGTCAAACTGCTGGAGCTGCTTGATGACCAGCCCGCCGTGGTGGTACCGCAGTTCAGCGGTCAGCTGGTGGTGCGGGATTCGGTAGTACCTGGGCCGTACCACGGCGGTTGATCGCAGGCGTGCGGGCCTGTCGACGGCGTTAGCTGTCGATTGAAATGATAACCATTATCAACTATCCTGCCCGGGTAAATTTTAACCCGGGTTGTGTCTTATTGTATGCCAACACCAGTAAATCCGGCCGTTGCCGACCCTTTCGCCGATCTCTATCAGTCGCATCACCGCTGGCTGCAGCGCTGGCTGGCGCAGCGGTTAGGGTCGATGGCTGACGCCGACGATCTGGCGCAGGATACCTTTCTCCGCGTGCTGAGCGGCGGCAACGCGCTGTCCGTTCGTCAGCCAAAGTCGTTCCTCGTCACTATCGCCCGCCGGGTGATGGTCGATTTTTTCCGGCGCAACGCGCTGGAGCGCGCGTGGCTGGACCTGCTGGAGCAACTGCCGGAAGCGCATATGCCCTCGCCGGAGCTGCAGCACGGCCTGCTGGAGACCCTGCAGCAGATTGACACCATGCTCGACGGGCTGGGTGAAAAGGTGCGCCAGGCGTTTCTGCTGTCGCAGCTGGAAGGACTGACCTACCCGCAGATCGCCGAACGGATGCAGGTTTCGGTCAGCTCGGTGAAAAAGTATATGGCGAAGGCCACCGAGCACTGCCTGCTGTTCCGACTGGGTCTGGAGCTGAACGGGTGAACCTGCAGATTAGCGACGGGCAGCGGCTGGCGCTGAAGATGGCCGCACAGTGGTACGCCACGCTGTGCGCCGGTGAAATCAGCCCGCAGCTGAGCAGTAAATGGCAGCAGTGGTATCAGCAACATGAGGACCACCGCTGGGCCTGGCAGCGCGTCGAGTCGCTGCAGGGCCAGCTGCAGACTCTGCCCGGCCATCTCGGCTACCAGGTGCTCCATCAGTCCCACCGCGAGGTACAGCAGACCCGCCGGCGTGTGCTTAAAAGCCTGCTGCTGCTGCTCGGCGTTGGCGGCAGCTGGCAGCTGTGGCGCTCGCCGGTCGGCGTCGGTCTGCGCGCCGACTATCACACCGCCACCGGCGAGCAGCGGCGGGTGCGGCTGCAGGACGGCTCTGAGCTGCAGCTGAATACCGCCAGCGCGGTGCGGCTGGACTTTACGCCGTCACAGCGGCTGGTGGCCCTCAGCCAGGGCGAGATCGCCATCACCACCGCCGCTGACCCCGGACGGCGGCCGTTTCTGGTCAGCACCCGCGAAGGGCGGCTGCGCGCGCTGGGCACCGAATTCAGCGTGCGCCAGTGGGATGATGCCACCACGCTCAGCGTGCAGCGCCACGCGGTTGAGGTGACGCTGCAGGCCGATCCGCAGGCGAGCCTGCGGGTGCCCGCCGGGCAGACGCTGCGTTTTACCGCTCGCCGTTTTGAAGCCCTGCAGCCGCTGAACGCCGCCGATCTCGGCTGGCAGCGCGGCCTGCTTAGCGTCAGCAACCGGCGGCTGGAGGAGGTGCTGGCTGAGGTGGCGCGCTGGCGTCACGGCATGCTGATCTGCGATCCGAGCGTGGCGGATTTACGGGTCAGCGGCACCTTCCCGCTGGCGGATACCGACCGGCTGCTGGCGGTGCTGGTACAGACGCTACCGGTGAAAATTCAGACGGTTAGCCGTTACTGGGTGAAGGTCAGCGCCGCCTGACTGACTGATAAGAAAAATAATTCGCATTTGCATTGTCCCTTTTGCCCGCCTCATTCGACTTATCTGCAGAGAGTATAAAAACATCCCTTTTCGGAGACGGTCATGTCTGATTCTTCTGCCCGCGTGCTGTGGGTTTTACGCAATACCTCCCCTCTGGCTTTTGCCGTTCACTGTGCGCTGGTGCCGCTGGCGCTGGCGGCACCGGCCCTGGCCGCCGCCGCCAGCCAGCCTGCCGCGGCCCACTACCAGATAGCCGCCGGCGATCTCGACGCCGCGCTTAACCAGTTTGCGGCCACCGCCGGCCTCACCCTGTCGGTGGATGCGGCGCTGACCCGCGGCAAAACCAGCCCGGGGCTGAACGGCAGCTACGCGCCGGAGCAGGGCCTGCAGGCTCTGCTGGCGGGCAGCGGCCTGCAGCTGAAGGCGCTGGGGGGCAATACCTTTACCCTGACGCCGCAGCCGCAGCCGGCCGCCGCTGGCGCGCTGACCGTGGTCGGCGACTGGCTGGCGGACGCGCGGGAAAACGACGTGTTTGAACATGCGGGCGCGCGTGACGTGATCCGCCGCGAGGAGTTTGCCCGCAGCGGCGCGACCACCCTGCGTGAAGCGCTGAACCGCATTCCCGGCGTTAACGCACCGGAGAATAACGGCACCGGCAGCCATGATATGGCGATGAACTTCGGCATCCGCGGCCTCAACCCGCGCCTGGCCAGCCGCACCACGGTGCTGATGGACGGCATCCCGGTGCCGTTCGCCCCTTACGGTCAGCCGCAGCTGTCGCTGGCCCCGGTGTCGCTGGGCAATATGGACGCGGTGGACGTGGTGCGCGGCGGCGGCGCGGTGCGCTACGGGCCGCAGAGCGTCGGCGGCGTGGTCAATTTTGTCACCCGCGCCATTCCAAACGAGTTTGCCGTTGAGGGCGGCATGCAGGGCATGCTGACGCCGACCTCGTCGCAGAACGATCCGAAGGGCAGCGGCAACCTGCTGATCGGCGGTACCGCGGACAACGGCTTCGGCGCGGCGCTGCTCTACTCCGGCACGCGAGGCAGCGACTGGCGCGAACACAGCGCGACCAAAATCGACGACGTGATGCTGAAGACCCGCTACGCGCCGAACGAGGAGCACACCTTTACCAGCCTGCTGCAGTACTACGAAGGCCGGGCGCAGATGCCGGGCGGCCTGTCGCGCGCCAACTATAACGCTGACCGTTTTCAGTCCACCCGCCCGTACGATGAGTTCTGGGGCCGCCGCCAGCTGGCCAGCCTTGGCTATCAGTACCAGCCGGACGCGCAGCACAGGTTCAATATCCTGACCTTCTGGACCAACACGCTGCGCAGCGGCTACCTCGACCAGGGCAAGAACATCACCCTGTCGCCGCGCGAGTACTGGGTGCGCGGCGTGGAACCGCGCTACAGCCAGAGCTTTAACCTTGGCGACAGCGCGCACGAAGTTGGCATCGGCTACCGCTACGTCAGCGAGTCGACCCACGAGCTGCGCTACACCAGCCTGGCGACCAGCCGGCTACTGCCAACCGGCAGCAGCCCGTACGATCGCGACACCCAGTCCGGCACCGAAGCGCACGCCTGGTACATTGACGATCGCATCGATATCGGTGACTGGACGCTGACGCCGGGCATGCGCTACGAGCATATCCAGTCCTACCAGAACAACTTTATTAAGGGCGAAAAGCAGGAGATCGGTTACAACGCGCCGCTGCCGGCGCTGAACGTGCTGTATCACCTCAACGACGAGTGGAACCTCTACGCCAATACCGAAGGCTCGTTCGGTACCGTGCAGTACAGCCAGATCGGCAAAGCGGTCAGCAGCGGCAGCGTCGAACCGGAAAAAGCGCGTACCTGGGAGCTGGGCACCCGCTTTGATAACCAGGTGCTGCAGGCGGAAGCCGGGCTGTTCCTGATCAACTTCAGCAACCAGTACGACTCGAACCAGGTGACCGACAGCGTGACCGCGCGCGGTAAAACCCGCCACACCGGGCTGGAGAGCAAGCTGCGCTACGACCTTGGCGACCTGTCACCGACGCTGGAAAACCTGTCGTTCTCCGCCAGCTATGCCTACGTCAACGCGGTGATCCGCGAACAGGGTGGCTACCACGGCAACCAGGTGCCGTTCTCGCCGAAGCACAAGGGCACGCTGGGGCTGGATTACCAGACCGGTAGCTGGACCTTTAACGTCAACAGCGAGTACCAGTCCGGCCAGTATGCGGATAACGCCAACACCCGCGCCGAGAGCGCCGACGGCAGCACCGGCCGCATCCCCGGCTTTATGCTGTGGGGCGCGCGTGCCGGCTACGACTTCGGCCCGCAGTACGCCAACCTCAACCTTGCCGTCGGCGTGAAGAACCTGTTTGACCATGAGTACTTCACCCGCGCCTTTGATGACAACAATAAAGGCCTGTACGCCGGGCAGCCGCGCACGATCTATATGCAGGGTGCGGTGAAGTTCTGATGCTTAACGCCGCAGGATCCGGCAATGTGCGGAGCCATCATTTCACCGGCGGCCGGATGAGGTGTGGATGTTCTGCGGCGTGGCGTCTGTATAGTCCCCAACGGGCCGCCTTCTGGCGGTCCGCTTTGTCGTTATAAAACCGGAGAAATGGCCATGATTCGCACCCTTCTGACGCTGCTCGGCGGCGTGCTCTTGCTGCTGACCAGCACCGTACAGGCGGTGACCGTCACCGACAGCAACGGCGAATTTACCCTGAACGGCGTGCCGCAGCGGGTGGTGGTGCTGGAGCTGTCTTTCGTTGACGCGATGGCGGCGGTGGGCGTCAGCCCGATCGGCGTGGCCGATGACGGCGACGCGGCGCGTATTCTGCCGGCGGTGCGCCAGCGCATCCAGCCGTGGCAGTCGGTGGGCAGCCGGGCGCAGCCGAGCCTCGAAGCGATCGCCGCGCTGAAGCCGGACCTGATAATCGCCGACGCCGCCCGCCACGGCGGCATTCTCGGCCAGCTGAAGCGCATCGCGCCGACGCTGATGCTGAAGTCGCGCAATGAGACCTGGGCGGAGAACCTGCAGTCGGCGGCGACCATTGGCCAGGTGCTGGGTAAGGACGCTGCAATGCAGCAGCGGCTGGCGCAGCACCGCCAGCGGATGCAGGCGTTTGCCGCTCGGTTGCCGAAAGGCATCACGGTGGCGTTTGGCACCTCGCGCGAACAGCAGTTTAACCTGCACAGCAGCGACGCTTACACCGGCAGCGTGCTGACCGCGCTGGGGGTTAAGGTGCCGCCGCCGGTCGGCCAGGCGGCGCTGGCCAGCCTGACGCTGGAGCAGCTGCTGGCGCTCGATCCCGACTGGCTGATCGTTGCCCACTACCGCCAGCAGAGCATCGTGCGCGACTGGCAGCAGGACCCGCTGTGGCAGGTGCTGAAGGCGGCGCAGCAGCATCAGGTGGCGTCAGTGGACAGTAACGTCTGGGCGCGGATGCGCGGGCTGTTTGCCGCCGAGCAGATCGCCGCCGAGCTGGTGGCGATCCTGCATCACCGGCCGCTGGATAGCACGCCTTGAAAGCGCGTTTAACAGAACGCCAGGCCCTACAGCGCGATCCGTCAGCCAGGTCTGGCGAGCACGCCATTTCGGTAGCGTCTGCAGCAGAACCTTGCCTGACGTTTGCCGGGCAAGCGGGTGATGAGGGAAGCCATCGGATCGGGCGTTCATTTTGTCGAGGCCGCTGGCGTGTTTCCGCTTGCCCAGCGCTACGTGTCAGCCTGCTGCTGGCCGCGCTGGCGCTGACCTTCTGGCTGTCGCTGTTCTGCTGGTCACCGATCGCCATCGGCCCCGGCCAGGCGCTGGCGGCGCTGCTGCCCGGCCCGCCTGCGGGTATCGCCCAGGCGCTGGTGTTTAACCTGCGCCTGCCGCGCAGCCTGGTAGCGATGCTGCTGGGGGCCAGCCTGGCGCTGGCCGGCGCGCTGCTACAGACCCTGACCCGCAACCCGCTGGCGTCGCCGTCGCTGCTCGGCATCAACGCCGGGGCGGCGCTGGCGATGGTGCTGGCCACCGCCTTTAATCCGGCGTGGGTGGCCGGTTATTCGATCGCGCTGCTGGCAGCGGTGGGCGGCGGCATCAGCTGGGGACTGGTGATGCTGTTGGGGCGCGGCTGGCAGCAGGCCGGCGATCGCAGCCGGCTAATCCTTGCCGGGGTGGCGGTGTCGGCGCTGTGCGCGGCGCTGACCCGCGCCACGCTGCTGCTGGCGGAAGATCACGCGTACGGCGTGCTGCACTGGCTGGCGGGGGGCGTCTCCAGCGTGCGCTGGCGCGAGTTCTGGCAGCTGCTGCCGTTTACCCTGCTGCTGGCCCCGCTGGCCTGCCTGCTGGCCGGGCGGCTCAACCTGCTGCGGCTGGGCGATGACGGTGCCAGCACGCTGGGCATTCACCCTGGCCGCCTGCGGCTGCTGATCAACCTGCTGGTGGTGCTGCTGGTCGGTAGCTGCGTCAGCGTGGCCGGGCCGCTGGCGTTTCTCGGCCTGCTGGTGCCGCATATGGCGCGGGCGCTGTTTGGCCACGATCTGCGCCGCCTGCTGCCCGCCGCGCTGCTGCTCGGCGCGCTGCTGATGCTGCTGGCCGATCTGCTGGCGCGCGGGCTGGCCTTCCCCGGTGAGCTGCCGGCCGGCGCGGTGCTGGCGCTGGTCGGCGCACCGTTTTTTGTCTGGCTGGTGCGGAGGCGCACATGAGGCTGATAGCGATACTGACGCAGGGGACCCTGTCTGCCGGTAGGTCATCTGCTGCCGGGGACGGAACGCTGAGATGAAAAGAGTTTCTCTGGTCACACCCTTATTACTGTTGCTGCTGGCCACCGGCGCGCTGCTGTCGCTGCGTTACGGCAGCGAAACGCTGAGCCTCAGCCAGCTGCGTCAGGCGCTGGACCCGGCCAGCGACCGCCACTTTGCGCTGATCGAGTATCGCCTGCCGCGCCTGCTGCTGGCGCTGCTGGTCGGCGCGGCGCTGGCGGCCTCCGGCGTGCTGGTGCAGGGGGCGATCCGCAACCCGCTGGCCTCGCCGGAGATCCTCGGCGTCAATCACGCCGCCGGTCTCTGCTCGGTGGCCGGGCTGCTGCTGTTTCCGGCGCTGCCGGTGGTGTGGCTGCCGCTGCTGGCGTTGGCCGGAGCGCTGCTGGCTTTCTGGCTGCTGCAGCGGCTGGCCGGCGGCGGCGCGCCGCTGCGGCTGGCGCTGCTCGGCGTGGCGCTAACCGCGCTGTATGCCAGCCTGACCGATTACCTGCTGCTGACCCGTCCGCTGGAGGTGGGCCAGGCGCTGCTGTGGCTGACCGGCAGCCTGTGGGGGCGTGGCTGGCCGTTTGTGCAGATCGCCGCGCCGTGGCTGCTGCTGTTGCCGCTGAGCCTGCTGCTGTGCCGCGATCTCGATCTGCTGGCGCTGGGCGAGGAGCAGGCGGCCACACTCGGCGTCAGCCCGCCCGCCGCGCGACGGCGCATCCTGCTGCTGGCGCTGGCGCTGGCGGCGATTAGCGTGGCGCTGTGCGGCCCGCTGAGCTTTATCGGCCTGGTGGCTCCGCACCTGACCCGGCGTCTGGTCGGCGGCCGCCACCGGCTGCTGCTGCCCGCCGCGATGGCGGTGGGGGCGCTGCTGCTGCTGCTGGCCGACCTGCTGGCGCGCACCCTGCACCCGCCGCTGGAGCTGCCCGCCGGTGTTCTGACCGCGATTATCGGTACGCCGTGGTTTTTCTGGCTGTTAATGAGGACTCGCTGATGACGCAACTGACCGTTTCCGGGCTGCGCGCGGGCTACGGCAGCACGCCGATCCTGCACGATCTCTCCCTGACCCTGCCCGCCGGGCGGATTACCGCGCTGCTCGGCCCGAACGGCTGTGGCAAATCCACGCTGCTGCGCTGCCTGGCCGGATTGCTTACCCCGCGTGCCGGGGAGATCCGCCTGAACGACACGCCGTTAAGCCACATTACGCCGCGCCAGCTCGGCCGCCAGCTGGCGCTGCTGCCGCAGCAGCCGGTGACCCCGGAAGGCATCACCGTGGCTGAGCTGGTCGGCTACGGCCGCAGCCCGTGGCTGAACCTGTTTGGCCGGCTCAGCGGGCTGGATCGCCAGCAGGTAGCGGCGGCGATGGCGGAAACCCAGGTGGACGGGCTGGCCGACCGGCAGGTCAGCGAACTCTCCGGCGGCCAGCGGCAGCGGGTGTTTCTGGCGATGGCGCTGGCGCAGCAGACGCCGCTGCTGCTCCTCGACGAACCGACCACTTATCTGGATATCAATCACCAGGTGGAGCTGATGGCGCTGCTCCACCGTCAGCAGCAGCAGGGCAAAACGGTGGTCACCGTGCTGCACGATCTCAACCAGGCCAGCCGCTACTGCGACCATCTGGTGCTGATGGCCGCCGGGCGTATCGTCGCCAGCGGCAGCCCACGGCAGGTGATGACACCCGACCTGCTGCGATCGGTATTCAGCATCGACGCCGAAATCCATCCCGACCCGATCAGCGCCCGGCCGATGTGCGTGGTGCGATGACGCAATCCGCCCTTTTTGTGCATGTTTTGTCCCAGCCGGGGGATAGAGTGTGGCGGCGTTATCGCAGGCAGGACAGACACTGGCGGTGACTGTCTTTTAATCGATATTGTGGCTGCAATGTGACTACAACGTCGTGTGTGGAGAGAGTTATGCAAGCAATCGTCAAAATGATGCTGACGGATACAGCACAATCAACGAGATGATGGATAATCCATCCTCTTAAAGGAAAGGATTATCAGAACGGTGAGCGCGAGCTTCATGTTGGCGGCGATCACCTGCTAATTTACCGCTTTAACGCTGAAAGAACGCTGCTCACCTGGATTCGTTTCGGCACCCACAGCGAGCTGTTTGGCCGCTAAGCATAGAGTTAGTCACCAACCTCTGACGTTACAAATTCACCACCATCTGCGTTTCCAGGTTCCAGGCATCGTCCTCGTGCGGGGTGATGGCCGGATGGTGCGTCCAGGAGAGTTGATTGGTCCAGTAGATGCCGTGCATCACCCGTAACGTATAGGCGACCGAGCCGGTGGTGCTGAAGCCGTCGGCGGACTGGCCCTTGCGCTGAAAGTAGTGCTTCGCGTCATCGCTGAATTTATTGTAAGACACCCCGAATGAGACCATATCCGCCGGGCGCTGTTTAAACGGGCCGATGCTGAACAGCGTTAGCGAGGCGTCGGCCATATAGAGGTTACGGTTCTCCGGCGCGTAGTTGGTTTTGCCGTCGATATACCAGCCGCGATCGGGCTGGCTGGGATCGGGCTGGGTCAGCTGTTGGGTGGCGGCGAGATAGTGCGACCAGGTTTCGCTGTTGTACCGGCCTGAGTTGTAGTTGAGGTACGGGGTTTTGTTATACACCGATCCGCCCCTGATCCACGTCATCCTGTCGCTGTTGGCGGCGTTAACCCGATAACCTACTTCATTGATCAACAGGGTACCTGCGTGCGGCTCCTTCCAGCGCAGGCCGTAGAGGTTGTAATGCGAATCGGCCTGCAGCCCGTCTGAACTCTGGCTGCGCGCCACGCCAATATGATCGTACCAGCGACGATCGGCGCTAAGAACCCGCACGTCGAGCCCCGGGCTGGGCTTGAGGCTGGTCAGTCCGGCCTGATTGAGCATCACGCTGGTCGGGCCGAGCGCGGAGGAGGCGGTGCTGGCACCCAGATAGAGGCCGTAAAAGTGGTTCAGCCAGTCGGAATAGCCGTAATGCAGGATCACCCGCTGATTGAACAGCGGCTGGTACACCGACAGGTCCATCACCGAGGGGTGGCCGTCCTGGCCGTTACCACGGTAATTGTTATACGAATAGCCGAGTTGCAGGTGCAGCTGGCTCCGATCCGGCAGCCCCAGCCGGTCCAGATCGTAGGTCATATCAAACTGGATAAAGTTACCGGTGGTCGGCCGCTGCCCGACGTAATTGGGTTTGTGACGGCGGTTGCCCGCCACGTCATAGGTCAGATTGGTCAGCAGCTGGGCCTGGGCGTAGAAACCGTAGTCGGCCATTTTACGCCGTGCGCCGCCCCACTCGGGAAACAGCGTGTCGCAGGCGGAGCCAATTGACGGCGTTTCAGGGCCCCTCGGCAACAGGCGGTCATAGGCGTTGCAGCCGCTGTCGGCCAGCGCCAGCGGGCTGCCGAGCAGCAGCAGTGTGCCGGGCAGCAGGTGTTTAAGTTTCATGATTGCTCTCCTTGCGGTCGGGGTGAGGAATGCCAAACAGCCAGCTGCTGACAAACGCGCAGCCGAAAGCCACGATGCAGCCGGTCAGCGTGCCCCAGAAGGCGCGATCGAGCCCCGCCGGCGATAAAAAGGCCGGAAAGGCGAAGATGCCCAGTGCACCGATGTTATGTGCCATGCCGTGAAACCAGCCGACGACCATGCCGCCCAGTGCGCCACAGATGCAGCCGATGACAAACGGCCGGCGCAGCGGCAGGTTGACACCGTAGATGGCCGGTTCGGTAATGCCGAACACGCTGGAGACAAACGCCGGTGCAGCGAGCGTTTTGAGCCGCGGGTCGCGGGTGCGCAGCAGAATGCCGAGGGTAGCCGCGGACTGCGCCCAGACGGCGGCGCTGGTGATCGGCGAGATAGTGTCAAAGCCCAGCGTGGCAACGTTGTTCAGCATCAGCGGAACCAGCCCCCAGTGCAGGCCGAAGATCACCAGGACCTGCCAGGCGGCACCAAGAATGGCCCCGGCGGCGACCGGGCTAAGCAGCCAAAGCTGGTTGTAGCCGTTGCCGATGGCGTTACTGAGCCAGGTAGCCAGCGGGCCAATCAGCAGACAGGTAACGGGCAGGGCGATCAGCAGGCAGAGGAACGGAGTGAAGAAAGCGCGTATCGATACGTGTAGCCAGCGGTTCAGCCGTTTTTCCAGCCAGCAGCAAAAGGCAGCCGCGAGGATCACCGGGATCACCGTCGAACTGTAGTTAATCAGGGTCAGCGGCAGCAGCATAAAGCGCACGTGCAGCATCGGGTTGTGCTGGCTGGCATGGAACAGCGCAATCAGCGACGGATGTACCATCGCCGCCCCCAGCACCATGGTGAGCAGCGGGTTACCGCCAAAGCGGCCGCCGGCGGTGTAGCCGAGCAGCACCGGCATAAAGAAAAACATCGCGTCGCTGGCGGCATACAGCAGGGTCCAGGTCCCGCTGCCCTTATCCAGCCAGTGCTGCAGGGTGGCGATCGTTAGTACCCCTTTCATCAGCCCTGAGGCGATCAGCAGCGGCAGCAGCGGTGCGAAGATGGCGGAAATAATATCGATTGCGCTGTTGACCAGCGCTCTGCCACAGCCAGCGGCGCGTGGTGCTGATTGACCCTTTTCACCGGTGACCGGCGGTGGTGGATCGCCCAACCCCTCCGCGATCAGCTGTTGACAGACCTCGCCGACGTGGGTGCCAATCACCACCTGATACTGGCCACCGCTCTCCACCACGGTGATGATCCCGGCGGTCTGCTTCAGCGCGGCCGAATCGGCACGCTGGTTCTCTTTCAGCGTAAAGCGCAGGCGCGTGGCGCAGTGAAACACCTTGATAACGTTATCCTGCCCGCCTACCCCCTGAATAATGGCGGCACAGAGTGCGCTGTAATCCATGGTTCCCTCCCGTGCTGGCAAACTGACCTGCTACGTAATAACAGGTGACGTACCGACGTACTGATGTTCAACATGCTGACGTGCTGACGTGCTGACGTGCTGACGTGCTGACGTGCTGACGTGCTGACGTGCTGACGTGCTGACGTGCTGACGTGCTGACGTGCTGCGGAAAGTCTGTCAGGTCGTTGCGGGGTATCTTCCGGCCGGGGAGGAGGCAGGCTCAAGGCTTGTTAATGCGGTGTCTGTTTTTTGTTCGTTTTTTGAGTCGGGGGTCACGAAAGCGCACAGCAGGCTACGCCGTGCGGCAAGAGAGGCAGTAAATCTCCGCCGCTGATGAGCGGAAAATCGGCGGGGAACACGGCTGAGCCAGTGCGGCTTAACTTTATCGTCACGGCTCTGCCAGGGTTCTGTCGTTCATGCGGAATTCAGATGCCCTCAGCGGCCGTCCATCTCCGGCTTCACCAGCGAGCCACCGTTGCTGGCGATCACCTGCTGATACCAGGTAAAGCTTTTCTTGCGGCGGCGTTCCAGCGTGCCGTTACCTTCGTCATCGCGATCAACGTGGATAAAACCGTAGCGCTTGGACATCTCCGCCGTCGAGGCGCTGACCAGATCGATCGGCCCCCAGCTGGTATAACCCAGCAGCTGCACGCCGTCGGCGATGGCTTCCCCGGCCTGCACCAGATGATCGTTGAGGTAGGCGATGCGGTAGTCATCGCGGATGGTGCCGTCCTCCTCGATCTGGTCTTTGGCCCCCAGCCCGTTCTCGACGATAAACAGCGGTTTACGGTAGCGATCCCACAGCATATTCAGCAGATGGCGCAGCCCGGCCGGATCAATCTGCCAGCCCCAGTCGGAGGCGCTAAGGTACGGGTTGTGGATCATATTCAGGATATTGCCGGTGGCCTGCTGCTTCTGCGGATCGGCGCTGGCGCAGCTGCTCATGTAGTAGCTGAACGACAGGAAGTCGACGGTCTCCTGCAGATCGTCGCGATCCTGCGCGCTGATTTGCAGCAGGATATGTTGCTCATCAAAGCGGCGCTGCATATAGCTCGGGTACTCGCCGCGCGCCTGCACGTCGAAAAAGAACAGCCATTCACGCTCTTTGCGCTGCGCTTCCAGCACGTCGTCCGGGTGGCAGGTCAGCGGGTAGTACGGCATCGCCGCCACCATATTGCCGATTTTCGCATCGGGAATAATCCGGTGGCAGGCCTTCACTACCCGGGCGCTGGCCACCAACTGGTGGTGGATGGCCTGATAAACCACCTGCGGGCTGCTGCCCGGCGGCAGGCCCAGCGCGGTAAAGCAGGAGAACAGCGCGCAGTTGATCTCGTTAAAGGTCAGCCACCACTTCACCTTGTGCTGATAACGCTCAAACACCGTGGTGGCGTAGCGTTCGAAGAAGGCGATAGTTTGCCGGTTGCCCCAGCCGCCGTAGTGCTGTACCAGATGGTAAGGCATCTCGTAGTGGGAGAGGGTGATCAGCGGCTGGATACCGTTTTTGAGCATCTCGTCAAACAGCGCATCGTAGAACGCCAGACCGGCCTCGTTAGGCTGCTGCTCGTCGCCGTTCGGGTAGATGCGCGTCCACGCAATCGAGGTGCGCAGGGTTTTAAAGCCCATCCCGGCGAACAGTGCGATGTCCTGCGGATAGTGATGGTAGAAATCGATGGCGACATCTTTCAGATTGAACTCGCCCGGCTTCCGTTCGCCTGGCGGGTACATCAGGCCGTGTGGCTGGAAGTCGGAAGTGGATAGCCCTTTACCGTCGGCGTTATACGCGCCTTCGACCTGGTTAGCAGCGACCGCGCCACCCCACAGAAAATCGTTCGGAAACTGGGTTTTCATCGGTGATCCTTTTAAAACGTAAACGGTTGGCGCAATGGGTCACGCTGACAATATTATCCCGGCCACCGACGCCGTTAATTATTTCTCTGCATAAACTGGCGTATCCCATTGGCTCAGCTTGGTTCGTATATTCTGGTCGGTAAATTAAAGGCAAAAAAAAACCTAACTTCTTCCGGCGGGGATAAGACGATCCGCGCGGGGTCAGTTAGGTTTTGCTCTGCACGCGATAATTAGCGTGAAGATCACAATCCTGCTATGGCGTATATCTATAAGCCTAATGTCGGGCGCACTCAAGCGTTGTTTTTGGATTGTCTTTAATCTGTGAAGCGCTTCACGTATCGTAATCTGTCCATAGCCGTGCGCGCGGCAACGGTTACTTTCTTAGCTGCTCAATATGAATGGTCAGGAACATGCGTTCATCCTGAGTGAGGCTGTGATCGTGATGTAATTCTGTATACTGGTTGATTTTATCGGTACAGCGTTGCGCCGCCGGATACTGCTGCTGCACCAGCTGTGCCAGCGCAGGATCGTCCCCGTCGATATGCTGATGGTCGAGCACCCGGCAGGCAAAAAATTTCAGGTGGGTGACAAAACGCTGGTAGCGTAGCCCCTCTTCCTCATAAACCAGGTCAAAGTGATACTGTACCAGGCTCAGAATGTCCTGCATAAAACGGGTGATCTGCACGGTGTTTTGCATATTGTCGTTAAGCTGGGCATTCACCAGGTGCAGCGCAATAAAGCCGGCTTCATCTTCCGGCAGTTGCGAACCGGTATGTTCGGCAATAATCTGCAGCGCCTGGATGCCCAGCGCAAACTCCTGCGGGTAAAGTTTTTTAATCTCCCACTGCAGGGCGTTAGGGATATGAATATTCTGCGAAAAGCGCTGCAGCGCATAATACAGATGGTCGACCAGGGAGATTAACAGGCTGTGGTGTAATTTACCGGGCAGGTTGTCGTTAGCCAGAGCGATAATCGCTTCGGTAGCGCTAATACAGCTTGCCGGAACCAGATTAAGTAATGCTTTAAACTGTTCAGTGAAAGGCGTGTTGAGGGAAAAGATTTTCTCTACTTTGTCGGGGTCGGTAGTATCACCGATCTTTTTATTGAAGGCGATGCCTTTACCCATGACCACCATTTCCTGACGGTGGTCGTCGAGGCTAATAACCACGTTATTATTCAGTATTCGCTCGATTATCATTATTAATTCCTGTTATCACAGCAATAACCGCAGGCCTGCCGGCCAGAAATTAGGCCAGTACAAAGCATGCTGTCAATTGCTGCTGGTGCGTAGTAACGGAATATAACCAATAATTTTTACGGAACTGCCTGCATAATCACATCTTGCTGGCAAACAAGCAGGAGGGTTGCAGAGTAACCGGCCCGGCGACACAGTTCGCCGGGCGACGAGCGTTAAAAATACGTCCTGTTTATGACCGGAGACCGGCAGGCCGCGCCTGTCCCGTCGCGCCGTCTATAGAGTGCGGTACCGGCTATCTGTGTAGCCTCAGTCAGTGTGATGCAGGGCGTCGCCCACGGCGTTAAACAGACGGTCGAGATCGTCCGGCTGCGCGTTAAACATCGGACCAAACTGCAGGCAGTCGCCGCCGAAACGCACGTAGAAACCGGCGCGCCACAGCGCCATTCCGGCATCAAATGGCCGGATGCTCGGGTCGGCACCGCGCGGTGCCAGCTGGATCGCACCGACCAGGCCGCAGTTGCGGATATCCACCACGTGCGGGCTGCCTTTCAGGCCGTGCAGCGCCTGTTCAAAGTGCGGTGCCAGGCTGGCGGACTGTTCAATCAGCTGCTCGTTTTCCAGAATATCCAGCGTTGCCAGCGCGGCGGCACAGGCCACCGGGTGGGCAGAATACGTATAGCCATGGCCGAACTCCACCGCGTGCTGTGGCAGGTTCTGTGCCATAAAGGTGTGATAGATCTCGCTGGTTGCCACCACGCCGCCCAGCGGGATCGCGCCGTTGGTAATCTGCTTGGCAAAGTTGAGGATATCCGGCGTTACGCCAAAGTATTCAGCACCGCTCCAGCGGCCCATGCGGCCGAAGCCGGTGATCACCTCATCAAAGATCAGCAGAATATCGTGCCGATCGCAGATCTCGCGCAACCGCTGCAGATAACCCACCGGTGGAATTATCGCCCCGGCCGATCCGGAGAGCGGCTCGACGATCAGCGCGGCGATATTCGATGCGTCGTGCAGCTCAATCAGCTTAAGCATCTCGTCGGCCAGCGCCACGCCGCCGGTTTCCGCCATGCCTCTTGTAAAGGCCATGCCCGGCTGCAGGGTGTGCGGCAGGTGGTCAACGTCCATCAGCTGGCCAAACATCTTGCGATTAGCGCCGATGCCGCCAAGGCTGGTACCGGCAACATTGACGCCGTGGTAGCCACGCGCACGGCCAATCAGTCTGGTTTTGGTCGGCTGACCTTTGGCGCGCCAGTAGGCGCGGGCCATCTTCACTGCCGTATCGGCGGATTCAGAGCCGGAGCCGGTAAAGAACACGTGACTGAGGTCGCCCGGCAGATGCCCGGCAATGCGTTCCGCCAGCTTAAATGACAGCGGATGGCCGTACTGGAAGCCCGGCGAGTAGTCGAGGGTGCCCAGCTGGCGTGATACCGCCTGCTGGATCCCGCTGCGGGTGTGGCCTGCGCCACAGGTCCACAGTGCGGAGAGGCTGTCGTAGATACGGCGTCCTTTATCGTCCACCAGCCACTGGCCTTCGGCCGCCACGATAAAGCGCGGGTCCTGGTGGAAGTTACGGTTGGCACTGAACGGCATCCAGTGGCTTTGCAGATTAAGCTGGCTGATTTCATCGGCGACAGACATGGCACATCTCCGGGTAACAGGGGGTAAAACAGTTTGCACCGAAGTAATGGGTGAGTTAAATACTGATTAACTAATCATCAGTTAAGGAATTACTCACCTAATGAGCGGCAAATCTCTTGGTCAGGTCAGCGATTTTGATCTGAAACTATTGCGTGTGTTTAAGACAGTGGCAGAGTGCGGCAGTTTCTCGGCGGCAGAAAGCCTGCTGGGGATCACCCGCTCGGCGATCAGCCTGCACATGAGCGATCTGGAAAAGCGTCTCGGCATGCGACTGTGCCAGCGTGGCCGTGCTGGTTTTTCGCTGACCGATGAGGGGCGGGAGATCCTGCGGCTCAGCGACACGCTGCTGGCGTCGATGGAATCCTTCCGTCAGCAGGTCAATCAGCTGCATAAACAGCTGCGCGGTGAGTTCAGCATCGCGCTGATCAATAATCTGGTGACCACGCCGCAGATGCAGATTACCGACGCGCTGGCGGAGATGCGCCGCCGGGCGCCGGAGGTACGCATCAATCTGAGCATGAGCACCCCGGCCGATATTGAGCGCGGGCTGCTGGACGGGCGTATCCAGGTGGGGGCGCTGCCGCTGACCGTGCCGCTCTCCGGGCTGGACTATCAGCCGCTGTACACCGAGCGATCGTCGCTGTACTGCAGCCATACGCATCCGCTGTTCGGCAGCGCTACCCTGCCGGACGACGCGCAGCTGCAGACGCTGGATGCGGTGGCGCCCGGCTCGCGCATGACCGCCGAAACCATCGGCCTGCACCAGCTGTTTAACTGCAGCGCCAGCGCCAGCGACCGGGAAGGCATCGCGTTTCTGATCCTCACCGGCCAGTTCGTGGGTTTTCTGCCGGATCACTACGCCAGCCACTGGGTGACGCGGGGCATGATGCGCGCGCTGGCCCCGCAGCGCTTCTGCTTTGACTCACGGATCGCGCTGGTGACCCGTAAAGGCCGCCGGCCTAACGCGATTCTGGAACTGTTTCTGCAGGGCATAGAGCAGGCAGGCGCTGACCAGGGCGTTGAGCGTCGGCACGCCCCATTCACAGAGTAGGCCCACCGTACTGCCGGCCAGCGTCGCGGCGATGGCTGGCCAGCCGCAGGTGGGTGTTTCAGCATCGCCGGGTAACGTACCCTGCCTGCGGCTGCTTTCCAGCACCGCCCGCTGGCTGCGCAGCAGGAAATAGTCCACCAGCATAATGCCGAGGATCGGCGGGAACACCACGCCCAGCAGGGTCAGGAAATCAACGAAACGATCGAGGATCCCCAGCACCGACAGCAGCGTGCCCAGCACGCCAATAGCCAGCGTGGTGCTGCGATAGCGCAGCTTTTTACCGCAGAGGCCTTCCACCGCGTTAATCACCCCCAGCGCGGACGAATAGAGGTTGAGGTCGTTAATGCGCAGGGTGGAGAAGACCACCAGCAGCAGCCCGATGCCGCCCGTCGCCTGCGACATAATGGTGACCACATCCGCGGTGTGCAGCGTATGGGAAATCATGATTGCCAGGCCGTTAATCACGAACTCTCCGGCGATAATGGTGAGCAGCACCGTTCCCGCCACGTGCCTTGTACTGCGCGAGTAGCGCGTCAGGTCCGGCGTCATCAGGCTGGCGACGATGGCCCCGCCGACCACCAGGGTGACCGCGGCGCTAATGGTCAGGGGCGTGACGCTGTCTGCCACGTTGAGCAGCGGCGGCACCTGCTGGCCGGACAGCGTTTGCCAGGCAATCAGCGCGACCAGGCCAACAAACAGCGGCACGGCGATGCGCGCGGTAAAGCGTAACGCCTTAAAGCCAAACGCTACCAGCAGTGTCAGCAGCAGCCCGGAGAGGGTGGCCGATAGCGCGAAGCCCGGGCCGCCGCCCAGCGCGAAGTTCAGCGAGCGGGCAAAGATCGCATTTTGCACGCCGAACCAGCCGAGCAGGCTGATGGCGACGATCAGACCAATCAGGATCGATCCCACGCGACCAAAACCACACCAGCGCGCCAGCAGGCTGCCGGACAACCCCTCTTTCATCCCGGCGTAACCCAGCCCGAAGGTGATCGCGCCAAAAATAACGCTGCCGGCCAGGATCGCCATCAGCGCACTGGCAATGCTCATGCCGTTGCCCAGCACCGCGCCGAGCATAAACTGGTCCAGCGCGGTGAGCATACCCATATGCACCACCGCCACGCTGAGAAAAGAGACGCGCCGGTCAGGCGGCACACGGCTGAGGGGATAATCTTCGATCTGCATCAGAGGGCTCCTTGTGGTCAGATAAACTGAATTCCTTTTTCCAGCAGGCGCGGGGGGATGTAGTTATCCAGACCTGCCTCACGGCAATACTCTTCGAACTGGCGCAGGCTATGTACGCCCGCCTTCTGGTAGAGGTTGTAAACGCGATCTTCCACGGTGCGATGGCTGAGGCCATATGCCCTGGCAATCTCTTTGGTTGTGCAACGTTGCAGTAACAGGAACAAGGTATCGAGTTCGCTGCGGGTGAACAGCGTGCTGCCGGCTTCGGTGGTCAGTACGCTGGGTTTTTGCTTATCGATGTACCTGAGCGGCGACAGCGTATTCAGCCGACGGGCGTTCCAGACGACGCCAATAAATTTACCGTCGTTGTCAAACAGTGGGATCTTCTCGCTGATACAGGGGGTTAGCTCCGGCAGCCCGAACCAGTAGTGGGTCTCGATCACCGCCACGCGCCCCTGAGCGGCCAGCGCGCGGCGATCGTGTTCGATAAAGTCGTCTTCGCACTCGGCCCAGGCGGCGGGAAACTCGCCGTCCAGCCTGCCTTCCAGGCTGAAACCTGCGGGCGTAGCGGTGTACAGACAGGCCGCTTTGTTCATATACAGATGACGAGACTGCGCATCTTTGATCCCCCAGGGATCGCTAAGATGCTCCAGCATGCCGATTATTACACTCAGCTGCAGGGCAGGGGGAGCTAACCGGGTTGGGCTCTGGTTCATGGCATGTCCATTGTGAAAGTAAACTGGTCAATGGAAAGCCTACTTCAGATGGCGCTGGCAATCATTCCGCTAAATCTTGATAAATAGCCTGATTAGTCCATCCGCTACCTCATAAGGTTGAGACGCGAATCACTACCTTGCCGCAGTGCTGCTGTTGAAGTTGAAGACGAGAGCTGACCCGCTGACGGTAAAACGACGTCATGCCGGGTATGTGCTCTGGGGTATTTTAGCGATCCTTCATCCCCTCTGCCCGGCGTGCGGTCCGGTAAACATAATCGAGCATCGGTTCCAGATTGGCGTCGGGGCCGGCGCTGATGATTTTGCCGCGCAGCCACGTGATTTCACTGCTGATTTCTGGCGGAAACAGGTTACCGTTCTCGGCGTTACGCAACCATTTCAGCAGGAAATTATTCTTCCCCCTGGCGTTCCCCGGCTGCTTTTTGCCATACATCCTGAGCGCAACCAGGATGCAGTAGTAGAAGTGGACGCGCCTGCTGAAGCTTTGTGACATCGTTTTACTCTCAATCGGTAACGTGAAATCATCGCTTGCTCCACCGTCAAAACGGCGGATTCTGATCAGGGCTGATAGTGACACGGCTGCTAAAAAGGACGCAATCTGAAAAATTCAGGCTTGAGTTGACCGTCGTGCGGCGCTCATTTGTCATGATGCTTTCGGGACAGGGGGCTGAATGTTCACCGCGATGGTGGGTGCAGCAGGCTGCCGGTCGTAGGCTGAGGGCTCAGAATGGCCGAAGAGAGAGCATAACGCTAACAAGCGGTAAAAAGGCAGGAACAAAAGGAGGCGGGACGGGCTGGCGGCAGTAAAGGCCGCCGGGTGTTGACCGGCAGGTGCTCAATTAGCGCCTGGTCCTGGGTAAGGACTTCTTTTTAACATCGTGCAGCCACGAGTGAAGGCTCCAGACGGAGACCGCAATCAGTAAAGTCGCCATGCTAATAAGGAAATAGTCATTCATAATGATACCCGGTCTATTTAACGTGATTGGTATGCGATTAATCCTAGTATTTAGCCATCAGGTACTCACTGGATTTCGCTGCTATGGGTCAATAATACGTTAAATTATTCCTGGGGGAATAAGACATATCTCCCTTTGTTGTCAGTGGCGGACTACAGATTTATCTTAATAATGGCGTCATCTCCGGCGAGCCAGATGGCTCGCCGGAAAGTGGATAGCCCGCCAGTAAAACAGGGGATTATCTTTTTTTCTTCGGGAAAGAAGAGTTTCTTCTGTCGCGAATATATGAAATCAAGCTGTATGCAGAGACTGCAATGAGCATGAATGCCATGCTCATAAGGACGATGTCACCCATTTCATTTTCCCCGGTAAATGTAAACAGAGATGCATGGGAAAACCAAAGGTAAAAGTACTTACCCCTCATTTCCCATATAACGACCTATAACACACTAATTATCAAGCCTTACTTATCTGTCGCCGTGCTGAAGAGAGGCGCTGTTGCAACAGGTCTGAAGCCCGTTTTACAGCCAGTACGTCAGGCACTGCTTTACCGGGATACGTTACGTAACGCCAGATTCAGCGAGGAGACAGCTCTCATCTTAAGACAAATTTTTAGCCAGTCAATTAGCATTAAGGAACTGAATGATTTGATTTTGTAATAAGGGTTTACTTTGAGGGGAAATATCAGCGTCACGCGTGACGGTTTTGTTTTAATTACCGCAGGTTGCAGAGTTTTTAAGAATATACTTAGGTTACAGGTTTCTCCTTAAATTTAAGACTATTCACAGGTCAAAAGAGGGGAGGGGGTCGACGGGCAGGTGAACAGATGCCCGCCTGACGCACCCTTCTCGCGGCTGAATTGCAGCGTTGAACCGCGCAACAGGACGTTATTGGCGCGGCAGAGTCCCGCAACTTCCGTCGCTAACCGGAAAAAAAGTATGGTGTGAAAAAATTAATCTTTTACGGCCAGAGATCGGCCCTTCTGCCGCTAACAGGTAAGCGGTGCTGTTCGTCATCGCTAAGGGTTCAGCGTGATTTTTGTAACGGATAGCCCACCAGCGGCTTAATTTCCTTCAGTACAAACATACTTTGCATCTCTTTTATACCTGGCAGGCGGCGGATCACCGTCATGGAAAACTCCGCAAAGGCGTCGAGATCCCGTGACACCACCTGCAGCAGGAAGTCGGCATCGCCGCCGATGCTGTAGCAGGCCACTACGTTATCCAGCGCGGTCACCTGCTGTTCGAACTTTTTCGCATCGGCTTCGCTGTGGCTGTCGATGCTCACCCGCACAAACACCATCACGCCCAGCCCGATTTTGCGGCGATTCAGCACCGCACGGTAGCCCTGAATCACCTCCTCCTCCTCCAGCCTGCGCACTTTGCGCCAGCAGGGCGAGGCGGACAGGCCGATTTCGTCGGCCAGCGCCTGATTGGTGATGCGCGCGTCGTTCTGTAGCAGGGTGAGAATGTGCATCTCACTGGGGCTTAAGGTCATCAGGTCATTTCCTGTCTTTTGATGGCGGTTATCAGGTAAATTTTGCCCTTTTTTACTGTTTTTACAAGCAATTCAGACCACCTTTTCCAGGTGGAACGGGCGATACTATTGCTCCGACGGCACATTAGAACAGGAATGATGATGAAATTTGATGCAACGCAACAACGCTGTACCATCGTGGTGGACGCCCAGCTTGCTCCGGGGCTGGCGATGAATGCCGCCAGCGTGATCGGCATCAGCTTCGGCCGCACGGTGGATAATCTGGTGGGGCCGGATCTGCACAGCGCAGACGGGGTCAGCTATCCGGGGGTGATTTATGCCCCACTGCCGGTGCTGAGGGCGGAAGGGAGCTATCTGCAGGCGTTGCTGCAGACGGCGCAGCAGGATGACGAGATATACGTGATGCCGTTCAGCGCGCTGGCGCAGTCGTGCAAAACCTATGACGAGTACGGCGAGCGTATCTCGTCGGTCAGCAGCCCGCAGATCGCGCTGGTGGCGATCGGCCTGATCGGACCGAAAAAGAAGATTACCCGCCTGACGGGGAATCTGTCGCTGTACCGGTAACACCGCGCAGATGGCTGTCTGCCTCCTTCAGCCCCCGGATTTCCGCCTGAACGGCTTAATCCCTGCGGCTGCCGGGGGAGAGGGATGCCCGTTGAGCGGCTGGACGTGGCCTGCCGCTCAACGGTGTTGGCGCAGGCCAGCGGCGCGGTATTACGCCAGCCCACCGTCGACCAGCGCATCGCGTGAGATGGCGGCGATATTTTTGGCACCGGTCAGGGTCATCGCTACGCGCATCTCTTTTTCCACCAGGCTTAACAGATTCGCCACGCCCGCCTGCCCGGCGGTAGCCAGCGCATAGAGGTACGCGCGGCCCAGCAGCACGCTGTCCGCGCCCAGCGCGATCATCCGCACCACGTCCAGCCCGTTGCGGATGCCGCTGTCGGCCAGAATGGTGATATCGCCTTTGACCGCATCGGCGATGCGCGGCAGGGCGCGGGCGCTGGAGAGCACGCCGTCCAGCTGGCGGCCACCGTGGTTAGAGACCACGATGCCGTCGGCGCCGAAGCGCACCGCATCGCGGGCGTCATCGGCGTCGAGAATGCCTTTGATCACCATCGGGCCGTCCCAGGCTTCGCGGATCCACTCCAGATCGGACCAGCTGATTGACGGATCGAAGTTCTTCGCCAGGTAGCCGATATAGTCCTCCAGCCCGGTGGGTTTGCCGAGGTAGGCGGAGATATTGCCGAGGTCGTGCGGCTTGCCGTGCAGGCCGACGTCCCATGCCCACTGCGGATGAGTGACCGCCTGCAGGTAGCGTCGCAGCGCCGCGTTCGGGCCGCTCATGCCGGAGTGCGCGTCGCGGTAGCGGGCACCCGGAACCGGCATATCCACGGTAAACACCAGCGTGGAGCAGCCGGCCGCTTTGGCGCGTTCCAGCACGTTGCGCATAAAGCCGCGATCCTTCAGCACGTAGAGCTGGAACCACATCGGCCGGTCCATCGCCGGGGCGACCTCTTCAATCGGGCACACCGAGACGGTGGAGAGGGTGAAGGGGATGCCTTTCGCCGAAGCTGCCCGTGCCGCCTGCACTTCGCCACGGCGGGCATACATGCCGCACAGGCCGACCGGGGCCAGCGCCACCGGCATCGACAGTTCTTCGTTAAACAGCCTGGTCCGCAGGTCCAGCTCAGACATATCGTTCAGCACCCGCTGCTTCAGCGCGATCTGCGCCAGGTCATCGACGTTGCGGCGCAGCGTATGCTCGTTGTAGGCACCGCCGTCAATGTAGTGAAACAGAAACGGTGGCAGTATGCGTCTGGCGGCGGCGCGGTAGTCGCTGCCGGCTGAAATGATCATCGGTTTTCTTCCTTTATCCACTTATCTTCGTCGCCCGGCAGGCGCGAAATACGCTCCTGCCGGGCCGCATTTTCCTGCAGCGTCTTCAGCGTGGCGTGCACAAATCCGAGGTGCTGCTGTGCTGCGCGGCGCGCGCGTTCGGCATCGCCCGCGAGGATCGCCTGCAGCAGTTCAGCGTGCTGTTCGGTCAGCCGGGCGTGGATGTCCGGGGCGCTGTACATCCGCTGGCGGCTGTGCGCCACCGAAGTTTGCAGCAGATCGAAAAAGCCGCGCATGGTCTGCAGTAACACCACGTTGTGTGAGGCCTCGGCGATCGCCAGGTGAAAACGCACGTCGGCCTGGGCAGCCATCTCTTCGGAGCGGCTTTCCTGCTGGCAGAGGGCATCAAAACAGCCCTGCAGCTTCTGCTTATCCTCTTCGGTGGCACGCAGCGCCGCATACCAGGCGGTGCTGGCCTCAATGGCGTGACGCGCTTCAAGAATATCGTCACGGTAGCTGGGGTCGCCCGCCACAAGCGCCTTCAGCGGCTGTACGATACGCTGCTGTGACCAGCGTGCGCTGTCGTCCGTTTCGCAAAGCCAGGTACCGCCGCCGTGGCGGCTGTAGAGTACGCCTTCGGCAATCAGCGTGCGCAGCGCCTCGCGCAGCGACGAACGCGATACCCCGAGCACTTCCGCCAGCCGACGCTCGGCAGGCAGGCGTGCGCCGGGCGCCAGCTCAAGCTGCTGGATCTGCTCTCTGAGCCGGGCCGACAACGAGAGCGCGGCCGGTGGTACTGGGATGTTCATGGTCTTCACCTGCTGGCCTGAAGAAGCGGGAGGGGGCTTGCGCAGAGGAGTCACCCGACTGATAACTGGTAGGACCGTTCAGGGATTCAGCCTGCCTGCTGCACATATGGTTAATATTTTGTTATTTAAAAACAATCTTCGACGCGACTATTTTGCTTTTTTGCGGGCAGGGTACAGTTTTTTAGCGAAGTGGTAGGACCATAACCAGGCGCGGTGACAGGCGGTGGTCATCATATTTTCCTATGGCTGGCTAAAGGTTTGCGATTCAATTGCTTATGCTTAACGTCATGAAAATTAAGTCAAATTAGTGATTTCGTCTGTTACAGGCTGGTGACAGCACGCACTTTCCCACCCTACACTTTGTGCTTTGTGACGTGCTGCCGGTGGCGGTAGCCGATACGCCTATCACCTGGCCGGAGACCCCTGATAACGATGTCCAATCCGCATGAGATCGTCGATCTGAGTAAACACATTCGCAAAATGGCTGAAGGTAAAATTGCCGATATTAATGATATCAACCGCGAAACCACCTTTCTGGCGCTGAATGCGCTGATTGAGGCAGCCCGCGCGGGTGAGGCCGGACGCGGCTTCGCCGTGGTGGCGAATCAGGTGAAACACGTCTCTGGCGTTATCGCGGATATTACCACCAGCCTGAACAAAGAGCTGGCGGGAGCGCTCTCTGAGCTGACGGCGCTGGGTGACAGCATGATTGCCCGCTTACGGGATCATCAGGGGCAGCGCTGTGTCGATCTGGCGCTGAATACCATCGACATTATCGATCGTAACCTGTACGAACGCTCCTGCGACGTGCGCTGGTGGGCGACCGATGCGGCAGTGGTTGCCTGCGTCAGCGCGGCGGACGCGGCGGCCTGTCAGCATGCCGCCCGCCGGCTGGCGGTGATCCTCAGCAGCTATACCGTTTACCTGGATATCTGGATCGCCGATGCTGCGGGCAACGTACTGGCTAACGGACGGGGCGATCGCTATCCAGTCAGCGGGCAAAACGTTCGCCATCTGGCGGCATTCAGTGAGGCGATGGCGACCCGCAGCGGCGATGACTATGTAAGCAGCGATGTGGCAGAGCTGCCACAGCTGCACAATGCGTCGGTGGCAACCTACGCCACGGCGATCCGTGAGCAGGGGGAGGCGCACGGCAAGCCAATCGGGGCGCTGATGATTTTCTTTGACTGGGCACCGCAGGCCACGGCCGTGGTCAGCGGGGTGCGGCTCAGTGAGGAGGAGTGGTCGCGCACGCGCTGTATGATCCTCGATTCGCACCACCGGATCCTGGCCAGCAGCGATGCCAGCGCCAGGCTGGGCGAGCGGTTTCCGCTGCACACCGACGGGCGCAGCAGTGGTTTCTTTCAGCCGGATGAAGGACGAACCGTCTCCTTCGCGCTGACCCCGGGCTACGAGAGTTATGACGGGCTGGGCTGGTATGGGGTGATCGAGCAGCGGAATTAATGTTCGCCGCCCCGGGCGGGGCGGCTGTACTGGTCAGCATCGAGCAGATTAACGGCCAGCATATTGCCATTTATTATCGCTGACGGGTTGACCACCAGCACAGCAGCGAGCCGAGGCTGACCATCGCGGCACCCTGCCAGAAGCTGACCGACAGGCTGGCGTTGAGCATCACCGCCGCCAGCATCGCCGAGATCACCGGAATAAAGTAGGAGGCGGTGGCCAGCAGCGTAACGTGACCGTGCAGGATCCCGATGTTCCAGGCCGCGTAGCCGAAGCCCATCGCCATCGCGCCCAGCAGCAGGTTCACCCCCACCCGCAGAGTAAAGACCATTTCCGGCTGCGGCGCGGCGAGGAATTTCACCCACAGCGTCAGCGCCGTCAGGATAAAGAACAGGGTGATGCCGTTGCTGCCGTTGGCAATCTTTTTAGTCACCACGCAGTAGATTGCCCAGATCGCCGCGCCGCTAAACGCCAGCCCGTAGCTGAGCGGATTGGAGGCGACGCTGGCCGCAATTTCGCTGAAGGAGAATGCACGGTCGCCGGCCAGCACCAGGCAGATGCCGGCGATCGATACCAGCATGCCGGGAATAATCAGCAGGCTGCATCTCTGCCTGGTAACGATCACCGACAGCAGAATGGTCATGCCCGGCCACAGGTAGTTAACCATACCGACTTCGATCGCCTGGGTGCCGGTGCTGGCGAAGCCCAGCGACAGCGACAGGCACAGCTCGTAGCAGACAAACAGCAGGCTGCCGGTAATCAGGTAGGCGCGCGGGAAGGTTTTTACTTTGGGAAAACCAAGGGTCAGCAGCAGCACCAGCGATGCCAGGCTGTAGATCATCGCCGCCCCGCCAATCGCCCCCAGCCCTTCGCTGACGCTGCGGATCAGCCCGACGATGGCGCTCCACAGGACGATAGCAATCAGCCCGATTGACGTTGCCTTTTTTGCTGTTATTTCCACTCAACCCTCTGCCATTATTTCCCCGCGCGGGCGGAGGGGATCCCCGCCTCGCTGATGGAAGCAGGCCGAAGCATTCACCCACGGCTGCCGCGCTGTAAGGTAGCAAAATCAGATGAGCCTGCGCTACGCCGTCAACGCCGATCTGAAAAATATCCAGCCAACAGCCCCGCAGCCCCGTAGTTCGGGGCTTTTATTTATCCGGCAGCTCGCTTTCCTTCAATTTCACGGCTGCAGATCCCGCTCATCCACCTCGGCCCAGGCCTGAGTGGCGGAGTCGTAGCTGTTTTGGGTGATCGTCTTTTTCATCAGTGACCACTGATAAAGCGGGACGCCCGGATCGTCATCGGACTGGGTAAACCGATAGTAGGAGAGCTGGAACGGGTTGCGGTCATAAGGGCTCTCGCCCTTTTTCTCTGCGTTGATCAGCCAGAAAGTGTTGCCGCGGCGAAACAGCTGATTATCCTCGACCAGAAACTCCGCGTCCGCCGACAGGCGGTAGTCAAACCACGTAAACCGCTCGCTGTTTGCCACCGGCATAATGCTGAGGCCGCCGTCGCCGCGATCGACGAAGAAGGTCAAACCAAGATTAGGGTGGGAAGTGTTGTTATCGAATTGCGCGACCACGACATAATCCTGTCGCCCGTCATCATTGATATCCAGAGGATTTATTCCCTGTTTGAGCAGGACCGGAGAGAGGGCGCAGACGCTGTTGCTGAACGCTGCGGCCGTCAGCCAGCATAAGGCCCGCAGGGTGACTGTCATTATGCTTCCTTTCATCAGACACGCAGGGAGGGGAATCACAGGAAGATACGGCATTTGCTGATTATTGCTGTGCCGTCGGTGCGTTACAACGACGATGTGAGAACGTACAGCCGGTCACAAGGGAGTCGGAAACCGCTGAAACGAATGATAGTGCCATCCGTTCAGGCTCTGTTGGTTACTGATTACTCCACCTCGCCCTGCGCCAGCCGGCTGATATGAATGCTCAGCCAGGTCAGCTCGTCGTTGGGCAGCACCAGCTGGTGCTTCTCTTCAACGTAGTCACGCACAGCCCAGGCGACCTGCATCGCCTGTGGGTGAAAGCGCACCATTTCCTGATAGAAATCATCCCCGTTGCGACTGACGATCTTGCCCGCCAGCACCCGTTCGGCAAAGTAGCGCAGATGGGTGATAAAGCGGTTGTAGTTGATGGTGGTGATATCCAGGTTGCGGTTCAGCTTGTAGCGAACGATTTCGGCAATGCGGTTCACCAGCTGGACCTGCTGATGGGCGTCGCCGTTGTCGCTCTCACCTGAGGCGTTAATCAGGTGAAAGGCGATATGCACCGCTTCGTCGTCGGGCAGGGTGATGCGAAAGCGCTGGTTCACCAGCGCCGTGGCACGCAGGCCCAGTTCATACTCGCGCGGGTAGTAGCGTTTCACTTCCCAGCTCAGTTTGTTCACCACGTTCATGCCGCTTTTACTGCGCTCAACGGCGAAGAACAGGTGTTCGGCCAGCGTGAACAGCAGCACGCTGTTCAGCTTCTCAGCGTACTGCGGCTGTGCCACGGCGATGATGTCGTGGGTAACGTCAAAAAAGGCCGCCGGCACGCTGTCGGTCAGAGAAAGAAAGTGCTGCGCTTTGTAGCTCTCCAGCGGAATAAACACCTGCTCGATATGACTGGCGTCAACCAGCGCACCGGGTTTGGTGCCAAAGCCGAGGCCTTTGCCAAACAGGATCATCTCGCGACCCTCCTGTTCAACCAGCAGCATACTGTTATTCAGCGACTTCTTAACTCTTATCACATGCGTTTCCCGCGGCCTGATGACTTAACTGAGATCGCTGCCGTTGGTGGCGATCACTTTCTGATACCACCAGAATGAGTCTTTACGCAGGCGGGCAAGCGAGCCGTGGCCTTCATCATCCTGATCAACATAGATAAATCCGTAACGCTTGGACATCTGTGAAGTACCGGCACTGATAATGTCAATTGTTCCCCAGCTGGTAAAGCCCATCAGCTCAACGCCTTCGTGGATCGCCGCCAGCATTTGCTCGAAGTGTGATCTGAAGTAGTCAATGCGGTAGCCGTCGTGGATTTTTCCGTCCACCACTTCGTCGCGCGAGCCGAGGCCGTTCTCCACGATAAACAACGGCTTCTGGTAACGGTCATACAGCTCCAGCAGGGAGATCTTCAGCCCGACCGGGTCGATCTGCCAGCCCCATTCGGACGCCGGCAGGTAGGGGTTTTTTACCCCCAGCACGGTGTTGCCCGGGATGCGCTCGGCGTCCGGCTGCGTCGATTCGGTCAGCGACATGTAGTAGCTGAAGGAGACGAAGTCGACGGTGTGGTTGCGCAGAATATCCAGATCGTCCGGCTGCATCTCAAGACGGATGCCGCGCAGCTCCAGGTCACGCAGGATCAGCGGCGGGTAGGCGCCGTTTACCTGCACGTCGGCGTAGAAGTAGTTTTCCAGATTTTTCTTCAGCGTTGCCTGCACATCATCCGGGTGACAGGTGCGCGCATAGGTGGTCAGTTTGGTCAGCATGCAGCCTACCTGGCTGCCCGGAATAATCGCGTGGCAGTCGCGGGTGACCAGCGCCGAGGCGACAAACTGGTGGTGCAGGCCCTGATAGATATCCTGCCGGGCATGGCCCGGTGCGCACTTCTCTTCGCGGATCCCGGCGGTGGTAAACGGGTGGCGATGGATGCTGTCGATCTCGTTGAAGGTCAGCCAGTAACGCACAAGGTCTTTATAACGATGGAAGCAGACGTTGCAGTAACGGACGAAGGCATCGACCACGTTACGGTGCACCCAGCCGTTGTACTTTTCGCTGAGGATCAGCGGCATCTCGTAGTGGGAGAGGGTGACCAGCGGCTCAATGTTGTGCTTACGCATCTCGCTAAACAGATCGTCATAAAACTGCAGGCCGGCTTCGTTCGGCTGCGCCTCTTCACCGGAGGGGAAGATGCGTGACCAGGCGATGGAGACGCGCAGCACTTTGGTACCCATCTCAGCAAACAGCGCCAGATCCTCTTTATAACGATGATAGAAGTCGATGCCGCGACGTTTTGGGTATTTCTCATCGTTCAGGCCGTTCAGCGCATCCTGAATATTTTCGTCGCTCAGCGCCATATGGCCGCTGTAGTCCTTTACGTCCATATTCGGCTTATGCGCAATCGCATCGGCTACGGACGGGCCTTTGCCCGCCACGTTCCAGGCGCCTTCCGCCTGGTTAGCGGCGATGGCCGCGCCCCATAAAAAGTTCTGCGGAAATACCGGGATATTCTGTTTCATACTGACTCCTTTAAGGTCATCACGTGATGAGTGCCGACGGCAGCGTCGGACGAAGGGGAGAGCACCTCGAAGCGGTCGCTGTTGGTGACGACCATCACCACCACCGGATCGAAGCCGGCGGCAGTAATCGCTTCAAGGTCAAACCTGACCAGCAGATCGCCGGCTTTAACGTGCTGATTTTCAGTGACTTCAGGCCAGAAGTTGCGGCCTTCCATCTTGATGGTATCAATGCCAATGTGGAAAATAATCTCAGCTCCGCTGTCGGTGAGCATACTGAGCGCATGGCCGCTCTCAAACAGGCTGCTGATGGTGCCGTCCGCCGGAGCATACAGCGATCCGTGCGTGGGGATAACGCCGATGCCGTCACCCATAATACCGGCAGAGAACACCTCATCGTTGACCGAGGAGAGCGGGATCACCTTGCCCTCCGCCGGGCTGTTGAGATCGAACGCGTTGACCCGCGTCGGCGTGGTGGCGGTTGCCTGCGGCTCCTCATGCCAGATCGCCAGGGTGACAACAAAGGTCACCACAAAGGCCAGCCCGGCACCGGCCAGCGCCCAGAGAATATTGGCCGGATTGGTCGGTGAGACGAACATTGAGATGCTGGCGAGGCCCGGGCCAACCAGCGCAAACGCTTCTACCGCCATCCAGCCGATAAAGCCGCCGCCGATCACGCTGCCGATAATCACCGCATACAGCGCCTTCTTATTCAGCAGCGTAATGCCGTACAGCGCCGGTTCGGTAATGCCGCACAGCGCGGAGAGACCGGCCGACAGCGCGGTGGACTTTTTCACCCTGTCGCGGCTTTTAAAGTAGATGGCAAAGCAGGTGGCCGCTTCGGCAATATTGTGCGCCAGCGACGCGGGCAGGTAGAGCATCTCGCGGCCGAACTGCGACATCGAAGCCACGGCGTAGGGGATCATCGGCTTGTGCATACCGGAGGCGACCATAAATGGCAGCACGGCAGCCAGCAGCGCGGTGGCGACAAAGCCCAGCTTGCCGTACAGCCAGAGGATCACCGTGGCCATGCCGGAACCCAGTTCAAAGCCGAGTGGGCCGAGCAGCAGCAGCGTCACCGGTACGGTGACCAGCAGCGACAGCATCGGTGACAGGAACACCCGCAGCGCCGACGGCGAGTAGCGGTTAAAGAACTTCTCGGTCTGGGCGTAGAACAGCACGCAGAGGATCGCCGGGAACACCTGCGAGGCGTAGGCGATATTCAGCAGATCGAACGACAGGAACTGTGCCCCCTCCGCCAGCTGTTTCGACATCGCCGGCAGCACCAGCACCGACACCGCCGAGACCGCCACCAGAATATTAACCCGCAGTTTGGTGGCGGTGGTGATCGCCACCAGAATCGGCAGGAAGTAGAGCGGGGCGGAGCCGATGGCGTCGAGCACCTTCCAGGTGGAGTTATCGCGGGTCAGCCAGCCCATTACGTCGAGCAGCAGCAGCAGCGATTTCAGCACGCCGCCGCCGGCAATCGCCGGGATCAGCGGCTGGAAAATGCTGATCACAAAGTCAATCAGATACGGCCCCCACTGGCGACGTGCGCCGGGTCTGGCCGCGTCAGGCTGGCGGCCTTCTGCCAGCTGGCGCACCGCCTCGTAGATCTCAATCACCTCTTTGCCGATGATAACCTGACACTGGACGTTGACCCGCACGCCCAGCACGCCCGGCACTTTTTCCAGCGCTGGCTGGTTGACCCGCGCGTTATCCACCAGGCTCAGCCGCAGCCGGGTTGAACAGTGCTCGATATGTTCGATGTTATTCACACCGCCAACCAGGTTAATTATTGTTTGTGCCGTTTCCAGATAGCTCATCTGACACCCCTTATTTTTCCCAAAAAAAAAGACCTGAAGCCCCGGTTTAAGGGAGCTTCAGGTCTTGCCTGGTTGATACCAGTGACACGCCTGCCCACAGTTCTATAGCGGCAGAGGGGGAAAGGCAATGAGATTACCGAATCGTGTATGGGAATTGTGAGCGAGGCGGCAAATTACGCTGTGGTGTCAGATACTGCTGGTTATCAGCCGGACTTACCGACGGTGAGCTGCTGATGCTGTTGCAGTTCATAGTCGATAAATGCGCCAATCATCGCCCGCCAGACGCTTTCTGCAATCTCCGGCGGCAGCCCCTGCTCACTGGCCTGCAGGCGAACCTTATCCACCACCTGCTGCACGCGGTCCGGCGCGCGCACGGCAGCGCTGTCTTTTTTAAAGGCGGCCGCCGCCTTAACACAGGTCGCGCGTTTCGCGATCAGTTTCACCAGTTCACTATCAAGGGTGTCGATTTGCCGGCGGAGTTCGTCGAGGGAGTTACCGATATTCATGTTGATCCTTGTAGCTAGTACAAAAGTACAAAGTACCGGTTTTACACTCTCTTTGCCAGTGGCTGAAAGGGCGAAATTTATGCATCAATGTGGGCTGGCTGGCGCAGATACACAATAATCAGCGTTCTGGCAGAACGAAAAAAGGCAGGGTGGTTAGCCCCGCCTTGCTTCAGGTTGCCGTTACCCCTTAGGGTCTTGCGGCAAGTTGTCTGATGACAACGATAATGCTAAGGCTGATGTGCAGAATTTGCAGTATCAGCAGAATGCTTCCCAGCAGTATCACCGGTGCGCTCCTTATCCAGCCAGAGCACCACACGCCGTTAATGCCTTTGGGTTTTCCCTCACGACGCATTTCTGCTTCACATTCAGGTGGCACTCTTTTAGGTTCAGGCAAACCGGGCAGCACCATCTGTTACCGGTTGGGAAAAACCAGGGATGAGTCCTTTCAGCTACCGGCAAGAGGTAACCTGATACTGCTGTGAGCAGGCTGATTATAATGGGGGAAAGGGATGTGATAACCTGCAAATCGTGCGTATTCTGTACTGAGTGACATTGACCTTACCTGTTGACGTGATACGATTTCATGGCTTCACACTTCAGGTGGTACGATTCTTTATGCGGCTACCAATCGCTAAAAGAGATAAAAAACCGACGTCATCGTCGGTTTTTTTTCGCCCTCATTTCTGCTCAGGCCAGCTTAATCATCACCATTCCGGCCAGCAGCAACAGCAGACCCAGCCAGCCTTTGCGGTTCAGGCGCTGACTAAACATCACCCAGCCCGCTGCAATCGTCGCTATCAGGCCGAAGCCACCCCACAGGGCGTAGGCAACCGCAAGATCGATGCCTTTCACGGCCTGCGATAATGCGCTGAATGCGGCCAGCACGCCCAGCAGGGAGAGTACGCCGTAAGCCTTACGTTTAAAGCCGTTCGACAGTTTTAGCAGGATATTGGCGGCAATTTCAAGCAGAATGGCCACCAGCAGCCAGAGAGCATGTACCCATTCAAACGCCTGCATGATGCCCCCCTGCCTGCGTCTGTGCGGCTCGTGGGGTTTTACTGCGGGTGCCCGTTTTAATCAGGGCGATACCGGCTATCAGCGTGGCCAGTCCGGCGACTTTCATCAGTGATACGGACTCATCAAACAACAGCACGCTGAACAGGGTAATAAACAGGATCCCCACCCCTTCCCACATGGCGTAAGCCACGCCGAGAGCGATTTTTTTTACAGAAAAGGAGAGGAAAATATAGGACAGGGCGATCATCACCAGCATCAGCAGATAGCCGCCGTGGTGGTCATTTACATCTGCCCATTTCATCGACAGGGTGCCGGTAATTTCAAAAGCAATGGCCAGAGCCAGCAGGAACCAGTAACGCATAATATCTCTTCCACAAGAGAGTCATCATCGTGCGCCAGCCCACCGTTTGCGCGAGGCTACGGGGCTGAAAGCAGAAAACAGAGTCGGCAAAGCCACGCAGAAATGCGTTATGCCGCAGGCGGAAGAGCAGGACTAAAGTGCGTTACGCCAGTGTTGTTCACCGGTAATGAGGGCGCTGAAGGTGCGTGTTGAGGTAAAGCAGAAGCGTTCGTTTCTGAACAAAGTATCCATATAATTTACAACTTATCCGCGTTGTTGCTTCTCGTCGGTGCGGAAAGAAAATTGTCCTCAGTTGTTGTACACCCGCGGATCCTAGCCTGGTTCATAACGTAAAGTGACGAAATTTGCGCTTCTTTACGCTGGGTGCCGGTAAAGCTGCGGCTGTTAACGGGCTGCCACGAAAAAAGGCGGGTGGTGAAACCCCGCCTTGATTCAGGTTACCGCTGCTCCTTACGGTCTTGCGGCAAGTTGTCTTGCGACAACGATAATGCTAAGGCTGACGTGCAGAATTTGCAGTATCAGCAGAATGCTTCCCAGCAGTATCACCGGTGCGCTCCTTATCTGAACAGAGCACCACCCGCCGCTTATGCCTTTGGGTTTTCCCTCGCGGCGCGTTTCTGGCTTAGTGAAACAACAGGCACTCTGCAGGTTAAGGCAAACCGGGCAGCACCATCTGTTTCCGACCGGGAAATTTTCAAATCCTTTTCAGCAACCTGCCAGAGACAGCTTCGTGTAATCATTAAGCTTCGCGATTATAAGCATTCGAAGCTTAAGCTCGAACCACATATTGTGCGTTTTTCAGGCGGTTGCTTATTGACCGCAGGGCAGGGGGTGATAACATTATCTGGCTTAGTGATACAGCAGGTATTGTTCCGTTGCAGGGCTACCAACCTGAAAATGGGGCGGATTAGGGCAGGCTGGTTACCTTGCCTTAATTCAGTTTGCGTTGAGGCCTTATAAGGCTTAGTAAAGTGTATTGCGACAACGAGAATGCTCAGGTAACGAAAAAAAACCGACGGTAAAGTCGGTTTTTTTTCGTCCCTGTTCAGGCTATCGATGGCGGTTCAGACTCTGCTCGCCATTCATCCACAGGCCCCGGCAAAAATTACCCCGCGCGCGCTCATCTCACGCTGCCAGCGGGCGGCGCTGGTGGTCCAGTAGACGGACTTAACGCCGAAACGTGCCAGCTCCGCCTGCGACCAGGAGAACCACTTCTCCGGGAATTTCTGCCGGTAATCCGCCAGCAGCTGTGGGCAATAAGCGATCTTTTCGCTGACGCCGATCGTCTGGTAAAACTGGCTCTCCTGTTGTGCCAGCGCGATAAATTCGGGCTGTGTGACAAACTTCTGCGCCGTCATCCCGTCTTCGCTGTTTTCCATCGCGATCTCGCTGGCCGGGCTGTGCAGGCTGCCGTGCCACAGCAGGTAGCTGTTCTGGCCAATATATTTGTTTTTGCCTGCGGGGAACAGGTAGCTGGCGCAGGCGGACGCACAGACGTTTCTCACCTCAACGTCAACGCCGCGCTTGTGGATCTCACGGCCTAATTTCATCGCTTCCACGACGTCGCCGCCGATGCTGTTGAGGGAGATCTTCTCCACCCGCCGCATCTTTAGCTGGTCAATCACCTTGTCTGCCGAGCCGGTAATAATCTGGCCATCGTAGTAGAGCGTACCGTTACGCACGCTGATTTCCGGTGGTGAAAGCAGCACCCGCTCGTCCTGAATATCGATGGCCTGTGCGGCAGCGGTCGGTGCGCTGAGCGCGCAGGCAAGCAGCGGCAGCAGCGTAGAGAGCGGGGATAAGCGTGGCAACATGATTGCGGGTTCCTTGTGCAGTGGATCAGGCGGCGGGCGCAGGCGCATGGCGTTGGCGATACGTCAGTCATGTCCGTAGTACCCTTGAGTTTACTTGATTCCCGTCCCTGCTGTCGCACAACGCGTTGCCCAAAGGCAGAACGGCGCGTGAGCGGCAGGTGGTTCGCGCAAAAAAAACGGCAAATGTGGAGCCTTTGCCATGAAATCGTCAGGTAATGTAAATAAATGTATCAATGTTGAGTGATTATCATTTAAATTTAGCCGGTCTGATTTGACTCTCTTACCTCGGGAAAAAAACAATGTCCTCATCTGTCTTTAAACGCCGTGCTGTTGCCGGTGCGCTGGCGCTTGCCCTGCTGGCAACCGCCACCTCAGCCCTGGCTGAAATCAAAACCCTGACCGACGTCATCGGCCGTCAGGTGAAGGTCGACCTGCCTGCCAAGCGCGTGGTGCTGGGTTTCTACTTTGAAGATTATATGGCCGTGGGCGGTGAGAAAGCCTTTGATTCGGTGGTTGGCCTGTCGCGTGAAGCGTGGGAAGGCTGGGTGCCGGCTAACTGGGCGATGCACGTGGCGCACCACCCGTCGCTGAAAGACATTCCTGACGTGGGCGAAGTAGAGGCGCAGAACTTCTCGGTGGAGAAGGTGCTGAGCCTTAACCCGGACCTGCTGATCCTCGCCGACTGGCAGTATCAGGCGCTGGGTGCCGATATCAAGCGTATCGAGAAGCAGGGCATTCCGATCGCGGTGGTCGACTTTAACGCGCAGACCGTTGAGCGCCACGTGGCCTCCGCCCGCGTGCTGGGCACGCTGACCGGGCAGGACGCGCGGGCGACGGAAATCGCCGATCTTTATGCGGCGTCGTTGAAACAGGTGGCCGATCGCGTTAAGGCCTCCGGCAAGCCGCAGCCGAAGGTGTACGTCGAGTTTGGCAATAAAGGCCCGGAAGAGTACTCCTTCACCTACGGCAAGAACATGTGGGGCGCGATGGCCACCGCGGCCGGCGGCAACAATATCGCCACGCCGTTTGTTGAGTGGTGGGGGCCGCTGAACCCTGAGCAGGTGCTGGCCTCACAGCCGGACGCTATTTTCATCGCCGGGCGTGAGAACAATGCCAACCCCAATGCGCTGCCGATGGGGCAGGGGGTAAAAATTGACGACGCGCGCGCGAAGCTGAAGGGCTTTGAGCAGCGTGCCGGCTGGAGCGGACTGCCGGCGGTGAAAAACGGCAAGGTGTACGGCGTCTATCAGGGCGCGTCCCGTACCCTGTCTGACTTCGCGATGGTGCAGTATATGGCCAAACAGCTCTACCCTGAGCAGTTCAAGGACGTCGATCCGCTGGCTAACTACCTTAACTACTACAAAAAATACCTGCCGGTCACCCCGGAAGGTACCTTTGTGGTCGGCGTTAAGTAACGATGCCCCCCGGCGGCCCGCCGCTGCGCTGGCGGGCCGTCCGGCACCTCACCGATCGTTTCGATCGCGCTGCTGCGGCGGCGCGTGATTTTCTGGATACCACCATGACTATTCCCTCTGCCAGCCGCAACGCCATTGCCGCGCATCGCGCGCGCGAACGTAAGCGCTGGCGTTACGTGCTGCTGTTTTTACTGATTACGGCGGTCAGCCTGGTGTTTGATATCGCCACCGGCCCGTCGATGCTCTCACCCTCTGAGGTGATCCGCTCGCTGACCGGGCTGGGTGAACGTGCGGCGATGACCGACGCCATCGTGCGTGAACTGCGGCTGCCGATGGCGCTGATGGCGCTGGTGGTCGGCGCGGCGCTGGGTGCCGGCGGCGCGCAGATGCAAACCCTGCTGAATAACCCGATGGCCAGCCCCTACACGCTGGGAATGGCGGCCGCGGCCGGTTTTGGTGCCGCGCTCAGCCTGGCGTTTGGCGGTTTCGGACTGAACCCGATGTTCGCCGTGCCGATCGGCGCGTTTCTGTTTTCAATGATCGCCGCGCTGTTCCTGTTTATGCTGGCCTCGATGCGCCGGGTGCGCACTGAAACCATTATTCTCGGCGGCATCGCGCTGCTGTTCCTGTTCCAGTCGCTGCTGTCGCTGATCCAGTTTCTCTCCGCGCCGGAGCTGTCACAACAGATCCTGTTCTGGCTGTTCGGCAGCCTGACCAAGGCCACCTGGCCGACGCTGCTCCTTACCACGATAGTGACGCTGGTCTGCTGCCTGCTGCTGCTGGCCGACTCGTGGCAGCTGGCGGCGCTGCGCATGGGCGAAACCCGCGCGCGCAGCCTCGGGGTGAACGTGCGCCGCCTGCGCATGAAGGTGCTGGTGATCGTGGCGGTAATGACCGCCACCGCCACCAGCTTCGTCGGGGTGATCGGCTTTATCGGCCTGGTGGCGCCGCACATTGCGCGCATGGTGGTCGGTGAAGATCAGCGCTTCTCGCTGCCGATGTCGGTGCTGAGCGGCGCGATGATGTTGTCGGCGGCGTCGGTGCTGTCGAAATCGATCGTGCCCGGCGCGCTGTTCCCGGTTGGCATTGTTACGGCGATCGTTGGCGTGCCGTTTTTACTGTGGCTGATCTTCGCCCCGCGCAGGAGTGCCTTATGATCGCGCTCAACGGCATTCAGGTGCAGCGCGGTGGCCGCACCATTATCAATGGCCTTAGCACGTCGCTGGCCGCCGGGCAGATCCACGTGATTATCGGCCCCAACGGCACCGGAAAAACCACGCTGCTCGGCGCGCTGTTTGGCGAGCTGCCGCTGGCGACCGGTACGATCCGCTGTGGAGAACGCGAGTTAACCGCCGGCAAGCCGCGCGGAAAAACGCTGCAGCAGTGGCGCGACGGCATCGCCTACCTGCCGCAGGACAGCACGGCGGATATCGGCCTGACGGTGCTGGAGGTGGTGGTGCTCGGGCGGTTGGGCAGGCTGTCGCTGCATATCGATGACGAGACGCTGGACGCGGCGATGCAGCGGCTTGAGCAGGCCGGGATCGGTCATCTGGCCGAACGCGATATCGCTTCGCTCAGCGGTGGACAGCGGCAGATGGTGCTGTTTGCCCAGGTGATGATGCGTGAGCCTGAGGTGATGCTGCTGGATGAACCGGTCAGCGCGCTGGATCTTAAACATCAGCTGGCGCTGCTCAACCTGGTGCGGCGCGAAACCCGCGCGCGCAACTGGGTAACGGTGATTGTGCTGCACGATCTCAACCTCGCCTGCCAGTACGCGGACAACCTGCTGGTGGTGGCCGGTGGTCAGCTGCAGGCCGCGGGGCGGCCGCGCGAAGTGATTAACGCGCAGCTGATCGGTGACACTTACGGCGTCGAAGTCGAGATCCTGCATGACCGGGCCGGTAACCCGGTGGTGCAGCCGCTGGGGATATCGGCACAGGGTGACGCATAGTACAGATAGCCAGTGCAGGCTGATGTGACTTAGCCTGCCTGACTGCCTGACTGCCTGACTGCCTGACTGCCTGACTGCCTGACTGCCTGACTGCCTGACTGCCTGACTGCCTGACCGCCTGTTAACTCGCCTGACTCTTAACTCGTCCGTCTGTCCGGTCCCTGATATAACCGCCAGGGGGCCGGTGAACGGAGAGCGGGCTTCAGCAGAAAAATGCGCGCCAGATCGCGTTTTTAAGATCAGCGCGCTGAAACCGGCGGCGTAACAGAGTAGGGTGCCCGCAATACGGGCGAACGGGCAGGCAGGATGGTCGATTTTACTCTGGTGTTACAGCTGCTGCAGCAGATGTGCGTGTTCCTGGTGATCGCCTGGCTGATGAGCAAAACCCGGCTGTTTATCCCGCTGATGCAGGTGACCGTCCGCCTGCCGCACAAGCTGCTGTGCTATGTCACCTTCTCAATCTTCTGCATTCTCGGTACCTATTTCGGCCTGCATATCGAAGACTCGATTGCCAATACCCGCGCCATCGGCGCGGTGATGGGCGGCCTGCTTGGCGGGCCGGTGGTCGGCGGGCTGGTGGGGCTGACCGGCGGCCTGCACCGCTATTCGCTGGGCGGGATGACCGCGCTGAGCTGTATGCTTTCCACCTTTACCGAAGGGCTGCTCGGCGGCCTGTTGCACAGTTACCTGCTTAAACGCGGCCGCCCCGACCGGGTGTTCAGCCCGCTGACCGCCGGCGGCGTGACGCTGGTGGCGGAACTGGTGCAGATGGCGATTATTCTGCTGATCGCCCGCCCGTATCAGGACGCGCTGCACCTGGTGAAAAACATCGCCGCGCCGATGATGGTCGCCAATACCGTCGGCGCGGCGATGTTTATGCGCATCCTGCTCGACAAGCGGGCGATGTTTGAGAAATACACCTCGGCCTTCTCGGCCACCGCGCTGAGGCTGGCGGCAGAAACCGAGGGGATCCTGCGCCAGGGGTTTAACGAAGAGAACAGCATGAAGGTGGCGCAGGTGCTTTATCGCGAACTGGATATCGGCGCGGTGGCGATCACCGATCGCGACAAGCTGCTGGCCTTTACCGGCACCGGTGACGATCATCACCTGCCCGGCACGCCGATCGCCTCGGATTATACCTGGCGGGCGATTGAGAGCGGTGAGGTGGTCTACGCCGACGGTAACGAGGTGCCTTACCGCTGTTCGCTGCATGATAACTGCAAGCTGGGTTCGACGCTGGTGATCCCGCTGCGCGGTGAAAATCAGCGGGTGATCGGCACTATCAAGCTCTATGAGCCGCGTAACCGGCTGTTCAGCTCGATCAACCGCACGCTGGGCGAAGGCATCGCGCAGCTGCTGTCGGCGCAGATCCTTGCCGGGCAGTTTGAGCGGCAGAAGGCGCTGCTGGTGCAGTCGGAGATCAAGCTGCTGCACGCGCAGGTCAATCCGCACTTCCTGTTTAACGCGCTGAATACGCTGGTGGCGGTGATCCGTCATGACAGCACGCAGGCCGCGCAGCTGGTGCAGTATCTGTCGACCTTTTTCCGCAAAAACCTCAAGCGACCGGGCGACGTGGTGACGCTGGCCAACGAGCTGGAGCACGTTAACGCCTATCTGCAGATTGAGCTGGCCCGCTTCCGTTCGCAGCTGCGGGTCGATCTGCGGGTACCGGAGTCACTGGCGCAGCTGCGGCTGCCCGCATTCACCCTGCAGCCGATCGTCGAGAACGCCATCAAGCACGGTACTTCACAGCTGCTGGGGACCGGGGTGATCGCCATTGACGCCCGCACCGAGGGTGAACATCTGCTGCTGACCGTCGAGGATAATGCCGGACTCTATCTACCCGGCGCGGACGGCAGTGGCCTCGGTATGAGCCTGGTCGACAAGCGCCTGCGCGGCCGCTTTGGCGACGACTGCGGCATCAGCGTCAGCTGCGAGCCGGAGCGCTATACGCGCATCACCCTGCGCCTGCCGATGAGCGCCTGAGGAAAAAACCTATGCTGAATGTACTGATCGTCGATGACGAGCCGCTGGCGCGCGAGAACCTGCGCGTGCTGCTGCAGGATCGGGCCGATATTACCATTGTGGGGGAGAGCGCCAACGCCATTGAAGCGATGGGCGCGGTCAACCGGCTGCGGCCGGACGTGGTGTTCCTCGATATTCAGATGCCGCGCATCAGCGGGCTGGAGATGGCCGGTATGCTCGATCCGCAGCAGCGCCCCTGGATCGTGTTTCTGACCGCCTTTGATGAGTACGCGGTGAAGGCGTTTGAGGAGCACGCGTTTGATTACCTGCTTAAGCCGGTCGATCCCGCCCGGCTGGAAAAAACCCTCGCCCGCCTGCGCGAGGTGCGGCCGCTGCAGAATATCGCCGCGCTGGAAGGCCCGGAGCCGCTGAAGTTTATCCCCTGCACCGGCCACAGCCGTATCTGGTTGCTGCCAATGGAGGAGGTGGCGTTTGTCAGCAGCCGGCTGAGCGGCGTGTACGTCACCAGTCAGGACGGCAGGGAGGGCTTTACCGAGCTGACGCTGCGCACGCTGGAGAACCGCACGCCGCTGGTGCGCTGCCACCGTCAGCACCTGGTGAATATGGCGCACCTGCGCGAGATCCGCCTGGAGGATAACGGCCAGGCGGAGCTGCTGCTGCGCAACGGCCAGACGGTGCCGGTCAGCCGCCGCTACCTGAAGCCGCTGAAGGAGCGGCTGGGGCTGTGACTGTGGCAGCCACGGTTCAGGCTCAGCCGGGCACTGCCCGGGTGACGCGTTTGCCGCCGGCGTCCTGCAGCAGTCGGGCTGAGCTTACCCTTTAACGCGGCCGCAGCGCCTCGAAGGTGCCGCGGATCTGCGATTCCGGCAGCTGCTGGCCGATAAACACCAGTGTGCTGCGCTTCGTCTCTTCCGGCTGCCACTCGCGGTCCCAGTCGGCGCTGTACAGACGCTGCACGCCCTGGAACAGCAGCCGGCACGGCTGGTCGGCGATCCACAGCATGCCCTTATAACGCAGCAGATCCTGGGCAAAGCCGCCGAGCAGCTCTTCCATCGCCGCCGACACCGCCGCCAGTTCCACCGGGTAGTCCAGCTCAACCACCAGAGAGGCGATCATCGGCTGGGCAGGCGCGATAAAGCGGAAGCGCGGCGCGGGCTGCACCACCTGCTCCTCCAGCATAAAGCCGCGGGTGTCAAACAGCAGCGCCAGATCGATCTGGCCGTTAACCACCGGATGGACCGGGGCGCGGGCGTTGATGCGCTGCAGGCGTTCAACCAGCTCCGCGCTGTCGCCGGCCACGTCGGTTTTGCTCAGCAGCAGACGGTCGGCGTAGCCGACCTGCGCCTGGGCAAGGCTGAAGCGCCCCAGCTGTTCAGCGGCGTGCACCGCATCCACCAGGGTAATCACGCCGTCCAGCAGGTAGCGCTGGCACAGCACCTCGTGCGAGAAGAAGGTGTGAATAATCGGGCCGGGATCGGCCATGCCGGTGCACTCGATAATCAGCCGGTCAAACGCCAGCGTGCCGTTATCCAGCCCGTCGAGCAGGTCGAGCAGCGCATCCTCCAGATCGTTAGCGCGCGAACAGCAGATGCAGCCGTTGGTCAGGGTTCTGATTTCCGTGGCGCGGTCGCCAATCAGCTGGTCGTCGATCGCCACGCCGCCGTACTCGTTCTCAATCACGGCAATTTTGTAATCCTGCTGTTCGTGCAGAATATGGCGTAACAGGGTGGTTTTACCGGCACCGAGAAAACCGGTCAGTACCGTAACTGCAATCGGGTTCATAACGTTCCTTAACAGCAGCGCATGCCGCCTTTACCATCGCCGCCGTAGCGCGCCTGCTGGCGCTCGCGGAAAAATTCTTTATAGGTCATCGCCGGCTGGTCCGGATGATTGGCCTGCATATGGGCAACGTAGGTATCATAGTCGGGGATGCCGACCAGCATCCGCGCGGCCTGGCCGAGATACTTTTTTGCCGCGCCTAAGTTATCAAACATATTCCTCTCCGTAACGAAAAAAGCGGTGCCGTTAACGGCACCGCCCGGATTGAGCCTTTAGTGGCCGGAGACGGTTTTAATCCCCTCTTTCGGCACCTCGACGTACGGCGTTTCGCAGTCGGTTCGGGTGTCCGCGCGGCGGGCTTTCTGCCAGGCGCGGAAGCCGTAGAACAGGATACTGTACACCACGATCAGGAACAGAATACTCAGCCCGGCGTTGGTGTAGTTGTTAATGACAATATGCTGCATATTACTCAGCTGCTGCGGGGTCAGCGTGTCGCTGCCCGCCGCCATCTTCGCCTTATACTCGCCGGCCATAAAGAAGAAGCCTTCCAGCTGCGGGTTGTTGCTGAGCAGCTTGAGGCCCAGCGCCCAGGTGGTGCAGATCAGCAGCCAGATGGCGGGCAGCAGCGGCACCCAGACATAACGGGTGCGTTGCATCTTCACCAGCACCACGGCCGCGAGGATCAGCGCCACGGCGGCCAGCATCTGGTTGGAGATGCCGAACAGCGGCCACAGGCTCTTCACGCCGCCCAGCGGATCCACCACGCCCTGATAGAGCAGATAGCCCCACAGGCCGACGCAGCCGGCGGTGCCGATAATCCCGGCCACCAGTGAGTCGGTTTTCTTCAGGAACGGCACGAAGTTACCCAGCAGATCCTGCAGCATAAAGCGGCCGGAGCGGGTACCGGCGTCCAGCGCGGTAAGGATAAACAGCGCCTCAAACAGGATGCCGAAGTGGTACCAGAAGCCCATATCGGCCACCGGCATGATTTTGTCGAACACGTGGGCGATGCCCACCGCCAGCGTCGGCGCACCGCCGGCACGGTTGAGCACCGACGGTTCGCCGATATCTTTCGCGGTCTGCAGGATCTCTTCAGGTGAGATAACAAAGCCCCACGAGCTGACGGTGGCCGCCGCCTGGGCGGTAACGTCCTTCAGCTGCGCCATAATCAGCGGCGCGTTCTCGCCGCCCAGCTCGTGCAGGTTCGGCATGGTGATGCCCAGCCCGGCCGGTGGGGTGTTCATGGCAAAGTAGAGGCCCGGCTCGATAATCGAGGCGGCAACCAGCGCCATCACCGCCACAAAGGACTCCATCAGCATCGCACCGTAGCCGATAAAGCGCGCGTCGGTTTCACAGGCCAGCAGCTTCGGCGTGGTGCCGGAAGCGATCAGCGCGTGGAAGCCGGAGACCGCGCCGCAGGCGATAGTAATAAACAGGAACGGGAACAGGGCGCCTTTCCACAGCGGGCCGCTGCCGTCGATATACGGGGTGATGGCCGGCATTTTCAGCTCGGGGTTAAGGATCACGATGCCGATCGCCAGCCCGACGATCACGCCGATTTTCAGGAAGGTGGCCAGGTAGTCGCGCGGCGCAAGGATCAGCCACACCGGCAGCAGCGCCGAGATAAAGGCGTAACCGATCAGCGTAAAGGTGATGGTGGTGTCCTTGAAGGTCAGCGCCGGGCCCCAGTACGGATCGTGGGCGACGATACCGCCAAACCAGATGCTGAGGATCAGCAGCAGCACGCCGATTACCGAGATTTCCCCGACGCGGCCCGGACGGATAAAGCGCATATAGATGCCCATAAACAGCGCAATCGGCACCGTTGAGCAGACGGTAAACACGCCCCACGGGCTCTCCGCCAGCGCTTTCACCACGATCAGCGCCAGCACCGCGAGGATGATGATCATAATCAGGAAGCAGCCGAACAGCGCGATGGTGCCGGGCACCGGGCCCATCTCTTTCTTGATGATCTCCCCCAGTGAGGCGCCGTTGCGGCGCGAGGAGATAAACAGCACCATAAAGTCCTGCACCGCCCCGGCCAGCACCACGCCGCCCAGCAGCCACAGCACGCCGGGCAGGTAGCCCATCTGCGCCGCCAGCACCGGGCCGACCAGCGGTCCGGCCCCGGCGATCGCCGCAAAGTGGTGACCAAACAGCACGTTGCGGTTGGTCGGTACGTAGTTCAGCCCGTCGTTATTCAGCACCGCCGGTGTGGAACGGGTCGGGTCAAGCTTCATCACCTTCCGGGCGATATACAGGCTGTAGTAGCGGTAGGCGACCAGATAGACCGACACCGAGGCGACGACGATCCACAGCGCGCTGATATGTTCGCCGCGGCGCAGCGCCACCACGGCGAGGCAGCAGGCACCCAGTATGCCGAGTAACATCCACGGCAGGTGCCGGAGAGCGGTATTTTTATTCATAAGTAACCTGGTTATCAGCGCGTCCGGCGCAGGCGGCCGGTGAGGCTGAGTAGGGTAAAGGGATTATTTTTTTATGCCCGTTAAGGGTGACGGAAATCCCAGTTGAAAGGCGGGAATTGTCGTTAAGCGGTGATATTGGCGGATGAGCGGTGGCAGGCGGCGGTAAGCGGTTTTACCGCACGGCTAAGTGGCTGAATTGTGTGATTAAGATCTCATTAACGATCCGGGAAAATCCCTTGCTCCACACTGCAACGGCAGTCAGGTCAGCATCAGGGAGAGTGAGAGGGGCAGCTGGCAGGAAAAAAAGCCGTCGTACAGCAGTCTACGCGCTCAGAACAGGGGCCGCAGGGCAGAGCAGCACCGGCTGTGGTAACGGCCAGACTGGCTGGCCGTTATGCCGGTTTACGCGGTAAATTTATAGGTAAAGGCGTACTCCAGCCCGCGGTCGAACTGATATGGCAGCGGTTGCAGCGTCAGGGTGTTGTCGCTGATGGAGAACGGCACTTCGAGCGCCTCACCCTTGCACAGCAGCTGACAGACAGCCGGCCGGTAGCCCGCCTGCAGGTTCAGCGTCAGCGGTTCGCTCAGCCACTTGTTAACGATCAGGTAGTCAGCCTCCGCCACGCGGGTGAAGGCGCAGCGTGCATCGTCGCTCTGCAGACGACCGCCGATCTGGCTGTCATAGACAGCCTCGCCGTTAACGTCCATCCAGCGGCCGATATCGCGCAGGCGCTCCTGTTGCAGCGTCGGAATGCGGCCGTCGGCGGTCGGGCCCACGTTAAGCAGGAAGTTGCCGCCCTTCGAGACGATGCCGATCAGCTGCTCTACCAGCTGCTGCGAGGTGCAGTAATCTTCCAGCTGTTCGGCGCGGTTAAAGCCGTAGGATTTGCCAATGCCGCGGCTCTCTTCCCACGGATGGGTTTTGCCGAAGCCCTCTTTATCGTTGTATTCGGTGCTGTAGTAGTCGCCGTGATTGCCCGGCATGCCGCTAAAGAAGCGGTCGTTCACCAGCACTTCATCCCTGTTTGGCGCGTCGTTATACAGCCAGGCGAGGAACTCTTTGGTCTGGCTGAACTCCTCGCTGAGATCCCACTCGCCGCCGTCGGAGAAGATCAGGCAGGGCTGATAGGTGTTCACCAGCTCTTTCAGCTGCGGCAGCAGGATCTCCTGTGGATAACGCTGTTCATCGATACCGAACTTCAGGCGATCTTTTTCCGGCACAAAGTAACCACCCTCGGCGCGGTGGCTCCAGTTGGTCTCCCAGTCGATGATCGAGTAGTAGATCCCCATCTTCAGCCCGCTGTCGCGTACCGCCGTGGTGACGGCACCCAGCAGATCCTGTTGCGGCCCGACGTCAGCGCTGTTCCAGTTTTTCTTGTGGGCGTTGGTGGTCGGCCACATGCAGTAGCCGTCGTGGTGCTTGGTGGTCATCACCACATATTTCGCGCCGGAGGCCTTAAACAGCGCCGCCCAGGCATCGGCATCAAACAGCTCTGCCTTAAACTGCGGCGCAAAGTCGCGGTACAGGAAATCACTGCCGTAATGCTTTGCATGGAAATCATCGTCGTTATTGCGATAGCTACCGTAAACGCTGGCGTAATACCACTCGGCGTAAGAGCCAAACAGCGAGTTATCAACTTTGCGCCAGGCGGGTACGGAGAACACCCCCCAGTGAATAAAGATTCCGAATTTTGCCTGGTTGAACCATGCCGGCGTCTGGCGCTGGTCAAGGCTGTCCCAGCTCGGGAGATAGGTTGTATTGCTCACGTTTAGTCCTTAATTTCTTCGGTTGGGTCGATTTTCGCAATGCACAGCCCGGTGACGGCGTAGAAAGCGGCAATGATTAAGCCGGCGTAACACTGCACGGCCCACAGGGCATAATCCAGCGTCGCCACGTTCAGCGTCGCGGCCATAAACACCCCGGCCGCGGTCCACGGGATCAGTGGTTCAATCACCGTGGCGGCGTCTTCCACGGTACGGGAGATATTTTTACGGTGCAGCCCGTTCTGTTCATAGGCTTTTCTGAACAGTTCCGAGGGCAGCAGGCAGGCGATATTGTTGTTGCCGGTGGCGGCAATCAGCGCCACGCAGGCGGCGATAGTCGAGAAGATCAGACCTGCGGCGCTGGTGACGATGCGGGTGAAGTAGCCGATGATAATATCCAGCGCGCGGGTCAGCGTGAGCGGGCCGGCGAAGGAGAAGGCGCAGAGGATCACCAGAATCAGCGACATCATCGAGGCCACGCCACCGCGCTCCAGCAGCAGACGAATGCTGGCCGGTACCGCTTCCGGGTTATCGGTCAGGGTGCTGACGCTGAAACCGGAAACCCAGATATTCAGGTTTTCAATCAGGCCGATGCCCTGAGTAAACCAGGCGATCAGCATTGAGATGGCGGTGGTAAACAGCAGAACCGGGATCACCGGTTTTTTCAACAGCGCACCGGCCAGTACGATAAAGATCGGCAGCGCGAGGATCCAGCTGGTGTGATAAAGCTGGTGGATCTGATCGACGGTTTGCTGTGCGGAAGCGAGGCTGCCGCTGCCCGGTTGGCTCCAGAAACCGATAAAGAAGTAGATCACCGCAGAGATCAGGTAAGCCGGGATCGTGGTTTTGCACAGGTGGCGGATATGATCGTAGAGGTCGAGGTTGTTAACGATCGCCGCAAAGTTGGAGGAGCCGCTGAGCGGGGAAATTTTGTCGCCGAAGTAAGCACCGCCGACTACCGCACCCGCCACCGCCGCCAGGTTGGCATCCAGCCCGTGCGCCACGCCCATCAGCGCCACGCCGATGGTGCCCGCCGAGCCCCACGAGGTGCCGGTACAGGTGGCGACGATGCTGGTGACCAGGAAGGTAATCAGCACCAGATACTGCGGGTTAATAATCTTCAGGCCGATGGTGATCAGGTACGGGATGGTGCCGGAGCTCATCCACACGCCAATCACCCCGCCAACGCACATCACGATCATCAGTGACGGCAGCGCCTGAGAAAATTTCTTCACGATTTCATCAATGATGTCCTGGAAGCTGTAGCCCAGCCACATGGCGACAAAGGCGTTCAGCACCGCAGTGATGCACAGCAGCGCCTCCAGCTTAATGCCGAGAATGGTGTAACCGAGAATAATCGAAATTAATGAAATGCCGAGCAGGAAGAATGATGCAGGCAGCCCCAGCACTCTGCGGGTGGTTTCAGGCAAAACCTCTGATGTTGAAGACATACGTACCCTCTGTTTCTCGTTATTGTCATGTTGTGTTCAGGCAGATGACGGAAGATTGCACTTTTTACAGGTCTAATGGTCAGGCCATTTGGCGCAAAAAAAAGTGATGTTTACACATCACTTCCTGACTTTGTCCATATTGCAGACCGGATGCCCATGCGGAACGGGCAGGAGCATCAGACCGTTAACCAATTTGTTACATTAGTAGCGTTCAGCTCAAGCCTCAGTACGCAAAACTGTGCACAAAATCACTTATTGCTGGCAGTTTGCCGATCGCGAGGCAACCGCCAGATCACCGGCAACGAGATCAGGTAGACCATCAGCGGCATCCAGATAAAGCCTATTTTTACATAACGGGCGGTCAGTTCGCTCTGGATCAGCGCCTGGGGATCGTAATGGCCGAGAGAGAGCATCATGGCAAGAAGAGAGCCGCCTACGGCATAAGCGACTTTGGTCATCAGGGTATTCAGCGACCAGGCAAGACCTGCCGTACGTACGCCAGTTTTCGCCATCCCTGCGTCAATGCTGTCGGCGATGATGGAGTAGTAGATCGGCGAGTTAACTCCCAGCTGCAGCGCCACCAGTGGAAACAACAGCATAAAAAGCAGGGGGGTGAGCGGAATCAGGCCGATAAGTATCAGCAGCGCGGCCTGACAAACATAGCCCGCCAGCAACAGCGTTCTGCGGCTGACGTAGCGGATCAGCAGGGGAACACAGGCGCTGCCCGTTACCGAAAAGAAGGTGATCAGCGTCAGGATATACCCCCCAAACGCCGTGCTCTGCATCAGTACGCCACGGGCAAAGTAGAGGGCGAAGGAGTAAAATGCGCTGAGAATAATGTAGTAAAGCCCGAAGGCCAGGGTACACAGCAGCCAGTCCCGGTTTTTCAGCAGCGCCCCGAGCAGGATTTTCAGCGGAAAGCGGTGTGGTTCCGGCCGATAGCGGATAACACAGCCCTTCAGGGTGACAAACCACAGCCCGCAGCCCAACGCGCCAACGCCGGCCATATACAGCGGAAATCCTTTCAGCTCATTTTGCTGGCTGCTACCGCCGCCCAGCCAGTGAACGGCGGGCAGGGTCAGCAATGCGATCAGCAGCATGCCGCTCTGCGATCCCATCGCGCGGAAGGCATTCAGCACCACTCGCTGCTGCGGATGGGGCGTCATCAGGCTGCTGAGGATGCCGTAGGGGGTATTGATGCCCGCGTAAATGGCACCCAGTAAGGTGTACGTCAGCGTGGCCCAGGCCAGCTTGCCGTTGTCGGACAGCGGGAGTGGCAGAAAAGCCAGTAAGGCAATCAGCCCGAACGGCACCGCCAGCCAGGCGATCAGCCGCCTGACCATATCCGCATCACGGCTGCGGTCAATCAGCCAGCCTACCAGCGGATCAAAACAGGCATCGATCACCCTGACCACCAGCAGCATCAGGGCAACCCGCTCCACGGCAATCTGATAGACGTCGGTGTAGTAGTAAAGGATAAATGAAGCGGTTACCCCCCACATCAGGTTGGATGACAGATCGCCGCAGCCATAGCTGAGCTTTTCCCTGAGCGCGATCGTCGGGAGGTTTTGCGACAGAGGGTCGGCTGTCCGCTGGCTGCCCCCTTCGGGGGCAGCACTGACCGGATGATGCTCAGCCATTAATCACCTCGTTGAGCTCATCGCGTGAGATATCGAGTTCAAAAATGGTCGCCAGGCTGATAAATACGCTGGTAAACAGGTCCGGTGCGTTCAGTTCCAGCGTTTTCCTCGCTTCATGCAGCGATCGGCCGCTTTTTCGGCTGAACAGCTGGCAAACCCGTTCAAAAGCGGCAGGGTGTTCAAGCAAATCAGTCAGTGAAGAGTCTTCTCTGAGCGGCGCGGGCAGGCGGTCAGCCATCACGGTGAGGGTGGCGACCAGGGCGATATCTCGTGATGATTTCCCGGCCAGCAGGCGGTAGACACCTGGCTCAATTCTCCACTGCTCTGAAGCCGGATCCCAGATTTCCAGGTCGCGCGCGGCCAGTTCAATCGAGGCGGTCCGGCGCTCACCGGCAGCGATCTCCAGTTTGGCAAAGCCTTTCAGCTCCTGCTCCGGCCGTGCCAGCCTGCCGTGCGGCGGGGCGACATACAGTTGTACAATCTCTTTCCCGTCCCGGTCTCCGCTGTTTTTCAGCGTGACGCTTACCGTCAGCGTCTCATCCGGCCGCAGCCGGGTCGTGGAAAGGGCGATCTCTTCATAGCTGAAGGTGGTGTAACTCAGGCCAAAACCAAACGGAAACAGCGGCTCTATTTTACGCCTGTCGTAATAGCGATAGCCAACGTAAAGCCCCTCTGAGTAGTACTGGCGGTTATTATCACCGGGATAGGTCAGAAAAGCGGGGGTCTCTTCCAGCGTATTCGGCACGGTGACCGTCAGCTTGCCGCAGGGATTCGCCTCGCCCAGCAGCACCTGAGCAACCGCTTTACCCATCCCCTGGCCGGCAAAAAACAGTTCAATAACGGCACGGGCCTTCGCCAGCCACGGCATGACCACCGATTCGCTGTTAGCGATCACCACCACCAGTTCCGGCTGCACGCGGGCGATGGCATTCAACAGCTCTTCATGCTGTGGCTGGATGGACAGATGTTCGCGGTCACTGTTCTCGCCATCTTCACCAATCGGGGTACTGACAAACAGAATGGCCAGATCGGCACTGGCCGCTGCCTCGGCGGCGGTACGCAGAGCGCTGGCATCGCTGCTGTCATTGCTGGCGGTACCGGGTGCCCAGCTGACATCAAAATCTCCCGCCAGCTGCATGATTTCATCCAGCGGGGTATCGAGCTTCCAGGGATGGGTGGTGGCACAACCGTTGCCCTGAATCACCGGCCGGGTAGCCGGGTGGCCGATTACGGCGATTTTTTTATGCCGGGCAGCGTTAAGCGGCAGGATCTGCCCCTCATTTTTCAGCAACACCAGGCTCTCAGCGGCAATTTGCTGCGCCAGTTTATGATGCTGCTCAAAATCGGCCTTAAAGCCGGGGCGTTTGTTTTGTTCTGCTTTTTCCAGCAGATCGAGCGCCCGGTTTACGGATAAATCGAGCTGGCTGAGGGGGACCTGCCCGCTGGCCACGGCTGCCGCCAGCTCGGTTTTGTCAGTCTGGGTTTCCGGCATGGAGAGATCGTTACCGGCCAGCAGTGACGCCGGACGGTGTTTCACCGCATACCAGTCAGATACCACAATACCCTGATACTGCCACTCGTCACGCAGCACCTGGTGGGTGAGCCAGGGATTCGCGGAGGTCTGCACGCCGTTGAGCAGATTGTAGGAGGTCATCACCATCCACGGATTGGATTTTTCAATCGCCCGGCGAAAACCGGCCAGGTAAATCTCCCGCAGCGCCCGCTCGTCGACGACCGAATCCATCTGGGTGCGACGGATCTCTGAGTTATTGCAGGCGAAGTGTTTCAGGCAGGCCCCCACCCCCTGGCTCTGCAGGCCGTCGATCAGTGCCGCCGCCAACTCTCCGCTCAGTAAGGGATCTTCTGAGTAGTACTCATACGCACGCCCGGCCAGCGGCGTGCGGCGGATATTGATCCCGGGGCCGAGCAAAATGCTGACGCCCATCTCCAGGCACTCTTCGGCCAGCGCCACGCCCATTTTTCTCATCAGTTCAGTATCCCAGCTGCAGGCCACGCTGGCCCCGTTAGGAAAACAGGTAGCCGGTTTACTGGTGCCGAACAGCTGCAGGCCGGGATCGTTGCCCTGTTGTGCCGACGCTTCCGCACCACGCTGTGGCTCACTGCCGACCGGCCGTTGCGCGACCACTTCGAAAAATTCGCGACAGGAGAGCCCCTCTCCCTGGTCTATCTGCGACTCGCTGTAGCGCACGCCGTAGGTGCCGTCCGTCATCACCACGTCGGGTGTCGCGAAGCGGGGGATCTGCCCCATACGCCATAAGCCTTTGCCACAGAGCAGGCTGACTTTTTCTTCGATGCTGGCGTCATTAATTACTCTCTTTTTATCGATATTTTTGGCCATTGCTGACTCTCCTTAGCGGATTAATATTCAGAAAACGCTATTACCCGGCGATGGTAGCCCTGTGTGCAGAGTATTTTTTGTACATAATTTGCGGAAATAATGGTACAGAGTGGATAATTGTTTATATTGCGCTGTTGGTCACAGATGGCGGGTTGCAGCAGTTTAATTATCTGGCGCATCAGGAAGTAGCATCAGAAGGGCATTGTAAAATATAAAAACCACGGTCTTATTATTCCTGCGTGTAACAGCGGTCTTATTATTTCTTCGTGTAACAGGTTAATTAATTTTTTCTGCCAAAACGTAGTGATAACGCTCTTGTGAAAAAGATGGAAATATATATTTCAGTAACCTGTCTGACTGGTGAGGAAGGGGGGGGCTGACACCGGCGCGAGCATTACAGGATGAGTGGGAAAATAAAAAACCTGACCTCGCCAGTCAGATTTTTTTGTGCCCTGGGTCTCCTTCCTGCACTTAATTCTTCGTTGAAAAACAGATATCTTCTACCCTGAATGATACCCTCGTTTAATGGTCTGGTCATTGCCAGCCGACGATATGGAGGGATGAAATAATTCATTGATGGTGAGGTGTTACAATGTCTCCACGTTTATCACCCGGCAGAACAGGCTTACTGGTAATGATGATCATGACAACGGCAACCGCTATAACCCACGCGCAGAGCGTGCAGGCTGAAACACCCATAATGACAACGCAAAGCGCACTGGCAGGGAGCTGGACCTCGGTGCCGGACGATCCGCGGGTACAGCAACCGGAAAAACCCAGCGAGGGGTTGTACCAGCTCACCCGCCACCCCGACGGCTCGCTGGAGATAAACGGCGTACTGAAGATGAAGAGCCCGTCGTGGATCGCCAGCTCGCCGGACGGCCGCTTTGCCTGGGTCACCAACGAAGAGGTCAACGGCGCGGTGACCGCGCTGGCGCGTGACGCAAACGGACGTTTCTCGGTAGTTAACTCGGTCAGCAGCCCCGGGCAGCAGCCCACCCACGCGGCGCTCAGCCCGGACGGCCGTTTTCTGATCGTCGCCAACTACTCGGTCGCGCCAGGTGGTGCCGGCATCGCCGTGTTCCCGGTGGCGAACAACGGCGCGCTGTCTGAGTCGGTGCAGGAGTTCCCTTATGCCGCCGGTTCCGGCGCGGTGGCCGATCGCCAGGCCAGCGGCCACGCCCACTCGGTGACGTTCAGCCCGGACGGTAGCATGCTGTACGTCGCCGATCTCGGCGCTGACCTGCTGCACGCTTACCGCTACGCGGCCAGCAAGGCGCTGCCGCTGCAGCCGGACGCCGATCGCAACGTACAGCTGCCGCCCGGCAGCGGTCCGCGCCATATGGCGTTCTCTGCCGATGGCCGCTTTGCCTGGCTGGTGACTGAGATGTCTGCCGAAGTGGTCGGTTTTACGGTCACCGCAGAGGGGCTGGAGCAGCAGCAGAACCTGCCGTTGTACGCTAAAAATGAGACGGCGTTTAAAAGCGGTTCCGGGATTGTTCTCAGCCCGGACGGCCGCTGGCTGCTGGTAATGAATCGCGGTGCGGATAACCGTATCCTGATATTCCGTATCGACGAGCAGGGGAGACTGCAGCAGCAAGGCGCGGTGGCCGCGGGCGGCATCGAGCCGCGCGCCCTGGCGTTTGACCAGAGCGGCCAGTCGCTGTACGTGGCAAACGTCTTCTCTAACAGCATCAGCCGCTTCAGCTTTGACGCGCAAAGCGGCGAACTGATCCCAGCGGGCAGCGCCGTGACGATCCCGACGGCAACCGATATCAAGTTTTTCGGGCAGTAACGTCACCAGACTAAACGCGTAGCCGGTTATTGTTGAGAGATAACCGGCTACGATTTGGCAAAAACCGACGCAGCAGGTCATCAGGCTTTTATTCACGATGAACGACTCTGCTTCCACCCGAATCACCCCATATCCTGTTTGCTGGTTCATTTTTTCCTGCACGACGGATGATTCAGAACACTTTTTCCGCCGTAATTTTCCCTGTAAAAACAGCGCTATTTACAGAAAAACCGTGCCAACCGTTACCTCTGTCACAGTTTTAAATCATTGATATAAAATGAATTGTCTGTTTTATCTTACTGATAAGTAAGAAAATCAATAAATCCCCTGTGATCCTCTTCTCCTTTTCGATCTGAACATCTGGACTAAATCTGAGCAATCACCAATGATGAAAGAATAATAAATCACGCATGAATATTTATTCACAGTGGAGATAGTCAATGAAACGTACCCTGCTTACCGGCCTGTTGCTTTCCGCCATGACCCTCAGCGCTTCCGCCCTGGCGGCAGACAAAGGGCTGATTGTCATTATCACCCCGTCCCACGATAACCCGTTCTTTAAAGCAGAAGCCGACGGCGCGGCGGCCAAGGCCAAAGCGCTGGGCTACAGCACGCTGGTGGCGTCACACGATGACGACGTGAGCAAACAGAACCAGCTGATTGAAACCGCCATCGGCCGTAAGGCGAAGGCCATCGTGCTGGATAACGCCGGGGCAGACGCCACGGTTGGCCCGGTGCAGAAGGCGAAAGATGCCGGCATCCCGACTTTCCTGATCGACCGCGAAATCAACAAAACCGGCGTAGCGGTGGCGCAGATCGTCTCCAACAACTATCAGGGCGCACAGCTGGGAGCGGAGAAGTTTGCCAAGCTGTTGAACGGTAAGGGGGAGTACGTCGAGCTGCTGGGCAAAGAGTCCGACACCAACGCCGGCGTGCGTTCACAGGGCTATCACGACGTGCTGGATGACTACAAAGACATGAAGATGGTCGCGCAGCAGAGCGCCAACTGGAGCCAGACCGAAGCCTTCAGCCGCATGGAAACCATCCTGCAGAAAAACCCGAACATCGTTGGGGTGATCTCCGGTAACGACACCATGGCGCTGGGCGCGGAAGCCGCGTTGAAAGCCGCGGGCAAAACCAACGTGATCGTGGTTGGCTTTGACGGCAGCGACTACGTGCGCGACTCGATTATCAACAAAGGCAACATCAAGGCCACGGTGCTGCAGCCGGGCTGGGCGCAGGCGCAGATGGCGATTGAACAGGCCGACTACTACCTGACCCATGGCAAAGCGCAGAAAGAAGAGAAGCAGCTGATGGACTGCGTGCTGATTGATGAAAGCAACGCCAGCAAGCTGAAAGTCTTCAACCTCGCTAAATAACCCGGGAGCCGATGATGGTGATGAAACTCTCCTTCGCCGGCCTGCTGGTCGCTACCGTGCTGCTGAGCGGCTGTACGGTGGTCGATCTGGATGCGAACGGGCAACCGATCCTTCCAAAGGATCCGACCGCTAAAGCCGGATTCAGCAGCCAGACGCCGCAACAGGTGGCCGAAGAGAACTGGGAACCGCGGGTACTGCAAGCCTCAGCCGATCGTGCGCTGGGCTGGGCCGATATGAAAACCAAATCCACAACGGTAAAAACGGGCACCAGCGAAAGCGTCTTTGTTCGCGCCGGCGGCACGGTGACCGCCGTCAGCCCGGCGGAAGATCGCGAGCGGAAACTGACGGTGACCATTAACGGAGAAGCGGTGCCGGTGCTGATTGGCCCGGTAGTGCGTAGCAATGCGATCCGTGATGCGGCCGGTTTTCGCTTTGAAGAGTTCACCAACCAGGTGCAGTTTGCGCAGATGACCAAAGCGCTGAATCGCCAGGCGGTGAAACAGCTGCCTGAGGTGGACGCCAGCTGGGTGGGTAAACCGGTGCAGCTGGTGCTGGCGGTGCTGATGCAGCCGAACCAGCCGCCTGAGGTGGTCGCCGTCAGCATGAAACAGGAAGCGCCCTAATGAGCGATCTCGATCCGATTATTCTGCAGGCGCGGGCGATGTCGATGCTGTTCCCCGGCACGCTGGCGCTGGACCGCGTTGACTACCGCGTCTGGCGCGGCAAGGTCAACGTGATCATTGGTGAAAACGGCGCCGGTAAATCGACGCTGATGAAGATCCTCGCCGGGGTACAACCGCCCACCAGCGGTGAGATCTGGCTTAACGGCAAACAGGTGCAGCTGAACAGCACCCGGGCGGCGGCCGCGCTCGGGATCGGCATGGTACACCAGGAGCTGAACCTGTTTGAGAACCTGTCGGTGGCGGAAAACATCTTTCTCGGCCGCGAACTGCAAAGCGGGCTGCGGCCGATTGATGAAAAGACCCAGGAAGCGCGCACCGCCGAGTTAATGCAGCGGCTGGACCAGGCGATCTCGCCGCGCGAGCTGGTGGCGAACCTGAAAGTGGGCCAGCAGCAGCTGGTGGAGATCGCCAAGGCGCTGGCGGAAAACACCGATATTTTAATCCTCGATGAACCGACCTCGGCGCTGAGCAAAACCGAAGTGGAGATCCTGTTCCGGGTGATCCGCGAACTGACCCGCCAGGGCGTGTCGATCATCTATATCTCCCACCGGCTGGAAGAGCTGATGGCGATCGGCGATGTGATCACCATTCTGCGCGACGGCCGTTTTCAGGCGGAAGCGCAGGTCAGCGAGATCGACGTGCCGTGGATCGTGCGGGAGATGCTCGGCAGCGAGCCGGTGACCAGCTTCCTGACCGACGATCGCCAGTTTGGCGCGCCGGTGCTGGAGGCGGAAAATATTACCTGCGTCGGCCCTGCGGGCAATGCGCTGGTGGATAACGTCTCCTTTAACGTGCGTGCCGGCGAGATCGTCGGCATCTACGGCCTGATGGGGGCCGGGCGCACCGAGCTGTTTGAGTGCCTGCTCGGCACCCAGCGTAACTACCTGGGCAAGATCTGGCTGGACAGCAAGCCGGTGCCGCAGCGCCTGGATACCGCCGAACGTATCCGCATGGGCATGAGCCTGGTGCCGGAAGACCGCAAGCGTACCGGCATTTTCCCGGTGTCGTCGGTGGCCAGTAACCTGACCATCGGCAGCCTGTGGCAGCGGCTGCAGTACCGTTTTGCTATCTCGCGCCAGCAGGAGCAGGAGGTGGTGACGGAGACGGTCAGCAATCTTTCGATCAAAGTCTCCTCGCCGGAGGTCAGCATCAACGCGCTGAGCGGCGGCAACCAGCAGAAGGTGGTGATTGGCCGCTCGCTGCTTACCAACCCCAATCTGCTGCTGCTGGACGAACCCAGCCGCGGTATTGACGTAGGGGCCAAGGCCGACGTGTTTCGCATGATGGTACAGCTGTCGCAGCAGGGGATCGCCATTCTGTTTTCCACCTCGGATCTGAAAGAGATCATGGCGGTCTCCGACCGTATTCTGGTGATGTCAGGCGGCAAGCTGACCGCCGATATTCCACGTGCCGCCGCTGAAGAATCGGCGCTGGTCAAAGCAAGTGCAAAGGGGTTCTGAGATGAAAACCAGTCAAGGCACCGCGCTGCCCGCGTCGGCGGCCAGAGCGTTTAATTCGCGGGAGAGTCTGATCCTGCTGCTGTTAAAAATGCGTACCTTTATCGCCCTGATCCTGATCGTCGGCTTTTTTGCCATCACCGTGCCGGACTTTCTCGCCGTCGGCAGCATGGTGATTATGGTCAAACATATCGCCATCAACGCCTTCCTCGCGCTGGGCATCACCTTTGTGATTATCACCGCCGGCATTGACCTGTCGATCGGTGCCACGCTGGGGCTGTGCGGGATGATCGCCGGCTGGATGATTACCAAAGGCATCGTGCTGCCGATGTTCGGCATCGCTATTTTTCCCAGCGTGTGGGTGATTGTGCCGGTCGTGCTGCTGATCGGTGGGCTGATCGGCGCGGCCAACGGCTGGATCATTACCCGCTATAACGTTGCGCCGTTTATCTGCACCCTCGGCACCATGTACATCCTGCGCGGGGCGGCGATGCTCACCTCCGGCGGTGAAACCTTCCCCGGCCTGCAGGGCAATCCGCAGCTGGGCAATACCGGCTTTGACCAGATCGGGGCCGGCTACTTCTTCGGCCTGCCTTACGCCATCTGGATGATGATCGTGCTGGCGCTGGTGATTGCCTACATCGCACGCCGCCTGCCGTTTGGCCGCCAGGTCTACGCCATCGGTGATAACGAACGTGCCGCAGAGCTTTCCGGCGTGCGGGTGAAGCGGGTGAAAATTCTCGTTTATTCGCTCTCCGGACTCTGTGCCGCCATCGCCGGCATTGTGGTCTCTTCGCAGCTGGTGGCCAGCCACCCGGCCAACGGCAGTTCGTTTGAGATGAACGCCATCGCCGCGGTGGTGCTGGGCGGTACTTCGCTGGCCGGCGGGCGCGGCACCATCCTCGGCACGCTGGTCGGTGCCTTTGTCATCGGCTTCCTCGCCGACGGCCTGATTATGATGGGGGTCAGCGAGTTCTGGCAGATGGTGATTAAGGGCATCGTGATCATTATTGCGGTGATTATCGACCAGATGCAGAACCGCATGCAGCAGAAGGCCGCGGTGGTGGCGCAGAAGGCCCTGATTGAAGAGGGCGGGGCGGCAAGGCCGGGCTGAGAAAACAGGGCAACGGCACACTGCTAACAGACTACAGACTGATAACGCCGCAGCTGCGCTGAGGCAAACACATTTAGCCGCTAATGGAGAACCACGATGAGCACTTACAACTATCCGAAGTTTGGCGCAGGTTTATGGCATTTCGCCAACTATATCGACCGTTACGCGGTGGATGGCTACGGCCCGGCGTTAAGCACGCTGGAGCAGATCGCGCTGGCGGCGGAGGTCGGCGACCTCTCTTACGTCGATGTGCCGTACCCGTTCTCGCCGGGCGTGACCGTGGCTCAGGTAAAAGAGGCGCTGGCCGCCGCCGGCCTGCAGGCGATCGGCATCACCCCCGAGATCTACCTGCGTAAATGGTCACGCGGTGCCTTTACCAACCCGGACCCGGTGGCCCGTGCCGACGCGCTGAAGCTGATGAACGAAGCGGCGGACGTGGTGCGTGAGCTGGGTGCCAGCTACGTGAAAGTGTGGCCGGGGCAGGACGGCTGGGACTATCCGTTCCAGGTCAACCACAAGCAGCTGTGGGCGCTGGCGGTGGACGGCATGCGCGAGCTGGCGGCGGCCAACCCGGACGTGAAGTTTGCCATCGAGTACAAGCCGCGCGAACCGCGCGTCAAAATGACCTGGGACTCGGCGGCGCGCACTCTGCTGGGCATTGAGGAAATTGGCCTGGATAACGTTGGCGTGCTGCTCGACTTCGGCCACGCGCTGTTTGGCGGCGAGTCGCCGGCGGACTCCGCCCAGCTGATTATCGATCGTGGCCGCCTGTTTGGCATGGACGTAAACGACAACCTGCGCGGCTGGGATGATGACCTGGTGGTCGGCACCGTGCATATGACCGAGATCTTCGAGTTCTTCTACGTGCTGAAGATCAACAACTGGGACGGCGTCTGGCAGCTCGACCAGTTCCCGTTCCGCGAAGACAGCGTGGAGGCGGCCAAGCTGTCGATCCGCTTCCTCAAGCATATCTACCGCGCGCTGGACAAGCTGGATATCCCGGCGCTGCAGGCCGCGCAGGATAAGCAGGACGCGATGCTGGCGCAGCGCATTATTCAGAACGCGCTGCTGTCTTCGATCGAAGTGGAGTAAACGGATTAATCAATAACGGGTATTTCCGGTCGGAGATACCCGTTCAGACGGTCTGAAATTCTGCCTCCTTTACCTTGTCTCTCTTACTCCTCCAGCTTTAACGGCGGCAGCTGTGAAAAGACGCTGAGCAGGCCGCTGCTCCAGCGCTGACGCAGCTGTGAAAAGTAGGGGTGCTTCTCGGTCAGGTGGTACTGCTGCTCGCAGCTGAAGCTGTCGCCGGGGTAGATCATTACGTCCAGCGGCAGGCCCACCGAGATATTACTCGCCAGCGTTGAGTCCATTGAAATCAGCGCACACTGCATCGCCTGTTCCAGCGGGGTGTGATAGTGCAGCACCCGATCGATAATCGGTTTGCCATATTTACTCTCACCAATCTGGAAGTAGGGCGTGTCGGTACTGGCTTCAATAAAGTTGCCCTGCGGATAGATCTGGAACAGCCGCGGGGCTTCCCCTTTGATCTGCCCGCCCAGCATCAGCGATCCGCCAAACTCCTCGCCGTCACGCTGGATAACCGCGCGCAGCGTGTCGCCGACCAGCAGCGCCACGTCGTACAGGCTGGTACAGTTCATCAGGTTTGGCGCGCCGTCATCTTCACAGCCGCGCCGCAGCAGGCTGAGCGTGCTCTGGGTGGTGGCGAGATTACCGGCGCTCTGCAGCACCAGCGTCCGCTCTCCATCCCGCTGGAAAACGTGCAGCTTCCGAAACGACGAAATATGGTCAACGCCCGCATTGGTGCGGGAGTCGGAAACGAAAATCATCCCTGACGATAAACGCATTGCCACACAGTAGGTCATAATTTATCCGATAAAAATTACTGCTGGGAAGCCATCTGCTGCACCGCAGCCACGGCCTGCATCTCTTCACTGCCGCCGCCGATGCGCATGCCGCGCACCGGGCAGGCGTCGAGATAGTCAACGCCGATCGCCAGCCGCAGGTGCTGACGAACGTTGCGGGTGTTGTTGGTAATATCAAAACTGTGCCAGTGGCCGTCCAGCCACGCTTCCACCCAGGCATGGGTGGCGACATGTTCCACATTATCGGTGTAGAGATAGCCGCTGACGTAGCGCGCCGGGATCTGCAGGCTGCGGCAGCAGGCGAGGAACACGTGGCTGTGATCCTGGCAGACGCCGCTGCCGGCGGCAAACACCTCGGCCGCGCTGTCGGTGACCCGGGTGCTGCCGGGCTGATAGGGCATCTTCAACAGCAGCTCTCCCATCAGGCGTTCAAGGCTGGCCAGCGGCGCCTCTTCGCGATAATAACGGCAGGCAAATTCCCGGATGGCCGTATCCGGCTGGGTCAGCGGGCTGAGGCGCAGAAACACCAGCGGTGACAGTCTGTCGTCCGCTGGCGCAAACCGATCGCCGCCTTCGATTATCTCCACCACGCCGCGCGCGGCGATCTCAATCTGCTGATGCGGACGGTCGAGGGTCAGCACGTGCAGCACGTTGCCATAGGCGTCGGTGGTGCACACCGCCTGGTCCGGCAGCTGTAATTCCCACGAGATAATCTGCTGGTGGCTGGAGTCCTGCGGGGTCAGCCGCAGGTACTGGGTGCTCTGTTTAACCTGATGCTGATAGCTGAAGCAGGTCTTGTGCTCAATGGTCAGTTTCATCTTACTTCGCCTCAAGATAGGTGTGATGAATGCTGTCGGCGATCTCTGCCAGCTCAGCAAGAAAACGTTGCAGCCAGACGTGCAGCCCGTCGCTCTGCAGCGACGGCCAGCTGCTGAACCGCAGGCGGGCATGCAGCACCGTCAGCAGATAGCGCGGACGATCGTCCCCGCTGCCGCCGATCAAATCGAGCTGGCGGGCGATCTCCTCCACGCAGGATCGCAGCGATCGTGGGCTCTCCTCACGCAGGATCAGCATCTCATTGACGCCGTCGGCGGCCAGCTGCTGCCTGTAGATGGTGTGATAGGCCTCGCGCGCCGATACCGAACGCAGCAGCGTATCCAGCCGGTAGTATTCGCGCACCGTGTCATCATCCGCGTCGGTCAGGTACTGATAGACGTCGAGCAGGCGGGCGGTACAGTCGGCCCGCTCCAGCAGGGTGCCCAGGCGGATAAAACTCATCGCATCACCGCGCATCAGCGTGCCGAACATCGCGCCGCGGATCAGGTGTGAACGCGCTTTGACCCAGTCAAAGAAGGCGTCGGCCCCGCCGCCGTCGATCCCTCCGCGCCGTAGCTTGCGCAGCTCCAGCCAGCTGGCGTTAATACTCTCCCACAGTTCAGAAGAGAGGCTGCCGCGCACCGCATGGGCGTTATTCCACGCGGCCTGCCAGCAGTTATAGATGCTGCCGGGGTTGCGATCGTCGAGGGCAAAAAAGCTGAACAGCTGCGGCATCGCCAGCCGATCGTTGACCGACCAGTAGAGGTCGCTGGTGTTGGTCAGGTTCAGCGGCACGCGCAGCTCATCGTTAAGGCTGCCGCGAACCGGCATCAGGGAGAGGCGGTGGGTGACGTCAAGCACCCGTGCAATATTCTCGGCGCGCTCTAAATAGCGCGCCATCCAGTACAGGCCACTGGCCGTGCGGCTTAGCATGCGTCATCCTCCAGAACCCAGGTATCCTTGGTGCCGCCGCCCTGCGACGAGTTGACCACCAGCGAACCGGCGGTCAGCGCCACGCGCGTCAGCCCGCCGGGGACCAGCCGGATCTCCGCGCCGCTGAGGGCGAACGGCCGCAGGTCGATATGGCGCGGTGCCAGCCCCTGGTCAACAAAGGTCGGGCAGGTGGAGAGCGCCAGGGTGTTTTGCGCAATGTAGTTGTGCGGTTTGGCCTGCAGGCGCGCGCGGAAGTCTGCCAGCTCCTGCCGGCTGGCCACCGGGCCGATCAGCATGCCGTAGCCGCCGGCACCGTGCACCTCCTTCACCACCAGCTGTTCAAGGTTGGCCAGCACCCACGACAGTTCATCCGGGCGGCGACACTGCCAGGTGGGTACGTTATTGAGGATCGGATCTTCATTCAGGTAGAAACGCACCATGTCCGGCACATAGGGGTAGATCGACTTATCATCCGCCACGCCGGTGCCGATGGCGTTAGCCAGCACCACGTTGCCGCTGCGGTACACCGACAGCAGGCCGGGTACGCCAAGCATCGAGTCCGCGCGGAAGGCCAGCGGGTCGAGGAACGCGTCATCAACCCGGCGGTAGACCACGTCCACCTTGCACGGGCCGGCCGTGGTGCGCATCAGCAGGGCGCCGTCTTTCACGAACAGATCGGCGCTCTCCACCAGCTCCACCCCCATCTGCTGGGCGAGGAAGCTGTGCTCGAAGTAGGCGCTGTTGAAACGGCCTGGGGTCAGTACCACCACCACCGGATCGTTGACCGGTGAACTCTCGCGCAGCGTCTGCAGCAGCAGCGACGGGTAGCGCTCTACCGGCGCGATACGCTGGTCGGCGAACAGCTCCGGGTAGAGCCGCATCATCATCTTACGGTTTTCCAGCATGTAGGAGACGCCGGACGGGGTGCGCAGGTTGTCCTCCAGCACGTAGCACTCACCGTCGCTGTTACGCACCATATCCACCCCGACGATATGCGCATACAGATTGCGGTGCAGATTGATGCCCTGCATACAGGGCTGGTACTGGTCGTTCACCAGCACCTGTTCGGCGGGGACGATGCCGGCTTTCAGGATATGTTGTTGATGGTAGATGTCGTGCAGAAAGGCGTTGAGCGCCTGCACCCGCTGGCGGATGCCTTTATCCAGCATCGCCCACTCGCTGGCCGGAATGATCCGCGGCACGCTGTCGAAGGGAATTAAGCGTTCCGCCCCGCCATCATCGTTGTAGACGTTAAAGGTGATACCCAGCCGGTGAAACAGCAGCTCGGCCTCTTCACGTTTACGCGCCACCGCCTGCCGGTCAGCCTGCTGCAGCCACTGCCAGTATTCCCGATAGTGTGGGCGGTAGTGTCCATTGCTCAGCACCATTTCATCATAAAAGTGCGGCGCTGTTTCATAGTTCTTATTCATCATCCCTTCCTTGTTTCAGGAGCCCGGAGAACAAACTGCATAAAGTGTGCCAGGGAGAGAAAGGTGAGCGGCGAGGCGAAAAATGGGTGTGGCAGGCGAGGGTAAAGGTGCAGCAGCGGCAGAGGTGCACCAGGGCTCCGCACTAAAACAGTGCCTCAGACCGGCGGCAGAAACGCGGGAGCTTATTTCTCTGTCCTGCCGATGGCGATCACACTTTTTGCAAAGGAATTAAATATTCCTTTGTGAAATTTAACTTGTAATAGATTATTCCTCGAGTGATTTTCTTTCCACGGGTTTCAGCACCCGCCGCCGGGAGTATGTGATGGCCAAAATAAACCAACAGCTGATAGCGGACATTCTGCAGCTGACCGGCGGTGCCGGTAACATCCGCCTCTGCGGGCACTGCATGACCCGCCTGCGCCTGACGCTGCATAATGACCAGCTGATCCAGGCGGATAAGCTCAAAGCGTTACCGGGGGTACTGGGAGTGATCAACAGCGACGACCAGCTGCAGATCATTGTTGGCCCTGGCAAAGCGCAGACCGCCGCAGAGATGATGAACGCGATGCTGGCGGACGGTGAGGATCGCGCCGCCGGTGCTGCGGGCGGTGACCTCGCGGTGGCTGGCGAAGCCAGAAGCGCAGCGGCGCTGGCCGGTGACACCAAACGGAAAATGAAGGCAAAACAGACCAGCGCGGTGCATCAGTTCCTCGCTAAATTTGCCACCATCTTTACCCCGCTGATCCCGGGGTTTATCGCCGCCGGCATGCTGCTGGGCTTCGCGACCTTAATCGAACAGGGGCTGCTGGCCGGCGTGGCGGAAAGTGAACGCAATGCCACCGTGGTGCATATCGTCGCCTGGATGAAGCTGTTCGGTAAGGGGCTGTTTACCTTCCTGCCGATCCTGATTGGCTATAACGCGCAGAAGGCGTTTGGCGGCTCCGGCGTCAACGGTGCGATTATCGCCGCGCTGTTCCTGCTCGGCTACAACCCGGCGGCCACCACCGGCACCTTCTCCGGCACCGATAACTTCTTCGGTTTACCCATCGATCCGCGCGGCAATATTATCGGCGTACTGCTGGCCGCTATTCTCGGCGCCTGGGTGGAGCGTCAGCTGCGTAAGGTGATCCCGGACAACCTGGATATGATCCTTACCTCGACGCTGACGCTGCTGATCACCAGCGCGCTGACCTTTACGTTGATTATGCCGATTGGCGGAGAACTGTTTAAGGGCATGTCGTGGCTGTTCCTGCACCTCAACGGCAATCCGTTCGGCACCGCCATTCTCGCCGGGCTGTTTCTGATTGCGGTGGTATTTGGCGTGCATCAGGGCTTTATCCCGGTCTACTTTGCGCTGATGGATGCGCAGGGCTTCAACTCGCTGTTCCCGATTCTGGCGATGGCCGGCGGCGGCCAGGTGGGCGCGGCGCTGGCGCTTTACTGCCGTTCTGCAAAAGGCTCGCTGCTGCGCAACCAGGTGAAGGGAGCGCTCGTTCCCGGTCTGCTGGGGGTAGGGGAGCCGCTGATCTACGCGGTAACGCTGCCGCGCGTCAAACCCTTCGTTACCGCCTGTATCGGCGGTGCCTGCGGCGGCTTCTTTATCGGGCTGGTCGCCTGGCTTGGGCTGCCGGTGGGCCTGAATACCGTGTTTGGCCCGTCCGGGCTGGTGGCGCTGCCGCTGATGACCTCCGCACAGGGGATCGGGGCCGGCATGGCGGTGTATGCGGCAGGGATCGCCATCTCCTGGATCGCCGGGTTTGGGGTGACGTGGTTCTTTGGGCATAAGCAGGTGGATTTGAGCTGAGGGGGAGGGGGCAGGGGCTGGCAGCGCAAAAGGGGCGGGTGGCTTATGTTACCCGGTAATTGGGTGATCCGTATCACCCGGTTTGCGTGCCAGCATTCGCAGCACGCGTTGATTCTCATTGGGCTTTCGGCATTTTCAGTACAAATGAGGTCATCTGTTACGAAAAAATTGCGTTATACCGAGGAACAGATGGTTTTCGCCCTGAATCAGACAGAAAACGGCATGTGGGTGGAAGGCGTTTGCAGATAATTGTGCCGAATGCGTGGGAGAACTCAGCTGGGAGGATTAAATATTCGTAACAGGGATGTGTAGTGAAAATATTTATTGTGTTTTTTTGTGATGAATTTATGGCTAGTTAAAGCGGACAGCTTATAAAATCTCCCAGAACATGAGGTTAACAGCATTCTTAATATCATCTGCGTATTCGCTAGGATCCGCAATTGCTCCGCCAATGACGTCCATTGGGACACCGGATAGCTCGGTTATCATCAGCCTAAAGTTTTCGCCATTGACTCACATCTGAGGAAAAAGGATTTTATTCACTTTATCAGAGAGATGATGCGATTCTATAAGTTGAATGACCATCCTACGTTTCGGTGTTTCGAAAATATCACTTTGCACGCAAATGAACATTTTGTAGTTGCTGGCACGTTTGTACGCATAAAGAAAGAACTGTATAGTCACCAGCTCCTGTTTTCATCAGCAAATGAGCCATTCTGTGCGATGAACCTAGCGACTTCCTCCATTCCCTCACGATTATCCTTTTTCCACTCTTCAGACTTTATGCGGCGAGCTTCCCTGCCAATCGCATCGTTCACCAGCCCAGAGACGTTGATCCCGGAATCACTCAATACCTGATAATGGTCTTTGTCCACGGTAACGCTGACACGGTGTTTCATGGTCGATCTCCTGAGTAAGACATACTGCGAGTATATACGCCTCGTAACTGTTCGGAAATTAAACAAACCGTTGGGTGGGTTTTTACACATAAACGTAGCCCGGGAAATCATATTTTTTTGCTGTTTGGTGGCGTGCTGGTGTACCCAAACAAGCGGCTGGGCAGCTTCGCAAAAACCAAAGTGCCTTGAATGGGTAGCGCCGGTGCGCTGGTGATTAATTTTAACACAAATCCCATTTGGTTTTTTTTACTGGTTGATTTGAATTTAATTAAATAGAGTTAAAAATTCCTTTGGTTGATTCGATATTTTCACCTGTGGCAGTGTATAAACACACTCGTAAATTTTTTATTGCACGAGAGCATGAAACATAAACTATTCTTCGTGCCGATTCTAAAGGATCATCTAAAATCTCATTAATATCTGCTTGAAGGAATGCGGAGATGTATGTTTCATTTCTATTAAAAGAATCATCTAGGAAAACTATAACATTATCAAACTCAAGCCCTTTAGACGAGTGGCAGGTCAAATAATCTGTGTCATTTTTTGAGATTGATTGAAACAAAAAGTCTAACCAGCGATAAAACTGGTGTATATCTGTTAGTAGAACTTTTCTAATTAATTTTTTTGTTTTTTCGTCTTTTTTAAATTTACATTTATTGTAAATATCACTTATGAGGTGTTCAATAACTTGTGTATCGAATGGAATTACAGATTCAATTATTTTAATGGACTTATTATTCAGGTTTTCACACTCATCCTTTTTATCTAAGGCATCACAAATGTAATCATACAAGGTTATAAAACCAAGATCATAAAAAAAACGCACACTTTCAATTAAATCATTTAGACTACATGAGTTATGAAAATTTCCGCCAAAAACATCTGCAAGCGACAACTCTTCTTTATTTTTAATTAAATACAATGGGAGGATTATTTCGTAGAGGAGTATAGGAAGCCGTCCAGCATTTCTTTCTTCTGAGAAAAGAAATTCCGAGCTTACTTTTTCAAATCCCTTTGAAAACTCAATGTTATAGATGTCATTGATAAGCAGGAAAAGATCACCAAAGCCACATAGCTCAGAAAGCATATTATTCTTAAGGACCAAACATGTTAGTTTGTTATTGGAGTCTATTCCCCATTTTTTCTTGTATTTATCAATCTCAAGCATTATGGATGAATGGCTGTATTCAGATTTGCTTCTCACCTCGAAAGAAAGATCGCATTTACCACTATAAATATTAATAGGGTTCTGCTGAATAAGATCACGACTACCTCTAATTTTATTGATGCAGTTGACAATGGTCTGATGAGATCTTCTATTTATATTTTTTCCTACAATAGCCATTTTTTTGTTCATAGCGTGCATTTTATTATTGTATATGGCTTGAACAGGATCACCAAAAAAACCCAAACAAAAATCAATTTTTTTTCCCTGAGAGTATTCGAGCAAACCTAGAAAAATATTAAGAACTGAGTCTTCAGAATCCTGAAATTCATCGACAAAAACTATAGGATGAGCATCAATCACTTTTCTCGTAAGTGCAGGATATTTGCAAAACATTCTCGAAGAATATTTCAACAAAGTATCATGACCAATAATATTATTATTAAGTGACTCGATGTTTTTGGAGCTGAAGTATTTTAGACTATCAAAGCCTTCTGCTTTTGACAGTATTTTATCGATGCAAATTTTGTATTTCTTAGCTCTAACTAAATTTTTTAATGCGTGAGTCACGTGCTGAGCATTTGATTTTATTTTAAATGAAAACTCATCACCAAACTCTCTCGCCAAATAATCCCAAAAATCCTTGGCACCAAGATTACATGCATCATAAAAATCATTCTGCTTTAGTGCGATTTTTTCAACCACCTTGCTGATATTATCCTTTCCTATGTCACGAATATTAGCAATGGCTTTTTTATCAGACTCATACACATATATATCATTATTTATTCTTGTAATTTCTTCATTCAAATATATAACATGTTCTTCAATCATTTCATCCATGTGAACATTTACGGTCTCCCAAATGAAAGAGTGTATCGTCGAAATGGAAGTGAGATTGTCATCACCAACCCGTTTTCTAATCTCGTTAGCGGCATTGTTTGTATATGTTATACATAGAACAGTTTGCCCCATAGCTCTTAGCTCAGTGTGTTTTAATTTAATAAATTCATTTACGCCATCAATAAGAGCATAGGTTTTACCTGAGCCAGCTCCCGCAATAAAGTAAAATGAAGAATTCCCCCTTATTAAATTTCTGACTTCCTTAGTGACATTATCTTCAATTTCTTTTTGTTTGTTATCAAGGTAAAAAGACATCATCAGCCCCACTATTGTTTAACTCTTTAGCCAACCAATTCAAGCCCGCTTTAATATAAGCTGGTAATTCTGGCTTGTCAGTATTTTTAGTGACAAGTAAATAAATCATTAGATTTGAAAAATCACTTTTCTTTTTAGCTAAAAGATTTTGTATTTTGCTGGAATTATGTGCTAACACTACTCCATCCGTGGAATTATTTAAAATATCACGAAAAGACTTCCCTAATACAGAGTTAAGGACTTCGTGCAGTAGATGATTGTTATAGTTTTCTAAAATAACAGCTTCTTCGAAACTCGTAGCATAGTAAGAAATAGGATCACTTCCTCCACGGATGCTTACACTATCCTTTTGAAAAACCACCATCACATTGTTATTTTGATAATAGCCATGATAATTTGAAATTATATCAGAATTAAAAAAATGCTTGAGAGTTGCATTGGTAGTAATTGTCCCTTCTTTTATTTCACTAATTTGATTAGATTCATCATTATCACCTGAATCGACTAAGGGGTTTTCAATAATAGAGCTTTTATCTTTACAATAATCGATATCAGTGATGATTAATGTTGGTATTAGTAATTTGGAGGTTAAGCTAGCGTAAACTTTTCCATGTGCACCATCTATTCTAAATACTGATATGTGCATTCTGCTGAGAATTGTATTTGACTCTATGTAATAATTTAAAACTCGCTCTTCCGTAATACCTTCAACTAGAATAATTGCATCTGAAAAAAACAACTCAGGGACTTGATGTTTAATATGTTTTTTAATAAAGGTGAATTGTTCCTTTTCTATAGGAGTGTCGCTTATTTCATCATCTTTTAGAAGTAAGCTTGCAGCATCACCATTTTTTAGATGGATATAATTTATATCATCCAAAGTACCGCTTCCATGTATTATACTGTTTAATATGTGTGACGAGTGCGTAGTAACAAGTAGTTGGGTTTTTATGGAGTCTATACTTTTTTCTGCAAGTTCAAAGATCGCTAAAAGAGCTTCTTGAATATGCCTTACAAAATTTATTTGCATTTGTGGATGCATGAATACTTCAGGCTCTTCAATACATAATATCCTAATTCTACTTTGTTTTATTTTGTTCAATCCTTGGTTTGCATAGTCTATTATTTCACCTAAAATGCTAATTAGACTTGCATATCCTAATCCAAACTGACCTTCAGGAACCATATGAGCACCATCTTTATGCTCATAAATAACCAGGTCAGACATTAGTTTTTCAAAAGTTAAGTCTGAACGAAGATCCAATCCTATCTTCTTATCAGAGATGATCTTACTCAAAACTGATTGAACTCCAGTTTGATGTTTGTTTTTTATGCTTAAGGTTAAGCTTTCATTATTACTTCCAACCAATCCTAAAATATTTTTATAATCCACGTCATTATTTTCGTACATAAACTTTATGATTTTATTGAAAGATCTCGTTAATAATTTTTTATCATGAATATTCTTTGCAGAAGAAATTACCCGCAAGTCAATTAAATTTTTGGGGAGAACTTTATCTACAACTCTTCCAACATTGTTTGTGATTACTCTTTTGAATTTAAGTGCTGAAATGATTTCTAAGTATCTTCTAAAGGTTATATGGTCATCAGAGTCTTCGCCTTTTCTCGATGATATCAATTCCTCTACCTTTTCGTGATATGACGACATGTCTTTGATTTTGTATTCTACTGTTACTTTCGCTTTTTTGTTTTCATTCATTAATGCGGTTTTTATGTCAACGAAAGCGCCCAAGACTCCAGTGAAATCACCTTCACTATTATCGAAGATTATTTCAATTTCAAACTTGAGTTTTGGTGTTTCATCATAATTCCCAGAGAAGTGTCGGCTTAATATCTTCTTTGCGTAGTTATAGTTAAAATCATGACCATTTATAACCTCCGAATCTGAAACCATTAATTCCAGAGCTTTAGTTACTGTGGTTTTCCCTGAGTTATTTTTCCCAATTACAAGCGTTGTAGAGGATGCAACGATGTTGTGTTTAGCGTTATTACTCTTTGCTTCCACGAAGCCAATCGTATTATCATTGCGACCAAATTTCCTGTAATTGTTTATTTTTAAACTGCTTACGTACATAATTCATCTCCCTGCGCTAGGCATGAATCTAGCAGATATGTGAAGTAATCGCTTATCAATACTAAAGTTTATAAAAACAATCAACCTAGATTTGACCCTTACCCGAAATTCCGTTACATTCAGAAACAGAATTCTGGCATGATGCACACTTCCCTGAACAGGGGTTGTGCCGATGCAAAGTCGATATCTGCCAAAAGCACATTATTTTTTCCCTTAAGCAGGCTGAACTGGGTACGTTCATACCAGATGTCTGCCAGCAAGCTGGGTATTTGTGACCCCTTGTTTCATACTTGGCGTAAGAAATACTGCGGGATTTATCCTTCAGAGCTGAAGCAGAAGAAGAAAACCTCATTCTGAAGAGGCGGTTACCTCTTTGAGCCTTGATAAGGATATTCCGCAGGACGTACTGGCAAAAAAGAGCTGACGCTAATCATCTATTCCGAATAGTAGATCTTTTTGAGAGAACTCAGCTTGGATTGTGCGATCTGATCGAGCGTCAAACTTCACAAACCATCAACTTTACTGAGCGATGTCGATCATAGCACCAATCTCCCCGCAGTGAACGACGCCTGATGCAGAAAACCATTCATAAAACTCGCGACAAGAAGCACGCCTGCAGGCTTATCACTGGCTGTGTTGCACATGATCGCACGTGTCAGCGTGGTAGCCAGAACATTCTGCTGCGCACGCTCCTCCATCGGACGCTGGATTAACGGGTTCACGCGATATGGCCTTGAGGGCCTTGAGTCTTTGACAGCAGAACGTGGACGACATTGGCGCGCTGTTACGCTGTTGCGCAGAACATCCGGTGTTTTACGAATATGATGAGGAAAGGATTTGCTGACGGTGAAGGCCGGTAACGTTACTGGTATGCGGAATGACACCAGCGTGAGACATGAGGTATGTATAGGTCTGGGGGAGCAAATGGGCCGGTTGCTCTAAAATCATGCATAATCCGTTCAGCATTTAAGGATAACTGACATGCCTGTTATACTAAGGATTGGTGGTTTTAAGTTCTTTTTTTACTCTAACGAGGGCAATCCACTCGAACCTGCCCACGTTCACGTAATGAAAGCAGGTAATGAAGCTAAGTTCTGGTTAACACCTTCAGTGGCACTGGCCAGTAGCGATGGATTTCACGCCAGGACGTTGAAAGAACTGGCTGCAATTGTTGAAGATAACCAAACGGTGTTTCTGGAGGCGTGGAATGACTATTTTAGCTAAAAATGTCAGCTTCGATGAGGTCACCATGTGGGTTGAGCTTAACGATGGCCGAACCCTCGGTGTACCGCTGGCATGGTTTCCGCGCCTGCTGCATGCCTCCCCTGAACAGCGTAACGGCTATGAACTCAGCCCCCGGGGCATCCACTGGGACACGCTGGACGAAGATATTTCTGTTGCTGGTTTGCTTGCAGGGCGTGGCGATGTGACTCATATCCCTCATCGGGTAGCCTGACAGCAGCCGGAATGAATATCCGCTGGCCATCGTTCTATCGTTCAACCGGCGGAACTACTGCGCGTCTCTGGCGGAGGACAAGGAGAGTGTTGATCGCCAGAAAGCAAAAAACCAGCCATAGGCTGGTTTCTTTAATTAGTGGTGCCCGGACTCGGAATCGAACCAAGGACACGGGGATTTTCAATCCCCTGCTCTACCGACTGAGCTATCCGGGCAACGGGGCGCATTAAACCGTAACCGGCGCAGGGCGTCAACGGCTTTCTTTGTAAAACGCGTTCGTTTGCACTCTTTTTGCTCAGAAGGCGCGATTCTTAAGCTTTTCCCTCCGCACTGTCGCCTGTCGCCGATACGGATTGTTCACAATTTCACCTCTTATCTGCTGGCATTCGGTGTTAGGGCGGAATAAACAGGGTAAATTCTGACTTTCTTCATGGCTGATATAAAAGTGTCACATTTGCCTGCCAGGCTGTGCTCACTTTGTTCAACCGGCAACAGATCATGGACTTAGCATCAGGCAACACTGACCCTCGCCGCCCGGCTACGCGCCCGCACACCGCGCGTGAGCTGTGCATTCGCGTGCCCGTTGTTTCCCCGGAAAGCGATAATCTGACGGTGATGGCGCTGTTTGCCGGGCACCACGGGCTGATCGCGCTGCCGGTGGTGGAAGAGGGCAGGCCGTTTGGTTTAATCAACCGCCATCTGTTTCTGTCGCAGATGGCCCGTCCCTTCTTTCACGAACTCTACGATCGTAAAAGCTGCATCGCCTTTATGGACAAAAGTCCGCTGGTGATCGATGCCGAAAGCACGCTGGAAAACGTGGCGCAGCAGATGGTCGCCTCCGGCGATAAGTCGCTGACCGACGGCTTTATCCTCACCGATAACGGCGACTATATCGGCATGGGGCTGGGTATCGATCTGATTAAGACCGTCTCCGGGCTGCAGGCGGAGCAGCACCGGCAGATAATGCAGAGCATTGAGTACGCGCGGGTGATCCAGGAAGCGATGCTCGACCAGTCGCGACGTCTGTTAAGCCGCGAGCTGCGGGACAGCTGCCTGTGCTGGCAGCCGCGCGACTGCGTCGGCGGAGATTACTATGCCTTTAAGCCCTTTACGCACGGCTGGCTGCTGCTGATGGGTGACTGCACCGGTCACGGCGTGCCCGGTGCCTTTATGACGGTGATCCTCTCGTCGGCGCTGGAAAAAGCGCTGACCCGCTGCGGACCGGACCAGCCCGATCTGCTGTTGCAGCAGATCAACGGCTACATCAAGCAGACGCTGGGGCAGCAGCAGGCGGCGCAGCAGACTTCGCTGTCCAACGACGGCTGCGACGCGCTGGTGCTGTTTATCGATAACGCGCAGCAGCGGCTGATCTGGGCCGGTGCACGTCTGTCGGCGCTGGTGCTGGCGGCGGACGGCGGCGAACCCTGCTGGCTGAGCAGTGACCGGATGGGCGTCGGCTACACCGATACCCCGGCCGACTACCAGTGGACGCGTCACGAGCGGCCGCTGCGCCCCGGCGACCTGATTTTTACCTTCACCGATGGCCTGAGCGATCAGGTTGGCGGCGATCGCAACATTATGTTTGGCCGTAAACGCATTCAGCAGCTGCTGGAAACCCATCGCCACCGCCCGGCCAGCGAACTGATGCAGGCGGTAGAAGCGGCATACGCCGGCTGGCAGGGGCACCAGCCGCGGCGTGATGATATGACCTTTTTAGGCTTTCGATACTGAGTAACCAGGGCCGCGGGGCAACGAGCATGATAACCAGCGATGTAATCCTTAGCCGCCTGCTGGCGGATACGCCACACGACGCGGTGGCACTGCACTACACCGGTTTTTTTTCGCAGCCAGGGGTGGTGGCGATGGGTGAAGTGATCCGCCTCTATCTGGAGAAGCATGAAGCCTCGTTTCCACTGCGCCGCCGGCTGTTCTCCACCTTTGTTGAGATGGTGCAGAACATCATGCGCTACTCGTCGGACAGCCGCGCGCTGTGCCGCGACAACGACGAGCTGCGTTTTGGGGCCATCTGCGTCGGCACCCGTGACGGGCGCTACGTTTGTGAGAGCGCAAACCTGATCCGCAGCGACGAGGCCGCGAGGCTGACCCGCTGCCTGGAAGAGATCCTCGCGATGGATGCGGCAGAGATTAAGGCGGCTTATAAACACGCGCTACAAAGCGAAAGTCCGGCCTGGAGTAAAGGGGCGCACGTCGGGTTACTGACGCTGGCGCGCGATGCCAGCCAGCCGCTGGAGTTTACTTTTCGCCGGGTGGAATCGACGGATCTCTCCGCGTTCTGGCTGAAGGCGATACTTTAAACGGGGAACCGTCTGACTATGCACACAATTTCGATTCCGGCGACGGCGACCACGCCGGCCGTTGAGTTTGATTTTTCCGCCGGAAGGCTGTCGCTGAGCGGCGAGTCCTGGCCGGAGAACGCGGCGGCCTTTTACCGCCCGCTGCTGGCCGCGGTGGAGGGCTGGGCAGAGCAGCCGCAGCCGCAGCCGATGCTGAGCATTCACGTGGCGCTGAGCTACTTCAACAGCTCCAGCACCAAGATGCTGTTCGGGCTGTTTGCGCTGCTGAACGGCGTGGCGGAGGGGGGGCAGCCGACAGAGCTGCACTGGTATTTCGACGCGGAAGATGACGTGGCGGAAGAGTTTGGTCAGGAGCTGAGCGTGGATTTTCCGGCGATCGGCGTAATTTTTCATCCGGGTGAAACGGGATGAGCGGCCTGGCCGAGCTGTTCACGGATGAAAATGCCCTTCTTGAGCGCTCGCGGGAGATCGCCGCGCGCGCCGGCAGCGACGCCGAAACCTACCGCAGCGCCCTGCTGGAGCTGAACGGTCACTATCAGCGGCTGATGCGCGAATCATGGCGGGTGATCTCGCGCAGCGACCGCGCCGAGCGCGAGCTGACCCTGCTGAATGAACGGCTGCGTGAACTGGCGCAGCGGCTGGAGTATGAAGCCAGCCACGACCCGCTCACCGGCGTGTATAACCGCAGCGCCATTATCAACCGCATCAGCAACGCGCTGCTGCTGGATGAAGCGGCGCTGATCCTGCTGGATATCGATCATTTTAAAGTTATTAACGACACCTGGGGTCACCCGACCGGCGACGCGGTGATCGGCGAGCTGATCCGCCGCATTGAACGTTCGGTGCCGGCCAGCGGCAGCGTTGGCCGCGTTGGCGGCGAAGAGTTTACCATCCTGCTACCGGGGGCTACGCTGGGGCAGGCGGGCGTGGTGGCGGGCTATATTCACGCCTCGCTGAATATGTCGCCGCTGTCGGTGCTGCCTGAGCGGCTGGTGACGGTCAGCCTCGGCGTCAGCTGGGGCGGGCAGCACAGCCGTTTTGAACAGCTGTACGCCGAGGCTGACGTGGCGCTGTACGCGGCAAAACACGCCGGGCGAAACCGGGTGCATTACGCCAGTTCAGCTACCGGCTGAAGTGAATTTTTTAGCAATAATCATGCATAATTAACCGCGCGGGATGGGTTGAACCTGCCGGTAAAAAATGCCATGATTGCGCAAAATTTGCTGTCCCATCCCCGTTTTGCTGAGGCCACCGCCATGCCAGGTTTACTGTTGCCAGTCAGTACCTGCCACCAACATCTGCTGATGTTGCGCCCGCGGCTGCCCTCGCATTGTCACGCGTCGTCGATACACTCTCTCACCGTGCGGTGAGGTCTTATTACGCTTAACTGTTGGCCATCAGTAAGAACAGACCCGTTCTGATTTTACTCATGCCTTTCGGTTGAAGCCGGACTCCGTTCTGCTCACCAGGCCTGACTTTTCGTCGGGAGTGCGGCGCATCGCCTGCGTTCCTGTAATGTGCTCCGGCACCCTTATCCTTGACGCCTGAGGATTAGCGTTATGACCCCACTGAAAATTGCAGCCAGCACCACCGTCGCTATCCACCTGCGCACCGGGCGCGAAGTCGTTACGCTGGATAACACCGACTTCACCGACGTTGCCGCGGTGGTGGTCTCCGTCTCCGATTCGCGCAGCGGCATTCTGACGCTGCTTAAGCGCACCGGTTTTGAACTGCCGGTGTTTATCGCGCTGGATGATGCGTCACAGGCTGACGATCTGCCGCAGGCTGACGGCCTGCTGACCGGGGATGACGATGACGCCACGCTGCTGGAAAAAGCGGCCTCCGCTTACCAGGCTAACCTGCTGCCGCCGTTCTTCCGGACGCTGACCAAATACGTGGCGATGGATAACACCACCTTTGCCTGCCCCGGTCATCAGGGCGGGGCGTTCTTTAAAAAGCACCCGGCGGGTCGGCAGTTCTACGATTTCTTCGGTGAGAATCTGTTCCGTGCCGATATGTGTAACGCCGACGTGAAGCTCGGTGACCTGCTGATCCACGAAGGATCTGCCAAGCACGCGCAGAAGTTTGCCGCGAAGGTGTTCAACGCCGATAAAACCTACTTCGTGCTTAACGGTACCTCCAGCGCCAACAAGGTGGTGACCAACGCGCTGCTGACCCGCGGTGACCTGGTGCTGTTTGACCGCAATAACCACAAGTCTAACCACCACGGCGCGCTGATTCAGGCCGGCGCCACGCCGGTCTATCTGGAAACCGCGCGTAACCCGTTTGGCTTTATCGGCGGCATCGACGCGCGCTGTTTCGACGAGGCTTACCTGCGCGAGCAGATCCGTCAGGTGGCTCCTGAACGGGCAGAGCAGGAGCGGCCGTTCCGGCTGGCGATTATCCAGCTGGGCACTTACGACGGCACGGTGTATAACGCGCGTAAGGTGGTCGACAGTATCGGCCACCTGTGTGACTACATCCTGTTTGACTCGGCGTGGGTCGGCTATGAGCAGTTTATTCCGCTGATGGAGGCCTGCTCGCCGTTGCTGCTCGATCTTAAGCCGTCCGATCCGGGAATTTTTGTTACCCAGTCGGTACATAAGCAGCAGGCGGGCTTCTCGCAGACTTCGCAGATCCACAAGAAAGATAACCATCTGCGCGGCCAGCCGCGTTTTTGCCCCCACAAGCGGCTGAACAACGCTTTTATGCTGCACGCCTCCACCAGCCCGTTCTATCCGCTGTTTGCCGCGCTGGATATCAACGCCAGAATGCATCAGGGCGAGGCCGGTCGCCGCCTTTGGCACGAGTGCGTGGTGCTGGGCATTGATGCACGTAAAGCGATCCTCGCCCGCTGTGAGCTGATCCGACCGTTTATCCCCGCTGAGGTTGATGGCCTGCCGTGGCAGGATGCGCCCACGGCGACCATCGCCAGCGATCCGCGCTGGTTCAGCTTCGAACCCGGTGCCCGCTGGCACGGCTTTGCCGGCTATGAGCAGGATCAGTATCTGGTCGATCCATGCAAACTGCTGCTGACCACGCCCGGGATCGATGCCGCCAGCGGTAAATACGCCGACTTCGGCATTCCGGCGACCATTCTCGCCAACTACCTGCGTGAAAACGGCGTGGTACCGGAGAAGTGCGACCTTAACTCGATCCTGTTCCTGCTGACCCCGGCGGAGAGCGTAGAGAAGATGGCACGGCTGGTGGCGAAGCTGGCGCAGTTTGAGCAGCATATTAAAGAAGATGCGCTGCTGCGCGACGTGCTGCCGACCATCTACCGTAAAAACGCGGTGCGCTACGCGGGTTACACGCTGCGCCGCCTGTGTCAGGAGATGCACGATCTGTACGTGAATCACGACGTGAAAGATCTGCAGAAGGCGATGTTCCGTCAGCACAGTCTGCCGACGGTGGCGATGAACCCGCAGGATGCTAACAGCGAATTTATTCGTGGCAACGTCGAGCTGGTGGCGATTGCCGAGGCTGAAGGACGGATTGCGGCTGAAGGCGCGCTGCCTTACCCGCCGGGCGTGCTGTGCGTGGTGCCGGGTGAAGTGTGGGGTGGGGCGGTGCAGCGCTACTTCCTCGCGCTGGAAGCGGGGCTCAACCTGCTGCCGGGCTTCTCACCCGAGCTGCAGGGCGTGTATGTGGATACCGATGCGCAGGGCGTGAAGCATCTGCAGGGCTATGTATTGTCTCGTTAAGTGGCGGGTAACACGCAGGCAGCAACAGGGCGTTTATCACCCTGTTGCTGCGCTTCACCTCTTGGTACTGCTCCGGGTGCGGGTTTACCCGGCCGCCACCTGAGCCTCTTCACGTGCCTGGCGCAGAATAGCGTTAGCGATCCACTTACTCATGTCCTGCAGCTCATCGTTATTGCAGCCCCAGATATCCTTCATCACCAGAAAAATCTCCGATCCGTAAACCAGTGATAAAGCACGTAATACACGTTCGACCAGCGGGGCGGGCATCTCTTTTCTTAGCGGCTCAAGCGCCTGCACCAGTGACGCCTTACGGTTACCTCGTACCAGCCGTTCCTTAAGCGGAATCGGGTTAGCAGAACGCGCCTGCGCCCACTGGCTGAGTGAAAGGTGCAGGGCCGCCCTCAGTGTACCTTCATGCTGCAGCATCCGCGGGAAGGCAAAACCCAGCAGTTCGTCAACGCGCGAGGAGGCATCCTGCGATTTGGGTTGCCAGCTGGTTATCGGGCCAAGGATTTCCGTCATTGCCGCCGAGACCAGCGCGCTCTGGGTAGGAAAATAGCGATAGGCAGTGGCGCGTGACAGTTGTGCCTCCTGAGCCACTTCGGTGATAGATGGAAAAACATCGCTGTCAAACAGCCTCATTGCGGTTTCAATCAGTAAGCGACGTGTTCTTGTCCGTGTTGATGTCAGTTTCAACACATTAGCCTGATCCCTTTGCTCCACGATAACCTCATCTTTACAGTTGTTACGGTATGAGAATAGTACCGGCAGCCCTGTCACCGTTTGCCAGTGTTGATTTCAGGAGCAGCGCTTACCCTCTCTCCCGTCAGTCACGTTCAGCAGAATATCACGCATGATCTTTTCATTCATTTTATTGAACAATTGATTGGGTGCTGAAGTGATGGTGAACAACACAACCTCTGCTTGATACTTAACTATTCTCGATCTTAACTCAAATTAATCAACTGTTTATTGTTATATTTTCGTCTTTTCGTAAAGAAAGTGAGGAAGTTCGTTGTTTTTATCTGTTTTTCTTAAATTGCAGATACTAAAGTTTAGTGACTGATTTAGTGCTTTTACTGATATGACGAATCCCCCGCGGATAGTGTGCTACCGGGCAAAAGGTTGTGGGAAACTGGTCTGCACGATGGCTGAAACCTGCTGATTTTTATCAGCTATTAATAAGCCCGGTTTTTGATTGGTCCGGGGGAGGTCGCAGAGGCGCGGATGCTCAACGTTTTATGAACGCCCTAAACCACCCGTTAACTGGCGTTTAATATCGGTAATTTGTGTTAAGTTCGCTGTTGGTTGTTTTTTGTTCTGCCCGGTAGACTTCCCGCACAAATGGTAGATAAATGGAAAGGTCATCGAAACATAAGGCGGGATGAAGAATGTTCAAAAACACCAGTGTGAGAACGCTTGTCGCTGTATTTCTGTTGATATTTTTGATGGTGGTTAACGTCACTTTCTACTTTTTTGTGCGGGAAGCATCGGCTTTTTACCTCTTTAATGGGTTAGGTTTGCTGTTGCTGATTGGCCTGTGGGTCTATCTCACCGTGTATCTGGTGGTACCGATTACCCAGGTAAAAGTGGCGATAGACAATATTAATGCTGGCGAGATATCGCTGAAGATCCCTGAGTTTGGCAACAACTGTGCCGGCCGGCTGAATTCAGGCATCAACAAGCTTTCTGATAAGCTCTGCCATCTGGTCAGTAATATTCGCGCATCGTCGAAATCAGTATTTGTTTTATCAGAAACGCTGGAGAACCAGAGCGCCAGCCTCTCCTCGAAAACCGAGCAACAGTCAGCGATGTTGATGCAGACGGCCTCCAGCATGGAACAGATTTCTGCCGGAACCAAAAACAACGTCGAGAATACCCGTCAGCTTAAAAGCTTTACCAGTCAGTCGCATACCTCTGCCGATCGCGGCGGCGAGTTGATGAAAAATCTGACGAGCAATATGACCTCGATTATGGATTGTGCCGGAAGGATGAATGAAATTATCGGCATGATTGACAGTATCGCTTTTCAAACCAATATTCTTTCGCTTAATGCGGCCGTTGAAGCGGCCAGGGCGGGTGAACATGGGCGGGGATTTGCGGTGGTGGCCAGCGAAGTAAGAAACCTTGCCCATAAAAGTTCGGAATCGGCAAAAAATATCAAATCGCTGATTGAGATAACCAACAAAAACATCCGTCAGGGTGTGGAGCTGGTGTCGGATGCAGAGAAAAACATGCTGGACATTGTTTCTAACTCAGCCAATGTTAACAGCTTGATGGAACAGATGCTGATATCCATTGATGAACAGGAAAAAGGTATCGAACAAATTAATGTTGCTTTGTCTGAACTGGAAGGGGTGACGCAGAGTAATGTTTCTCTGGTTGGTGCGCTGTCGGCGTCCTCGGAATCACTGAAGCACCAGGTGTATGAACTGCAGGGTGAAACCGATAATCTGCGCCTCGGTGAGGGTAACGGCGGCCTGGTCGCCGTGGCTTCGTAACCGGCAGGCCGGGATGACGGGCGTCATACCGGCCTGCCGATCCCCGGGACGTTTCCCGGGGGAGGGTTAGTAGCGGTGATAGCTCTTCTGCGCGTTGTTAACCTTGTAGAGGTAACGACGGGACTCGGCAGAAGGATGGTTGTTGGTCAACCGCTGATAAACCTCCGCCGGCGACAGGTTGTTGATGCGGTTAAACGCCTGATCCTTATCGCTGGAGAACACCCGCAGTACGCTACCGGCACCGCCGTTATAGGCGGTGATCACCGCATAGCGGCGCGATGTCGTATTGCTGATGCCACTCAGGTAGGTGCCCTGCAGCAGCGACAGATAGGCGGTACCGGCGTCGATGTTGTTTTCCGGGTCCAGCAGATAACTGCGGCTCGGTTTACCCCATTTACCCTTCATCCGGAATACGTCCACCCCGGCGGAGTGTTGCACCACCTGCATCAGGCCCAGTGCGTCGGCATGGCTGACCGCATAGGGGTTGAAGCTTGACTCGATCTGCATGATCGCCAGAATCAGCGACTGATCGACGCCGTAGCGCTCGGACGCCTGGCGCACCAGCGGCAGGTATTTATGCGCACGCTTGTCGAGGTGGTTCGGCACCATCGGAATGGTTACCGACCAGATCACATGCAGGCCGGAGGTGCGGCGCTTCAGCTTGTTCTGGATCAGGTAGTCAGCAAAGGTGCCCGCGCGGCCCTGCCAGCGGATCGGCTGGCCGGTATTATCCAGCACCTGGCCGTAGAGCAGCGGTTCTTTACTGATTTGAATGTCGTTAGCGTCGGAGTAGAGATCGACGTTACCCGGATCCTCGCCGATCAGCAGGGTGGTCACGATCGCCTGGCGCAGGCTGGCGGTCGGGTCGGTACCCGCGATGGTCTCGATGGTGATGCTACCCGCCTCAAAGTTGATGTGGCTGCGGGTATAGTATTGATCGCTGTACTTCACATAATCTTTCGGTCCGGCGATCAGAACTTCGTTGATTCCCCAAATATTTTCGATGTTGTGGGCAAATTGTCCCATCAAAATATCAAAGCCGTTGGTATCTTTCACCCAGGCTTCCTGGTTGGTGTTCTGTTTCTTACCAGAACAGGAAACCAGCAGCGGAGCAATAATCAGCAAACCTATCAGTTTTTTCTTCATCTTTTCGTGCAGTGCCCACGGTGTAAAGAGCCCCTCAGCGGGGCCCGGTGCTTATTCTGCTGGCGGGGTGTAACCATCGATATGCACGTCTTTGCCTTCGAACAGGAATTTGATCATCTCCTGCTCCAGCAGCTTACGGTCATCCGGGTTCATCATGCTCAGTTTTTTCTCATTAATCAGCATGGTCTGCTTGGTCATCCACTGCGACCAGGCTTCTTTCGAGATTTCATTGTAGATACGTTTGCCCGTGTCGCCAGGGTACAACTGAAAATCCTGCCCTTCGGCATCACGTTGCAGGAACGTGCAAAAAATTGTGCGGCTCATTACTCTTCCTCTTCTTCTGTGGCGCGTGCGCTCAGTGCTCTCTGCTGCGGGTGACGCAGCTGCTGCAACAGGCGCTCTACCGGCGCGGCCAGCCCTACGGCGGGCGGCTGCGCTAAGTTATACCAGAGACCCGGGCCATCATCCATTGCGGCACGGGCAGAAGGCAGATCCAGCCACATTGGCACGATATCCAGGTGAAAATGGCTGAAGGTATGGCGGAAGGCGATCATCTGCTGCAACGGGCGATCGTCGACGCCGCGGCGGCGCAGCATCTGGCGTAATTCTTCTTCGCAGGCGAACTGCGGGAAACAGTACAGGCCGCCCCACAGGCCGACCGGGGGCCGTTGTTCCAGCCAGACGTCCTGGCCCTGCTGCATCAGCAGCAGCCAGCCGGTGCGCTCCGGCAGGGTCTGCTTCGGCTTTTTGCCCGGATATCTGGCCCAGCTGTTATGGGCGTAAGCGATACAGCCGCTGTTAACCGGGCACAGCTCGCATTTCGGTTTCGAACGGGTGCAGACCATCGCCCCAAGATCCATCATCGCCTGATTGAACTGGCTGACGCCGACGGCCGGCGTCACCTCTTCAGCGATCTGCCACAGGCGTTTCTCCACCTCTTTCCTGCCCGGCCAGCCGTCAACGGCGTAGCAGCGTGCCAGCACGCGTTTGACGTTGCCGTCGAGGATCGGGAAGTGCTGGCCTAAGGAGAGTGACAGCACCGCGCCGGCGGTGGAGCGGCCAATACCCGGCAGGTCGGCGACCTGTTCAAAGGTCTCCGGGAAGCGGCCGCCGTGTTGCTCGACCACCTTTTGGGCCGCCTTGTGCAGGTTGCGCGCACGGGCATAGTAGCCCAGCCCGGTCCACAGGTGCAGCACCTCATCCAGCGGCGCGGCGGCTAGATCGGCCACCGTCGGGAAGCGCGCCATAAAGCGTTCAAAATAGGGGATCACCGTGGCGACCTGGGTCTGTTGCAGCATCACCTCAGACAGCCAGACCTTATAGGGCGTTTTTTCCTGCTGCCACGGCAGGGTTTTGCGACCAAAACGCTGATACCAGTCCAGTACCTGCTGTGAAAACTGCGACGCCTGCATCATTGAACTGCGAACCTTCTCTAAAAATCAGGCAGGAATTCCAGCACAGACAATCGGGGCTGTAAACCGGATAATCGCTGCATTGACCCGGTGGGCAGTAAAAACCCCATATTTACCGGGGAATGTAATCCGGGCCGGGAAGCAGCCAAATGCTGTCTATACTGATTGCCAGGATCGGCCGGCCTTTAAGTTTTGCCACCCTGAGGGCATAATGCCCGCTTTATACAGAGCACAGCCGCAGGCATAAACATGAAAAACGATGTTATCTCACCGGAATTTGATGAAAATGGCCGCGCTATGCGCCGCATCCGCAGCTTTGTGCGCCGCCAGGGCCGCCTGACCAAAGGGCAGCAGCAGGCGCTGGATACGCTGTGGCCGGTGATGGGCGTGGAGTATCAGCCGCAGCCGGTAGATTTCACCGAACTGTTTGGCCGCGAAGGGCCGGTGGTGCTGGAGATCGGTTTCGGCATGGGGGCCTCGCTGGTGGCGATGGCCGCTAACAATCCGCAGCAAAACTTCCTCGGTATTGAAGTGCATTCACCGGGCGTCGGTGCCTGCCTGGCCAGCGCGGAAGAAGCCGGCGTCAGCAACCTGCGGGTGATGTGCCACGATGCGGTGGAAGTGCTGAACACTATGATCCCGGATAACTCGCTGCGCATGGTGCAGCTGTTCTTCCCGGACCCGTGGCACAAGGCGCGGCATAATAAACGCCGCATCGTGCAGCTCCCCTTTGCCGAGCTGGTCAAAAGCAAGCTCAAGCCGGGCGGCGTATTCCATATGGCCACCGACTGGGAAGCCTACGCTGAGCACATGCTGGAAGTGATGAACAGCATTGAGGGTTACAAAAATCTGTCGGAAACGGCAAACTGGGTGCCGCGCCCGGAATCGCGGCCGTTAACAAAATTTGAGCAGCGTGGTCAGCGTCTTGGCCACGGTGTTTGGGATCTGATGTTTGAGAGGGTTAAATAATGGCTATACAGCGCAGTCGTCGTCTTCGTAAAAAAATGCATATTGATGAGTTCCAGGAAGTGGGCTTCTCGGTTGGTTTTGCCTTTGCCGAAGGTACCAGTGATGAAACCATCGATACCACCCTCGATGCGTTTATCGCCGAAGTGATCGAGCCAAACGGCCTGGCGTTCGACGCCAGCGGCTACCTGCAGTGGGAAGGCCTGGTCTGCATGCAGCACACCGGTAAGTGCACCGACGAACACCGTGAACTGGTCGCTAAGTGGCTGGAAGCGCACAAGCTGAACGACGTGAAAGTGACCGAACTTTTTGACGTCTGGTATGACTAAGTAAACAATCATCCGACCATGTCACCGTCAGTTCTCCTGCGCTCGCCGCAGGGTGGCTGATGGCCAGGGCCACGCATGCGTGGCCCTTTTTTTTAAGGAGAAGTCACTATGCGCAAGGCGCTTATCACCACGGTACTGCTGCTGGCCGCCGGCCCGGCTCTGGCTGACTATCAGTGCAGCGTTAATCCCCAGGACGATATCGTCATCTCTCCCCAGCAGGTTCAGGTGGTGGGGGCCAGCGGTAACCTGGTCATTTCACCGGGTGGCGACGTGCAGCGCAACGGTCAGCCGCTCAGCGTTGACGCCAGCTCGCGGCAGAAAGCGATTGATTACCAGAACGCGCTGCGCCGTGACCTGCCGTGGATTGATAACGGCGCGAAGCAGCGGCTGGAGAAGGGGCGGGTGGCGCTGGACCGGGTGATCGTGCAGAAGCTCGGCCAGAACAGCAACGTGCGCCAGCGCCTGACCACGCTGGACGGCCAGCTGAAGCAGCAGATGAACCGCATTATCGAGCACCGCAGCGACGGCCTCACCTTCCACCATAAGGCGGTGGCGCAGGTGCGCCAGGACGGTGAACGGCTGGTGCAGAACGCCATGGGTGGCGTGGTGCAGGACAGCCTCAACGAGATGGGCACCCGCCAGACCGGCGGCGACAATCCGCTGCAGGCGATTATGGGCAACCTTGGCGGCTTACAGCAGGCAATTCAGGCCGAGTGGAGCAACCAGGAGCAGGACTTCCAGAACTTCGGCCATGAAGTCTGTAACCGGGTCACGGTGCTGGAAGGTCAGCGCCAGGCGCTGGTGGCGGGGCTGAAGTAAGGCGGCGACGCCTTACTCCTCTTCCGTCAGGAACAGCTCCAGCAGCGAGTTAAGGAACAGTTTGCCCTTTTCGGTAATCTGCCAGTGCTCTGCGGTTTCCGTCAGGTAGCCTTTTGCCAGCGCTTCATCAAGCTGCGGGCGCACGCTGCGCTCGTCCAGCCCGGTGTAGCGCGGGTACTCGGCACGTGGCGCGGCTTCCAGCAGTCGGAAGCGGTTCATAAAGAACTCGAACGGCTTCTCACTGTCGGCCACCTCATGACGCTTATCCAGGTATTTACCGGTCATAAAACCGCGCGGATGGCGGGTTTTAGTGGTGCGGATAATGGTGCCATCCGGCTGGGTCAGCTTACCGTGCGCGCCGCAGCCGATGCCGAGATAGTCGCCAAAACGCCAGTAGTTGAGGTTATGCTCGCAGCGGTAGCCGGGTTTGGCGTAGGCGGAGGTCTCATACTGCTGGTAGCCGGCGGCGCTGAGCAGCTGGTGACCCTGTTCAAAGATATCCCACAGGTCGTCGTCGTCCGGCAGGCGCGGCGGCCGTGAGGCAAACAGCGTGTTCGGCTCTATGGTCAGCTGATACCACGACAGGTGCGGTGGATTAAGGGCAATCGCCTGGCGCAGGTCGTCCAGCGCCTCTTCCAGCGACTGGTCCGGCAGGCCGTGCATCAGATCGAGGTTAAAGCTGCGCAGGCCGAGCGCTTCGGCCAGCTTCGCCGCGCGCTTCGCCTCTTCCGGCCCGTGAATGCGCCCAAGGCGCTCCAGCTTCTGCGGGCTGAAGCTCTGCACGCCAATCGAAATACGGTTCACCCCGGCGCGCTGGTAGGCGCTGAAGCGGTCAGCCTCCACCGTGCCCGGATTGGCTTCCATGGTGATTTCAGCGGTTGGTGACAGCGGCAGGCGCGCCCGCACGCCGTCCAGCAGCATCTGCATCGCGGCGCTGCTGAGCAGGCTGGGGGTACCGCCGCCGATGAAAATGGTGCTCACCTCACGGCCTGCCGTCAGCGGCAGGTCGGCATCCAGATCGTTGAGCAGGTGCTGCACGTACTCTTCGTGCGGCACTTCGCCTTTTAACGCGTGCGAATTGAAGTCGCAGTAGGGGCACTTCTGTACGCACCACGGCACGTGAATGTACAGGCTGAGCGGAGGCAGATTAACCATTCTGCATTGCATCCAACAGCAGTTTCAGCGCCTTACCACGGTGCGAAACCGCCTGCTTCTCGCTCTTGCTTAGCTCGGCGGCGGTTTTGCCCAGCGCCGGCACAAAGAAGATTGGGTCATAGCCAAAGCCGCCCGCGCCCGCGCTGCTGCGGGCAATTTCGCCCGCCCAGCTGCCGTGGAACACCAGCGGCGTCGGATCGGCGGCGTGGCGCACGTAGACCAGCACGCAGTGAAACTGCGCCTGGCGCTCGCCGTCCGGCACGTTTTCCAGCGCCTGCAGCAGCTTGTCGAGATTCTGCTGGTCGGAGGCGTCTTCACCGGCGTAGCGCGCGGAGTAGATGCCCGGCGCGCCGCCCAGCGCATCCACCGCCAGCCCGGAGTCGTCGGCAATCGCCGGCAGACTGGTAATCTGCGCCGCATGGCGCGCTTTCAGGATGGCGTTTTCGATAAAGGTCAGGCCGGTCTCTTCGGCGGACTCCACGCCCAGATCGGTCTGCGCGACAACATCAAGACCAAACTTGGCCAGCAGGTCGGCCAGTTCGCGAACCTTTCCGGGGTTACCGGTGGCAAGTACAACTTTTTGCATAGTTAATCCAGGCTGGTAAACAGATAGCGGCTCAGCGCGCCTTCGCAAAACGACAGGGGGCAAACCAAAAAATATGAGTGATAAAGGCGATTTTACCGGAAAACGCGGGGATTTTGCAGAGCTTTAACCAGGGGGACGTGAAAGATGCAGCAACGGTAAAAGAACATGGCTGGCAATGAATGCCTGATCCCCCACTGCTTTGCAGAAAATCGTTATCTGGCATCGGCTTGCTGCCGAACAACCTGCAACATCACCCATCTCGCCATATAAAATATGCCTTCAGCACAGATTTACCTACCCCCCAAATCCGCCTGAATCAACCGTTTAATCGTTCAGCATGTCACATTGCGCATTTCGCACAGATTTAACCAAGTATTTTTCGTCGTGGGAAGGCGGCAACTGAGTAAACCCCGGGGCTTACACAAGTAAGTGACCGGGGTTTGCGAGGGCAGCCAACGCACCCACGGCGGAAAAGACGCCGGTTAAATCAGAACTGGGCCCAGCCGGGGATATACTCGAGTCCGATGAAATTCAGCATATACAGGATCAAAATCACCGCCATCGCTGAGAAATCAATGCCGCCCATTGCCGGAATAATGCGGCGAATCGGGGCCATCAGCGGCTCGGTCAGCTGCACCATCACCATGTCGACCGGGTTGCGACCCTGGCTGACCCAGCTCATCAGTGAACGAATGATGATCACCCAGAACACCAGCATACCGGCTGATTTGGCGACGATCACCAGCCCCAGATAGAGGAAGATCGGATCGGGATAGTACAGGCGCAGGGTGATCGGCCCCAGCAGCACCGCCAGCACCCAGGCGAGCAGCAGCGAGGCGGTATCCAGCGGCCCGATGGACGGGATAACGCGCCGCAGCGGTTTCACCACCGGCTGGGTAATTTTAACCACGAACTGTGAAAACGGATTGTAGAAGTCACAGCGCGCCCACTGCATCCAGATGCGCAGCAGCAGCACTTTGATGTAGATAGCAATTACCGTTGTGACCAGAAAGTTCAACGCTAGCATGGGGTTCCTTAGTAGTTGGGGTTAACTGCGCGCCGTGTAGTCACGTGCGCCAAAGATGGCGGTGCCAATGCGTACCATCGTACTGCCCGCGGCAATCGCCGCGTCCATATCGTCACTCATCCCCAGTGACAGGGTGTCCACGTCCGGATAATCCTGTTGCAGTTGATGGAACGCATCGGCCATCTGCCGGCACACCGCCAGCTGACGGTCATAGTCGGCTTCCGGTGCCGGAATGGCCATCAGCCCGCGCAGCGCCAGCCGCGGCAGCCGGGCAATCTCCTGGGCCAGCGCCGGCAGGTCTGCCAGCGCGATGCCGGATTTGCTCTGTTCATCGCTGATATTGACCTGAATCAGCACGTTAAGCGGCGGCAGTTCAGCCGGGCGCTGTTCGTTCAGCCGTGCGGCAATGCGCAGACGATCGACGGTGTGGCACCAGGCAAAGTTCTCCGCCACCAGGCGGCTTTTGTTCGACTGCAGCGGGCCGATAAAGTGCCAGATCAGCGCCGGGTTATCCAGCTGCTGGATCTTATCCACGCCCTCCTGCACGTAGTTTTCACCGAAGCACAGCTGCCCGGCGGCGACGGTTTCCTGAACCGCGCTCGCAGGTTTTGTTTTGCTGACTGCAAGCAGCGTAATTTCCTGCGGATCGCGCCCGCATCGTTGTGCCGCCGCTGAGATCCGCTGGCGGACTTGCTGTAGGTTGTGCTCTGTCGAACTCATAGTCAGGGAATTAATATGGATATTGAAGAGTTAGTGGCCCTCAGTGTAAAGCAAAATGCCGGGGATCTGCACCTTTGCAGTGGTTATTCGCCGTTCTGGCGTCGTCATGGCCGGCTGGAGCCGATTGGCGAGCGGCCGCCGCTGACGGGCGACGGGCTGGAGGCCTTCGCCATGCGCTGGCTGAGCACGGCGCAGCATCAGGCGCTGCACCTGCATGGTCAGGTGGATTTCGCCCTGACGCTGCCGGAGGGCACCCGGCTGCGCGCCAACCTGTTTCGCCAGCGTCTGGGGCTGTCGCTGGCGCTGAGGCTGATCGCCAGCGACTGCCCGCCGCTGGTTTCGCTGCGCCTGCCGGCGATAGCCGACGCGCTGCTGCTGCAGGAAGAGGGGCTGGTGCTGATCGTCGGCGCGACCGGCAGCGGCAAGTCAACCACGCTGGCCGGGCTGGTGGGGGCGATGAACCAGCAGCAGCAGCGGCATATTCTGACCCTGGAAGACCCGGTGGAATTTATTCACCACAGCGCAAGTTCGCTGATCCAGCAGCGCGAGCTGGGCCTGCACTTCAGCCGCTTCAGCGACGGGCTGCGTGCGGCGCTGCGGGAAGATCCGGACGTGATCCTGCTGGGCGAGCTGCGCGATGCCGAGACCATTCAGCTGGCGCTGAGCGCCGCAGAAACCGGCCACCTGGTGCTGGCCACGCTGCATACCCGCGGCGCGGCGCAGGCGGTGGAACGGCTGGTGGACGTGTTTCCGGGTAGTGAGAAAAATCTGGTACGCAGCCAGCTGGCCGGCAGCCTGCAGGCGGTGCTGGCGCAGAAGCTGGTGGCGGCACCTGAGGGCCGGGTGGCGCTGTTTGAGGTGCTGGTTAATACACCGGCGGTGGCCAATCTGATCCGCGAAGGCAAAACCCATCAGCTGCCGGCGCTGATTCAAACCGGCAGCCAGCAGGGCATGCAGACCTTTGAGCAGAGCCTGGCGGAGCGGCGCAAAGCGGGGGTTATTGTATGACCAGCATCAGAAAAGTGATGGATCAACAGCGTGGATCCCTGGCCGAAAACTATTGCTGGCGTGGTGGCGGCGCTGGATGCCATCATCACCAACGTCTGAGCAAGCCGCCGGCGTGTTCAGGCGTAGTGATTCTCGAACCAGCTTTCCAGAATGATCACCGCAGAGAGCGAGTCTACGCTGCCCTTGCTTAGCGCCTTAAAGCCACCGCGTTCGAACAGTTCAGCACGGGCCTCAACGGTGCTGAGCCGCTCATCATGCAGGTCGACCTGTGCGCCGAAGCGGCCGTGGATGCGGTTAGCGAACTTGCGTGCACGCGCGGTCAGCGGCTGTTCGCTGCCGTCCATATTCAGCGGCAGGCCAACTATCACCCGATCGGGCTGCCACTCTTTTAACAGCGCCTCAATTTTGCCCCAGTCGGGCGTGCCGTCCTGCGCCTTCAGCGCAGCCAGCGGACGGGCGGTACCGGTCACCTGCTGACCAATGGCTACGCCGATGCTTTTCGTGCCAAAATCAAAGGCTAACAACGTCATATGGCTCATCAGGCGTGACCCGCTTCACTGGTAATATTGTGGATATCAATGCCGATGCTTTTTGCCGCTTCGCGCCAGCGCTCGGCGATCGGCGTGCGAAACAGGATGTTGCTGTTGGCGGGGGCGGTCAGCCACGCGTTTTCCAGCAGCTCCTCTTCCAGCTGGTCTTTTTCCCAGGCGCAGTAGCCAAGCGCCACCAGCACCTGCTGCGGCTGCTGCGCGGTGCCCATCGTTTCCAGCACGTCGCGTGAGGTGGTGATCACCGTATTGTCAGACACGCGAATGCTTGAACCAAAGCTGCCCTGCGACGAATGCAGAATAAAACCGCGATCTTCCGCCAGCGGGCCGCCGGAAAAGACCGGCTTATCCAGCTTAATGGCCGGATCGCGCGAGTCCGTGTCGATCTTGAGTTTCTTCAGCATACCTTCGACGGTCAGGTTCTCCATCGGCTTATTGACGATCAGCCCCATTGCCCCGTCATCGTTATGTTCACAGATATAAACCACCGAGCGCCGGAACATGGGGTCCTGCAGCGCGGGCATAGCAATAAGAAAGTGATGCTGTAAATTCATACTTAGTCGTCTTGCAGTTCCAGCGCCCGGCTGCAACCAGACGGGCGGTGAAGGGGTGGGCACAGGGGCAACTCCGGCCCCACGGTGGCTATCAGGCCAGGCGTTTCTCGATGGCATCCATCAGCATACCGGTGATCGAGATCGGGAAGGCCGCTTCGATTTCACGAATACAGGTCGGGCTGGTGACGTTAATTTCCGTCAGGCGATCGCCGATGATGTCGAGGCCAACAAAGATCAGCCCTTTCTTTTTCAGCGTTGGGCCGATGGCGCGGGCAATCGCCCAGTCACTTTCGCTCAGCGGGCGCGCTTCACCACGGCCGCCGGCGGCCAGGTTGCCACGGGTTTCGCCGGATTTAGGGATACGCGCCAGGCAGTAAGGCACCGGCTCGCCATCAACCACTAATACGCGCTTGTCGCCATCTTTGATCGCCGGCAGGAAGTTCTGCGCCATGCAGTAGAAATTACCGTGCTCCGTCAGGGTTTCGATAATCACCGAGAGGTTAGGATCTTCCTTCTTCACGCGGAAGATAGAGGCACCGCCCATCCCGTCCAGCGGCTTAAGGATAATGTCGCCGTGCTGCTGCCAGAATTCGCGGATCTGGCTGGCGTTACGGGTCACCAGCGTGTCCGGCGTATGTTCGGCAAACCAGGCGGTGAACAGTTTTTCGTTACAGTCGCGCAGACTCTGCGGTTTGTTGACGATCAGCGTGCCCTTATCTTCGGCGCGCTCCAGGATGTAGGTGGCGTAGATAAACTCGGTGTCAAACGGCGGATCTTTACGCATCAGCACCACGTTCAGGTCGGACAGCGCAATATCCTGCTCGCTGCCGAAGGTGAACCACTGCTCATAGTTTTGCTCAACGCTCAGCAGGCGGGTGCGCGCCCGGCCTTCACCGCCGCGCAGATAGAGATCGTTCATCTCCATATAATGGATTTCATAACCACGGCGCTGTGCTTCCAGCAGCATGGCAAAGCTGCTGTCTTTTTTGATATTAATCGACGTGATCGGGTCCATCACGATGCCAAGCTTTATCATTCTTTTCTCCGCTTTGCGTATTCTGACGCTCAGATTTGATGAAATTAACGGTGTTCAGCCCAGATCGCCAAAGCGAACCTGCAGCGCGGTAATGGCCGTAAGCGCGGTGGTTTCCGTTCGCAGCACCCGCGGCCCTAACAAAATGTCGGTAAAGTCATGCCCGGCGGTCATGGCAATCTCAGCCGCGCTCAGCCCGCCTTCGGGGCCAATCAGCAGCCGCACGCGTTCCACCGGCAGCGGCAGCGTGTTGATGCTGTGTTCGGCTCTCGGATGCAGGTTTAACTTCAGGCCGGCTTCCGGCTCGCTGCACCAGGCTTCCAGCGTCATCGCCTCCCGGATCTCCGGCACGCGGTTGCGGCCACACTGCTCACAGGCAGCAATGGCGATCCTGTGCCACTGCTGCAGCTTTTTCGCCATACGTTCGGCGTCCAGCTTTACTCCACAGCGTTCAGAAAACAAGGGGGTGATAACATTAACCCCAAGTTCTACCGCTTTCTGGATGGTAAATTCCATTTTTTCACCGCGTGACATCACCTGGCCCAGGTGCAGATCCAGCGGCGATTCACGGCTGTCGGCGCGGACGTCACCAATACGCACGCGCACGTTTTTTTTATCCGCCTGCACGATTTCAGCGCTGAAGGCGCGATCGGAGCCATCAAATAACTCCAGAAACTGGCCTGGCACCATGCGCAGCACGCGGCCGACGTGGTTAGCGGCCTCATCGCAGAGCGCCGTTTCGCTACCCGGCTGCAGCGGCTCGGGGTGATAAATGCGGGGAATACGCATGGAAGTCCTGTAAAAGTTAAAAAAGTCGCTTTGTTCAGCGCGGTTAAGCCATTCTACCGCTGGCAGGCCTGCTGTACATAGGGGTTATGATTGCCCTGAACCCGGGCGATACGTTTATCACGTTCGCACTCCCAGCTATTAACCGGATTGAGCTTTGACCAGGCCGTCATCAACTGCGTCTGCTGGCTGGACATAGAAATTTTGTACTGGTCGCGCATATAGAACCAGGTGCGGGCAATCGCCCCACGCGCCTGCTGCGGCGGTTCCGCCAGCTTGTTCTTAAAGTCGACCTTCATCGCGCACTGGCCATACTGACCTTCGCCGCCGCGCCACTGGCCGTACATAAAGTTAGCACGGTCGCCGTTAACCTCGCCAACCGATGGCTGCAGATTGTGTAAATCAGACTCGATTCGGCGGTAACCGGCGTCTTTCGCACAGTTTTTGCGCCCGCCCTCCTGCCAGCACTGCAGCTGGTGGCCAAAGGTCCAGGCCGGGACCACGTGTTCCCACTCGATCCTGCTGGCGCGCTGTGCATTTTTTCTCACCTGATAGCCGCAGGAGGCGAGGTCAGGCGTGCCTTTCTTACCGGTCCAGCTGATTTTACAGCCGCAGTAAAAGCTGCCCGGCGCATCGGCGTTGATCTCTACCGCATAGGCCTTGGCCTGGCTGAAGCTGTTTTGTTGAAATTTATCGGGGTTCAGGGCATGGCTCAGCCCCGGTAAACAGGCCAGCACGGTCGCCAGCGGGAGGATTGTTTTGTGCAGCATATTCCGGAAAATCTGTCATCCATAAGGGGGCTGGAGAGTAACAGAAGTGCCGGAAATTGCGAATAATGAGCTTATAAATCAGCCATTTTTCGTCTGTATTACGGATTTATCTGGCGTGTTTACGCGTTTGGAAACTCGCCGGGCTGTAAAATATCGCCGCACTGCAGGCAGCGGTACTGGCTGTCGCCGCGCAGCACGCGGTTATGGCGGCGTACGGTGAGCTGATGCTGCTGGCAGCGGCAGCGGTAGGGAAACACGTTGCTGCGCACCGAGTTGATGGCGAACTGATGGGTACGGCGGGCGGGAACGCCAAGCACTTTCTCCATCATCCATTTCCACTCTTTGCCGTGCGGTGCCACGCGGCCAAAGTGTTTCCACACCAGCAGGTGAGCCAGCTCGTGCGGCACGACTTCATCAATAAACGCCTGCTGGTTTTCCAGCAGCAGTACCGGGTTCAGGCGGATTTCCCAGCTTTCCAGCCATGCGGTACCGGCGGCGGTGCCGCGCTGCTGCCAGACCACCTTCGGTTCCGGATAATTGCGCTCCAGCCGCTGGTTGGCCTGCTGCAGCTTGTCGCGCAGCGAGCGCATCACGGCCTGCTGCAGGGCGATGGGAAGTCGTTGAGGTTTCATCTGGCAGAGAATACGGGGGCAGGGAGGTGAACACAAGGAGGAACGCAAGCGGGGAAGCGTCAGGGATGCAGGGGCGAGTGCTGAGCGGCGCGGACGTAAGTAACCGACGAGAACAGGCGGGGTGGGGAAGAGCCTGGCGGGCGGGCAGTGCAATTGTACAGCGGGAGCGCCTGCTAAAACGGGCCAGCGGTTAAGCTGGCCCGTTGACAGCCGGAGTGACGTTCCGGCAGCAGGCTGAAAGAGCGAGGATTAGTCGCGCTGGCCGATATCGCGCAGCTTTTTGCCGCTCAGCAGGTTGCGCTCGATGTGCTCCAGCGAGACGTTCTTGGTCTCCGGGATCAGCCAGATGGTCAGCAGGATAAACAGCACGTTCAGCCCGGCGTAGACCCAGAAGGTGTTGGCGTTGCCCAGCGTGTTCAGCATGGTCAGGAAGGTGGCCCCGACGATCATATTGGCGATCCAGTTGGTGGCGGTAGAGACGGTAATACCGAAGTCACGCCCCTTCAGCGGCTGGATCTCAGAGCAGAGCACCCAGATCAGCGGACCGGCGCTCATGGCAAAACCGACGATAAACATCAGCAGCATCGCCACGGCAAAGTACTGCGCGCCGGCGGAGTGAATGCCGATATGCAGCATGGTGCCGAGGATGCCCATGCCCAGCGCCATCACCAGGAAGCCCAGCTTCAGCGTCGGCTTACGTCCCCAGCGGTCCACCAGACCAATGGCGATAAAGGTCGCCAGCACGTTAACCAGGCCGACGATCACCGTGCCCCACATCTGCTGGGTGGTGTTGGCAAAGCCGGCAATTTCAAAGATTTTCGGCGCGTAATACATGATCACGTTCATGCCGGTAAACTGCTGCATCACCTGCAGACCGACGCCCAGATACACTGCCCGACGGAAGTTGCCGTTGCTGCGGAACAGCTGCCAGCCGGACTGTTTGATTTTCAGACTTTCACGTATCTCATCCAGTTCGCGTTTGGCCTGCTCGCTGGTATCCCGCAGCCGGTCCAGCACGCGCTGGGCATCGCGGAAGTTGCCTTTCGCCGCCAGCCAGCGCGGGCTGTTGGGCAGGAAGAACACGCCGACTAACAGCAGCAGGGCCGGAATAGTAATGATGCCGAGCATCCAGCGCCACTCGCCGCTGGCGCTGAAGGCGGTGTCGGAGAGGTAAGCGGCCAGTATGCCGATGGTGATCATCAGCTGGTACAGCGAGATCATGCTGCCGCGGATTTTCTCGGGCGCGATTTCAGACAGGTACAGCGGCGCGGTGTAGGAGGCCACGCCAACCGCCAGCCCCAGCAGCACGCGGGCGACGATCAGCATTTCAGGGTTCGGCGCCATCGCCGACCACAGGGAACCGATCACGAACAGCACCGCCCCGATCATCAGGCTCTTCTTACGCCCGAGGTAGGAGGAGAGCCAGCCGCTGCCGACCGCACCGATCGCCGCACCAAACATCATTGAGCTGACGATCCACTCCTGCTGGTGGGCCGTGACGGAAAAGTCTTTCGCGATGAACGGCAGTGCGCCGGCAATCACGCCGATATCCAGGCCGAACAGCAGGCCGGCCAGCGCGGCGAGGAAGCAGACAAACAGGGTCATGGTCTTGTTTGACGTTCTGCTGCGTTTGTTATTATCAGGCATAGCGCCTCCGTTAAATAAAACTGTTATAGGTTGTTTTAAGCGTAGAAAACCGGGGTGCGTATCGCGTGCGACAGATCACACTGATGTAATCGGTTACAAGCTGAAATATCTGAAAACACCTTGCCAAAGCACACCCGGCGTGAAAATGAAGTTAAACCATAGCAGCTTATTGCTTCGCTGCTTGACCTGCAGAGCGCCTGGCAGATGGCGCTGAAAATGGCGCATTTTAAGGTAAAGTCTGCGATTTTAGTAATGTTAATGACAGGAAAAATAAGGAAAATAGTTAGTGTAACCGTTACCATTTTCATTTTAAGAATTTCCTGTACCGATCGGCCAGTGAAAACCCATTAAGCGGCAAGGAACAAGTGACCTGCCGCTGAGGCAGGCCAGCAGTTTATCGGTGAGAAAAGGGGGGAGAGCGGTGAGCGGCAGGCAAAAAAAAGGGCGCCCGCAGGCGCCCTGATGACCGGCCGGAACTTACTTCAGGCCAGCCGCATCGCGCAGCAGCGCGGCTTTGTCAGTTTTTTCCCACGGGAAATGCTCGCGACCAAAGTGGCCGTAGGCAGCGGTTTCGCGGTAGATCGGGTGCAGCAGGTCGAGCATTTCGATCAGGCCATACGGGCGCAGTTCAAAGAACTCGCGAACCAGCAGGGTCAGTTGCTCGCTGGGAACTTTACCGGTACCGAAGGTTTCCACCATGATGGAGGTGGGTTCAGCCACGCCAATCGCGTAGGAAATCTGGATCTCACAGCGGTCGGCCAGGCCGGCGGCCACGATGTTTTTCGCCACGTAGCGCGCGGCGTAGGCTGCAGAACGGTCAACCTTTGACGGATCCTTACCGGAGAACGCACCACCGCCGTGACGGGCCATGCCGCCGTAGGTATCAACGATGATTTTACGCCCGGTCAGGCCGCAGTCGCCCATCGGGCCGCCGATCACAAAGCGACCGGTTGGGTTGATGTGGTATTTGGTGCTGGCGTTGATCCATTCCGCAGGCAGAACCGGCTTGATGATCTCTTCCATCACTGCTTCACGCAGATCGCTGGTCGACACGTCTTCAGAATGCTGGGTTGACAGCACCACCGCGTCGATACCGACAATTTTGCCGTCATCGTACTGGAAGGTGATCTGGCTTTTCGCGTCCGGGCGCAGCCACGGCAGGCTGCCGCTCTTACGCACTTCTGACTGGCGCTGCACCAGACGGTGCGCGTAGGTCACCGGCGCTGGCATCAGCACGTCGGTCTCGTTGGTGGCGTAGCCAAACATCAGGCCCTGGTCACCGGCACCCTGCTCCAGCGGATCGCTGCGGTCAACGCCCTGATTGATATCCGGTGACTGCTTGCCAATCGCGCTCAGTACCGCGCAGGAGTTGGCATCAAAGCCCATATCAGAATGAACATAGCCGATATCGCGTACGGTCTGACGGGTGATCTCTTCGATATCCACCCATGCGCTGGTGGTGATTTCACCGCCAACCAGAACCATACCGGTCTTCACATAGGTTTCGCAGGCCACACGGGCTTTCGGGTCCTGCTCGAGGATGGCATCAAGCACGGCATCAGAGATCTGATCGGCGATTTTATCGGGATGTCCTTCTGATACGGACTCGGATGTAAAAAGGTGTTTAGCCATTTTATTCTTTACCTTGAATATTCGGGTTAAAAATCGACTGCATAGCGCGAAGACTGGAAACCAGCCCGGAGACTCAGACTCAGCGCCCCCACAGGCAAAGCCATGAGCAGTACAGATGTACGGTAAAACAGGACGCTTAGAAGTTAACCAGTATAGACGGATTAACATCTGGACGGCTATTCTAGGTTAGTCATTAAGCGGATTGCCAGCATTTTTTGATGGAAAGACGGTTTTCGCTGGGCTGAAAAGTGGCAAAAAATCCTGACAGAGGGCGCATTTGACATAATTTCATTTTGCAATTGATGCCGTCGGGCTGTATAAAACGCCGTTGCCCGTGACGATGACGTTGTTTCGGCACCCGGCCCGTCAGCGACGAACCCCTCGTGCTGGCTTTCACCCGCAGATTTTGTCTTTACCGCACGCCGTCCGGTGTGTGTGGAGGTGATAACAGTAATGAACCAGGATGTTATCCAGTCAGGTCATTTACGCCACGCCGGCGTACTCTCCGCCCCTTCATTTCGATCGTCTTTTCGCTCTTTTTGTCGATGTTTTATGCGCGTTGGTCATAATCCCGACACTGGCGCAGGCTAATCTTCTCGACAGTGTGACCCGGTTCTCTCAGATTATCCTGAGAGTTGTCGCTGTGCTTCTCTGACTCGTACTACGGAGTCCGCCACGTGTTTTACAATGTTATACTGCAGAAACCGAGTTTTGCGGTGTTTCAGTCCGCCTGGCTGAAAATTTGCGCTATGGGTAAGTGGCCGCAGCAGCAGGGTGCTGCCGCGGTAAGCTGTATTGATTCATTACCATTTGAGGTCTGCGATGTCTGACGACATGAAAACAATCAAGGGTTCGTCAGCTGGCGAACAGGGTGCACTCCGCTCAATGCAGGAGGTGGCCATGAGCGATCGCGATGCCAGCAAAATGCTGCGCACCTACAATATTGCCTGGTGGGGCAATAACTACTACGACGTTAACGAACTGGGGCATATCAGCGTTTGTCCCGATCCGGACGTGCCGGAAGCTCGCGTCGACCTGGCGAAGCTGGTCAAAGAGCGCGAGGCCGAAGGCCAGCGCCTGCCGGCGCTGTTCTGCTTCCCGCAGATCCTGCAGCACCGCCTGCGCTCCATCAACGCGGCGTTTAAGCGCGCGCGCGAGTCATACGGCTACCGCGGCGACTACTTCCTCGTCTATCCGATCAAGGTTAACCAGCACAAGCGCGTCATTGAATCGCTGATCAACTCCGGCGAACCGCTGGGGCTGGAAGCCGGCTCGAAGGCCGAGCTGATGGCGGTGCTGGCGCATGCCGGCATGACCCGTTCGGTGATCGTCTGTAACGGCTACAAAGACCGCGAATATATCCGCCTGGCGCTGATCGGCGAGAAGATGGGCCACAAGGTCTATCTGGTGCTGGAGAAGATGACCGAAGTTAAGCTGGTGCTGGAAGAAGCCGAGCGCCTGAACGTGGTGCCACGGCTGGGCATTCGTGCGCGCCTGGCGTCGCAGGGCTCTGGTAAGTGGCAGTCGAGCGGCGGTGAAAAATCCAAGTTTGGCCTGTCAGCCACCCAGGTACTGAAGCTGGTGGATATTATGCGCGAAGCCGGGCGTATCGAGAGCCTGCAGCTGCTGCACTTCCATCTCGGTTCGCAGATGGCCAATATTCGCGACATCGCCACCGGCGTGCGCGAGTCGGCACGTTTCTACGTTGAGCTGGCCAAGCTGGGCGTCAACATTCAGTGCTTTGACGTCGGCGGTGGCCTTGGCGTCGACTATGAAGGTACCCGTTCGCAGAGCGACTGCTCGGTCAACTATGGCCTGAACGAATATGCCAACAACGTGATCTGGGCTATCGGTGACGCCTGCGAAGAGCATAACCTGCCGCACCCGACGGTGATCACCGAGTCCGGCCGTGCGGTCACCGCGCACCACACCGTGCTGGTCTCCAATATTATCGGCGTTGAGCGCAACGAGTTCAGCGAGCCGCAGGCTCCGGCCGCCGACTCACCGCGCCCGATCGCCAGCCTGTGGGATACCTGGCAGGAGATGCACGAGCCGAATAACCGCCGCTCGCTGCGCGAATGGCTGCATGACAGCCAGATGGATCTGTTCGACATCCATACCGGCTACTCACAGGGCACCTACGATCTGACCCAGCGTGCCTGGGCCGAGCAGCTTTATCTCAGCATCTGTCACTATATCCAGCAGCACCTGGACCCGAGCAACCGCGCGCACCGCCCGGTGATCGACGAGCTGCAGGAGCGCATGGCCGATAAGATATACGTCAACTTCTCGCTGTTCCAGTCCATGCCGGACGCGTGGGGCATCGATCAGCTGTTCCCGGTGCTGCCGCTGGAAGGCCTGGACAAGGTGCCGGAGCGCCGTGCGGTGCTGCTGGATATCACCTGTGACTCTGACGGCACCATCGATCACTATATCGACGGTGACGGCATTGCCACCACCATGCCGATGCCGGAGTACGACGTGGAAAACCCACCGATGCTCGGCTTCTTTATGGTCGGTGCCTATCAGGAGATCCTCGGCAATATGCACAACCTGTTCGGTGATACCGAAGCGGTGGACGTGTTTGCCTTCGCCGACGGTTCGATCGAAGTGCAGCTGTCAGACGAAGGTGATACGGTCGCCGATATGCTGGAGTACGTGCAGCTGAAGCCGGACGAGCTGCTGACCCACTTCCGCAACCAGATTAAGCAGAGCGACCTTGACGACGATCTGCGTGCGCAGTTCCTCGAAGAGTTCGAGGCCGGGCTGTACGGGTATACTTACCTGGAAGACGAGTAACAGAATTTTATCACTAACGGCGGCGGGCGATCCCGCCGGTAAACACACTATCCCTTCCTCGTCGGGTTAACGACGCGGTGGGGATTTTTTTTAGCGCAATAAGCACATCCGCACCGCAACCAACCGGTGCTTAAGAAAGAAAGGAGTGGTTATGAATACCAACACGTTAGGCAATCAGTACGACAACTCGCTGGTGTCCAACGCCTTCGGTTTTCTGCGTTTCCCGCTGAACTTCCAGCCGTATGACAGCAACGCCGAGTGGGTGATCACCGGCGTGCCGTTTGATGCTGCCACCTCAGGCCGTCCGGGCAGCCGCCTGGGGCCGGGCGCAATCCGCCAGATCTCAACGAACCTGGCGTGGGAAGGCTGCCGCTGGCCGTGGGAGTTTGACCTGCGCCAGCGCCTGAACGTGATCGACTGCGGTGACCTGGTGTACGCCTTCGGTGACGCGCAGGACTTCAGCGACAAGCTGCAGGCGCACGCCGAGAAGCTGCTGGCCAGCGGCAAGCGCATGCTGACCTTCGGCGGCGATCATTACATCACGCTGCCGCTGCTGCGCGCGCATGCAAAAACCTTCGGCAAAATGGCGCTGATCCACTTCGATGCGCATACCGATACCTACTCCAACGGCCCAACCTTTGACCACGGCACCATGTTCTGGACCGCGCCGCAGGAAGGGCTGATCGACCCGGCGCATTCGGTGCAGATCGGTATCCGCACCGAGTTCGATAAGTCACTGGGCTTTAACGTGCTGGATGCCGCGCAGGTCAACGATCGCAGCGTTGATGACATCATCGCCGAGGTGAAGAAGATCGTCGGTGATATGCCGGTCTATCTGACCTTCGACATTGACTGCCTGGATCCGGCGCACGCGCCGGGCACAGGTACGCCGGTGATTGGCGGCCTGACCAGCGATAAAGCCAGCAAACTGGTGCGCGGCCTGCAGGGGCTGAATATCGTCGGCATGGATCTGGTGGAAGTGGCGCCTGGCTACGACCAGTCGGATATCACCGCGCTGGCGGCTGCCAGCCTGGCGCTGGATATGCTGCACGTGCAGGCGGCCAATAAGGGCTGAGCCTGTAACGCGACACCCTGCCGATCGTAACGGGGCAGCCAGCCGCTGCCCCGTTTTATCTCTCTTGCTGGCCTCTCACCATGATTATGCGGTCTGCTGTTCCGGGTCCGCGCACTGTCTGATTTTCACTCCCATTCTCCTGAACTGCGCCGTTTCATCCCTTAGTTCCCCTGAGTCAACAACCCGGATCCCGTGTTTCCCAATGCTGACAGCAACTGGACAGTCTCTGATATTTTTTATTTTCTCTAATCATTCTGGCAGGCTAAAAGGTGAGTTTGTTATTTTAAATGATTTTTTTCGACGGGTACTGGCGGTTTTTCTGTATTTAAGGTGAGATATTTTTTGTCATTACATGTTTTTGTTGTTTTTTAAATGATGTCTTTTACTATTTTGAAGTTGTTTTTTTGGCGTTTTCTAAATGTTTTATTTGCAGTAATTTTTTTTAATCCATTGTTTTTAATGGTTAAGGTTGTTTTGTTTTTTTGTTTGTTTATTCTATTGATTCTGATTTGTTTTATATTTTCGTGATCTCTTGCACAGTTGCTCCAGATATTCTCGTCAATCCTGTTTATTGCCAGTTTTGCATATTGCTTATTCCTCCTCTGGTTATATATTGGCCGTGTTGAATGTGAGACAGCGTTTCAAATATGAAACTGATGGCGGGGGCAGGAAATAATGAACTGGAAAACGGTATGCAGTCTCTCGCAGGTACGGGAGGATTTTCCCTACGCGGGTAATGTCAGCGGTAAAGAGATCGGTATTTATCAGGTTGAGGGTGAGTTTTATGCCATGGAAGATATCTGTCCGCACGCCTGGGCTCTGCTGAGCCAGGGATTTGTCGAGGACGGGAAAGTGGAGTGCCCGCTGCACGAAGCCGTATTTGATATCAAAACCGGGCGCTGTCTGCGTGAACCCGGCGGACGCGACCTGCAGATTTATCCGTTGCGGGTGGTGGATAACCAGATCCAGATTGCATTAATCGGGGAGGAACAGTGATGAGCAGTGATACCGATTTTAATCCTTATCTGCCGGGCAGCGCCCAGTTTTTGCCGCCAGGAGAGGGCGGTAATGGTGCCATCCATCATCCGGGCAATTATCAGAATATTATCTGGCAGACCCGCCAGCGGCAGCCTGACAAGTTTGAAATCGCGCTGATCGCTGCACTGGAGTCGCTGTTTGAACAGGGCCAGGAGTCCGTCGCAGGGCTGGTTCTGGCGCTGAATCAGCAACGCGTATTTGACCGTAGCGGCAGCGCCTGGACGGAAGCCAGCTTCTGCGATTTCTTACGTATTAACGGCTACTGAGCGGAGGTCATCATGGGCGATACAGAACACTATCTTAATCAGGGGTTGCGCGGGCTGTGGTATCCGGTGCTGGCCAGCTGGGAAGTCCAGTCGGCTCCGGTCGGTATCACTCGCCTTGGGCAACAGATCGTCGTCTGGCGTAATCAACAGGGCGAACTGCAGGCGCTGGAAGATCGCTGCCCGCACCGCGGTGCTCGCTTATCGATGGGCTGGAACCTCGGTGACCGTATTGCCTGCTGGTATCACGGTATCGAAGTTGCCGGCAGCGGTACGGTAAAAGATGTGCCTGCGGTAGCAGGCTGTCCGCTGGCGGGCCGGCAGTGTGTGCGTACGTATACGATTCAGGAAGCGCATGGTGCAATCTTTATCTGGTTTGGTGTTACGGCAGAGCGGCCGGCCAGTGAACTGGTGTTCCCGGAAGAACTGGCTGATGGTGAGCACTACAGCAACTTTCTGTGCACCGCAGCCTGGAACTGTAACTACCAGTATGCGCTGGAAAACGTGATGGACCCGATGCACGGCACCTACCTCCACTCCTCTTCACACTCGATGGCCGAAGGCGAACGTCAGGCTGAAATGTCACTCCAGCCCACCGACACCGGTTTTATTTTTCAGAAAGAGGGGCAGAAAGGGGTCAACTTCGACTGGGTGGAGTTTGGCGAAAGTGGCGCGCAGTGGATGCGGCTGTCGATCCCTTACCGGAAACGCTTCGGGCCGGGCGGGCATTTCTGGATCGTCGGCATGGTGGTGCCGGAAGATGAGAACCGCTGCCGGGTGTTCTTCTGGCGTATCCGCCAGGTCAGCGGCTGGCAGCGCGATATGTGGCGCTTCCTCTACCGCAACCGGCTGGAAGGGCTGCACTGGGACGTGCTGGAGCAGGATCGTGTGGTGCTGGAAAACCTGGCCCCGGATGCCCGCCAGCATGAGTTCCTGTATCAGCACGATGTCGGGCTCTCCCGTCTGCGCCGCATGATGCAGAAGGCTGCACGGCAGCAGCTCGGGCAGCTGGCCGAAGATCCGCAAGTCAGGGAGCCACTGTGATGAGCGGGCTACTGGCGGGAAAACGCATCGTGGTGACCGGGGCGGCACGCGGACTGGGCTGGCAGTTTGCGCAGGATATTGCGGCACAGGGGGCAACGCTGGTGATGCTCGATATCCTGGCGGATGAGCTGCAGCGCCGTTGTGCCGATCTGCTCCAGCAGGGGTACCAGGCTGAGTATCTTAGCGTGGATATCTCAGACCCCGGATCGGTGACGGCGGCATTTGCCACCCTTGCCCGTGGCGGTGGAATTGATGGCCTGGTCAATAATGCCGGGCTGGCAACCGGTGTCGGCGGTAAAAACCTGCTGGATCACGATATCGAACTGTGGGATCGCGTGATGCAGGTCAACGTGCGTGGCACCTGGCTGGTGAGCCGGGCAGCTGTGCCGCTGATGTCGTCAGGGAGTGCCATCGTCAATGTGGCTTCTGATACGGCGCTGTGGGGGGCACCCCGTCTGCTGGCATACGTTGCCAGCAAGGGGGCGATTATTGCCATGACCCGCTCAATGGCGCGGGAACTGGGCGAACGCCGGCTGCGGGTGAATGCCATTGCGCCAGGCCTGACGCGGGTTTCAGCCACCGATTATGTCCCCGCTGCGCGCCATCAGCTCTACGAACAGGGGCGGGCCCTGGCCGGGGAGCAGCATCCGCAGGATGTCAGCGGCAGCGTGGTGTGGCTGCTCTCCGGGATGTCCGGCTTTGTGACCGGGCAGCTGCTGCCGGTCAACGGCGGTTTTGTCTTTAACTAGGGAGCGAAGGCTGTCATGGACGAACAACCGCAGGGCTGCCGTTATCTGATGCCTGGCCTGCAGCGGGGGTTGCAGCTGCTGCTGGCATTTGGTGAACAGCATCGCGAGATGACCTTTGCCGAGCTGCACCGGCTGGTGGATATGCCAAAAGCCAGTGCCTGGCGTGTGGTACAGACCCTTGAACACCTTGGCTTCATTGAGCGTAACCCGCGTAATGGCACCTACAAGCCGGGCATCATGATCCTGCGGCTGGGGTTCGAATATATCGCGTCACTGGACGTCGCGCAGCTCGGCCAGCCGGTGATTGAACGGCTGCGAGACCTCAGCCAGTGCAGCAGCCACCTGGCGATTCGCGATGGCTGTGACCTGATCTACATCGCCCGGGTCAGTGCCGCCAATGCCAGGGTGAATCAGGTCAGTATCGGTACGCGGCTGCCGGTACAGCGTACCTCGCTGGGGCGTATGTTGCTGACCGGCGTCAGCCGCGATGACTTTGAGCAGCTGTTTCCGCGCCCGATGTTGCCGGGCAATGCGCACGGCGATGTGCAGGATCGCGAAGGGTTATGGCAGATGGTGCAGGACGACAGGGTACGCGGCTATGTGATTGGTGAATCGTTCTTTCGCCGCGGCATCTCATCCATTGTCTATCCGGTATTTAACCGTGCGGGCAGCGTGGTGGCAGTGATCAGCATTATGGTGCCGGTCGATGAGATCCCGTCCGGTGACCGGCCGCGATTACAACAGCTGGTGGCGGAGGCCGCCGCAAAAATCTCGGGCTTGCTGGGGCACCACCCGCCCGCAGAGTAGCTCTGTTCCGGATGACTATCGGGCGCGCGCCGCGCGCCGGGGGCGTCTGCACGCCGAAATTCTGAAAACTGATGATTATTGAGGCAATTGATTATGAGCATCACCGGCATCGAAAAGCTTGAATTTGGCGTGGAAGACCCGGCGCTGTGCAGCAAATTTATTACCGATTTTGGCCTGTCGGCCGCGGGTGAAGCCGGCAGTCACCACTATCAGACGCTGAGTGGCGCACAGGTGGCTTTCTACCCGATCGACGATCCGCAACTGCCCCCGGCGTTTGAGGCCGGTTCCACGCTGCGTCGCATCACCTGGGGAGTAACCGATGCGGCGGCGCTCGCCGCCGTGCGCCAGCGTCTGTGTGAGCTGCCTGATTTTAGCGAACAGGACGGTGTGCTCAGCTGTTGCGACCCGAACGGCATGGCCCTGCGGGTGGCGATTGGCCGCCAGCAGCCGGTCAGCCTGCCGGTGCTGCCGATCAATCAGTGGGGTGACATACGCCGGGTGGATCGGCCCAGTCCGGTGTACCAGCAGGCCACACCGGTCAATATCGGTCATGTGGTGTTCTTCGTCACTGACCTGGCACAAACTGAGCGCTTCTATCGTGAACTGCTGGGCTTCCAGGTTTCAGACCGCTATGTCGATCGCGCCGTGTTCTTACGCTGTGGTGCTCACGGCGGCCATCACAATCTGTTTCTGTTGCAACTGCCCGGCGGCAAACGCGGGCTGAATCATGTGGCCTTCACCGTGCGCGATATCCATGAAGTGATCGGCGGTGGCCTGGCAATGAATAAGCAGCAGTGGAGCACCTTCATTGGTCCGGGTCGCCATCCGGTCTCCTCGGCCTATTTCTGGTACGTCAACAGCCCGACGGGCGGTGCGTTTGAGTACTACACCAACGAAGACTGGCTGACAGAAAACTGGCAGCCACGGGAGCTGGAGCACTCACTGACCTCGTTTACTGAATGGGCGGTAGAGGGGGGGATCGACTACACCACCCGTCGCCAGCAGAAGGAGAATATACGATGAGCGCCGGGATGGTGATTATCGGCGGGGGCCAGGCCGCAGGCTGGGTGGCCAAAACGCTGCGCGACAGCGGTTATCAGGGAACGATTAGTGTCATCAGCGATGAACCCTGGGATTTTTACGAGCGGCCTCCGCTCTCCAAACGAGCACTGTTGGAAGCCGATGCCCCGCTGAGTCGCCTGTTCAGTGAAGAGCAGCAGGCGGCGCTGGATCTGACCTGGTATCGTCCGCTGCGTGCGGAGCGTATCCAGCGGCAGCAGAAATCGGTGCTGCTGAGTAACGGTCAGTCCGTGCCCTACGACCGTCTGCTGATTGCTACCGGTAGCCGTCCGCGTCTGCCGGGGCGCGAGTGGCAGAACCATCCGCGCGTTCATACCCTGCGCAGCTGGCATGACGCGCTGTCCCTGAAGTCCGCTCTGGCTGACTGCCGGCAGCTGGCGGTGGTCGGGGGAGGCTGGATCGGCCTGGAGATTGCCGCGTCGGCGCGCAGCCTCGGGATTGCGGTGACGCTGTATGAACGCCAGCCCAGGCTCTGCCAGCGTAGTGTTGATGCGGCTGTTTCACAGGCTTTACTGACGTTGCACCAGCAACAGGGGGTCAGCATTCATTGCGATTGTGGCGAGATGCGGCTCGCTCATCAGCACGGATTGCCGCAAATCAGCTGTGACCAGGTACCGCTACGGTCGTTTGATCGGGTGGTGGTCGGGGTCGGGGTGGAACTCAATCTGGAACTGGCGCAGCAGGCGGGGCTGGAGGTCGGCAACGGCATTGTGATCGACGATCGCGGGCAAACCAGCGATCCGGCGATTTATGCCGTGGGTGACGTGGCGCGACATCCGCGCTTTGGCTTCTCACTGCAGTCCTGGGCTTTTGCGCAGAATCAGGCGATTGCCACCGCGAGAGCACTACTCGACCCCGCTGCACCGGGTTACGACGAGATCCCGTGGTTATGGTCAGATCAGTATGGCATCAACATGCAGATCCTCGGCCTGCCGCAGGGGCAAGGCAAAACCGTGGTACGCCAGCAAAGTGACAGCACGCTGTGGTTCCGCCTGGGCGAGGACAACTGCCTGCAGCAGCTGGTGAGCTTTAATGACGCGCGCAGCATTAAGCTGGCGAAACGCTGGATCGGTACGCAGCGGCCACTGGATGCGCAGCAGCTTGCCGATCCGGCGTTTTCGCTGATGACGCTGCGCTGAACGGGGAGGAGCTATGATCGCCACTGAACATCCGTTAAATCCCGCTCAGGGTAGCGTTGCTGACAGCGAACCGGTTCGCTGGTCGATACCGCTGGCGCTGTTTGCCTGCGTACTGCTGGCCTTCTTCGATAAAGTCAGTATTGCCGCGCTGTTTTCCGATACTCACTTTCAGCAGGCGATGGGGCTGAACTTCGACACGACCCGCCTGGGGCTGCTGCTGAGTGCGTTTCTGCTCAGCTACGGCTGCTCGTCGATGTTGCTGAGCGGGCTGGGCGATCGCGTTGATCCACTGAAGCTGCTGAGTGGGCTCATGGTGCTGTGGTGCCTGCTGATGCTGGCGATGGGCCTGTGCCACTCTTACCGTATCATGCTGCTGCTGCGCATTACGCTTGGCGTGGCAGAGGGGCCACTGTTTCCGCTGGCTTTTGCGGTGGTGCGCCACAATTTCCCCCGTCACCTGCAGGCACGCGCCACCATGTTATGGCTGCTGGGTACGCCACTCGGGGCGGCGATTGGCTTCCCGCTGTCGCTGTTTATCCTCAACCATTTCGGCTGGCAGTGGACCTTCTTCTGTATGTCGCTGCTGACCGTGCCGGTGCTGGTGTGCATCCGCCTGGCGCTGCGTAACCTTAAGCGTGGCGAAGTCTCTCCGGCGCTGGCCCGGCCACGCAGGATGGCGCGTTCCGTACTGTACCGTAACGGTCACTTCTGGCTGATCTGCCTGTTCAATATCGCGTTTCTTACCTACCTGTGGGGGATCAACGGCTGGCTGCCCAGCTACCTGGTGGAGGGAAGGGGTATCAACCTGGGGCAGGTGGGCTGGCTTTCATCGTTGCCGTTTATCGCCATGCTGATCGGGGAAGGCGTGGGTGCCTGGATCTCCGACCGTATCGATCGCCGGGCGCTGGCCTGTTTTATCTCACTGGCTGGCGCAGCGCTTGGTTTGCTGACGGTGCTGCACCTGCGGCAGACCGGGTTGTTAATCACCGCGATGAGTGTCAGCACCTTTCTGTGGGGAGCCGGGGCACCCAATATCTTTGCTCTGCTGGCGAAAGCCACCCCGCCGGAGGTCAGCGCGACTGCCGGTGGCATTTTCAACGGGCTGGGAAATGTTGCCGGCGCGCTGGCCCCGCTGGTGATGGGCATGCTGATTGCTTCCACGCACAGCATGGATAGCGGACTGATGTTTCTGGTGGTGATGGCCGCGCTGGGATGCGTGCTGTTGCTGCCGCTGTTGCAACGTTACTGAGGAGTGACAAGCTATGTCAGAGACTGAAAAAACGGCCGTCAAACCGGCAGGCATCCCGATGGATGCCTGGGTGGAATCACGTATCGCGCGTTTTAGCGGGCGTAAATATGACTGGAGTGCGCTGAAGTTCCAGGCAGATTTCGATCCGAAATACCGCCGGGCGCAGATGCGTTACATCGGAACCGGGGCAACCGGCGTTGCGGCTGATGGCAATACCGTGGAGGCAGAACATTTCACCTTCTCTACCATGGTGCTGCCAGCCGGATGTGAAGGCCCGCTGCATCTGCACGACGATGTCGAAGAGGTGTTCTTTATGCTGAAAGGCAGCATCACGCTGATGGTGAAAGAGGGCGATAACTACTGCGAAACCGTACTTAACGAACGCGATCTGATCTCGGTGCCTGCCGGGGTGTACCGTGGCTTATTAAATCACGGTGAAGAGGAAGCGCTGATGTGCGTCATGCTCGGCTGCGCTAAACCGCGTATCCCCACCTATCCCGCCGATCATCCGCTGGCGGGTGTTAAGCGTAATCCGGTCGCCTCATGACCGCCTGGCAGGAGAGCGGAACGGGGCCGGCACTGGTGCTGCTGCATGGCATCAGCTCCGGCAGCGCCAGCTGGCACAGGCAGCTGAACGATCCGCGGCTGCAACGTTGCTGCCGCATACTGGCGTGGGACGCCCCCGGATACGGCGACAGCGCTCCCCTGGCGGCAGAAAAACCGACGGCGGCCTGCTATGCCGGAGCGCTGGCGCGGATGCTCGATGCGGCAGGGGTCGGGCAGGCGGTGGTGGTCGGGCATTCGCTGGGGGCGTTGATCGCCTGTGCGTTTGCGGTGCGTTACCCGGAGCGGGTCAGCCGTCTGGTGCTGGCCGATCCGGCACAGGGATATGGCGGTGCACCGCCTGCAAAGCAGCAGGAGATTATTCATCAGCGTCAGCAACAGCTGGCGGGCGGGCTGGAACAGATGGCGCAGCAGCGCGCCCCCGCCTTATTACGCCCGCAGGCCGATGAGTGCGATGTTGCCACGGTGGCCAAAGGCATGCGGCGGCTGAACGTGGCGGGCTTTCTGCAGGCGGTCTCGCTGCTGGCGCAGGGTGATATTCACCGCTGGCTGGCAGAAATCCGGCTGCCTGTCGAGGTGTGGTGCGGCGATCGTGATGCGATTACGCCGCCTGCCGGCGCACAGGCGCTGGCTTACCGCTGGGGGGTACCATTTGTGACTATTCCCCTGGCCGGCCATGCCAGCTATCTCGACGGCGCGGCGTTTTTCAACCGTCAGCTGCTGAGGCTGCTCACAGGAGAAGGTGATGAATTTACAGATTAAGGGGCGGGTGGCGGTCGTCACCGGTGGCTCCTCAGGTATTGGGTTTGCCACCGTGAAACTGCTGCTGGCGGCAGAGGCAAAAGTCGCCTTCTGCGGGCGTGATCGGGGGCGGCTGGCCAGTGCCGACGCGGCGCTGCGCGAGGCGTTCCCTCATGCTGAGATGCTGCCTTACTGCTGCGACGTGCTGGACCCGCAGCAGGTCGGCCGTTTTGCTCAGGAGGTAGGTCGCGAGTTTGGCGCGGTGGATATGCTGATCAACAACGCCGGGCAGGGCTATGTCGCTCACTTTGACGCTACGCCACATGAGGCCTGGCTACGGGAGGCCGGGCTGAAACTGTTCGGGGTAATCCATCCGCTGCAGGCGTTTCTGCCACTGCTCGAGCAGTCGGATATCGCGTCTGTGACCTGCGTGAATTCGCTGCTGGCACGCCAGCCTGAACCGCACATGATCGCCACGTCGGCGGCACGGGCTGCGTTGCTGAATATGACGCTGAACCTGTCTAACGAGCTGATCGTTAAGGGTGTGCGGATCAATTCGATTTTACTGGGCATGGTGGAGTCCGGTCAGTGGCGTCGTCGCTATCAGCAGCGTCAGGATCCGGTGCAGAGCTGGGAAGCCTGGACTGCGGAGCTGGCCACAGAACGCGGTATTCCGATGGGGCGGCTGGGGAAACCGGAGGAAGCGGCGCAGGCGTTGCTGTTCCTGGCTTCACCGCTGGCTTCCTTTACCACCGGTGCCGCGCTGGATGTGTCCGGCGGCTTCGCCCGCCAGCTATAGGGATCGCCGATGAAAAAAATAGTGTTGATTGGCTACGGCGCGATGGCGCAGGAGCTGATTGCCCGCCTGCCGGAGGGCGTTTGCGTCGGCTGGATTGTGGCACGCGAACACCATCATGCCGCTATCCGCCTGCGCTTTGGCGGTGAGGTTACTCCCCTGCTGTCGCCCCTTGCGTGCCCGGGAAGGCCCGATCTGGTGCTGGAGTGCGCCAGCCAGCAGGCGGTTGCTGACTTCGGCCAGGGGGTGCTGCAACGCGGCTGGGGGCTGGCGGTGATCTCTACCGGTGCGCTGGCAGACGATGCCCTGTATCGGCGTTTGCGCCAGGCGGCCAGCGCCGGGGGGGGGCGCCTGACGCTGCTTTCCGGGGCGGTAGCGGGCCTTGACGGGTTGACCAGCGCACGAGAGGGCGGCCTGGATAGCGTGCTTTATCAGTCCTGTAAAAACCCGCTCAGCTGGCGCGGAAGCCTGGCAGAGACGCTGATCGATCTCGACGCAGTCCGCCATCGGGAGGTGTTTTTTCGCGGCAGCGCCCGGGAAGCCGCGCTGCGTTTTCCGGCCAATGCCAACGTGGCTGCCACGATTGCGCTGGCGGGGATCGGTTTGGATCGCACACGGGTTGAGCTGATCGTTGATCCTGACACGCAGTGCAACTGTCACCGCATCCATGCCGGTGGTGGATTTGGCGAACTGTACCTGGAGATCCACGCTCATCCGCTGCCTTCTAATCCGAAAACGTCCATGCTCGCGGCGCTGAGTGCTGTTCAGGCCTGTCGCCAGTTGCTGGATCTCTGAAGGAGTCCTCATGGAAAATCTGAAACTCTACCTGGCCGGAAGCTGGCGTGAAGGGGGCGGAGAACGCTTCTGCAGTACCTTTCCCGCCGACGGCTCAGTCAATGGCTGGCTGCGGGCTGCCAGTCTGGAGGATGTGGAGCTGGCGGTACAGGCGGGAGAGCGTGCCTGGCGCGATCCGCACTGGCGCAGCATGCCCGGCCATCAGCGCGCGGCCATTTTGCATCGGGCGGGCGATCTGATTACCGCACGGCTGGAACCACTGGCCGAACTGCAAACCCGCGATAACGGCAAGCCACTGGCGGAAACGCGCGGGCTGGTGGCCAGTGCGGCAGCCACCGCCCACTACTTTGCCGCCGCCTGTGAGGTGCTGGAGGGGGAATTGCCGCCACAGCGCAGCCGCGAGGTGATGACCTTCAGCACCTGGGAGCCGATCGGGGTGGTGGCGGCTGTCACCCCGTGGAACTCACCGATAGCCAGTGAGATGCAGAAAGTTGCGCCGGCATTGGCAGCGGGTAACGCGGTGATGCTGAAACCGGCCGAGGCTACGCCGTTGATGGCGCTGCAACTGGCGGCAATCTTTGAGGAGGCGGGGCTTCCCCCTGGGCTGTTCAGCGTGCTGCCGGGTAAGGGCAGCATTGTGGGCGATGCACTGGTGCGCCATCCGCTGGTGAAAAAAATCTCATTTACCGGCGGTACCCGCACCGGGCGGGCGCTGGCGCATATTGCGGCCGACAAGCTGATTGGTACCTCGCTGGAGCTGGGTGGAAAGTCACCCACTATCGTGCTGGCAGATGCAGATATCGAACAGGCGGCGCGGGGGATCTGCTACGGCATCTTCAGCTCGGCAGGTCAGGCATGCATTGCCGGTGCGCGGCTGTTTGTGCACCGTTCCGTCTGGCGACCGCTGCTGGACCGCCTGCTGCAGCTGACCCGTGGGCTACGCCTCGGTAACCCGCTGCAGGCCGGTGTTCACCTCGGCCCGCTGATTTCGCCGCAGCACCGGCAGTCGGTTGCCGACTATGTCGCGCTGGCCCGTCGCGAGGGCGGCGAAGTCTTATGTGGCGGTGAGATCCCCGCCGACCCGGCGCTGGCGGCGGGTAACTGGTTCCAGCCAACCATTATCACCGGGTTAAGCAACGCTGCGCAGGTCTGCCAGGAGGAGATTTTCGGCCCGGTGCTGGTGGCGATGCCCTTTAACGATGAAGAGACGCTGATCGCCGCGGCCAACCATTCGGTCTACGGCCTGGCTGCCGGGATCTGGACGCGGGATGTTACCCGGGCGCTGGCGCTGGCCGCGCGGCTTGAGGCCGGCACGGTGTGGATTAACACCTACAAAGTATTTTCAGTCTCCACGCCGTTTGGTGGTGTTAAACAGAGCGGCCTCGGGCGGGAAAAAGGGCTACAGGGGCTGCGTGCCTGGATGCAGCAGAAAAGCATCTATCTGGCCACGGGCCCAACGATCAACCACTGGAGCGATTAACTGATGGGAAGCAAACGATGAGTGAAACCATTACGGTAGGTGAAGCGCTGGCCCGCACCCTTGAGCAGTATGGCGTCAGCACGATGTACGGGATTATTTCGATTCACAATTTACCGATCGCCGATGCGGTCGGGCGGCGTGGAAGATTGCGCTTTGTCACCAGCCGCGGTGAGGCCGGGGCGGTAAGCATGGCGGATGCGCACGGTCGGTTCAGTGGCCTGGGCGTGGCGCTGACCAGCACCGGTTGCGGTGCCGGCAATGCCGTCGGCGCGCTGCTGGAAGCCGCTAACGCCGGTACGCCGCTGCTGCATATCACCGGCCAGGTGGAGAAAGCTTACCTGGATGCCGACTGCAGCTTTATCCATGAGGCCCGCGATCAGCTGGGATTTCTGCGCGCCAGCGGCAAAGAGGCGCTGCGCGTGCACTCCCCACAGCAGGCGGTGGCCATGCTGCACCGGGCGATTCAGCTGGCGCAAACGCCACCCTGTGGCCCGGTTTCGCTGGAAATTCCGATCGATATCCAGAACAGCCGGGTACCGTTAAGTCTGGTGACCCCCGCCGTGCGGCCGCTGCAGCCCGCATCACCGCCAGCCGACGTGGTGGCGGCGCTGGCACAGCGTCTGCGGGCGGCTCAACGGCCACTGTTGTGGGTGGGCGGCGGGGCGCTGCAGGCCGCCGATGCGGTACGCCAGCTGGCAGATGCCGGCGTGGCGGTGATCTCCAGCACGCACGGGCGCGGCATCCTGGCGGACAGTCACCCGCGCAGCCTGCGGGCATTTCATAACTCACTCTCTGTTGAGGCGTTGTTGCGCCGCTGCGACCTGACGCTGGTGGCCGGCTCACGGTTGCGCAGCAACGAAACCCGCAGCTGGACGCTGCCGCTGCCGTCACCGTTGCTGCAGATTGACCTCGACCCGGCGGCTGCCAGCCGTAACTATCCGGCGGACGAGGTGCTCAGTTATGACTGCGCCGCGCTGCTGAGCGCGCTGGCAGCCATTTATGTCCCCGCTGAACGCCCCGATCCGGCATGGGATCGCGATATTGCACAGGCGGTGAGCGCAGCGGAAACCGATCTGCGCGATCAATGTGGCGTCTATGCCGGGCTGAGCGATGCCGTGGCTGCCGCTCTGCCACCATCGGGCATTTTTGTTCGTGATATCACCGTATCCGGCAGTCTGTGGGGCAGCCGTTTACTGCCCACCGGTCGCCCGGGAGCGCGGATCCATTCGCTGGCCGGGGCGATCGGTATGGGGCTGCCGATGGCGATTGGTACTGCACTGGCCAACCCGGAAAGCAGGGTGGTCGCGCTGGTCGGCGACGGTGGCCTGGCGTTGGGATTAGGTGAGCTGGCAACCCTGGTGCAGGAAAACGCCAACGTCACGCTGCTGGTCATGAATGACGGCGGTTATGGCGTAATGCGCGGCATTCAGGACAAATACTTTGAAGGGCGGCAGTTTTATAACCGGCTGCATACGCCGGACTTCACGCTGCTGGCCCGGGCGATGGGGCTGAACGCCCGCAGGGTGACGGCCGCGGCCGGTTTTCACGCCGCGTTGAGTGAAGCGGTGGCGCAGCCAGGCCCGTCGCTGATTGAAGTGGCCATGCAGGAGATCGGCCCGCTGCACTTTGCCGGGCCACCGCAGAAAACACTTTACTGAAAACAGGGGCTGAACGCCTTCAGCCTGTGAAGGGCAGGAGGCCGCAGGCGCTGCCCTTGTTAATACCGGCAATCGCTACCGGGCGTAAGGCGGGTGAGGATTATTTACCTGCCGCGATACGCGCCTTAATATGATCGGCCCGCTCCTGTGACGCCGGGTGCGAGTCGAACAGGCTGCCGCCACCGCTGCCGCCTTCCATCTTCGCCAGTTTCTCAAAGCTGGTTACCAGACCGTTTGGATTCACACCGCGTTTTTTCAGCAGGTCGAATGAATAGTCATCGGCCTGAGTCTCCTGCGTTTGCGAGAACTGTGCACCGATCAGTTTCTCGCCGAGGTCACCCAGCTGGGACTGCGACAGCGAGGCCGCAACGCCACCGGCGGAGGCGGCGGCGGTACGCGCGGCGGTGGTGGCATAAGCCAGCTGCATCGCCTTGCGCGAGTGCCCCAGCGCCACGTGGCCCATTTCGTGGCCGACAACCGCTTCAACTTCGTTGTCGGTCATCAGGTCCATCAGGCCGCTGTAGACGCGAATACAGCCGTTAGCCATCGCCCAGGCGTTAACGTCTTTGGTCAGGTAAACCTTATAGTTGGCCGGTGTACCGTTAATATTGTCGCCCAGCGAGGCGGCAATTTTATTCAGGCGCTGGGTGTAGGGGCTGCTTGCCGGGGCGACCTGATTCTCCGCGTCCATCTGCTGACAGGATTTAGCACTGAGCTCTTTGACCTGCTCATCGCTCAGCGTGACCGCCTGAAAAGCCTGTGCGCCAGACTGCATCAGAGCGTTGCTGTCAAAATTCTGACAGCCAGAAACCAGGGTTGCCAGCGACAACGCGGCAAAGGCGAGACGTTTCTTCATTCCAGTTCATCCATTCAGGTAACAAGGTAAAAAAATCAGAAAGTTGGCAAAATACGGCTGCGGTAATCGTCCGGCAGTAATCTGAGTTATAGCGCCTGCGGCATTGCTTGCCTAGTCGGGGCATTCTCAAAACGCAAATAATGTGAGGATTTTTACCTGCCGCGGCATGTACATGTTACCCGTATTTCATGTACATTGATGGGCGACTTTCGTTCTGCTTTGCCTGATAACTCATTGATTACAATAGGTTGAGAAAGGTGAAGCGTTAAATCCGACCTGGAGTAGAAAATGTCTTCTCGTAAAGAGCTTGCCAACGCCATTCGCGCATTAAGTATGGATGCGGTGCAAAAAGCCAAATCCGGCCACCCTGGTGCCCCTATGGGTATGGCTGATATCGCCGAAGTCCTGTGGCGTGAATTTCTGAATCACAACCCTACAAATCCGCTGTGGGCCGATCGTGACCGCTTCGTGCTGTCTAACGGCCACGGCTCGATGCTGATCTACAGCCTGCTGCACCTCACCGGCTACGATCTGCCGATTGGCGAACTGGCTAACTTCCGTCAGCTGCACTCCAAAACTCCAGGTCACCCGGAATACGGCTACACCGCCGGCGTTGAAACCACTACCGGTCCGCTGGGCCAGGGTATTGCTAACGCCGTGGGCTTTGCTATCGCTGAACGCACGCTGGCCGCGCAGTTCAACCGTCCTGGCCACGATGTGGTAGACCATAACACCTACGTGTTTATGGGCGACGGCTGCATGATGGAAGGCATCTCTCACGAAGTCTGCTCGCTGGCCGGTACGCTGAAGCTGGGCAAACTGGTGGCGTTCTATGATGACAACGGTATCTCTATCGATGGTCATATTGAAGGCTGGTTCACCGACGACACCGCGACCCGCTTCGAGTCTTACGGCTGGCACGTGGTGCGCGGCATTGACGGCCATGATGCTGAATCGATTAAAAAAGCGGTGGAAGAGGCCAAAGCAGTCACGGATAAACCTTCACTGCTGATGTGCAAAACCATCATCGGTTTCGGCTCACCAAACAAAGCGGGTACCCATGATTCCCACGGCGCCCCGCTGGGTGACGATGAGATCGCACTGACCCGCAAGCAGCTGGGCTGGAACCACGCGCCGTTTGAGATCCCACAGGATATCTACGCGCAGTGGGATGCCAAAGAAGCCGGTCAGGCGAAAGAAGCCGCATGGGATGAGAAATTCGCCGCCTACGCGAAAGCCTTCCCGGAACTGGCCGCCGAGTTCAAGCGCCGCGTCAACAATGAGCTGCCGGCAAACTGGGCTGAAGAGTCACAGAAATTCGTTGAACAGCTGCAGGCTAACCCGGCGAAAATCGCCAGCCGTAAAGCCTCTCAGAACGCCATCGAAGCCTTCGGTAAGCTGCTGCCAGAGTATCTGGGCGGTTCCGCTGACCTGGCACCAAGTAACCTGACCATGTGGTCCGGTTCTAAGCCAATCAATGAAGACGCTGCGGGTAACTATATCCATTACGGCGTGCGCGAATTCGGTATGACCGCGATCGCCAACGGTATCACCCTGCACGGTGGTTTCCTGCCGTACACCGCGACCTTCCTGATGTTCGTTGAATATGCGCGTAACGCCGTGCGTATGGCCGCGCTGATGAAGATCCAGCAGGTGATGGTTTACACCCACGACTCGATCGGTCTGGGCGAAGATGGCCCGACTCACCAGCCGGTTGAGCAGCTGGCCAGCCTGCGCGTGACCCCGAACATGAGCACCTGGCGTCCGTGTGACCAGGTTGAATCAGCGATTGCCTGGAAATACGCTATCGAGCGTAAAGACGGCCCGACCGCGCTGATCCTCTCACGTCAGAACCTGGCACAGCAGGATCGTACCGCTGAGCAGCTGGCTAACGTGGCCCGCGGTGCTTATGTGCTGAAAGACAGCGAAGGTACGCCTGAGCTGATCCTGATTGCAACCGGTTCTGAAGTTGAGCTGGCAACCGGCGCTTACGATAAGCTGACTGCGGAAGGCCGTAAGGTGCGCGTGGTCTCTATGCCGTCTACCGATGCCTTCGACAAGCAGGATGCGGCCTACCGTGAATCCGTGCTGCCGAAAGCCGTCAGCGCGCGCGTGGCCATTGAAGCGGGCATCGCGGATTACTGGTTCAAATACACCGGCCTGAACGGTGCTATCGTCGGTATGACCAGCTTCGGTGAGTCTGCACCGGCCGAGCAGCTGTTTGACCTGTTTGGCTTCACCGTGGATAACGTGGTCGCTAAAGCGAAAGAACTGCTGTAATCCTCTGAGCTGCCGTTTACCGGTAGTTATCAGACAAGGCGCTGCATTGCAGCGCCTTTTTTTTACCTCTGCCCCTTTCAGCGATCTGCCCTATGTCCGGTTCAGGGGGGGCGTTGCCTGCATGATGACTGCACCCTGCCGCCAGCGGCGTGGTTCAGGGGATGGCAGAGCCTGATCCCGCCTTTTTCCTGCTGATGAACCTTGCGTGATTATCGGATAAATTTTACGCGTTAAAACTCTTTTTTGTGACGCAGATCCAATCTTTAGCAGGTAGTTGACCCCCACTATTCCTATCGGCATTGATTTTTATTACTCTGGCTGAACCGTTTCAGTCGTGACAAATGAAATGACCGGCGGCAAGGCAGATGTTTCTGTAATATAAGAATTCCCTGTACAAATTGCGGCAGCTGGCTCAGGCTATTCTCCCAATTCAGACTAATGGTGAATTTTTAGCAGGGGTACTATGACGGTTCGTATTGCCATTAACGGTTTTGGTCGTATCGGGCGCAACGTGCTGCGTGCGCTGTATGAAACCGGACGTCGCGCGGAGGTAACGGTGGTGGCGATCAATGAGCTGGCTGACGCCGCCGGAATGGCGCATCTGCTTAAATACGATACCAGCCACGGGCGCTTTGCCTGGGACGTGCGTCAGGAACGCGATTTGCTCCAGGTGGGTGATGACAGCATTCGTCTGCTGCATGTGCCTGATATTGCCTCACTGCCGTGGCGCGAGCTGAACGTGGATATCGTACTGGACTGTACCGGCGTGTATGGCAGCCGTGCAGATGGCGAAGCGCATCTGCAGGCCGGCGCTAAAAAGGTGCTGTTCTCACACCCCGGCGGTAACGATCTCGATGCCACCGTGGTGTTCGGGGTGAACGAGCAGGAACTGCAACCCGGGCATCTGCTGGTGTCTAATGCTTCCTGTACCACCAACTGCATTATTCCGATTATCAAACTGCTGGATGACGCCTGGGGCATCGAGTCCGGCACGGTAACCACCATCCATTCGGCGATGCACGATCAGCAGGTGATTGATGCCTACCACCCGGACCTGCGGCGCACGCGTGCCGCCAGCCAGTCCATTATTCCGGTGGATACCCGGCTGGCCGCCGGTATCACGCGCATCTTCCCCAAATTTAACGATCGCTTTGAAGCGATCGCAGTGCGCGTTCCGACTATCAACGTCACGGCGATCGATCTCAGCGTCAGCGTGCGTGATGCGGTCACGGCGCGCGAGGTGAACGACCTGCTGCAAAGTGCGTCAGAAGGGGCATTTAGTGGTATAGTTGACTACACGGAATTACCGTTAGTCTCTATTGATTTTAACCACGATCCGCACAGTGCCATTGTCGACGGCACGCAGACGCGGGTCAGCGGTAAGCACCTGATCAAGACGCTGGTCTGGTGCGACAATGAATGGGGTTTCGCTAACCGGATGATCGACACCACCTTAGCGATGGCCACAAGCGGTTTCAGGTAGGGCGCGGCTTGCGCCTGTCAAAACTTTGAGAATCAACGAGAGGGTTCACCATGTCTGTAATTAAGATGACCGATCTGGATCTGGCTGGTAAGCGTGTTCTGATCCGTGCCGATCTGAACGTACCGGTTAAAGAAGGGAAAGTGACGTCAGATGCACGTATCCGTGCTTCTCTGCCGACCATCGAAGCCGCGCTGAAGCAGGGTGCTAAAGTGATGGTAACCTCCCACCTGGGTCGTCCGACCGAAGGCGAATACAACGAAGAGTTCTCACTGCTGCCGGTAGTCAACTACCTGAAAGAGAAGCTGGGTGCCGACAACGTTTCGCTGGCAAATGATTACCTCGACGGCGTTGAGCTAGCGGCCGGTAAGCTGGTGGTGCTGGAAAACGTGCGCTTTAACAAAGGCGAGAAGAAAGACGACGAAGCCCTCTCTAAAAAATACGCAGCCCTGTGCGATATCTTCGTGATGGATGCCTTCGGCACCGCACACCGTGCGCAGGCGTCCACCCATGGCGTGGGCAAATTTGCTCCTGTCGCCTGTGCCGGTCCGCTGCTGTCAGCCGAGCTGGAAGCGCTGGGCAAAGCCCTGAAAAACCCTGCACGCCCGATGGTGGCCGTGGTTGGTGGTTCTAAAGTATCCACCAAGTTTGACGTGCTGAACTCGCTGGTGAAAATTGCTGACACCGTGATCGTCGGTGGCGGTATCGCGAACACCTTCGTGGCTATCGACAACAACGTCGGTAAGTCACTGTACGAACCCGATTTCGTTGAAGCCGCAAAAAAACTGCGTGACGAGCACGGTATCCCGGTACCGGTTGACTCCCGCGTTGGCACCGAGTTCTCTGAAACTGCCCCTTCTACGGTGAAGAAAGTGTCAGAAGTGCAGGACAACGAAGAGATCATGGACTTCGGCGACGAAACCGCACTGGCGATGGCTGCCCTGCTGAAAGATGCTAAAACCATTCTGTGGAATGGCCCGGTTGGCGTGTTTGAATTCCCTAACTTCCGCAAAGGTACTGAAATCGTCGCTAAGGCGATTGCAGACAGCGAGGCGTTCTCCATCGCCGGCGGCGGTGATACCCTGGCAGCGATCGACCTGTTCGGTATCGAAGACAAGATTTCCTACATCTCTACCGGCGGCGGCGCATTCCTCGAATTCGTGGAAGGCAAGGTTCTGCCAGCGGTAGCCATGCTCGAAGAGCGTGCGAAACAGTAATTGAGTGGCGGGGCCGTTGCGCCCCGCCGGTATGATTTGCCCTACGGGGCAACCTTCTTAACGGCCGACAAAAAACAGGACAAGCTAACATGTCTAAGATTTTTGATTTCGTAAAACCAGGCGTTGTCACCGGTGACGACGTGCAGAAGATTTTCCAGGTAGCGAAAGAGAACAAATTCGCCCTGCCAGCAGTTAACTGCGTGGGTACCGATTCTATCAACGCCGTACTGGAAGCCGCTGCGAAAGTGAAAGCACCGGTCATCATCCAGTTCTCTAACGGTGGCGCAGCGTTTATCGCTGGTAAAGGCTTCAAATCTGACAAGCCGCAGGCCGCTGCGATTTTCGGTGCTATTGCCGGTGCCCATCACGTGCATCTGATGGCTGAACAGTACGGCGTGCCGGTGATCCTGCACACTGACCACTGTGCCAAGAAACTGCTGCCGTGGATCGACGGTCTGCTGGATGCGGGTGAAGCTCACTTTGCGAAAACCGGCAAACCGCTGTTCTCTTCTCACATGATCGACCTGTCTGAAGAGTCACTGGAAGAGAACATTGAGATCTCTGCTAAATACCTGGCGCGCATGGCGAAACTCGACATGACCCTGGAGATCGAACTGGGCTGCACCGGCGGTGAAGAAGATGGCGTGGACAACAGCCACATGGACGCATCTGCGCTGTACACCCAGCCGGAAGACGTTGATTACGCTTACACCGAGCTGAGCAAAATCAGCCCGCGTTTCACCATCGCGGCCTCTTTCGGTAACGTACACGGCGTGTACAAGCCAGGCAACGTGAAGCTGACCCCAACCATCCTGCGTGATTCTCAGGATTACGTCAGCAAGAAACACAACCTGCCGCACAACTCGCTGGACTTCGTGTTCCACGGCGGTTCCGGTTCTTCTGCTGCAGAGATCGAAGAGTCAATTGGTTACGGCGTAATCAAAATGAACATCGATACCGACACCCAGTGGGCAACCTGGGACGGCATCCTGCAGTACTACAAAAAGAACGAAGGTTATCTGCAGGCGCAGCTGGGCAACCCGGAAGGCGCTGATAAGCCGAATAAGAAGTTCTACGATCCACGCGTCTGGCTGCGTGCTTCACAGGCTTCTATGGTTGTGCGCCTGGAGCAGGCATTCAAAGAGCTGAACGCGATCGACGTTCTGTAATCGCCGCTCTTATTAACAAGGCCCCGCGGGGCCTTTTTTTATGCCATTGCCGCAGAAAATCTAAGCAATCCCGTCACTTATTTGGCACATCCGCCATTATTGTTTACCCTTAACTCACCGGTTGTCGTGTATGCGGCAAGAATTTGCACGCCCGCTTTGGGCCAACAACAGGAACAACAGATGGATGATTTGAACGTGGTACACGGGATTAACAGCGCCGGCGGCTGGCTGGTGCGCAACCAGGCGCTGCTGCTGAGCTATGTGGTCAATATCGTGGCGGCCGTCGCGATTATTATCGTCGGCATGATGGTGGCGCGCTTTATCTCCGGCGGCGTGAACAAGGTGCTGCGCGCCCGCCATATCGATGCCACAGTGGCCGACTTCCTCTCCGCGCTGGTGCGCTACGGCGTGATCGCCTTTACCCTGATTGCCGCACTGGGCCGGGTTGGGGTGCAAACCGCTTCGGTGATTGCCGTACTGGGTGCCGCCGGTTTAGCCCTCGCGCTGTCGCTGCAGGGCTCGCTCTCTAACCTCGCGGCCGGCGTGTTGCTGGTCACCTTCCGCCCGTTCCGCACCGGTGAATTCGTCGACCTGGGCGGGGTGATGGGCACCGTTCAGAACGTGCAGATCTTCTCGACCACCCTGCGCAGCGCCGACGGTAAGTACGTGGTGGTGCCGAACGGCAAAATTATCGCCGGCAATATTATCAACTTCTCCCGCGAACCGGAGCGCCGTAACGAATTTATTATCGGCGTGGCCTACGATGCCGACGTGGATCTGGTGTTGAAACTGCTGCGTGAGGTGGTGGATGCTGACCCGCGCGTGCTGCAGGAGCGCGGCGTGCAGATTGGCCTGAATGAACTGGCGGCCTCATCGCTGAACTTCGTGGTGCGCTGCTGGAGCAATGCCGGCGATCTGCAGCAGGTCTACTGGGATCTGATGAAGAACTTCAAACGCACGCTGGACGAGCACAATATCGGTATTCCTTACCCGCAGATGGACGTGCATCTGCATCAGGTTAAGGCGGCTGAACAGGCGGCACAGAATGCTGCACAGGACGCCCCGCAACAATTAACCAAACCGTTACCGTAAGCGTTTTAACCTCTGCCCCAGGGCAGAGGTTTTGCTGTAAACAGATGGATGTAATAGCTAATTGACGCCACAGAATGCATTAATCCACCCACATTCCACAGTCCACAGTCCACAGTCCACAGTCCAGCCCACAGCTTATGCCCCCACCAGCGCTTGCTAAGTTAAACATCATTAAATCCTTTATTCAGGCAGCGCGACTATCACGCCTGGATACTATCGTTATAAGAAAAATCGATTAATCATTAAAATTATCAATTTCCCCTAATAATAATGCCGCTATACACTGGCCGAAAATAGTCTGACAGAGGGGGTTTATTGTGTTATCCGTTTATTTTCAGGGGGTTGCCTTAGGTGCAGCCCTGATCCTGCCGTTAGGGCCTCAAAACGCCTTTGTCATGAATCAGGGCATTCGTCGTCAGTATCACCTGATGACCGCTGCGCTCTGTACGTTGAGCGACGTGGCGCTGATCTGTGCCGGCATCTTCGGCGGCAGCGCGCTGCTGAGTCAGTCGCCGCTGCTGCTCAACCTGGTGACCTGGGGTGGTGTGGCGTTCCTGCTGTGGTACGGCTGGGGCGCGCTGCGCACCGCCTTCAGCGGCGATATTACTCTGGCCTCGGGTGAGGGGCTGCGGCAGGGGCGCTGGCGCATTGTGATCACTATGATGGCGGTCACCTGGCTTAACCCGCACGTCTATCTGGACACCTTTGTGGTGCTCGGCAGCCTCGGGGGCCAACTGCCGGAAGAGGCGCGTCGCTGGTTCGCGCTCGGTTCGGTCAGTGCCTCGGTGGTGTGGTTCTTTGGCCTGGCGCTGCTGGCCGCGTGGCTGTCGCCGCGGCTGAATACGCCGCGCGCGCAGCGTGTAGTTAACCTGCTGGTCGGGCTGGTGATGTGGATCATCGCGCTCAAGCTGGCGCTGCAGGCGCTGGGACTGTGGCAGTAAACTTCCTTTAGGAATTGTGGTCATAGTATGGCGAGATGCCACACGCTAAAATGTGCTGCATCGTCGTGAACTGACGGAATAATTCGCTGCTGTCGGCTATGCTTCTGACAGCAGCAATTTTGCGCTGATAACAGCCTTATGGAGGAAGCAGTGAAGCTGACTAAACTGGCCCTGGCCGCAATGATTGGACTGAGTACTTTACCGCTGGCCGCGCAGGCGGATGAACTGCCGAACGGCCCGCACGTGGTGACGTCCGGGCAGTCCAGCGTGGATGCCACCCCGGATATTGCCACGCTGGCAATTGAAGTGAACGTCTCTGCTAAGGACGCTGCTGAGGCGAAAAAGCAGGCCGATTCACGCGTGCAACAGTATTTTGATTTCCTGGATAAAAGCGGCATTGAGAAAAAAGACATCAATGCGGCTAACCTGCGTACCCAGCCGGAGTATGACTACCTGAAAGACGGTAAGTCAGTGCTCAAGGGCTATCGTGCGGTGCGCACCGTGGAAGTGACGCTGCGCCAGCTGGATAAGCTGAATGAACTGCTGGACGGTGCGCTGAAGTCCGGTCTGAACGAAATCCGCACGGTTGAGCTGGGCGTGGCACATCCTGAGCAGTATCGCGATAAAGCCCGTAAGGCGGCCATTGAGGACGCGACCCGTCAGGCCGATGAACTGGCGAAAGGCTTTGGCACCACGCTGGGACCGGTGTACAGCATTCGCTATCACGTTGCCAACTACCAGCCGATGCCGATGGCGCGCATGTACAAAACCGCCGAAGCGGCTCCGATGACCTCAGCGGCCCAGACCTACGAGCAACAGAGCATCCACTTTGACGATCAGGTTGACGTAGTGTTTGAACTGCAGCGCGGCCATCAGCCGGCTGCCGCTAATCCGTAACAGGGTAAAGAACGGGGGCAGGGCAGATTGCCTGCCCCCTGTTTAGTGCGTCTACTCGCCGGTATCCTGGCGCAGCACGCGGTGGCCGTGTGCCAGCAGCGCATCGGTCACCCGGCGCATTAAACGACTCTCCGGTGCAAAGCGGTGCCAGTAGAGCATCCGACGCTGTAGCAGCCCAGGCGTCAGGTCGATCAACTCCCCTTCAGCCAGTTCACGTTCAATCTGCAGGTGCGGGATCATACAGCAGGTGGTGCCCTGACGCGCCAGCTGTACAAAGGCTTCCGACGAGTTCACGATGTGGCAGGGCACGCTGCCCGGCGACAGGTCAAAGTTCTGCTGTAAAAACGCCTGATGCATATCGTCCAGATGGTCAAAGGCCACCGCCGGCGCTTTCAGCAGCGCGGAGCGGGTAACACCGTTCGGGAAATAGCGCGCGGCAAACTCTTTGGAACCCACGAACAGATAATCCAGCGCCCCGAGCTGATCCACCAGGCAACTGGGCAGCGGCTGCGGCTGGATACTGATTGCCCCGACCACTTCACCCCGGCGCAGGCGCTCCTGGGTGCGGGTTTCATCCTCCACCTGAATATTCAGACGCACCGGCGAGTCGGTCAGCACCGTTTTCAGCGCCGGCAGCAGCCAGGTCGCCAGGCTGTCGGCGTTGACCGCCAGCGACAGCAGCAGCGGCGTGGTGCCGCTGTTATCATCGCCCAGCCACTCCTCTTCCAGCAGCTCGACCTGGTGCAGCAGCGCCAGCAGTTTCTGCCCCTGCTCGGTCGGGCGTGGCGGCACGGTTCGTACCAGCAGCGGCTGGCCAAACATATTTTCCAGCTGCTTGATACGCTGTGACACGGCAGACTGGGTAATACAGAGCTTTTGTGCGGCACGTTCAAAGCCGCGCTCGCGAATCACTGCATCCAGCGCCTGAAGGGTTCGATAATCCGGGCGTTTCATGAATCGTAGTACTCTTCTCTCAGGTGTGGTGACAGCACTATGCCACACTTTTTCGCATTTGGGCGGCGCTTGCGGCACTTTGTGAATCAATCACTTTGTGGGCAAGCCTGCAATCCTGGCATCTTACCGCGTCCTGAGCGGTGATTTTCCGCCGCCTTGCTTTATACTACGCGCACACAGTGGATCACAGGGTTTAGGCATACCATGACGCAGGATGAACTGAAGAAAGCCGTCGGCTGGGCGGCGCTGGATTACGTCACGCCGGGGACAATTGTCGGGGTCGGGACCGGCTCTACCGCCGCGCACTTTATCGATGCGCTGGGCTCGATTAAGCACCAGATTGAAGGCGCGGTCTCCAGCTCTGAAGCGTCGACGGAGAAGCTGAAAAGCCTGGGGATCCCGGTATTCGACCTTAATGAAATCGACGTGCTGTCGGTTTACGTCGACGGTGCCGATGAGATTAACGGCCAGATGCAGATGATCAAAGGTGGCGGCGCGGCCCTGACCCGCGAGAAAATCGTCGCAGCGGTAGCCGAGCGCTTTATCTGTATCGCCGACGCCACCAAGCAGGTTGACGTGCTGGGGAATTTCCCGCTGCCGGTGGAAGTGATCCCGATGGCACGCAGCTACGTGGCACGCCAGCTGGTGAAGCTCGGTGGCCTGCCGGAGTATCGTCAGAACGTGCTGACCGACAACGGTAATATCATTCTCGACGTACATAACCTGAAAATTGTCGACCCGATTGCGCTGGAACAGGCGATCAACGCGCTGCCGGGTGTGGTGACCGTCGGCCTGTTCGCTGCCCGTGGGGCCGATGTGGCACTGATTGGCACCGCCGATGGTGTGAAAACCATCAAAAAATGATCTGGCGGGTGCCGATAGCGTCGGTACCCGTTTTTTTTAACTAAAAAATATCTTTTCTTCGTCCGCTGCAATTTGGTGACTTATGTCACATTGCAGGCTCCAGTCGTGTGATCCTCCTGATGCTGACTACGGCGTAGCGATTTTCTATCGTAATATTCTGAGGCGCGATATCCCGTGCTGGTGAGCAGAGCAATCGTTTGTATTGCTGCGGGCGTAAATTTTGTTATTTTGACAGAAGGCAATCTTATATCGCGGCAGTTCACTCCGTGCCGGGCGGCATTTTGGCGTTTTCATCGCCCAGCCTGCGCTGACAGAACCACCGGATAGCAGGATTACGCCACATCTGAAGTCTGCTAAATAGGGTCGGGAAATGGCAAAAGTATCACTGGAGAAAGACAGGATTAAGTTCCTGTTGGTGGAAGGCGTGCATCAGAGCGCGGTAGAGAATCTGCGTGCTGCAGGCTACACCAACATCGAATTTCACAAAGGCGCACTGGACAGCGACGCACTGAAAGAATCCATCCGCGATGCACACTTCATCGGGCTGCGTTCGCGTACTCAGCTGACCGAAGAGATCTTCGCCGCGGCTGAAAAACTGGTTGCCGTCGGCTGCTTCTGCATCGGGACCAACCAGGTTGACCTGAATGCGGCCGCGATCCGCGGGATTCCGGTCTTTAACGCACCTTTCTCCAACACCCGATCCGTCGCTGAACTGGTTATCGGCGAGCTGCTGCTGATGCTGCGCGGTGTGCCGGCGGCCAACGCCAAAGCGCACCGCGGTGAGTGGTTCAAGCAGGCGGTTGGCTCCTATGAAGCGCGCGGCAAAAAGCTGGGCATCATCGGCTACGGCCATATCGGCATGCAGCTTGGCGTGCTGGCGGAAAGCCTCGGCATGCATGTGTTCTTCTACGACATTGAGAGCAAGCTGCCGCTGGGTAACGCCACTCAGGTCCAGCATCTCTCCGACCTGCTGAACATGAGCGACGTGGTCAGCCTGCACGTGCCGGAAACCCAGTCGACGCAGAACATGATGGGCGCAGAGCAGCTGGCGCTGATGAAGCCGGGCTCGCTGCTGATCAACGCCTCACGCGGTACGGTGGTGGATATCCCGGCGCTATGTGAAGTGCTGGCCAGCAAGCACCTTGCCGGCGCTGCGATTGACGTCTTCCCGGTTGAGCCGGCGACCAACACCGATCCGTTTATCTCCCCGCTGAGCGCCTTTGATAACGTGATCCTGACCCCGCACATCGGCGGTTCTACTCAGGAAGCGCAGGAGAATATCGGCACCGAAGTGGCCGGTAAGCTGGTGAAATACTCTGACAACGGCTCAACGCTGTCGGCGGTAAACTTCCCGGAAGCCTCGCTGCCGATGCACGGCGTTAACGCCAGCCGTCTGCTGCACATCCACGAGAACCGTCCGGGCGTGCTGACTGCGATCAACCTGATCTTCGCCGATCAGGGGATCAACATCTCGGCGCAGTACCTGCAGACCACCCCGCAGATGGGCTATGTGGTGATTGACGTTGATGCACCACAGGACGTGGCGGATAAAGCGCTGCAGCTGATGAAGGCCATTCCTGGCACTATTCGCGCACGCCTGCTGTACTGATCTTCGCGCCAGTAATGTTAAAGGCCGACTGTTTTCAGTCGGCTTTTTTATGCCTGTGGCCTGCTGACACCGCGTTAACTCCCCCAAAACCTTTATTACGCCAGACTTAACTCTTCAGACACCAGGCCCTGCCGGGCGGGTTTTCTGCTGGCTCTGTCTGTTCCTGTGGCTGCGCAGGTGCAAGGGTGAGGCTACCACTGCCAGATGTAAGATGGCGTAATCAGCGCGGGCAGGGGAATATCCCACCCGGCCACCGGCAGCTGCTCCACCTGCTGGCAGTCATGCGCCAGCCCCACCGGCAGAAAACCGTGCTGTTGCCAGTTTTGCAGCGTGCGGTCGTAAAACCCGCCGCCCATGCCCAGCCGCTGCCCCTGACTGTCAAAGGCGACCAGCGGCACCATCAGCACGTCCAGCTCGCTCAGCGGCAGAAGCTGACGGATATCCAGCGGCGGTTCAGGGATACGCAGGCGGTTGATATGCAATTCGGTGTGCGGCTCATAGCGCAAAAACAGCAGCTGGCCGGCGGAGAACGGATGCAGCACCGGCAGGTAGACGCGCTGCTTGCGCTGCCACAGTTTGGCAATCAGCGGGCGGGTGTTGATCTCGCCGTCGACCGACAGAAACAGGGCGATACTTTTTGCTCCGGCAATCGGGGCGAAACTGAGCGCATGCTCCGCGATCAGATCGGCGGCCTGCCGCTGCTGCTCATCGCTCAGCGCTCGCCGTAAATGGCGCACGTGTCTACGAATATCCTGACGATCGTGAAGATTGAGGTTCATACGCGGTTGACTCCGTAAACAGAGGGATGTCGCTTAGCGTAAGGAAGATTAAAGCCGGGGAAAAGGGGACTGCGGTAAAAAAGGTAGGAATCTCCGAGATGCCGCTGCAGGCTGTAACCCTTGAACCCTTGGTTCAAGGTGAGACTGCCGTCGTAGCCATCAGGCTTCTCGGACGGACCGAGCATGCTCACAGGCTACAGAGCGCCAGACTCTGTTTGGTATGAAATATCGGCTCAGGGGACTGGCCCGCTTGCAAACATCTCAGAGAATTTTTTACTTCATCGTCACTCTATCACAGGTAACGCCAAAGTGTTATTCGAACTTCGCACCGGTACGTTCAGTTATGCGACCCTGCTCAAGCAATGCCTGTTCAATGGTCTGCTGCAGCATGCGAATGCGTTGTTCCATGTTAGACGCATAGTCGCGGGTTTTAACCTTCTCCTGCGCCAGCTCATGACACACATTCAGGGCAGCGATAAACACCAGTTGCTCTGTATTAGTGACTCTAGTGCGAACTTTTAAGTCTTGCAAACGCTGATTGAGGTCTTCTGCGGCCAGGTTCAGCGCATCTTGCTGTTCCGGCGGACAATTTACTCTCAAAGAACGGCCAAAAATTTGAAGATCTACCGGTTGTGCAGACATGCCACCTTCCTGACTGAATTACTGCGCCCGCTATCACCCTGGCCATTCGTTGGCTCGGGAGGGGCGCCACTATAACTACCCCAAATAGAAGAAACAACCCCTTTCTGGAATCGATGAGGCACCTGGTGGTAGCATAACACGAACTCATCAGCCAACGACGAAGTAAACGTATGTCACTGACTAATACCATGCCGGGTTATAACGCCCTGGCCTCCGTACTGACGCAGCAGGGTGTCGGCATGACGCCCGCTGAAATGCATGGCCTGCTAAGCGGGATCATCTGCGGTGGAAACCGCGATGGCCGCTGGCAGTCACTGGTTCATGACCTGACCAATGAAGGCATGGCCTTCTCCCACGTGCTCAGCGTTCCGCTGCAGGAGTTGCACCAGGCAATCGGTGAATCGCTGGAAGATGAAGGCTTTCTGTTTCAGCTCTACCTGCCGGAAGATGACGATATCACCGTGTTTGACCGCGCGGACGCGCTGGCCGGCTGGGTTAACCACTTCCTGCTCGGGCTGGGCGTCACCCAACCGAAGCTCGACAAAGTGAAAGGCGAAACCGGCGAAGCGATTGACGATCTGCGCACCATTGCCCAGCTCGGCTACGATGAAGATGAAGACCAGGAAGAGCTGGAGCAGTCGCTGGAAGAGGTGGTGGAGTACGTGCGCGTTGCGGCGCTGCTGTGCCACGACACCTTTACCCGTCAGATGCCGCCGGTCAACGCGGTAGCGAGCAAGCCGACCCTGCACTAACGGATTAAACGGCCCTGTGGCTCAGCCAGGCCCGATCACTCACTCATGGAGATGCCAATGACCCAGCAAGAGTTTTTGCGCCGCCGTCAGGCGCTGTTAGCAAAAATGGTACCGGGCAGTGCGGCACTGATCTTTGCCGCCCCGGAAGTGACCCGCAGTAACGACTGCGAGTATCCGTTCCGGCAAAACAGCGACTTCTGGTACTTCACCGGTTTCAACGAGCCGCAGGCACTGCTGCTGCTGATCAAGAGTGACGCGAAGCACAGCCACAGCGTGCTGTTTAACCGCGTGCGCGATCTGACCGCGGAGATCTGGTTTGGCCGTCGTCTGGGGCAGGATGCGGCCCCGGCAGCGCTGGCGGTGGATCGTGCGCTGCCCTGGGACGATCTCGGCGCACAGCTGCACCTGCTGCTCAACGGGCTGGATGTGGTTTACCACGCGCAGGGGCAGTATGCTTTTGCTGACCAGCTGCTGTTCGCCGCGCTGGATAAACTGCGCGCCGGCTCGCGGCAAAATCTGCAGGCGCCGGCCAGCGTCACCGACTGGCGGCCGTGGGTGCACGAGCTGCGCCTGTTTAAATCGGCGGAAGAGCTGGCGGTCATGCGTGAAGCCGGTCGCATCAGCGCGCTGGCGCATACCCGGGCGATGCAGCAGTCACGGCCGGGGATGTATGAGTATCAGCTGGAGGGTGAGATCCAGCATGAATTTAACCGTCACGGGGCACGCTTTCCCGCTTACAGCACTATCGTCGGTGCCGGCGACAACGGCTGTATCCTGCACTACACCGAAAATGAGGGGCAGATGCGCGACGGCCAGCTGGTGCTGATCGACGCCGGCTGCGAGTATCAGGGCTATGCCGGTGATATCACCCGTACCTTCCCGGTGGGCGGCACCTTTAGCGCGCCGCAGCGGGCGATTTACGACATCGTGCTGGCCTCGCTGCAGCGGGCGCTGGAACTCTATCGCCCCGGCACCAGCATCCGTGCGGTGACCGCTGAGGTGGTGGAGGTGATGGTGAGCGGGCTGGTCAGGCTGGGCATCCTGCAGGGCGATGTGGCTACGCTGGTCGCCGAACAGGCGTACCGTCCCTTCTTTATGCACGGTCTCAGCCACTGGCTGGGGCTGGACGTGCACGACGTCGGCCACTACGGCGTCGATCGTGACCGGCCGCTGGAGCCGGGCATGGTGCTGACCGTAGAACCGGGGCTGTATATTGCGCCTGACGCTGAGGTGCCGCCGGAGTACCGCGGCATCGGCATCCGCATTGAAGACGACATTCTTATCACCGCTGAAGGCAACGAAAACCTGACCGCGACGGTGGTAAAAGATGCCGACGAAATTGAAGCACTGATGGCGGCAGCGAAGCAACAATGAGCATAATTATTACGGGCGGGGGGATGGCCGGGGCGACGCTGGCGCTGGCCATCTCTCATCTGACCGGCGGTGCGCTGCCGGTGACGCTGGTGGAGGCCACGGAACCTGGCAATCGGGCACATCCCGGCTATGATGGCCGGGCCATTGCCCTTGCCGAAGGAACCTGTCGCCAGCTGGCGGCGATCGACCTGTGGCCGCTGTTGGCTCCCTGCGGTACCGCCATTCGCCACGTGCACGTCAGCGATCGCGGCCATGCCAGCTTTGTTTCGCTGGACGCAGCCGATTACGGCATCAGCGCGCTCGGCCAGGTAGTGGAACTGCACGATGTCGGCCAGCGGCTGTTCGCCCGCCTGCAGCAGGCGCCGGGCGTCACGCTGCGCTGCCCGGCCACGGTGGCGCAGGTGGACCGTTCGCAGCAGGGCGTCAGCGTGGTGCTGTCCGATGGCGAAACGCTGACCGGCCAGCTGCTGGTGGCGGCGGACGGTGCGCGCTCCCCGGTAGCGGCCGCCTGCGGCGTGCAATGGCACAGCGAGGATTATCAGCAGGTGGCGGTGATTGCCAACGTCTCGACGCAGCAGGCGCACAACGGCCGTGCCTTCGAGCGCTTTACCGAACACGGCCCGCTGGCGCTGCTGCCGATGTCCGCCGGCCGCAGTTCGCTGGTGTGGTGCCATCCGCTGGAAAACCGGGCGCAGGTCGACGGCTGGGGCGACGATGAGTTTCTCACCCGGCTGCAGCAGGCGTTTGGCTGGCGGCTGGGACGCATTACCCAGGTCGGCCAGCGCGACAGCTATCCGCTGCGGCTGCAGCGCGCAGGGCAGCACGTATCGCACCGGCTGGCGCTGGTGGGCAACGCCGCGCAGACACTGCATCCGATCGCCGGCCAGGGTTTTAACCTCGGCATGCGTGACGTGATGTCGCTGGCTGAAACCGTGGCGGCCAGCTGGCGAGACGGGCAGGACGTCGGCAGTTTCACTACGTTACAGCGCTATCAGCAGCGCCGCCGGCCGGACACCGCGGCGACCATCGGCGTCACCGACGGCCTGGTCAGACTGTTTGCTAACTGCTATGCGCCGCTGGTGATCGGGCGCAATCTGGGGCTGATGGCGATGGACCATCTGCCGCCGTTACGTAATTTGCTGGCCGGGCGCACGTTGGGCTGGGTTAAGCGTTAAGGAGAGAGCAGTCATGCAAACTTATGATGTGATTATTGCCGGAGGCGGCATGGTCGGTCTGGCGGTGGCCTGTGGCCTGCAGGGCAGCGGGTTGCGCGTGGCGGTGCTGGAGCGCGAACAGCCGCAAGCGCTGGCGGCGGATGCGCCACCGGCCCTGCGCGTGTCGGCGATCAACGCCGCCAGCGAGCGGCTGCTACAGCATCTCGGCGTCTGGAGTACTATTCTGGCAACGCGGGCCAGCGCCTACCACGGCATGCAGGTGTGGGATCGCGACAGCTTTGGTGAAATTGCTTTTGACGACGGTCAGCAGGATCTGACCCACCTGGGGCATATCATTGAAAACCAGGTGATCCATCAGGCGTTGTGGCAGCGGGCGCAGAGCCTCAGCGACATTACCCTGCTGGCCCCGGCCGAGCTGCAGCAGGTGGCCTTTGGCGAGAATGAAGCCTTCGTCACCCTCAGCGACGGCACGATGATGACGGGACGCCTGCTGGTGGCCGCCGACGGGGCTAATTCCTGGCTGCGCAACAAGGCGGATATCCCGCTGACCTTCTGGGATTATCAGCACCATGCGCTGGTGGCCAACATCCGTACCGGGCAGCCGCATGGCGCGGTGGCGCGTCAGGTGTTTCACGGCGACGGCATTCTGGCCTTTCTACCGCTCAGCGATCCGCACCTCTGTTCCATCGTCTGGTCATTGTCGCCGCAGGAGGCCAGCCGCCTGCAGTCGATGCCTGATGAGGTGTTTAACCAGCAGCTGGCCGTTGCCTTTGATCTGCGCCTCGGCCTGTGTCAGGTCGAAAGCGAGCGTCAGACCTTCCCGCTGGCCGGCCGCTACGCGCGCAACTTTGCCGCGCACCGGCTGGCGCTGGTCGGCGACGCCGCGCACACTATTCATCCGCTGGCAGGCCAGGGCGTTAACCTCGGCTTTATGGATGCGGCAGAGCTGATCGGCGAAGTGCGTCGCCTGCAGCAGCAGGGCAAGGATATCGGTCAGCACCTCTACCTGCGCCGCTACGAGCGCAGCCGCAAGCACAGCGCGGCGCTGATGCTGGCGAGCATGCAGGGTTTTCGTGAGCTGTTTGACGGCAACAATCCGGCGAAAAAGCTGCTGCGCGACGTCGGCCTGGCGCTGGCGGACGTGCTGCCCGGCGTCAAGCCGCGGCTGTTAAAGCAGGCGATGGGCCTGCACGATCTGCCGGAGTGGCTGCGTTAATGCTGTAAAACAGAAGAAAAAGGTGGGGGCTACGGCCCCCATTTTTAATTCGTTATCTGCTCCCCCCCCACGTTGTCCATTTCTGGCGCAACGATTGCCCCTTTTTTGCGCATCGTTTGATTTATTCTAATTTTACGCCGTAGTTCGGATTAGTTTTAGTAATGATGGTGTGCGCCGAATGAAGAGGGATTTCCCTCCGGCCGTCTCGGATTGCTGAGGTAAATCTGCCTTTTTGTGCTTAGCATGCTGTTTATGTGGGTTAACTCTCGTTAAAGCAGTGAAATAAACTGCATCATTATTCGGGGTTTTTCGTGCACTCTACAGGTTCGACCCTGTTTAACTTATGGTTAACCGCGCACGTCGGTGGTAAGTTCAGCAGGAAGGTAACGTTTGCGCCCGGCCGCGATCGGTGGCATGTGGCGTTAGTCAGCAACCGGATATCAGGTAAGGAATGATGACTCAGCAAACTCCGTTGTTTGAACAGCATCAGGCCGCGCAGGCGCGGATGGTGGACTTCCACGGCTGGATGATGCCGTTGCACTATGGTTCACAGCTTGATGAGCACCATGCGGTGCGCCGCGATGCCGGCATGTTCGATGTTTCCCATATGACCATTGTTGATCTGCACGGCGCACGTACGCGGGAGTTTCTCCGCTACCTGCTGGCCAACGACGTCGCCAAACTCACTTCCCCTGGCAAAGCGCTATACACCGCCATGCTGAACGCCTCGGGCGGCGTTATAGACGACCTGATCGTCTATTTCCTCGCTGAAGATTTCTTCCGCCTGGTGGTCAACTCTGCCACCCGCGAGAACGATCTGGCATGGATCTCGCAGCAGGCACAGGCTTACGGCATTGAGCTGACCGAGCGTGATGACCTGGCGCTGCTGGCGGTGCAGGGCCCTAACGCTCAACAAAAAGTGCAGTCGCTGCTGGATGATGCGCAGCGGGCGGCGGTAGCAGGCATGAAACCGTTCTTCGGCGTGCAGGCGGGCGACTGGTTTATCGCCACCACCGGCTATACCGGCGAATCCGGTTATGAAATTGCCCTGCCGGCGGCGCAGGTGGTGGATCTGTGGCAGCGCCTGCTGTCGGCAGGAGTACAGCCCGCCGGGCTGGGCGCGCGGGATACGCTGCGGCTGGAGGCCGGGATGAACCTGTACGGCCAGGAGATGGATGAAAGTGTCTCACCGCTGGCCGCCAATATGGCCTGGACCATCGCCTGGCAACCGGCAGATCGGCCGTTTATCGGCCGTGAAGCGCTGGAGAGCCAGCGTGAGAAGGGCACGATGCAGTTGGTCGGCCTGATTATGACCGAGAAAGGCGTGCTGCGTAACGGGCTGCCGGTGCGCTTTACCGATGCCGGCGGCAACGTGCAGGAAGGCGTAATTACCAGCGGCTCGTTCTCACCGACGCTCGGTTACAGCATTGCGCTGGCACGGGTGCCGGCGGGGATTGGCGAGCAGGCCATTGTGCAGATCCGCAACCGTGAAATGCCGGTCAGGGTCTGTAAACCGGCGTTCGTGCGTGGCGGTCAGCCAGTGATTTAAAACGATTATTCCCGACCTTTTGGAGATCCAGTGAATGAGCAATGTACCGAGTGAACTGAAGTACTGTGAAAGCCACGAGTGGGTGCGTAAGGATGCCGACGGTATCTATACCGTCGGCATCACCGAGCACGCGCAGGAGCTACTGGGCGATATGGTGTTTGTTGAACTGCCTGAAGTCGGCAACGTTTATGGCAAAGACGATGAATGTGCGGTGGCCGAATCGGTGAAAGCCGCATCCGATATCTATGCTCCGATCGGTGGCGAAATCATCGCGATCAACGACGTTCTGCAAACCTCGCCGGAGCTGATTAACAGTGAGCCCTACGGTGACGGCTGGCTGTTTCGCATTAAAGCCAGCAATGAAGCCGAACTGGCGACGCTGCTGAGCGCGGAAGCCTACAGCAGTTCCATCAGCGAATAACCTTCTCTCCCCGTGGCCGGTGGACGCCGGCCTGCTAACCCGCAGGATTGACCGCTCATGAACCAGACCCTCAGCCAGCTTGAACATCACGGCGCCTTTATCGGCCGCCATATTGGACCTTCATCCGAGCAGCAGGCAGCGATGCTGGCCGCGGTTGGAGCCGATTCACTCAGTGAACTGATTGCCTCAATTGTGCCTGCCGACATTCAGCTGCCCGGCCCGCCGGCGGTGGGCGATGCGGTGACCGAGCATCAGGCGCTGGCCGAGCTCAAGGCGATTGCCGCGCAAAATCAGCGTTATAAATCCTATATCGGCATGGGCTATACGCCGGTGCTCACGCCGCCGGTGATCCTGCGTAACATGCTGGAGAATCCGGGCTGGTACACCGCCTACACGCCCTATCAGCCTGAAGTATCTCAGGGGCGGCTGGAAGCGCTGCTTAACTTCCAGCAGCTGACGCTGGATCTGACCGGGCTGGATATCGCCTCCGCCTCGCTGCTGGATGAAGCCACCGCGGCGGCAGAAGCGATGGCGATGGCCAAACGGCTGAGTAAGCTGAAAAACGCCAACCGCTTCTTCGTGGCCGACGACGTTCACCCGCAGACGCTGGACGTGGTGCGCACCCGCGCCGAGACCTTTGGTTTCGACGTGCTGGTCGACAAAGCCGACAAGGTGCTGGAGCTGGAAGGAGTATTTGGCGTGCTGTTACAGCAGGTGGGCACCGGCGGCGAAGTACACAACTACGGCCAGCTGATCGCGGAACTGAAGCAACGCCAGGTGCTGGTCAGCGTCGCCGCCGATCTACTGACGCTGGTGCTACTGGAGGCACCGGGCAGGCAGGGGGCCGATATTGTGTTTGGCTCCGCGCAGCGCTTTGGCGTGCCGATGGGCTACGGCGGCCCACACGCGGCCTTCTTTGCCGCCCGCGATGAGTTTAAGCGCTCGATGCCGGGCCGCATTATCGGCGTATCGCGCGATGCCGCCGGCAACACCGCGCTGCGCATGGCGATGCAGACCCGTGAGCAGCATATTCGCCGGGAAAAGGCCAACTCCAATATCTGCACCTCGCAGGTGCTGCTGGCCAATATTGCCAGCCTGTATGCCGTTTTCCACGGCCCACAGGGGTTAAAACGCATCGCCAGCCGCATTCACCGGCTGACCGATATTCTGGCCGCCGGGCTGCAGAACGGCGGACTGACGCTGCGCCACCACAGCTGGTTCGACACCCTGACGGTCGAGGTGGCCGATAAGGCGGCGGTGCTCGACCGCGCCCTGACCTTTGGCCTTAACCTGCGCACCGATCTGCTGCATGCGGTGGGGATCACCCTTGATGAAACCACCCGCCGGGAAGATATCGCGACGCTGTTTGCGGTACTGCTGGGCGACGATCACGGCCAGGATATCGACGCGCTGGATGCGCAGGCCAGCGCAGAGAGCCGTTCGCTGTCGGACGCGCTGCTGCGCCGTGAGGCGATTCTTACCCATCCGGTGTTTAACCGCTACCACAGCGAAACCGAGATGATGCGCTACATGCACAGCCTGGAACGCAAGGACCTGGCGCTGAACCAGGCGATGATCCCGCTGGGCTCCTGCACCATGAAGCTGAACGCCGCGGCGGAGATGATCCCGATTACCTGGCCCGAATTCGCCGAGCTGCATCCGTTCTGCCCGCCGGAGCAGGCGGGCGGCTATCTGCAGATGATTGGCCAGCTTTCGCAGTGGCTGGTGCAGCTGACCGGCTATGACGCGCTCTGCATGCAGCCAAACTCCGGCGCGCAGGGTGAGTATGCCGGGCTGCTGGCGATCCGCCGCTATCACGAAAGCCGTAATGAGTGCTCGCGCAATATCTGCCTGATCCCGGCCTCGGCCCACGGTACCAACCCGGCCTCGGCGCAGATGGCCGGCATGGATATTGTGGTGGTGGCCTGCGACAGACAGGGCAATATCGACCTGCACGATCTGCGCAACAAGGCAGAGCAGGCGGGAGAAACGCTCTCCTGCATTATGGTCACCTATCCGTCTACCCACGGCGTGTACGAAGAGACCATCCGTGAGGTTTGCCAGATCGTTCATCAGTTTGGCGGCCAGGTTTACCTGGACGGGGCGAATATGAATGCGCAGGTGGGAATCACCACGCCGGGCTATATAGGCGCTGACGTCTCGCACCTCAATCTGCATAAAACCTTCTGCATTCCGCACGGCGGCGGCGGTCCCGGCATGGGGCCGATCGGCGTGAAGGCGCACCTGGCACCGTTCGTACCGGGGCACAGCGTCATGGAAATTGAGGGGATGCTGACCCGTCAGGGTGCGGTTTCCGCCGCGCCGTTTGGCAGCGCCTCGATCCTGCCGATCAGCTGGATGTATATCCGCATGATGGGGGCGGAAGGGCTGAAGCAGGCCAGTTCGGTGGCGATCCTCAACGCCAACTATATAGCCACCCGGCTGAAGTCATCCTATCCGGTGCTGTATGCCGGAGCCGACGGCCACGTGGCGCACGAATGCATTCTGGATATCCGTCCGTTGAAGGAGCAAACCGGTATCAGCGAGCTGGACATTGCCAAGCGGTTAATTGACTACGGCTTCCACGCGCCGACCATGTCGTTCCCGGTGCCGGGCACGCTGATGGTGGAGCCAACCGAGTCGGAGAGTAAAACCGAGCTCGACCGCTTTATCGACGCGATGCTGTCGATCCGCAGCGAAATCGATCGGGTGGCGGGCGGTGAGTGGCCGGCGGAAGATAACCCGCTGGTCAACGCGCCGCACACCCAGATGGAGATTGTTGGCGAGTGGTCACACCCGTACAGCCGTGAGCTGGCGGTGTTCCCGGCAGGCAGCGTCAATAAGTACTGGCCGACGGTGAAACGCCTGGACGACGTTTACGGCGATCGTAATCTGTTCTGCTCCTGCGTGCCGATGAGCGAATACGAGTAAACCTGCCGGCGCGGCGGGCCTGCCTGGCCGCCGCGCGCTGTGGCTAACTCAGCCAGCCTTTGGTGTGCGCCGCCTCCCTGAAAAAATTCGCCCGCAGTGTGAGGGAAACGTTTGCGTATTACATGCCAGAAAGTGTTACATCGTTTCATACTTTTTTCAGCTTACAGTTGTACTCTGAAATATTTCTCGGTTAGGCTGTCAGGAAATCAGGCTATCGCATCGGGCGATAGTCGGCGGAGCAGGAGATCGCGGTTGAACAGAGTGAAACAGAACGTTCTGGAGCCGGAGTATTCGCTGGCAGAGGAAGTGGTCAACAGCATCAGCCACGGCATCGGCTGCCTGCTGGGCGTTATCGGGCTGGTGCTGCTGCTGAGCCAGGCCAGCGACGCCGGTGCCGGTGCGCTGGCCATCACCAGTTACAGCCTGTACGGCGGCAGCATAATCCTGCTGTTTCTTGCCTCGACGTTGTACCACGCCATCCCGCATCCGCGGGCCAGGTACTGGCTGAAGAAGATTGACCATGCCGCCATCTATCTGCTGATTGCCGGCACCTATACGCCGTTTCTGCTGGTGGGGCTGAAGTCGCCGCTGGCGCACGGCCTGATGGTGGTAATCTGGAGCCTTGCGCTGGCCGGGGTGGTGTTTAAACTGGCCTTCGCGCACCGCTTTGCCGCGCTGTCGCTGGTGACCTACCTGCTGATGGGGTGGCTGTCACTGGTGGTGCTGTATCAGATGGTGCTGCGCCTGCCGGCCGGCAGCGTCTGGCTGCTGGCCGTCGGGGGCATCGTCTACTCGCTGGGGGTTTTCTTCTACGTGGCGAAGCGTATTCCTTACAACCATGCCATCTGGCACGGCTTTGTACTCGGTGGCAGCCTGTGCCACTTCTTCGCCATTTATTTTTATATCCGTTAAGGCTGGTCAGCCTGCGGTGATTTCATAAGGCAGCGGCTGGATGCTCAGTTCGCCGCCTTCATCGCCCTGTACCCGAAGTACCGTATCGGCTTCCAGATCGTTGTTCAGCACCGCCTGCACCCAGACATCACCATTTTCTAACCGGCAGGCGGTGAGGATAGTACCGGTACGCCGCCAGTTTTCGCCCATCTTCATCTCCAGCGCGTCGTTAGCCTCAGGCACCCGGCCGGCTTGCCCCGCCAGCCAGTAGAGCGCACGCTTGTTGGCGCCGCGGAATTTGGCCCGCGCCACCATCTCCTGGCCGGTGTAGCAGCCTTTCTTAAAGCTGATGCCGTTCAGCGCCTGAATATTGGTCGCCTGCGGAATAAACTGCGCGCTGGTGGCGCTGTCGATCACCGCGAAGCCGGCTTCGATCTCCAGCGCCAGCCACTGGTTACTGTTATTCAACTGTGCCGTTGCGGCCAGTTTGTCAGCCAGCGCCTGCGCCTGTGATGCACTGGTCACCAGCAGGAAACGCTCGGCCGGCAGCTCCTGCCACAGCAGGGTGGTCTCATCCTGCTGCACCACCGGGGTGTCGGCATCGGGCAACTGGCTGAACACCCCGGCCAGCGCCGCGCGCGCGCCCAGGCCGGCAACGCCAAGCAGCACCGCGTCGTCATCGGCGGCCAGCGTCACTTTGGCGAAGACCGCATATTTTTTCAGCTCCTGCAGCTGGTTATCACGCAGGCTGCGGCGCGCAATATAGGCCAGCCCTTCTCCACGGTGGAACAGGCGCAGGTTGCTCCACATCTTGCCTTTCGCATCGCAATGGGCTGCGGGCTGGTGCCGGGTGGCGTCCAGCGCGGCAACGTCCAGCGTCAGCTGCCCCTGCAGATAGCTGACCCGGTCAGCGCCGGTGGCGGTGACCAGCGCCCACTCTTCCAGTGAAATCAACGTGAGCGGCAGCTGGGATGCGGGCTGCGGCGGGCCCGGCGGGAAAGTAAGACTCGACATGGTGCCATCCTGATTCAGCGAAAATGAGGTAAAGTTGCTGTTCATGTTAAAAGAGCCGTCCTGCTTTGCAACCTGTTTCCTGAAGAAGCGGCACAAATCGCATGATAACCCTGCAACCGTTGTTGCTGATTTGCGGGCGGGTACTCAGGCTGTGTACTGGGGCATCAACAGCGGCGGCAAAACGGGTTACACTGTGCGCCTGGTTGATTAAACGACGTTGAGACACATGGATATTAGTAATAAATCACGTATTCACTGGGCGTGCCGTCGCGGCATGCGTGAACTGGATATGGCAATTATGCCGTTCTTCCAGCATGAGTTTGACTCCTTAACAGATGCCGATAAGCAGGTGTTTGTACAACTCCTGAAAAGTGATGACCCCGACCTGTTCAACTGGTTGATGAACCACGGTGAACCCGCTGACCCGGAACTGAAACGCATGGTGTTACTGATCCAGCAGCGGAACCAGCAACGTGGCCCGGTGGCAATCTGAGTTACGGCTCTCGCGCTGCGCCTGCCGCCTCTCTCTGCTGCTGCACGGCGCGGTGCTGATGTCGTTGCTGCTGTCCCACTGGCCTGCATCGGTTACGCCATGGTGGGGGGTGTTACTGGCGCTGACGCTGCTGGAAAGCGTGCGTAGCCAGCGCCGTATCCGCCGTCGAACGGGGTACCTCAGTTGGTCACTGGGCAGGCAGCTGCGCTGGCGTGAACAGCGCTGGCACCTGCAGCGGCCCCCCTGGCTCACGCCGTGGGCGATCCTGTTGACGTTGCGTAACGCACGCGGGAAGCGTGAACGGCTGTGGCTGTTTGCCGATGCCATGCCGCCGGCGGCATGGCGATTATTGCGTCAGCGGCTGCTGATGCCTGAAGGAGACGTGTAATGTCCGGCGCCACGGTCTGGCTGGTGGAGGATGAAGCCAGTATTGCCGATACCCTGATTTATATGCTGCAGCTGGAGGGCTTTACCACCCGCTGGTTTGCCCGCGGCCTGCCGCTGCTGGATGCGCTGGCTGACGGCCCGCCGGACCTGGCGATCCTCGACGTCGGCCTGCCGGATATCAGCGGCTTTGAGCTGTGCCGCCAGCTGCTGGCCCGTCAGCCCGATCTGCCGGTACTGTTCCTTACCGCCCGTAGCGAGGAGCTCGATCGCCTGCTCGGGCTGGAAATTGGCGCGGATGACTACGTGGCTAAGCCCTTTTCACCGCGTGAAGTCTGCGCACGGGTGCGTACCCTGCTGAAGCGTCTGCAGAAGCAGCAGCGTATTGCGGCATCGTCGCTGCAGTCGATCGGCCGTTTCACCCTCGATGATGAAGCCGCGCGCATTACGTGGTGCCGGCAGCCGCTGCCGCTGACGCGCTACGAGTATCTGCTGCTGAAGACCCTGCTGCACTCCCCCAACCGGGTATTCTCACGCCAGCAGCTGATGGCGCAGGTGTGGACTGATGCCGAAGAGAGCCTTGAGCGCACCGTGGATACCCATATTAAAACTCTGCGCGCCAAGCTGCGGGAGATTGACGAGGCAGCAGTGCTGATAACCCATCGCGGACTCGGCTACAGCCTGGCGGTAGGGTGATGAAAATCGGCATGCGCCTGCTGCTGGGCTACTTCCTGATCGTGGCGGTGGCGGCCTGGTTTGTGCTGAATATCTTTCTGCAGGAGATTAAGCCCGGCGTGCGGCGTGCTACCGAAGGCACGCTGGTGGATACCGCTACGCTGCTGGCGCAGTTCGCCCGTGCCGATCTGCGCAGCGGCCATCCGGCGCACGGGCAGCTGGCACAGGCGTTTGCCGCGCTTGGCGACTACCCGGTAGCGGCGAATATCAGCGGCATCGTCAAGCGGCGTAACGAGTATCGGGTCTATCTGACCGACCATCGCGGCATCGTACTGTTTGACTCGGCGGGCGTGGCGCTGGGGCAGGACTATTCGCGCTGGAATGACGTCCTGCTGACCCTGCGCGGCCAGTACGGCGCGCGCAGCACCCGCAGCGTGGCGGAAGATGAGAACAGCACGGTGATGTACGTGGCGGCCCCGGTGCGTGAGGGCGACCGCATCGTCGGCGTGCTCAGCGTCGGCAAGGCCAACAGCACCATGCTGCCGGTGATCCGCCGCAGCGAGCGCCGCGTGCTGTGGGCCGGGGCGGCGCTGCTGGGGATTGCGCTGCTGACCGGGCTGGCGTTTGTGCTGTGGATCAACCGCTCGCTGGGGCGGCTCTCGCGTTATGCTGACGCGGTCAGCGCCGGTAACACGCCGCCGCTGCCGGCGCTGAACAGCAGCGAGCTGCGCAAGCTGGCGCAGGCGCTGGAGAGCATGCGGCTGAAGCTGGAAGGCAAGCGCTACATCGAGCATTACGTCTACGCGTTGACCCACGAATTAAAGAGCCCGCTGGCGGCGATCCGCGGCGCGGCGGAGATTATCCATGAGTGCCCGCCCGCCGGGGTGATCCGCCGCTTCTCCGGCAATATCCTGCAGCAGAACCGGCGTATGCAGCGGCTGATTGACCATCTGCTGCGCCAGGCGCAACTGGAGAATGTGCCGGAGATCGTGCGCCAGCCGGTGGCGCTGCTGCCGCTGGTTGAATCACTGTGCGCCAGCCGCATCGTACAGGCGCAGGGCAAACATCTGCAGATCGATCGCGACTCGCTGCAGGGGCTGAACGTGGCCGCCGACCGGCTGCTGCTGGAGCAGGCGCTGGCAAACCTGCTGGATAACGCGCTGGATTTCACCGCCGCCGGCGGCAGCGTGACCTTCAGCGGCGGGCAGGATGCCGATGAGATCTGGCTGCAGGTGAGCGACAACGGCAGCGGCATCCCCGATTACGCCATCGGCCATATCTTTGAACGTTTCTACTCGCTGCCGCGCGGCGACGGCGAGAAGAGCAGCGGGCTGGGTCTGGCCTTTGTGCGCGAGGTCGCACGCCTGCATCAGGGCAGCATCGCCCTTACCAACCGGCCGCAGGGCGGCGTCAGCGCGCTGCTGACCTTAAAAAATAGCCGCTGACTTCACCGTCCCTTCACACAACTTCATCTTCACCCCACACGGCGGGGCTATCTTCTGCGCACTGACACAGGAGATCTCTAATGATAAAGTCCGCTCTGTTCTGGAAAGTTCTTACCCTGGCAGGTTGCCTGCTGCTGCTGCTGGTGCCGCTTAGCCAGCTCAATTCACTGATTGCTGAACGCAGCGCCTGGCGCGATACGGTAGCCGACAAACTCAGCCAGAGCACCAGCGGGCCGCAGCGCCTGCTGGGTCCGCTGATCGTGGTGCCGTACAGCATCACCCGTTTGGTCAGTGACGGTGAAAAAACCCAGCCGCAACGGCTCGACTATCTGCGCTATTACCTGCCGGAAGAGCTGAAAATCGTCGGCGATCAGCAGGTTGAGCCGCGCACCATCGGTATCTACCAGGGGCAGGTGTGGCGCAGCGGGCTGACCGTTAACGCCCGCTTTGACCGCAGCCGGCTTAGCGATCTGCAGAAACCGGAGATCGTCATCGGCGAGCCGCGGGTGGTACTGGTGGTGGGGGATTCACGCGGTATCAGCGCGGTCAGCGCGCTGGAGACCGGCGGCCAGCCGATCGATTTTCAGCCCGGCAGTGAGCTGGACGGTAACGGTGAAGGCCTGCACGCCGTGCTACCGCCAGCGCTGTTGCAACAGCCGACGCTGCAACTCAGTTTCACCCTTAAGCTGCAGGGCACACAGCAGCTGCAGGTGGTGCCGCTGGGTAAAAACAGCCGCTTTGACCTGAAGAGCAACTGGCCACATCCGGGCTTTACCGGCGGCTTCCTGCCGGAACGGCGGGAGGTGAGCGCCCAGGGCTTCAGCGCCAGCTGGCAAAGCAGCTGGTTTGCCAATAACCTCAACTCACGTTTTCACGATGACGCCAGAATACAGGCGCAACTGCTACCGGCCTTTAGCGCCACGGTGGTCAACCCGGTCGATCAGTATCAGCTGACGCAGCGGGCGGTAAAATACGCCATCCTGCTGATCGGCCTGACCTTTATGACCTTCTTCCTGTTTGAAACGCTGAGCGCGCTGCGCGTGCATCCGATGCAGTACCTGCTGGTCGGGCTGTCGCTGGTGATGTTCTTCCTGGTGCTGCTGGCGCTGTCCGAACATATCGGCTTTAACCTCGCCTGGCTGGCCGCCAGCCTGACCTGTGCGGCCGTGAACGGCTTCTATCTGCAGGCGATTTTAGGTGGACGGCGCGCGCTACTGTTTACCGGCGGTCTGCTGCTGCTGGACGCGGTGCTGTGGCAGCTGCTGCAGTCCGAAGACAGCGCGCTGCTGCTGGGCACCGGGGTGCTGATGGTGGCGCTGGCGACGGTGATGGGGCTGACGCGGAAAATTGACTGGTACGCTCTGCGCCAGCCCGTCGCTGAGCCGCTGGCTGAGGAGGATCAGGAGGAGGGCCGTTTTCGGCTGTGGAAATAACCGGGCTTAACCGATCTCAATCCTGCGCGGTGGTAAGCACCGCGCTTACCGCCCCACAGAGCGACAGGCGACTACAGCAGTTCGGCCATTTCGGTCAGGATCTGCTCGCACCACTGGGCGATGCGTTCATCGGTGAGGTCGAACTGATTCACATCGTCCAGCGCCAGGCCCACGAACTGCTGACCGTCCGCGGTCAGCGGTTTTTTACTGGTAAATTCGTAGCCTTCGAGCGGCCAGCGGCCGACAAACTGTGCGCCGCACGGGGCCAGCACGTCATGCAGCATGCCCAGCGCATCGAGGAACCACTCGCTGTACTCGCCCTGATCGCCCATGCCGTACAGGGCAATCACCTTACCCTGCAGATTAAGGCCGGGCAGGTCGCTCCATACCGCCTCCCAGTCCTCCTGCAGTTCGCCGAAGTCCCAGGTCGGGATACCGAGGATCAGCAGGTCGTACTGCTCCATCAGCGCCGGCGAATCGTCTTTCAGATTGTGCAGGGTGACCAGATCTTCGCCGATAAAATCGCGAATTTTCTCAGCGGCCATCTCGGTGTAGCAGGTGCTGGAGCCGTAAAACAGACCAATGTTCATCTTAATCGAACTCATCTCTCCTTAAAGCATGGCGGCGATTGTACCAGATTTAGTCAGGAATAAGGCATAATGGGCGACATTCAGGCGGCGGCAGACGGCATCATTATGCTGATATTGCAGTGAAAAGCGGCGGTTCAGCGCGCACAAAACGCCACGCCTGGCAAGAAAACGCAACATTCAGGAGCAAACCGGTGGAGGATAACGATCTTGTCGAGCAGTTCCTCGATGCCTTGTGGATAGAACGCAATCTGGCGGAGAACACCGTGGCTTCCTACCGACTCGACCTGCGCTCGCTAACCGGCTGGCTGGCGCATCAGCAGCTGTCGCTGCTGAGTGTGGATGCGGTCAGTCTGCAGGGCTTTCTCGCCGAACGGCTGGAGGGCGGCTACAAGGCTACCAGCTCAGCCCGTTTGCTGAGCGCGATGCGGCGGCTGTTTCAGTACCTGTACCGCGAGTCGCTGCGCGGCGACGATCCCAGCGCACTGCTGTCGTCGCCAAAGCTGCCTCAGCGCCTGCCGAAAGATCTGTCGGAAGCGCAGGTGGAGCGGCTGCTGCAGGCCCCGTGTCTGGAGCAGCCGATTGAACTGCGTGATAAGGCGATGCTGGAGCTGCTGTACGCCACCGGGCTGCGCGTCAGCGAACTGGTTGGGCTGACCCTCAGCGATATCAGCCTGCGTCAGGGGGTGGTACGAGTGATCGGTAAGGGCAATAAAGAGCGCCTGGTGCCGATGGGCGAAGAGGCGGTGCACTGGATTGAGCAGTTTATTACCTATGGCCGCCCGATGTTGCTGAACGGCCAGCCGCTGGACGTGCTGTTTCCCAGCAACCGCGCGCAGCAGATGACCCGGCAAACTTTCTGGCATCGCATTAAACATTACGCCACACTGGCGGGTATCGACGGTGAAAAACTGTCGCCGCACGTGCTGCGCCACGCCTTCGCCACGCATCTGTTAAACCACGGGGCGGATTTACGCGTGGTACAGATGCTGCTGGGGCACAGTGATTTATCGACTACACAGATTTATACGCACGTGGCGACAGAACGCCTGCGGCAGTTGCATCAGCAGCATCACCCGCGTGCATAATTTCAGAGCACTACCGCCTGCACGGCAGGCCGGATAAGGATAGAAGATGAAAAAGCACCTGTTACTCTCCCTGCTGATTGCCTCAGTCAGCGGCTTTGCGCAGGCTGACGATGCCGCCATTCAGCAGTCGCTGAAAAAACTGGGCCTGGAGCAGACCGAAATTCAGCCCTCGCCGCTGGCCGGTTTTAAAACCGTGCTGTCGGAGAGCGGCGTGCTGTACGTTACCGACGACGGTAAACACTTTATCCAGGGGCCACTGTACGACGTCAGCGGCGCGCAGCCGGTCAACGTCACCAATAAGCTGCTGGAAGGTAAGGTCGACGCGCTGGCAAAAGAGATGATCGTGTATAAAGCGCCGAAGGAGCAGCACGTGATTACGGTGTTTACCGATATCACCTGTGGCTACTGCCGCAAGCTGCACGAACAGATGCCTGACTACAACGCGCTGGGTATCACCGTGCGTTATCTGGCCTTCCCGCGGGAAGGGCTGAACGGGCAGGTGGCGAAAGAGATGAAGTCGATCTGGTGCAGCGCCGACCCGCGCAAGGCCTTTACCGCCGCGATGAAAGGCGAGAAGGTGGCCGCTGCCGACTGCAAAATTGACATTGCGCAGCACTACAAGCTGGGCGTGCTGTTCGGCATTCAGGGCACGCCGGCGATGCTGCTGGAAAACGGCATGATGGTGCCGGGTTATCAGGGGCCACAGGATCTGAAAAAACTGCTCGATAGCCAGAAAAACGGCGGCTGATTTTGCATAAACCTGAAACTACCCTTCGTCGCCGCCAGGCGACGGAACAGAGTGCTCTGCCTGACGAACTGCATCCGCTGTTGCGGCGGCTGTACGCCAACCGCGACGTGCGCGAGGCCGGCGAACTGGAGCGCGGCGCCAAAAATCTGCACCCGTTTCACAGCCTGAGCGGCATCGACCGCGCCGCCGCGATCCTGCAGCAGGCGCTGGCTGACCAGCGCTGCATTATGATCGTCGGCGACTTTGACGCGGACGGAGCCACCAGCACCGCGCTGACGGTGCTGGCGCTGCGCGGGATGGGCGGCAGCAACGTAAAATACCTGGTTCCAAACCGTTTCGACGACGGTTACGGCCTCAGCCCGGAGGTGGTGGAGCAGGCGGCGGCGCGCGGCGCGCAGCTGATCCTCACCGTGGATAACGGCATCTCTTCCCACGCCGGCGTGGCGCTGGCGCATGAAAAAGGCATTCAGGTGGTGGTAACCGATCACCACCTGCCGGGGGAAACCCTGCCCGATGCCGACGCCATCGTGAACCCCAACCTCAGCGACTGTCAGTTCCCGTCACGGGCGCTGGCCGGCGTTGGCGTGGCCTTTTATCTGATGCTGGCGCTGCGCGCGCGCCTGCGCGACAGCGGCGTCACCACGCTGCCGAACCTGGCCGAATGGCTGGATCTGGTGGCGCTGGGCACGGTGGCGGACGTGGTGCCGCTGGACGCCAACAACCGCATTCTGGTCTGGCAGGGGCTGAGCCGCATCCGCGCCGGCAAGTGCCGACCGGGTATTCGTGCGCTGCTGGAGATCGCCAACCGCGATGCCCGCAGCCTTGCGGCCAGCGACCTCGGCTTTGCCCTCGGGCCGCGGCTGAACGCAGCCGGCCGCCTTGACGATATGTCGGTCGGTGTGGCGCTGCTGCTGAGCGAGGATCTTGCCCAGGCGCGGATGCTGGCTAACGAACTGGATGCGCTGAACCAGACGCGAAAAGAGATTGAGCAGGGCATGCAGTCGGAGGCGCTGACGCTGTGCAACGGCCTTGAGGCCAGCAGCGAGGCGCTGCCGCTCGGCATTGCCATGTATCATCCCGACTGGCATCAGGGGGTGGTCGGTATCCTCGCCTCACGCCTGAAAGAGCGCTTCCACCGGCCGGTGATCGCCTTCGCCCCGGCGGGTGACGGCACGCTGAAAGGCTCCGGCCGCTCTATTCAGGGTTTCCATATGCGCGACGCGCTGGAGCGGCTGGACACCCTTAACCCGGGGCTGATCGTCAAGTTTGGCGGCCACGCGATGGCCGCCGGGCTGTCGCTGGAGGAGGCCAACTTCACGGCGTTCCGCGATCGCTTTGCCGAACTGGTCGGGGACTGGCTGGATGAAGCCGCGCTGCAGGGCGTGGTGTGGAGCGACGGTGAACTGATGGCGCAGGAGCTGACGCTGCCCACCGCCGAACTGCTGCGCGAAGCCGGACCCTGGGGGCAGGCGTTCCCGGAGCCGACCTTTGACGGTAAGTTCAAACTGCTGCAGCAGCGGCTGGTCGGCGAGCGTCACCTGAAAATGATGCTGGAACCGCTCGGCGGCGGGCCGCTGCTTGACGGCATCGCCTTTAACGTTGATACGGCTTTGTGGCCGGACCCGAGCGTCAAACAGGTGGAGCTGGCCTACAAGCTGGACGTTAACGAGTTTCGCGGCAATCGCAACCTGCAGCTGATCGTTGACCATCTCTGGGCGCTGTAAGCATCAGCGCTACAAACCGACCGTCGTTTCGGTTAAACTGCTTTGTTACATTCACGCCCTTTTCGATCACTACATAAGATCTCAAAATCATGTTTGAAATTAATCCGGTAAAAAACCGCATTCAGGATCTCACCGAGCGCAGCGACGTTCTTCGGGGGTATCTTTGACTACGATGCTAAGAAAGAACGCCTGCAGGAAGTAAACGCCGAGCTGGAACAGCCGGACGTCTGGAACGAACCTGAACGCGCCCAGGCGCTGGGTAAAGAGCGCTCCTCGCTTGAGGCCATCGTTGAAACCCTCGATCTGATGACCCAGGGGCTGGAAGACGTCAGCGGCCTGCTGGAGCTGGCGGTCGAAGCCGACGACGAAGAGACCTTTAACGAGGCGGTGGCGGAACTCGACGTACTGGACAAGAAGCTCGGCGAATTAGAATTCCGCCGCATGTTCTCCGGCGAATATGACAGCGCCGACTGCTATATGGATATTCAGGCCGGTTCCGGCGGCACCGAAGCCCAGGACTGGGCCAGCATGCTGCTGCGTATGTACCTGCGCTGGGCGGAAGCCAAAGGCTACAAAACCGAAATCATCGAAGAGTCAGACGGTGAAGTTGCCGGCACCAAATCGGCCACCATCAAGATCATCGGCGACTATGCGTTCGGCTGGTTACGTACTGAAACCGGCGTGCATCGCCTGGTACGTAAGAGCCCGTTCGACTCCGGCGGCCGTCGCCACACCTCGTTCAGTTCGGTGTTTATCTACCCGGAAGTGGACGACAACATCGATATCGACATCAACCCGGCCGACCTGCGCATTGACGTTTACCGCGCCTCCGGTGCCGGTGGCCAGCACGTCAACAAAACCGAGTCCGCGGTGCGTATTACCCACCTGCCGACCAACATTGTGGTGCAGTGCCAGAACGACCGCTCCCAGCATAAGAACAAAGATCAGGCCTTCAAGCAGCTGCGCGCCAAACTGTATGAGTATGAAATGCAGAAGAAAAATGCGGATAAACAGGCTGCGGAAGACAACAAGTCTGACATTGGCTGGGGCAGCCAGATCCGTTCTTACGTACTGGACGATTCGCGCATCAAAGATCTGCGCACCAGCGTAGAGACGCGCAACACGCAGGCGGTTCTGGACGGCGATCTGGATCGTTTTATCGAAGCAAGTTTGAAAGCAGGGCTATAAGGAACTCACATGTCTGAACAACAACCGCAGGCCGCTGATGCCGCACTTGAGCTGAACAACGAACTGAAAACGCGTCGCGAAAAGCTTAAGGCGCTGCGTGAAACCGGCCTGCCGTTCCCGAACGACTTCCGCCGTGACCGCACCTCTGAGCAGCTGCACGCTGAATTTGGTGATAAAGAGAACGAAGAGCTGGAAGCGCTGGGTATTGAAGTCAGCGTGGCCGGCCGTATGATGACCCGCCGTATCATGGGTAAAGCCTCGTTCGTCACGCTGCAGGACGTCGGCGGCCGCATTCAGCTGTATGCGTCGCGCGATGACCTGGCCGAAGGCGTGTACAACGAGCAGTTCAAGAAGTGGGACCTTGGCGATATCGTCGGTGCCCGCGGCAAGCTGTTTAAAACCAAAACCGGTGAGCTGTCGATTCACTGCAGCGAACTGCGCCTGCTGACCAAAGCGCTGCGCCCGCTGCCGGACAAGTTCCACGGCCTGAACGATCAGGAAACCCGCTACCGCCAGCGTTATCTGGACCTGATTGCCAACGACACCTCGCGCAACACCTTTAAAGTGCGTTCGCAGATCATGGCCGGTATCCGCAGCTTTATGGTTGGCCGCGACTTTATGGAAGTGGAAACCCCGATGATGCAGGTGATCCCTGGCGGCGCATCTGCGCGTCCGTTTATCACCCATCACAACGCGCTGGACATCGACATGTACCTGCGTATTGCCCCGGAGCTGTACCTGAAGCGTCTGGTGGTCGGCGGCTTCGATCGCGTATTCGAAATCAACCGTAACTTCCGTAACGAAGGTATTTCGCCGCGTCATAACCCTGAGTTCACCATGATGGAACTCTATATGGCGTATGCGGATTATAAAGACCTGATCGAGCTGACCGAAAGCCTGTTCCGCACCCTGGCGCAGGACGTGCTGGGCACCACCGTGGTGCCTTACGGCGAGGAGACCTTCGATTTCGGTAAGCCGTTTGAGAAGCTGACCATGCGTGAAGCGATCAAAAAGTATCGCCCGGAAACCGAGCTGAGCGATCTGGACGATTTCGATAAAGCGGTGGCGATTGCCCGGGCGATCGGCATCAAGGTTGAGAAGAGCTGGGGCCTCGGCCGCGTGGTCACCGAGATCTTCGAAGAGACCGCCGAAGCGCACCTGATCCAGCCGACATTCATCACCGAATACCCGGCGGAAGTGTCGCCGCTGGCGCGCCGTAACGATGACAACCCGGAAATCACCGACCGCTTCGAGTTCTTTATCGGCGGACGTGAAATCGGTAACGGCTTCTCAGAGCTGAACGATGCGGAAGACCAGGCCGAGCGTTTCCTGCAGCAGGTTAACGCCAAAGACGCCGGTGATGACGAAGCGATGTTCTACGACGAAGACTACGTCACCGCGCTGGAGCACGGCCTGCCGCCAACGGCTGGCCTCGGCATCGGTATCGACCGTATGGTGATGCTGTTCACCAACAGCCACACCATCCGCGACGTGATCCTGTTCCCGGCCCTGCGCCCGAGCAGCAAGTAAGCGTTCGCCACCCGGCCCGTTCGCGGGCCGATGATGCCGGTCACCCAGGTGGCCGGCATTTTTTTTGCCGGTTGCCAGTGAAAGTTTAAGGGCGGGCAAGTTGCAGACAGCAAAAAGGAGAGCGTTTGCTCTCCTTTTAAGGTTGTTCTACGACAGCCATAAGCTGAAGGGTTAGCCGCTGCCTAACCAACCGGATACTTGTTCTTTACGAACCGACCCCGGCCAGGGTGCTACGCGGGTCTCGTCTGGATTTTAAGAGCGGGGAGACTCAAGCACACTCTGGGTGAAATTTATACTCCCTTTTTAGCGTTCAATCAAGCGCGTCTGGTTCCGGCAGAGCTAAACACCGAGCTGCCGGGCAGTGCGATCTCTGCGTTGTTTACCAGAGTGCAGCATCCTGCGAAAAACAGACCATATACGCAAGTCGCCTAACTGCTCTTCGGTTGGATTACCTTCCGGCACCGTTAACAACCAGTCGCGGCAGGCGTGATCAACACTGATATGTGTTCCCTGAAGAATGAGTCCCACGACAGTTCCCTCTGTTGTCCGAAGCAAACACCTTACCTGCAATATTCCCGCAGCAGGAAGCAGGTCGGACACTGAATAGTCACAGGTTGCGAGATGGCTTCCTGAATTCTGTGGGAGACAGCACTTTTATTACGTCATTCCTCTCTTTACATCTGTGCCTGAAGGCCACGATAGTAAGTTCTTACGATCAAGCGACTCCGAGGACTCCCATGAACCGACCCGCTTTTATCCGTCACTGGCGTGAGCTGGAGGGCGAAGATAATGAACACTACCCGGACAGCGACGAGCTGATGTCGATTGGCGCGCCGCTGGGCAGGGCGCTGGGGCTGACCCGGCTGGGCATCCATCACGAGCGGCTGCTGCCCGGTCGGCGTATGTCATATCCGCACGCGGAAAGTGCGGAAGAGGAGTTTGCCTGGGTGCTGCAGGGCGAGCCGGCGGTGTGGATCAACGGCGAACTGTGGCCGCTGAAACCGGGCGACGCGGTGGCATTTCCGGCGGGCACCGGCATCTGCCATACCTTTATCAACAACGGCGACAGCGAAGCGCATCTGCTGATCGTTGGCGAAGCGAGCAAACCTGAGAACCGCATCTGGTATCCGAAGAATACGGCGTATCTCGCCACCCGTCCCGACCGCTGGGAAGACCCGCCACAGCAATCGTTCGGCCCGCACGATGGGCTGCCTGATGCGCAAAGCAAGTGCAGATAGCGATAGCATGGCGGGTAGCGGCAAACGGGCTGCCCTCTGCCTGAACTGTTAACTCCCCAGCACTTTTCCCCCTGTCGTTTGCCTGGCCCCGGCCGGCCAGGCATGATGGCGCAAAAATCTGGCGGATAACGAAAATGATCAATGTTGCACTGGTGGACGACCACGTGGTGGTGCGTTCCGGTTTTGCTCAACTGCTGTCGCTGGAAAGTGATATGCAGGTGACCGGCCAGTTTGCCAGCGCCGAACAGGCGTGGCCGCACCTGCTGCGGGAACCTTATGACGTCACGGTGCTGGATATCGCCATGCCCGACGAGAGCGGGCTGAACCTGCTCAGCCGCCTGCGGCAGCAGCGGCCCGGCTTTCGCGCCATCATCCTCAGCATTTATGACACCAGCGCCTTTGTGCAAAGCGCGATGGATAAAGGGGCCAGCGGCTATCTGACCAAGCGCTGCGGCCCGGAAGAGCTGGTGCAGGCGGTGCGTTCGGTCAGCGTTGGCGGGCTCTATCTCTGTGCCGATGCGCTGCGGGCGCTGCGCCAGACCCGGCCGCTGCCGACCGCGCTGAACGCGCTGACGCCGAGGGAGCGGCAGGTGTTTGACCTGCTGATCGTTGGCACCAGCGTCCGGGCGATCGCCGACCAGTTGGCGCTGAGCCATAAAACGGTGCACGTTCATCGCGCTAACGTGCTGGATAAACTGCACTGCGCCAGCACGGTAGATCTGGTGCATTTCGCCCTGCAGCATCAGCTGTTGGGGCAGCCCTGATGCCGCAGGCGCGCCAGGTGATGCTGCCGCTGATGCTGGCGCTGTTTTTTGCCCTCAGCTGGCTGGCGCTGTGGACCATCAGCCTGTGGCTGAGCGAGGACAGCCAGCAGTCGGTGCTGCTGCTGCCGGGCGGCCTGTATCTGGCGCTGACCATCCTGCTGCCGAAACGCTACTGGCTGCCGCTGCTGGTGGTGGTGTTGCTGCTGCTGGGCTGGCTGCTGCTGGAACAGCTGCTGACCGGCTATGCGATCCTGCTGTCGCCGCTGCTCAGCCTGCTGCCCGCCTGGCTCTGCCAGCGCTCCTGGCATCTGCACACCCTCTACTGGCAGCGCCTGCTGCTGCTGCTGGCCGCCGTGGCGCTGAACGCGCTGCTGCAGGGGGCGCTGGTCGGCTTCGGTCTGACCGCGCCGCTGGCCCAGACGCTGCTGGCCAGCTTTACCGGCGGCGTACTGCTCACGCCGTTTATCTATCTGATCTACGAATATCTGCGTCAGCAGCATCTCAGCGATATGTTAGCGCAGCGTCTGCCCGACCCGCCGCTGCGCACCTCGCTGCTGATCTGGTGTTCGGTGGTGTTCGCCATCGGCGTCTGCGTGCAGCTGTCGATCGCGCCACAGATGGAGCGCCTGCTGCTGATCGTGGTGTTTCTGCCCAACGTGGTGATGGCCTACCGATTTGGCTGGCAGGGCGGGGTGCTGTCGGCGATGATCGGCAGCGTGCTGATCACCCTGACCCGCCAGGCCAGCGGTGCCTTTACCGACCTGCGCGAGCTGGAGCTGTTTCTCTCCACCCAGGCGCTGCTCGGCATCGGGCTGGGCATTGCCGTCAGCCGTCAGCAGCAGCTGGCACAGCATCTGCAGCGCTATCGCCAGCAGCTGGAGAAGGAGTTGCTGGCCCGCCGCGGGCTGATGGCGCAGCTGGTGGACACCGAAGAGCAGGTGCGCAAGGCGATCGCCCGTGAGCTGCACGATGAGATTGGCCAGAACATCACCGCCATTCAGATCCAGGCGATGCTGGTGGCGCGCGCCAGCGACACGCCGGCGGCAAAGCTGGCGGCCGGGCAGATTGGCGACCTGTCGCAGCGCATCCATCACACCACCCGCCAGCTGCTGCGGCAGATCCGCCCGCCGGTGCTGGACGAAATGTCGCTGGATCAGGCGCTGCAGCACCTGGCCGGCGAGTTCTCCTTTGCCGATCGCGGCATTGAATTTGAGCTCGACTACCGGCTGAGCGCCGCACCTAAGGACGAGCTGCTGACCTTTACCCTCTACCGCGTGGTGCAGGAGCTGCTGAACAACAGCAGTAAACACGCCGGTGCGCGACGGGTCAGCGTCAGCCTCAGCGAAGCTCCCGGCCAGCTGATGCTGACGGTCAGCGACGACGGCGTCGGCATACCCGCCGAGGTCAGCGGCGGCTTTGGCCTGCGCGGTATTGAGGAGCGGGTACGGGCGTTAGGCGGCGACTGGCAGCTGTTGCCGCCGCCCGGTACGCAAATAATTGTTAACCTGCCCACAAATTCACGCGAAAACCCGGCATAACCAGGAATAAGTCTTAGTCGCTTCCTACTTAGTCTCATGCCCGATCCCACGGCTTTCCCTATAGTGCCCCTAACCACCCGGAGGTTGACATGGCTGCCGTCGCTCTGACGCCAGAACAGATTACCGAACGCTACCGCTACTGGCGGCCGCGGCTGCTGTTCGCGATGGTTATCGGCTACGCCGCGTTTTACCTCACCCGTCGCAGCATCAGCCACGTGATGCCGGTGCTGCAGCTGGAGCTGGGGCTGGATAAGGCGGATATCGGCCTGCTCGGCACGCTGTTTTACCTGGTGTATGGCGCGTCGAAGTTCTTCTCCGGCCTGCTCAGCGACCGCTGTTCCGCCCGCTGGTTTATGGGCTGCGGGCTGATCGCCACCGGGGTACTGAATATCGTCTTTACCCTGTGCCACTCGTGGAGTGCGCTGCTGGTGGTGTGGACGCTGAACGGCTTTTTCCAGGGCTGGGGCTGGCCACCCTGTGCGCGGCTGCTGACCAGCTGGTACTCCAGAAATGAGCGCGGCTTCTGGTGGGGCTGCTGGAATACCTCCATCAACCTCGGCGGGGCGCTGGTGCCGCTGCTGTCAGGCTGGCTGGCGGTAAGCCAGGGCTGGCAGGCGGCGCTGCTGCTGCCCGGCGCGGTCGGCATCGCCATCGGCATCGGGCTGTGCTGGCAGCTGCGCGATAAGCCGGCCACGCTGGGGCTGCCGCCGGTCGGCGAGTGGCGTCGCGATCCGCTGGAGCTGTGGCAGCTGCAGCACAGCCCGCCGTCGACGCTGCGGCAAATATTGCGCCGCGACATTCTGGCCAACCGCACTATATGGCTGTTGAGCGTCTCCTACGTGCTGGTCTATCTGATCCGCATCGCGCTTAACGACTGGGGCACGCTGTGGCTGACCGAAACCCACGGCGTCAGCCTGCTGGCGGCCAACGCCACGCTGTCGCTGTTTGAACTGGGCGGGGTGATCGGCGCGCTGTTCGCCGGCTGGGGTTCTGACCTGCTGTTTCGCGGCCAGCGCGCACCGGTGATTTTGCTGTTTGCCTGCGGGCTGTTTATCAGTATGGCCGCGCTGTGGCTGGCGCCGGTGCACCACCCGGCGCTGCTGTCGGTGAGCTTTTTCAGCCTCGGATTTTTTGTCTTTGGTCCACAGATGCTGATTGGCCTGGCGGCGGCGGAGTACAGCCATAAAGACGCGCCGGGCACCGTCACCGGCTTTCTGGCGCTGTTTGCCTATCTCGGCGCGGCGCTGGCCGGCTGGCCGCTGGCGAAGCTGATGCAGGACTACGGCTGGCCCGGATTCTTTGCCTTACTGACCGCGGCGGCGGGCTGTATCGGCCTGCTGTTGATGCCGCTGCTGATTGCCGGGCTTAACCGGTTGAGATTTAAACAGGCTCCGTAATGACGGGGTCTGCCGACCCCCGAAAATAAGGATAACCTGATGAAACTGAACACGCTCACTACCCTGATGGCGGCCGCGGTATCCCTCGGCACGCTGGCCGGCACCGCCCAGGCGCAAGGCCGGCTGGTGATCTACTGCAGCGCCACCAACGCCATGTGTGAAACCGAAGCCAAAGCCTTCGGCGAAAAGTATGATGTGAAAACCAGCTTTATCCGCAACGGCTCCGGCAGCACGCTGGCCAAGGTCGACGCCGAGAAAAACAACCCGCAGGCCGACGTCTGGTACGGCGGCACGCTTGACCCGCAGTCGCAGGCGGGGGAGATGGGGCTGCTGCAGGCGTATAAGTCACCGAACCTTGAGCAGATCATGCCGCAGTTCCGCGATCCGGCCAAACTGAAGGGCAACTTCTCCTCGGCGATCTACGTCGGCATTCTTGGCTTCGGCGTCAATACCCAGCGCCTTAAAGAGAAGAACCTGCCGGAGCCGAAGTGCTGGAAGGATCTGACCAACCCGGTCTACAAAGGTGAAATCCAGATTGCCGACCCGCAAAGCTCCGGCACCGCCTACACCGCGCTGGCCACCTTTACCCAGCTGTGGGGCGAGGATCAGGCTTTTGCCTATCTGAAACAGCTCAACGGCAACATCTCTCAGTACACCAAATCCGGTATCGCCCCGGCGCGTAACGCCGCCCGCGGTGAAACGGCGATCGGCATCGGCTTCCTGCACGACTACTCGCTGGAGAAAGAGAAGGGCGCACCGCTGACGCTGGTTTCACCCTGTGAAGGTTCCGGCTATGAAGTTGGCGGCGTCAGCATCCTGAAAAACGCCCGTAACGCCGATAACGCGAAGCTGTTTGTTGACTGGGCGCTGTCGAAAGAGGCGCAGGAGCTGTCGTGGAAAAAAGGCCAGTCCTACCAGATCCTCACCAACACCACCGCCGAGTCATCGCCGAACTCGCTGAAGCTCGACGATCTCAAGCTGATTGACTACGACATGGATAAGTTCGGGGCGACGGAGACGCGTAAGCACCTGATCACCAAATGGGTTAACGACGTCAAAATGGGCCAGTAATCCGCCTGATGGCGCGCCTGCGGGCGCGCTCACCTGCTGTACCTACTTCCGGGGAATACTATGAGTGACACCATCGCGCTGCGCCAGACGCAGGGCAAAGATGCTGTTTTTATCTGGCTGGCGCTGCTGGTAGCGGGCTACCTGCTGCTGCCGGTCTTCAGCCTGAACTACGGGCTGATGGAGTCGACGGCGGACGAGATCCTCGCCGCCTACGGCTGGTCCGGCCTGAATATCAGCCTGCTGTGGCTGCTGCCACCGCTGCTGCTGCTGGTGCGCCCGCTGCGGGCCGGCAACGCGGCTGCGCGCCACCGCTTTGACGCGGGCTGGGCGGTGGGCTGCGCCCTGCTGATGGTGGCCAGCGCCGCGCTGACCGGTAGCGGCATGGGCTACGGCACTATTGTCATGCTTATCGGGCTGGGTGGGGTGATCACCGTGGCGCTGGCGCGGCTGGAGTGGCTGGGCGGCGACCGCTTTGTGCTGGCTTCGCTGATTGCCATCGTGGCGCTGATCGGCCTGTTTATCATCTGGCCGAGCCTGGCGATCTTCAAACCGATGGTCACCGACGACAACGGCGACTTTGCGCCGCTGCAGTTCATGGCCGTGCTCGGGCAAAAACATATCCTGCTGGTGGTGTGGAACTCGTTCCTGCTCAGCGCCGCGGTGGGGGTAGGCTGTACCTTCTTCGGCCTGATTCTGGCGATCTACACCACGCGCATCGCCAAACGTTCGGCGCTGCTGGGGCGGGTGTTCTCGATTCTGCCGATCGTCACGCCGCCGTTCGTGGTCGGGCTGGGCGTTACGCTGATGATGGGGCGATCCGGCTACGTTACCGAGCTGATGGTGACCTACTTCGGCCTGACCGACACCAACTGGCTGTACGGCTTCACCGGTATCTGGCTGGCCCAGGTGCTGGCGTTTACGCCGATGTCCTTTATGATCCTCGACGGCGCGATTAAAACGCTGCACCCGTCGCTGGAAGAGGCCTCCTATACGCTGCGCGCTACCCGTCTGCAGACCTTTCAACAGGTGTTTCTGCCGCTGCTGAAGCCGGCGCTGGCCAACTCGTTCCTGATCGTCATCGTGCAGTCGCTGGCCGACTTCAGTAACCCGCTGGTGCTCGGCGGCAACTTTGACGTGCTGGCCACCCAGATCTACTTCTATATCACCGGTGCCCAGCTGGACTACACCTCCGCCAGTACGCTCGGGGTGATCCTGCTGCTGTTCTCGCTGCTGGTGTTCTGCGTGCAGTATCTGTGGATCGGTAAGCGCTCCTACGTCACCATCTCCGGCAAATCCTCACGCGGCGACGTACAGCCGCTGCCGCGCGCGCTGGTGTGGTCGGTGACGACCCTGCTGTGGGTGTGGATCGCCTTTAACGTCCTGCTGTACGGCAGCATCTTCTTCGGCAGCTTTACCGTCAACTGGGGGGTGGATTACACCCTGACGCTGGACAACTTCAGCAAGCTGTTCGGCCAGGGCTTCAGCGAGGGCGCATGGCCATCACTGCTCGACACGCTGCTGTTTGCCGGCGTTGCGGCACCGATTACCGCCCTGTTTGGCCTGTTGATCGCCTGGGTGGTGGTGCGCCAGCAGTTCCGCGGCAAGAAGGTGATCGAGTTCTCCACCATGCTGTGCTTTGCCGTACCGGGTACCGTGGCGGGCATCTCCTATATCCTCGCCTTTAACGGCGCGCCGGTGTACCTCACCGGTACCGCCGCGATCGTGATTATCTCGATGGTGATGCGCAACGTGCCGGTAGGCATTCGCGCCGGGATCGCCGGGCTGGGCCAGCTGGACAAGTCGCTGGACGAAGCCTCCCTCAGCCTGCGCGCCGGTTCGCTGCGCACCATGGTTTACATCGTGCTGCCGCTGCTGCGCCCGGCGATCCTCTCGGCGCTGATCTACAGCTTCGTGCGGGCCATCACCACCGTCAGCGCCATTATCTTCCTGGTCACGCCGGACACCCGCGTCGCCACCTCCTACATCCTCAACCGCGTTGAGGACGGTGAGTACGGTATGGCGATCGCCTACGGTTCGATTCTGATCGTGGTGATGCTGGCAATTATCTTTATTTTCGATGCGCTGGTCGGTGAAGCGCGCGTGGCCCGCTCGCGGGCGAAAAACAGTTAGAGAGTGCTTATGAACGCCAATATTGCAGCAACTCAGGCTAAAAAAGGTTTTGTTGAACTGCGCAACGTCGCCAAGCGTTTTGGCAGCAATGCGGTGATTGAAGGCCTCAACCTGTCGATTCCACAGGGGCAGATGGTGACGCTGCTTGGCCCGTCGGGCTGCGGAAAAACCACCGTCCTGCGCATGGTTGCCGGGCTGGAAAAGCCCAGCGACGGGCAGATCTTTATCGACGGTGAGGACGTGACCCACCGCTCAATTCAGCAGCGCGACATCTGCATGGTGTTTCAGTCCTATGCGCTGTTCCCGCATATGTCGCTGGGGGAGAACATCGGCTACGGGCTGAAGATGACCGGCCGGCCAAAGGCGGAAATCCGTGAGCGGGTAGAGGAAGCGCTGGAGCTGGTTGACCTGGCGGGCTTTGCCGACCGCTACGTTGACCAGATTTCCGGTGGCCAGCAGCAGCGCGTGGCGCTGGCCCGCGCGCTGATCCTCAAGCCGAAGGTGCTGCTGTTTGATGAGCCGCTGAGTAACCTGGACGCCAACCTGCGCCGCAGCATGCGCGAAAAGATCCGCGAGTTGCAGCAGCAGTTCAACATCACCTCGCTGTATGTCACCCACGATCAGAGCGAGGCTTTTGCGGTCTCCGACAGCGTACTGGTAATGAACAAAGGGCAGATTATGCAGCTCGGCGAACCGCAGCAGCTCTATCGCTACCCGGCTTCGCGCTTTATGGCCAGCTTTATGGGCGATATCAATATCTTCCAGGCGCGGATCTTCCCCGCCAGCGTGGAGATTCAGGGCTATTCTGTCCCGCGTCCTGACGGCTTTGCCGCCGATCGTCAGCACTGTACGGTGGGCGTGCGTCCGGAGGCGATCACCCTCAGCACCCGGGGAGAGGCGAGCCAGCGTTGCAGCATCATTAAAGTGGCCTATATGGGGCCGCAGTACGAGGTGCTGGTGGACTGGCAGGGGCAACAGCTGCTGCTGCAGGTCAATGCGACCGAGCTGCAACCCGCGCCGGGCGACAGCTTCTTCCTGCAGATCCATCCGTTTGGCATGTTCGTACTGCAGGAAGAGTAGGCCGGTCGAGTCCGCAAGTCTGATGGCGGTTCAGCCGAGCAGCGCCGCCGTCAGCCACTGGTTAAAACGGGCGTAAGGGATATACAGCGACACGTCACGATAAAGCAGCTTGCCGGTTTTAATATCGTCAAGCCGCCGGCTGTAGCCGACAATCACCCCGGCGACGGTATTGTCCGAGGCGTTATACACCGCGCCGCCGGACATCCCCTGTACCACGCCGGCACTGCTGGCGACCGCCACGCAGCTGCGCTTGTTCCAGTTGTTATCCAGACCGGTGTTAATCAGATTGACGCCGCTGGAAGCCATCGGCAGGGCGTTGATAAAGCTGTAACCGTACATATTCACCCGATCGCCCAGCTTGCCGTTGCGAAAGCGCGGCTGCTGTTTAAGCTCATCATTTTTATGGTAGACCACCGCCAGGTCGCACTCGGGATGCCAGGCTTTCACCCGGTAGAGCGAATATTTTGCCACATGGGCCGCGGTCAGGCTGTATTCCGCGGTCAGCGGAATGGTGGTGCCGAGCGTTCCCGCACCGAGGATGGTAGGAATGCCGGTAAAGGTCATATCGACCCGTTTGGACGTTTCATCACTGTAGTGATAGCTGCCGACTGAGCAGCCGCTCAGGCAGACCGCTAACAGGCATACTGCAGATCGCATAGGTAACCCCGGTGGTTTAAACGTGTTTTCCGCCAGATTCCTTTCCCCCTCTCTGCAGTGATTGAGGCTTTTTTTATTGCAGAGGGCTAATGTATTTTTTCGTCATCAAGCCTAACGATGCCCACAGGGATCGCAATCCTCCTGGTCCTGGAGTGAGTTTTTTCGGATGATCCCTAACGGTAAGTGGTTAATTCACCTTACGTAATCAGGGGTTAAAGGCGTCTGCCGTGGTGCTGAAGGCTGGCCGGGCAGGCCAGGCCAGCGTTGTCGTCCGGACACAATGGGTTATCGGACGTGCTTAAGATCTCATTAGTGCCGGGTGCGACATTTTTATTGCGGCGCGCCAGAATGCCCTTAATCCGTCGTCAGGGGGCGGAGATTAGCGGGCATCACGCGGGGTTGGATTAACTGTTAATGGCGTTGGTCAGCCACTGTTCAAAGCCGGCGTAAGGAATGTACAGCGATACGTCGCTGTACAGCTTCTCACCGGTTTTCTTATCGTTGATGCGGCCGCTGTAGCCGACGATCACCCCGGCAATCGAATCATCGCTGGCGTTGTAGACCGGGCCACCGGACATGCCTTTCACCACGCCGGCGTTGCTGGCCACCGCCACGCAGCCGCGTTTGTTATAGCTGTTATCGATGCCGGTATTAATCAGGTTAACGCCGCTGGAGGCCACCGGCATGGCGCTGATAAAGCTGTAGCCGTAATAGTTAACGCGGTCACCGATGTTGCTGTTACGGAACACCGGCGACTGCTTCAGGTCGCTGTTGTCATGGTAAATCACCGCCAGATCGCACTGGGGGTGCCAGGCCTTCACGCGGTGGAGTGAGAACTTCGCCACGTGCGCGGCGGTCAGGCTGTACTCCGGCGTCAGCGGAATGGTCGAGCCGAGCGAACCGGCACCGAGGATAGTGGGAATGCCGGTAAAGGTCATATCGACGCGCTTAAGGGACTCTTTGCTGTAGTGGTAGTCACCCACCGAGCATCCGCTGAGGACGAGGGCTGACAGGGCGATTAAAATTTTCATTACGTTTCCTTCGGATAAGTGAATAACTTTCCGTCGGATACGGCGGTGCCTGATGTCGTCAGTGGCTTACCCTTCGCAGAAAGTTGCTGGTGTTTCTGCGGCGCATGGTGGTGTTTTTTTCATCGCCCAACAACCTGACTCACCTTAAATTAAGGGGATTAAGGCCTTTAAGGGTGAGAGGATTCCTAATTGTTAAGCATCAGGGATACTGATGTTAATGAAAGAGGTGGCAGAGGCCGATTGTTGCAAAAATGGCAATACACCCTTGCCTTGAGTGGACTGTCAGGGCGGGGGGCGCTGTGCTTTAATGTCCGTCTGTGATCTGGTTCTCAGTTATCACCGATTCATCGTTTTCTGATCGGGCTCCCTCTTCGTTGCCGGGAGCGGGTCATCTCTTTGTCCAGGAGTCTCTGTTATGCCTGTTTCATTACTGGCGCTGGCGCTTAGCGCTTTTGCCATCGGCACCACCGAATTTGTCATCATGGGTCTGTTGCCGGAAGTGGCGAAGGATCTGCAGGTGTCGATCCCATCCGCCGGCTGGCTGATCAGCGGCTATGCGCTGGGCGTGGCGATTGGCGCGCCGATCATGGCGCTGCTGACGGCAAAACTGCCGCGTAAACGCACGCTGATCCTGCTGATGGCAATTTTCATCGTCGGCAATATTCTCTGTGCGCTGGCCTATACCTATAACCTGCTGATGCTGGCCCGCATCGTCACCGCGCTGTGCCACGGAGCCTTCTTCGGCATTGGCGCAGTGGTCGCCGCCAGCCTGGTAGCGCCGGGCAAACAGGCGTCCGCCGTGGCGCTGATGTTTACCGGCTTAACGCTGGCTAACGTGCTTGGCGTGCCGCTCGGCACCTGGTTTGGTCAGCTGTTCGGCTGGCGTGCCACCTTCTGGGGCGTCTCGGTGATTGGCGTACTGGCGTTTATCGGCCTGATAGTCAGCCTGCCGACCAACCGCGATGAAAAGCCGGTGCACCTTGCCAGCGAAGTCAGCGCGCTGAACAACGGCAGGCTGTGGCTGTCGCTGCTGATGACCGTGTTCTTTGCCGCCGCGATGTTTGCGCTGTTCAGCTATATTGCGCCGCTGTTGCTGGAAGTGACCGGCATCAGCGATCGCGGCGTCAGCTGGACGCTGTTCCTGATCGGTGCCGGCCTGACGGTCGGCAATACGCTGGGCGGTAAACTGGCCGACTGGCGTGTGTCGTTCAGCCTGATCCTCAGCTTCTCACTGATTGCGGTGTTCTCGCTGCTGTTCAGCTGGACCAGCCACTCGCTGTGGCTGGCGGAGATAACCCTGTTCCTGTGGGCGATGGCGACCTTTGCCATGGTGCCGGCGCTGCAGATTAACGTGGTGCGCCACGGTAAGGACGCGCCGAACCTGGTCTCCACGCTGAACATTTCGGCGTTTAACGTCGGCAATGCGCTGGGTGCCTGGGTCGGCGGGGCGGTGATCGGCGGCGGCTACGGCCTGACGGCGGTACCGGTTTCTGCCGCCGTGCTGGCGGTGGTCGGGCTGCTGATCTGCCTGTATACCTTCCGCAACACCCGCGGCGAACCGCAGGCGGTTAACGCTTAACCGAGCTGCCGGTCAAGGCGCTGGCCGAACAGGCCAGCCTGCTGCTGCAGATGCTGGCTGAAGGCCTCGACCAGCGCCGAGGCCGGACGGTGACGCGGGCGGATCAGGCTGACGGTAAAGGGTACGTCAACGCTGAAACGCCGCATTATCACCCCGCTGTCGGCGTAGTCGAGCGCCGTCAGCGGGTTGACGATCGAAATCCCCACTCCCGCCCTGACCATCGCACACACCGACGCGGCGCTGTGCGTCTCCATCACCATCCGCCGCTGTACCCCCTGTTCGTGAAACAGCCCGTCCAGCAGCTGGCGGTAGCTGTCGGTGCGCGACAGGCTGATGTAGTTCTGCCCGGCAAAATCCTGCGGCGTGAGGCAGTCGCGCTGCGTCAGCGGATGGCCTGCGGGCAGCACGCACACCTCATTACGCGTAAACAGCTCGCTGCGCCCGGTGCCGGCCGGGGTGTGGGTGGTTTCGGTCAGCCCGAGATCGTAGCGCTGGGCCGACAGCCACTCCTCCAGCAGCGGCGACTCCTGCGGAATAATGTTCATGCTCACCTCGGGGTAACGCTGCATAAACGGCTGGCACAGCAGCGGCAGCAGCGACTGGGAGAACACCGGCAGACAGGCCACCGACAGCTCGCCCTGGCGGAACTGCCGCAGCCCCTCTGCGGCGCTGATAATCCGATCCAGCCCGTACCACGAACGCTGCACCTCCTCAAACAGCCGCAGCCCCTGCACGGTCGGCTGCAGGCGGCCGCGTACCCGCTCGAACAGCTGCAGGCCAGTCAGCTTTTCAAACCGCGCCAGCTCGCGGCTGACGGTCGGCTGCGACGTATGCAGCAGCGTAGCGGCCTCGGTGAGGTTGCCGGTGGTGACCACCGCGTGGAAAATTTCGATATGCCGTAGCGACACGCCAGCCATGGGCTGTACTCCTTAAAACACCCTGAGCCATATCATGAATGAATAGACTTCATTAAAACAGATATTTTTATCCCGCCTGCGCCTGTGGCGTAATAGCGTTATCAACCTATGGAGACGCCTTATGCCACGCCCGCTTACCGATACCACCACCGCCCTGAACCATACCAACCTGCTGGCCCTGGCGCGCCAGTATCCCGGCCCGGTCTGGGCCTACGATGCGGAGATTATCCGTGAGCGCATCGGCCAGCTGCAGCAGTTTGACGTGGTACGCTTCGCGCAGAAAGCCTGCTCGAACATCCATATTCTGCGCCTGATGCGTGAGGCGGGGGTGAAGGTCGACTCGGTGTCGCTGGGCGAGATCGAGCGTGCGCTGGCGGCGGGTTATCAGCCGGGCGGCGACGAGATCGTCTTTACCGCCGATCTGCTTGATGAGCCAACGCTGGCGCGGGTGGCGGAGCTGAAGGTGCCGGTCAACGCCGGTTCGGTCGACATGCTGCACCAGCTGGGCGCGGTCTCAGCCGGGCACCCGGTGTGGCTGCGTGTCAACCCTGGCTTTGGCCACGGCCACAGCCAGAAAACCAATACCGGCGGGGAGAACAGCAAGCACGGTATCTGGCACGGCGACATGGCGCTGGCGCTGGAGGCGATTCAGCGCTACCAGCTTAAACTGGTGGGCATTCATATGCATATCGGTTCCGGCGTCGACTACGGCCACCTGGAGCAGGTGTGCGACGCGATGGTCAACCTGGTGGTGAATTTTGGCCAGGACCTGGAGGCGATCTCCGCCGGCGGTGGCCTGTCGATTCCTTACCAGCCGGGCGGTGAAACCATCGATACCCGCCACTATTTTGGCCTGTGGGACAGCGCGCGTCAGCGCGTGGCGCAGCACCTTGGTCACCCGGTTAAGCTGGAGATCGAGCCAGGCCGTTTCCTGGTGGCAGAATCCGGAGTGCTGCTAAGCCAGGTGCGCGCGGTGAAGCAGATGGGCAGCCGTCACTTTGTACTGGTGGATGCGGGCTTTAACGAGCTGATGCGTCCCTCCATGTACGGCAGCTATCACCATATTTCCGCCATCGCCGGTGACGGGCGTGAGCTGGATGAACAGGCCAGCGTTGAGAGCGTGGTGGCCGGGCCGCTTTGCGAATCCGGTGATGTGTTCACCCAGCAGGAGGGCGGCAGGGTGGAGAGCCGCGCGCTGCCTGCTGTGCAGGTTGGTGACTACCTGGTGTTCCACGACACCGGCGCTTACGGTGCCTCGATGTCCTCTAACTACAACAGCCGTCCGCTGATCCCGGAAGTGCTGTTTGAAAACGGCCAGCCGCGCCAGATCCGCCGTGCGCAGACGGTGGCCGAACTGCTGGCGCTGGAGCTGTAAAAGACCGGGGAGTGCGACGTTGTCTGCGGCACAATCGTGCAGCTGACGCACTTCACGCCATCACGGCAAAAAGGCGGTCCTTCCGGACCGGCTTTTTGCCGTCTGACGGAAACGTCTGGCAGGCGTATCAGGGCCCCTCTTCAGACCCTGGTGAAACCCCCGGCCGGCGGCTCAGGCGGGCGGTGCGCTGACCGAGTGACGGCGAACCAGCGTCGGGCTGAACAGGTTGGTGACCTCCGGCAGAGCCTGGCCGCTGGCTAAGGCCAGCGCCAGCGCGGCGGCCTGCTGTGCCATGGTGACGATCGGGTAACGCACGGTGGTCAGGCGCGGGCGAACGTAGCGCGAGACCAGCACATCATCAAAGCCGATCAGCGACATCTGCTCCGGCACCTGCACGCCGTTATCACTCAGTACCGCCAGCGCGCCGGCGGCCATCGAGTCGTTGTAGCAGGTGACGGCGGTAAAGTTTTTACCCTGACCGAGCAGTTCGGTCATCGCCAGCTCACCGCCGACCTCATCCGGTTCTCCCCAGGCGACCAGCCGGTCGTTGACCGCGATCCCGTGCTCTTTCAGGGCGTCGTAGTAACCCTGCAGACGATCGGTGGCATCGGAGATTGAGTGGGTCGAGCAGATAAAGGCAATATTTTCATGACCCTGCTGAATCAGATGGCGGGTCGCCAGCCAGGAACCGTAACGGTCATCCAGCGCGATACAGCGTGGCTCAAACCCCGGCACTATCCGGTTCAGCAGCACCATACCCGGGATCTGTTTCATCAGCGGGATCAGCTCGCTGTCCGGCACCTTTTTCGCATGAACCACCAGCGCCGCGCAGCGGTGGCGGATCAGCTGCTCAATCGCCTGGCGCTCTTTCTGCTCGTCATGATAACCGTTACCAATCAACAGAAAATTGCCGGTCTGCCAGGCAATCTCGTCCACCGATTTAACTATCGCGCCAAAAAACGGATCGGATACGTCGCCGACCACCAGCCCGATGGTCTCCGTCGACTGCTGGGCCAGCGCGCGCGCGTTGGCGTTGGGGTGATAATGAAGCGACTCCATCGCCTCTGTTACGGCCAGGCGTGAACTTTCGCTCGCCTTGGGCGAGTGATTGATCACCCTTGATACGGTCGCGACCGATACGCCCGCGAGCCTGGCAACATCCTTTATGGTAGCCATAGGGTTTACTGCCTTACTGGGTAAGCGTTTACACAGGCTTCAGTGTTGCGGAAAGCGCCAGCGACTGCAAGCGGTCAGAATGTCGCGGATATCGCAAAGCTGATGATTTCTCTGGCAGCAAAGCCTGACAGACTCAGCCGCGCCGCCACTCGCCCGCCGTTCAGGAAACATGCTATTCTCCCTTTCCAGAAATCATCACGCAGCCGGATCCCGTCAATGACCGTTAAAAAATTCCCGCATCTTGCCCACTGGGGCGCGTTTACCGCCGTGACAGAGCAGGGCAGGCTGCTGCGCTGCGAGCCGTTTTTCGCCGATCGGGATCCGTCGCCGATGCTGAAAAGCATTCCGGAACTGGTCTATTCCGACAAACGCATCCGTCAGCCGATGGTGCGCCGGTCATGGCTCAGGGCGCGTGAGAACAGCGATCGTTCGCTGCGCGGGCGGGAAGATTTTGTCGCGGTAGACTGGGAAACCGCGCTGGACCTGGTGGCCGATGAAAACCGCCGGGTGCGCGATCGCTACGGCGCGAGCGGTATTTTTGACGGCTCTTACGGCTGGTCATCGGCGGGAAGGGTGCACCACGCGCGAACCCTGGTACGGCGCTTCTACAACCAGGGCGGCGGCGCCATCGACCAGCAGGGCAACTACAGCTGGGGCGCCGCACAGTTCTTCCTGCCTTACGTCATCGGCACCTTTGCGCCGCTCACCGGCCGGGTCACCGACTGGCCGAGCGTGGTGCAGCACTGCGATATTTTTATCGCCTTCGGCGGGCTGGCGCTGAAAAACGGCCAGGTGGCCTCCGGCGGTGCGGCTGAGCACAGCCTGAAGCCGGCGCTGCTGCAGCTGGCCGCCAAAGGCACACCGGTGGTTAATATCAGCCCGATGCGCGACGACTGTCCGGAGTTTGTTAACGCCGAGTGGATCCCGATCCGGCCTAACACCGACGTGGCGCTGATGCTGGCGCTGGGCTTTGAGATTGAACGGCGGGGAGCGGTGGACAGCGGCTTCCTGCAGTCGCACTGCGTCGGCTGGCCGCAGCTGCGCGCCTATCTGCTGGGTGAAAGCGATGGCCAGCCGAAAACGCCGCAGTGGGCCAGTGAGATCACCGGCATTCCTGCTGCCCGCATCAGCCTGCTGGCGCAGCAGCTGTGCGGCCAGCGCAGCTTTATCACCTGCTCCTATTCGGTTCAGCGCGCCCATCGCGGCGAACAGCCGTACTGGATGATGATCGCGCTCTCCTCGATGCTCGGTCAGCCCGGCCTGTCCGGCGGCGGGTTCTCGTTTGGTCACGGCTCGATGAACAGCGTCGGCAATCCGCGTACTGAAGGGCCTTCACCGCTGATGTCAACCGGGGTGAACCCGATCGCCAGCCAGGCGATCCCGGTGGCGCGCATTGCCGATATGCTGCTGCATCCGGGCACGCCCTACACCTTCCAGGGCGAAACGCACACCTATCCGGAGATCCATCTGGTGCACTGGGCGGGCGGCAACCCGTTCCACCATCATCAGCAGCTCAACCGTCTGGTAGAGGGCTGGCAGCGGCCGGACACGGTGATCGTGCAGGATATCGTCTGGACGCCGGCGGCACAGATGGCGGATATCGTGCTGCCGGTGACGACGACGCTGGAACGTAACGATATTGGCGGCTCGTCAAAGGACCGCTTTGTGCTGGCGATGCATCAGGCGATTAAGCCGCAGCATCAGGCGCGTCACGACTTTGATATTTTCGCCGATCTGGCCGAGCGCCTCGGCTACCGGGAGACCTTCACCGAAAACCGCAGCGAAATGGGGTGGATCCAACACCTCTACCAGCAGTGCGCGCTGGCGCACCGCGGCAAGGGCATCGACTTCCCGGACTTTGACACCTTCTGGCAGCAGGGGCACGTGGAGATCCCGCCGTCGGAGAAAGACTGGGTGTTTATGCAGGAATTCCGCCATGATCCGGTGGCCCATCCGATCAAGACCGCCAGCGGCAGGATTGAGCTCTACAGTGACACCATCGCCGGCTATCAGCTGGAGGATTTTGCGCCGCACCCGCAGTGGCAGCCGCCGCGTGAATGGCTGGGGGCCGACGCCAGCCAGCGCTTCCCGCTGCATATGATTTCGATCCAGCCTGCCGATCGCCTGCACAGCCAGATGGACGCTACGCCGTCGGTGCAGGCCAATAAAACCGCCGGACGTGAAACGCTGTGGATGCATCCGCTGGATGCTGCCGCCCGCGGAATTGTTGACGGTGAGGTGATTGAGGTCAGTAACGATCGCGGACGTATGCAGGCCGGGGTGCGCATCACCGACGGCGTCAGCCAGAGCGTGGTGCTGATTGCCACCGGCGCCTGGTTCGATCCCGGCTTTGGTAAAGCGTGGCAGCCCTATGACCGTGCCGGTAACCCGAACGTATTAACGCTGGATATCGGTACTTCATCGCTGACGCAGGGGCCGAACGCGATGAGCTGTCTGGTCGAAATTAAAAAGGCGGAAGGCGGTCTGTAACCGACACCAGGTGTCCTGCGGATGGCCGGATGGGGGAAATGCGCCCGAATCAGGCCGCCAGCAGGGCGGTTTTGGCAAACCAGGCCATGATGCCAAGGATGGCCGGCGCGAGCAGCGTCCAGGTGATGCGGCTATTCAGGGCGTCAAAGCGATCGTTGGTGCGGATCTCCGCGTCGGCGAAGGCTTTGCCCACCTCGGTTCTGAACAGATCGAAGGTGCCTTTGAACTCATGCAGCTCGGTTTTTACCTGCTTCATATCGGTTTTAAGCGCCAGAACATCCACTTTTAACTCCTGAACATCCACTTTCAGAACGCGAACATCGCCTTTAAGCTCATTAACGTCTTGTTTTAAATTATGAACATCAGTTTTCAGTACCTGAACATCCAGTTTTACCTCATGTAGCTCACTCCGGGTGGCAAAATGTTCAGAGCGGGTCATCATGACCGCCTGATCGATTTTAATCACCCCGATGTCATGCTGCATCTGCCCAAACTGTTCGGCAAAATTAGCCATATGCTGCTCCCTGCTACGGGCCTGCGGCCCCAATCGTTGATGTTGAAAAGAAGCGACAGTTTTTTCTTTAACCGCACCCATTGCCTGACATCCCTTTTTTTTGGTGGTGGCGGGCCGCCGCTTTGCTTCTTCAGCCCGCTCTCTATTGAGTCATAAATCCCCTGTTCACACAATGAACAGGTCGATATTTACCCACTTTTCCGCCGATGAAAACCACGTTTAATCAAATCCGGAAGCCGCTACGAAGAATTTTGTCAGGCGTGAGGAAGGGTGAGCAAAAGATTGCGAAAAGCCCTACAAATCACATAGCTGGTTACACTTTGCGGTTAACTGTTGCGATTCGCGTATAGCGCCGGAATGCGGCAGATTGCTACAGTTCAAGTCCCAGAGGTATTGATGGGTGAACATCAAAAGTATTATCGCTTTTTTTCACCAACCTGCGCAGATGCGCAGGTTTTTTTTGCCCGCCATAAACACGATCTGAAACACTGTTCCCCTGTCATCCTTCACGCGATTTTTGTATAAATGCCAGAAACTTATCAGGCATCTGCAATGGAACAAACATGCCCCCGCTAAAAAAAATGCCGACGCGTTCACAGCCCGCTCCCACCTTTAACCCGGTTCGTTTTCGCTGGGTTTGCTGTGGGGTGATGGCCTGCCTGGTCTTCCTGCTGGCGCGGGTGGCCGATCTGCAGTTAATCAATCATCCCATGCTGGAAAAGCAGGCCGATGAACGTTCGCTGCGCACGGTGACGCTGCCGACCAACCGGGGAACCTTGCTGGATCGCAACGGCGAAGCGCTGGCGCTGAGCGTGCCTTCACGCGATATTATTGCCGATCCGCAGCGGGTGCTGGAGGCGCATCCGGATTTCACCAACGCCAAATGGCAGTATCTGGCGAATGCGCTGGAGCAGCGGCCGGAGCAGCTGGCGGCTCAGATTAACGCTAACCCACAGCGGCGCTTCCTCTATCTGGGGCGCAAGATTGAACTGGGCATCGCCAAAGATATTGCCAAACTGCATCTGGCCGGTATCAGCACCCGCTATGACGACAGCCGTTTTTACCCGATGAGCGAGGCCACCGCGCCGCTGCTGGGGATCGTCGGGGCGGATAACAGCGGCCTGACCGGGCTGGAAAAAGGCTTTGATAAGCTACTGCAGGGGACGCCAGGCGTGGAGAAGTATCGTCAGGATGCCAGTGGCAACATCATCGCCATGATCGACTACGAGCCACCGCGCCAGCCGCCAACGGTGCAGCTGAGTATTGATAAGTTCGACCAGTTTACGATGTACAGCAAGCTGCGCGATGGGGTACTGCTGAACAAGGCGGATTCCGGCGCGGCGGTGCTGATCAAGATCGACACCGGCGAAATCCTCGGTATGGCCTCCTACCCCTCCTTCAACCCGAACAACTTCGCCGACGTTGCGCCGAACCAGATGCGCAACGCGGCGATTAACGACAGCTATGAACCCGGTTCCACGGTAAAACCGCTGGTGGTTATGGAGGGGCTGGCGCGCAAGCTGGTGCGGCCGGACTCGGTGCTGGACACCACGCCTTACCGGGTTAACGGCCATCTGATCCGCGACGTTGGTCACTGGCCGCGGCTGACCATGACCGGCATTCTGCAAAAATCCAGCGACATCGGCGTGTCGCATATCGCGCTGGCGATGCCGGCGCAGGTGCTGGTGGACACCTATCAGTCGTTTGGCCTGGGCAAACCTACCGGACTGGGGCTGACCGGTGAAAGCGTCGGCTACTTCCCGGCGCATCGCCAGCGCTGGGCGGATATCGAGCGTGCCACCTTCTCCTTTGGTTACGGCCTGCGGGTCACGCCGCTGCAGATCGCCCGCGAGTACGCCACGCTGGGCTCGTTTGGCATTTATCGTCCGCTGTCGATTACCAAAGTCAGCCCGCCGGTGCTCGGCCAGCGGGTGGCCGACGAGCAGACGGTGCGTGAAGTGGTGCATATGATGGAGAGTGATGCCCTGCCGGGCGGCAGCGGCGTGCGCGCCGCCGTTCCCGGCTACCGGCTGGCGATCAAGACCGGCACTGCCGAAAAAATGGGTGACAGCGGCAAATACGACGGGGGGTACATTAACTATACCGCCGGCGTGGCCCCGGCCAGTAATCCGCAGGTGGCGCTGGTGATTATGATTAACCACCCAACCGCGGGCGATCACTTTGGCGGATCGGTGGCGTCACCGGTGTTTGGTAACATCATCGGGCCGGTACTGAAGCATATGAATATTCCACCGGATGCCATCTACACCCACGGCTAAGCCGGTTACCCCCTGGCCGCTGCCTCGCCGTGATTTATGCGGCGCCGCAGCGGCCACCCCGCATCTCTTTCAGCCGGTAAACACCGTCACAATTGCGAGCGATACGCTTACTCTCTCCTTTCAGCAGCAATAACGTGTTCAGGTTACGCTGGTCATCCGTCGGAGTTCAACCTGTTCGGCACGTACCGCCGCTATTTTGTAGCCTTTCGACACTATCTTTAGCAGAAACTTAACACCTTCGAATTACAGGTTCTCTATAATGACGTCCTGAAATGAGAATGATCACTCACATTATTAATCAAATCACATCTAAAAGAGAATTCACCATGCGCTTAAGGATCTCTGCCGCGAGTCTGGCTCTGCTGCTGGCCGCCTGCGACCAGACGGCAGCCCCGGTTGCCAGCAATAAGCCCGTTGATGTCGGGGTGGTCACGCTGTCCGCTGAAACGGTCACCCTGTTAAGCCAGTTACCCGGCCGTACCACCGCGGTCAGAACCGCAGAGGTCCGTCCGCAGGTCAGCGGCATTATTCTGAAGCGTCTGTTTAAAGAGGGCAGTGAGGTCAAAGCGGGCGATCCGCTCTATCTGATCGATCCGGCAACGTATCAGGCGGCGTTCGATAAAGCGCAGGCCACGCTGAGTAATGCGCAGACGCTGGCCAACCGCTACAAGCCGCTCGCCGCCGCGCATGCGGTCAGCCAGCAAACCTACGAGGATGCGGCGGCCAGTGCCAAAGAGGCGAAGGCCGATCTCGAAACCGCCCGCGTTAACCTCAGCTACACCCACGTCTATGCGCCGATTACCGGGCATATCGGTCGCTCGCTCTCCACCGAGGGGGCGCTGGTGACCAGCGGCCAGAGCAGTTACCTCACCACCATCCAGCAGCTGGACCCGATCTACGTTGACGTCAGCGAATCCTCGCAGGCGTTGCTGCGCCAGCGGCGCGCGCTGGCCGACGGCAAGCTGCAGGCGGTGGGTAACAACGCCGCGGCGGTAAAACTGACGCTGGAAGATGGTTCCGCCTACGACCAACCGGGGCAACTGGAATTTTCGGAAGTCACCGTCGATGAAAGTACCGGCAGCGTGACCATGCGCGCGCGCTTTCCTAACCCGAAACGTCTGCTGCTGCCCGGCATGTTTGTGCACGCCAGCTTCCCGCAGGGGATAGCGGAGCAGGGGATCCTCGCCCCGCAGGAGGCGATCATGCACGACAACAAAGGGCGGCCCTATGTCTACGTGGTGCAGGCCGATAACCGCATCGCGCAGCAGACGATAACCACCGGTGAGATGCAGCACGGTAAATGGCTGGTGGAGAGCGGGCTGAAGGCCGGTGACCGGGTGGTGGTGGATGGCCTGCAAAACCTGCACGTCGGCAGCCAGGTAAACCCCAGCGAGCATCAGATCAAAGCCACGCCGCAGGCCAACTTAACCACCGCCGATCCCTCCGCGCAGTAAGGAAATCTGATGTCTGAATTCTTCATAGAGCGCCCGATTTTTGCCTGGGTAATCGCAATAGTGGTGATGCTGGTGGGGGCGCTGGCGATCCTGCAGCTGCCGGTTAATCAGTATCCGAACATTGCGCCACCGGCCATTTCGATCGCGGTCACCTATCCGGGCGCCAGCGCGGAAACCACCCAGAATACCGTGGTGCAGGTGATTGAGCAGCAGCTGAACGGCATTGATAATCTGCGCTATATCGAATCACAGAGCGCCAGCGACGGCAGCGCCACCATTATCGTCACCTTTAATCAGGGCACCGATCCCGATATCGCCCAGGTGCAGGTGCAGAACAAGGTGTCGCTGGCCGAGTCGCAGCTGCCGACGGAAGTCACCCAGCAGGGGATTAACGTCCGCAAGTACCAGGCTAACTTTATGCTGGTGGTCAGCCTGGTGTCGACCGACGGCAGGATGAGTAACGGTGACCTGGCCGATCTGCTGGTCTCCAGACTGGAAGATCCGATTGCGCGCACGCCCGGCGTGGGTGACTTCTTCGTACTGGGCTCTGAATACGGCATGCGCATCTGGCTGGACCCGGCGAAGCTGTACAAGTATCAGCTGATCCCCAGTGACGTCACCACCGCCATCACCCAGCAAAACGTGCAGGTCTCCAGCGGTAAACTGGCCGGGCTGCCGACCATTGAGGGGGCGAAGTTCAGCGCCACCATCGTCGGGAAAAGCCGTTTCCAGAAGATATCGCAGTTTGAAAATATCCTGCTGAAGGTCAATACCGACGGTTCCCAGGTGCGGCTGCGCGACGTGGCCAGCGTGGATCTCGGCCCACAGGATTACAGCATCTCGGCGACCCAGAACGGTAAGCCTTCAGCGGGTATGGCGCTGCGTCTGGCCAGCGGCGGTAACGTGCTGGATGCGGTGAACGCGGTGAAAGCCACGGTGGAAGGACTGAAAGACACGCTGCCTGCCGGGGTGAAAGTAGAGTTCCCTTATGACACCTCGCCGGTGGTCAGCGCCTCGATTGAGGAGGTGGTGAAAACCCTGTTTGAGGCGATTGCGCTGGTGTTCCTGGTGATGCTGGTATTCCTGCAGAACCTGCGCGCCACGCTGATCACCACCATGGTGGTGCCGGTGGTGCTGCTGGGCACCTTCGGCATCCTGTCCGCCTGCGGTTACACCATCAACACCCTGACCATGTTCGGCATGGTGCTGGCCATCGGCCTGCTGGTGGATGATGCCATCGTGGTGGTGGAGAACGTCGAGCGCGTGATGCACGACGAACATCTTGATCCGAAGGCCGCCACCATCAAGTCGATGGCGCAGATCCAGGGCGCGCTGTTTGGTATCGCGCTGGTGCTGTCGGCGGTGCTGCTGCCGATGGCCTTCTTCAGCGGCTCCACCGGGGTTATCTATCGCCAGTTCTCAATCACCATCGTGTCGGCAATGGTGCTGTCGGTGCTGATGGCGCTGACCTTTACCCCGGCGCTGTGCGCCACGCTGCTTAAACCCAGCGCGGCCGAGCAGAAAACCACCGGGCTGGCGGGCTGGTTCAACCGCAGGTTTGACGCCGGCACGCTGCACTATACCCGCGGCGTGGGGACGGTGATCTCACGCCGTGGCCTGTTCCTCGTCATCTACCTGGCGATCGTCGTCGCTACCGGCTACCTGTTCACGCGGGTGCCCACCTCGTTCCTGCCGGATGAGGATCAGGGGGTGATGATGATGCAGGTCACGCTGCCAACCAACGCCTCCACCGAGCGTACCCAGCAGGTGCTGGATGAGATCCAGCAGTGGCTGGCGAAGAACGAACCGGCGGTAACCTCCGTATTTGAACCTAACGGATTCAGCTTTTCCGGGCGCGGCCAGAACAGCGCGATGGCCTTTGTGCTGCTCAAACCCTGGGCGGAACGCAACAGTGACCAGTCGGTGCAGAAGATTGCCGCGCGCACCATGGCCCACTTCGCCAGCATGAAGGATGCCAGAGTGTTTGCGCTGGTGCCGCCGGCGGTGATGGAGCTGGGTAACGCCACCGGCTTCGACTTCTTCCTGCAGGACACCCGCAACCAGGGGCATGCGGCGCTGATGGCGGCGCGTAATCAGTTCCTCAGCATGGCGGCACAGGATAAACGGCTGTTCGCCACCCGTCCTAACGGCATGGAGGATGAGCCGCAGTACCACCTGATTATCGATGATGAACGGGCGCGGGCGCTGGGCATCAGCCTGGAGGATATCGACAACGAACTCTCCACCGCCTGGGGTTCCAGCTACGTGAACCAGTTTATCTACCACGGCCGCGTCAAGAAGGTCTATGTGCAGGGTAACGCCGGTTCACGCGTCACGCCGGAAGACCTCAGCAAATGGTACTTCCGTAACTCCAGCGGCACCATGGTACCGTTCTCCGCCTTTGGCAGCGGTGAATGGCAGTACGGCTCGCCGCGCTATGAACGCTTTAACGGCGTCTCGGCGGTGGAGATTATGGGGTCCCCGGCCAGTGGTTACAGTACGGGCGATGCGGTGAAAGCGGTGCAGGAGATTGCCGCCAGACTGCCGGCGGGCTTTAAGGTGCAGTGGCACGGCCTCTCCTGGGAGGAGCAGTCGTCCGGCTCACAGACTACGGCGCTGTATACCCTGTCGATTCTGATGGTGTTTCTGTGCCTGGCCGCGCTGTATGAAAGCTGGTCGATTCCCTTCTCGGTGCTGCTGGTGGTGCCGCTTGGGGTGCTCGGCACCCTTCTCGCCGTGCTGCTGCGCGGGCTGGAAAACGACGTGTTCTTCCAGGTGGGGCTGCTGACCACCGTCGGACTCGCGGCGAAGAACGCCATTCTGATCGTCGAATTTGCCAAAGACCTGCATGAAAAAGAGGGACGCGGACTGGTTGAAGCGGCGCTGGAGGCGGCGAAGCTGCGCATCCGGCCCATTATCATGACGTCGATGGCCTTCGTGCTCGGGGTGCTGCCGCTGACCATCTCCCACGGCGCCGGGGCCGGCAGCCAGCACTCGATCGGGACCGCCGTGGTCGGCGGCATGATCACCGCGACCTTCCTCGCCATCTTCTTTGTACCGATGTTTTACGTGGTAGTGGCGCAGCGTTTTGCCGGAAAAAAGAAAATCAAAACAGAGGTCCAACAGAATGACGCATAAGGCTTTTTCTCTCGGAGTGCTGCCGCTGGCGCTGCTGCTGGCGCTGAGCGGCTGCACCATGCAGCCGGATTACCAGCGCCCGGCGCTGCCGGTAGCAGGCCAGTATGACCGGTACGGCGCCAGCGACGAGGGCAACGGTGCCGATATCCGCTGGCAGACCTTCTTCACCGATCCGGTGATGAATAAGCTGATTGCCAGCGCGCTGGCAAATAACCGTGACCTGCGGGTGGCGGCGCTGAACGTTGAAGTGGCGCGTTCCCAGGTACAGATTGACCGTGCGGCACTGCTGCCGTCGGTTAACCTCAGCGCGGGCGGCACTGGCACCCATCTGCCGGGCGGGCTGTACAGCACCCAGTCCAGCGGCCCGGTCACCTACCATCAGTATGACGCCAGCCTGGGCGTTACCTCGTGGGAGCTGGACTTCTTTGGTCGTCTGCGCAGCCTGCGCGACCAGGCGCTGGAGCAGTACCTGGCCACCGCCGCCAGCGAGCGCGCCACGCAGATCGGACTGATTGCCGAAGTGGCCTCGGCGTACCTGTCGCTCTGCTCAGACAACCAGCTGCTGGCGCTGGCCGGCAGCACGCTGAACAGCCAGCAGGATTCGTACAACCTGACCCAGCGCAGCTATAACGGCGGTGTGGCCAGCGAGCAGGATCTGCTGCAGGCCGAAACCTCGGTGCGCACCGCGCAGGCCGACGTGGCCAGCTACACCCGTCAGGTGCGCCAGGATGTGAACGCGCTGGCGCTGCTGGTGGGCAGTGACCTGCCGGCTAATCTGCTGGCCGACGCGCGGCTGGATAACGCGTGGCGCTTCCCGGCCACCCCGGCCGGGCTGCCGTCCGATCTGCTGACCCGCAGACCGGATATTATCGCGGCAGAACATACTCTGAAGGCCGCCAATGCCAGCATCGGCGCGGCGCGCGCGGCCTTCTTCCCGAGCATCAGCCTGACCGCCAGCGGCGGCTCCAGCTCCGGCAGCCTCGGGCACCTGCTCTCCGGCGGCTCCAGCTCCGGCAGCCTCGGGCACCTGCTCTCCGGCGGCAGCGGCGCCTGGTCGTTTGCCCCGGGCATCAATCTGCCGATATTCGACGGCGGCGTAAACGCGGCAAATCTGGATATTGCGAAGCTGCAGAAGCGCATTGAGATTGCCGACTATGAGAAGGCGATTCAGAGCGCTTTTAAGGACGTCAGCGATGCGCTGGCCGGGCAGGATACCTACCGTGACGAGCTGCAGGCGCGGCAGCTGGACGAAAAAGCCAGCCAGCGAAACTATGACCTGGCGACGCTGCGCTACCGCGAAGGGGTGGACAACTACCTTAACGTGCTGGTGGCCCAGCGCACGCTCTACGGCGCGCAGCAGGCGAGAATTACCACGCAGCTGGGGCAGCTGAATCAGCAGATCACGCTGTATAAGGCGCTGGGGGGCGGCTGGAAATCCTGACCGGGCGGGATGGATCCTGTACTTCTTACGCAACCCTTACGCTCTGCGCATAGAATTTAAACAACGCGCTGTTCGATAATAGGAATGACTATCAACAACCGCTGATGCAGTCGGGCACTGACGCTTCCTTCCCGGTCGGTTCCTGCACAGCGGCTGCTGAGCCCGGGCCTGACCGCGATGGATTATCGCCCGACTCTTTTATCGCGTCTGCATTTCAGGCGCGTTTTATCTGAACGCTGTCCTTAACTCAAGAGCCTCATGACCCTGAACTCCACCTCCCGGCCGCACTCCCGGCGTAAAATCGCTGTCATTCTCCTTCTGCTGCTGTCGATCGCGTGCCTGGTGTGGCGTTTCTGGCCGTCGGCACCTTCCGGACACGGTGGCCCCGGCGGGATGCGTGGCCCGGGCGGCCCCGGCGGTCACGGCGGTCCGCCCGGCATGATGATGGCCGGGGCGGCCACCCCGGTGCACGCTGACAGGGTGACGCTGGCCGACGTGCCGGTGTACCTCAACGCGTTAGGAACGGTGGTGCCGAACGCCACGGTGACGGTGACCAGCCGCGTCGACGGGCAGCTGACCCAGGTGCTGTTTAAAGAGGGGCAGAAGGTGAGCGCCGGGCAGCTGCTGGCGCAGATCGACCCGCGCAGCTATCAGGCCACGCTGGCGCAGTATCAAGGCTCGCTGGCGCAGAACCAGGCGCTGCTGAAAAGCGCGCAGCTGACGCTGACGCGTTATCAGAAGCTATTTGCTCAGGATTCACTGGCGCGCCAGGACCTGGACAGCCAGGTGGCGACCGTCGGTCAGTACAGCGGCGCGGTAAAAACCGACGAGGCGCAGATTGCGGCGGCAAAACTGGATATTGAGTATGCGCGCATCACCGCGCCGGTCAGCGGCCGCGTTGGCCTGCGGCTGGTGGACGCCGGCAATATGGTGCACAGCTCTGACACCACCGGTATCGTCACCATCACCCAGACCCAGCCGGCGGCGGTGACCTTCAGCGTGCCGCAGAGTAATATCCCGACCCTGCTCAGGGCGCTGCACAACGATCGCAGCCTGTCCGCTGCCGCCTTCGATCAGGAAGGCAAGGCCGAGCTGGCGCAGGGCGAGGTGCAGTTTATCAGCAACCAGATTGATACCAGCACCGGCAGCATTGCGCTGAAGGCGCTGTTTGCCAATCAGGACGAAGCGCTCTATCCGAATCAGTTCGTCAATCTGCGTCTGCAGACCGCCACCCTGAAGCAGGCCACGGTAATACCGGCCCAGGCGCTGCAGCTGAGCAGCGACGGCAGCTTTGTCTGGGTGATCGGCCAGGACAGCACCGTTACCCGCCGCGCGGTGAAAACCGGCCCGGCCTTTGGCAGCGATAAGCAGGCGATCCTCGACGGCGTCAGGGCCGGGGAGCAGGTGGTGACCGAAGGCATCGATCGCCTGAGCAGCGGCAGCAGGGTTGAACGGGTGACACCGGAGCAGCAGACGGCTGACCAGAGCAGCACCGCGCCATGAATCCGTCACGCCTCTTTATCAACCGGCCGGTAGCCACCATCCTGCTGATGGCCGGCATCCTGATTTCCGGTATTTTTGCTTACCGGCTGCTCTCCACCTCGGCGCTGCCGCAGGTGGATTACCCGACTATTCAGGTCACCACCCTCTATCCCGGGGCCAGCCCGGACGTGATGGCCTCCTCGGTCACCGCGCCGCTGGAGCGCCAGCTCGGTCAGATGTCCGGCTTAAGCCAGATGAGCTCCAGTAGCTCCGGCGGCTCGTCGGTAATAAGCCTCAGGTTCTCGCTGGACCTGTCGCTGGACGTGGCTGAGCAGGAAGTGCAGGCGGCGATCAACGCCGCCGACAGCCTGCTGCCGACCGACCTGCCCAGCCCGCCAACTTATAAAAAGGTCAACCCGGCGGACAGCGCGGTGATCGCCCTCGCCGCCACCTCAGACACGCTGCCGCTGACCCGCGTGCAGGACCTGGTTAACACCCGCATCGCGCTGAAGCTGGCGCAGATCGCCGGGGTGGGTATGGTCACGCTGGCCGGCGGCCATCAGCCGGCGATCCGCATACGCGTCGACCCGAAGGCGCTGGCGGCCCACGGCCTCACGCTGGCCGACGTCAACACGCTGGTCAGCAACGGCAACGTCAACGGCTCGAAGGGCGGCTTTGACGGCACGTACCATTCGGTGACCATCGACGCCAACGACCAGCTGCGCACCGCCGACGAGTACGGCAGCCTGATCCTGACGTATAAAAACGGCGCTGCGCTGCGCCTGCGCGATATCGCGCAGATTGAGCAGGCGGCGGAAAACGTTTATCAGTCTGCGTGGGCCAACAACAGCCCGGCGATTGTCATCAGCGTACAGCGCCAGCCGGGTGCCAACGTGATTTCGGTGGTCGACAGCATCAGGGCACAGCTGCCGACGCTGCAGGCCGCGCTGCCGGACGGCGTGAAGGTCAGCATTCTCTCCGACCGCACCCAGACCATCCGCGCCTCAATCCGCGACGTGCAGTTCGAGCTGATGCTGTCGATTGCGCTGGTGGTGATGGTCACCTTCCTGTTCCTGCGCAACGTTGCCGCCACGCTGATCCCGAGCATTGCGGTACCGCTGTCGCTGGTCGGCACCTTTGGCGTGATGTACCTGGCCGGCTTCAGCCTGAACAACCTGTCGCTGATGGCGCTGACCATCGCCACCGGCTTTGTGATCGACGATGCCATCGTGGTGGTGGAGAACATCACAAGGCGGCTGGAGGAGGGCGAAACCCCGATGCAGGCGGCGCTGAAGGGCTCGCAGCAGATCGGCTTTACCATTATCTCGCTGACCTTCTCGCTGATCGCGGTGCTGATCCCGCTGCTGTTTATGGGCGACGTGGTCGGGCGGCTGTTCCGCGAATTCGCCATCACCCTCGCGGTAGCGATCCTGGTATCGATGTTTATCTCGCTGACCCTGACGCCGATGCTCTGCGCATACCTGTTGCAGCATATCCCGCCGGAGCGGCAGTCGCGTTTCTCACGCAAGGGCGGCGAGCTGTTCGATAAGCTGATCGCCGGCTATGACCGCCTGCTGACCCTGGTGCTTAACCACCAGCGGCTGACGCTGTGCGTCGCGCTGGCCACGCTGGTGCTGACCGGATTGCTCTGGCTGGCGGTGCCGAAAGGCTTCTTCCCGGCGCAGGATACCGGGCTAATCCAGGGGGTAACGATTGCCTCGCAGGACGTCTCCTTCGGTGAGATGTCGAAAAGACAGCAGCAGCTGGCGGCGATCGTGCGGAACAATCCGGCGGTGGCGAGCGTCTCCAGCACCGTTGGCATCGACGGCAGCAACACCAGCCTGAACAGTGGCCGTCTGCAGATTAACCTTAAGCCGCTGGATGAACGCGATAAGCGGGCCGATGCGGTGATCGCCGAACTGCAGCAGGCCACCGCGCAGGTGCCGGGCATTCAGCTTTACCTGCAGTCGGCGCAGGATCTGACGGTTAACGACCAGGTCACGCCGGACCGCTACCAGTTCAGCCTTGATGATGCCGACAGTGAAAACCTGGTCAGCTGGTCACCGACGCTGGTGGCGGCGCTGCGCGCGCGGCCCGAGTTCAGTTCGGTGGTCAGCAACCTGCAGGAGCAGGGGCAGGTGGCCTACATTGAGCTGAACCGTGACGCGGCGGCGCGCTACGGCATCACCGCCTCGGACGTGGATACCGCGCTGTATAACGCCTTTGGCCAGCGGCTGATCTCGACCATCTTTACCCAGTCGAATCAGTATCGCGTGGTGCTGGAGGTGGCACCGCAGTTCCAGCAGTCACCGGCGTCGTTTGACGATATCTGGCTGGCGACCTCGGGCAGCAGCAGTGCGTCTGGCAGCACCAGCACCAGCACCAGCACCACGAGCACGAGTAGCGGTTCAGGCTCATCAGGCAGCAGCAGCTCCTCTTACTCCGGCACCAGCGGTATGGTGAAGCTGACCGCGATTGCCACCGTCCACCTGCGTACCGGTTCGCTGGTGCATACGCGCATTAACCAGTTCCCGGCGGTGACGGTGTCGTTTAACCTCAGCGACGGCACCTCGCTGGAGCAGGCGCAGCAGGCCATCAGCGAGGTGAGCCGCCAACTGGCGCAGCCGTCGTCGATCGTTCTGCGCTATCAGGGGGAGGCGTCAGCGTTCCGGAGCGCCACCGGCAACACGCTGTGGCTGATCCTCGCCGCGCTGCTGACCATGTACGTGGTGCTTGGCATTCTGTATGAGAGCTTTATCCACCCGGTGACTATTCTCTCCACGCTGCCCTCGGCGGCGGTCGGCGCGCTGCTGACCCTGCTGCTGGCCGGTACCGGATTCAGCCTGATCGCGCTGATCGGCGTGATCCTGCTGATCGGCATCGTGAAAAAGAACGCCATTATGATGATCGACTTTGCGCTGGAGGCGGAAAACAGACAGGGGCTGAGCGCGCGTGAGGCGATCCACCAGGCCTGCCTGCTGCGCTTCCGGCCGATCCTGATGACTACCCTGGCGGCGCTACTCGGCGCGCTGCCGCTGATGCTGGCCTCCGGCTCCGGTGCCGAACTGCGCCAGCCGCTGGGGCTGGTGATTGTCGGCGGCCTGATCGTCAGCCAGGTGCTGACGCTGTTCTCCACGCCGGTTATCTATCTGTGGTTTGACGGCCTGGCGCAGCGCGGCAAACGCTGGATGCGGGCGGCGGCGGCCCGGGGGCGTGAATGAACCTGACCCGGCTGTTTATCTCCCGCCCGGTGGCCACGCTGCTGCTGACCCTGGCGCTGCTGCTGCTGGGCGCGCTTGGCTACCGGCTGCTGCCGGTGGCACCGCTGCCGCAGGTGGACTTCCCGACCATTATGGTCAGCGCCAGCCTGCCGGGTGCCAGCCCGGAAACCATGGCCGCCACGGTGGCGACGCCGCTGGAGCGCGCGCTGGGCGAGATCGCCGGCATTACCGAAATGACCTCGCAGAGTTCGCAGGGCTCCAGCGATATCATCCTGCAGTTTGCGCTGGACCGCGATATTAACGGCGCGGCGCGCGACGTGCAGGCGGCGATCAATGCCGCCCGCAGCCTGCTGCCGGGCAGCATGCCGTCGCTGCCCACTTACCGAAAAGCTAACCCCTCCGACGCGCCGATCGTGATGATGGCGCTCTCCTCCTCCACCCGTTCCGGCGCCGAACTGTACGATCTCGCCAACAGCAAAATTCAGCAGAAAATTGCCCAGGTGGCCGGCGTCGGTGAAGTGTCGCTGCGCGGCAGTTCGCTGCCGGCGGTACGCATTGACCTGCAGCCGCAGCAGCTGAGTCACTACGGCATCTCGCTGGAGTCGGTGCGGACGGCGGTCGCCAGCAGCACCAGCAACCTGCCGAAGGGCGTGCTGCAGGGCGATACGCAGTCGTGGATGGTGGACGGCAACGGCCAGCAGGAGCAGGCAAAAAACTACCGCGATCTGGTGGTCAGCTACCAGAACGGCCGCGCGGTGCGCCTCAGCGACGTGGCGACGGTGTATGACGCGGTGGAGGATAAATACAACGTCGGCTTCTACAACGGTGCGCCGTCGGTCACTATCGGCGTCACCCGCCAGGCGGGGGCCAGTATGCTGCAGACCATCGACGATATTAAGGCGCAGCTGCCGCTGATTAAGCAGGATCTGCCCGCTGACGTCAGCCTGACGCTGGTGGTGGACCGTTCGCCCAACGTGCGCGACTCGCTGTACGACACCGAAGAGACGCTGCTGATCGCCATGCTGCTGGTGATCGGCGTGGTGTTTGTGTTTCTGCGCGACCTGCGGGCGATGGCGATACCGGCGCTGGCGCTGCCGGTATCGTTAATCGGCACCTGCGCGGTGATGTACCTGCTCGACTACAGCCTCGATAACCTGTCGCTGATGGCGCTGATTATCGCCACCGGCTTTGTGGTCGACGACGCCATCGTGGTGCTGGAAAACATCACCCGCTATATCGAACAGGGGCTCAGCCCGGTGCGGGCGGCGATTAAGGGGGCGCAGGAGGTGAGTTTTACCGTGCTGGCGATGACCCTGTCGCTGATCGCGGTGTTTATCCCGATCCTGCTGATGGGCAGCATCGTTGGCCGCCTGTTCCGCGAATTTGCCGTCACGCTCAGCGTGTCGCTGGTGATTTCGATGGGGGTGTCGCTGAGCCTGACGCCGATGCTCTGCTCAAGGCTGCTGAAGCGCAAGCCGGCGGTCACAAAGCGCCCGCACCCGCTGTACCAGTGGATTGAAAATGGCCTTAACCGCCTGCTGGAAAGCTACAGCGCCGGGCTGGCGTGGGTAATGCGCCACCAGCGCTTAACCCTGTTCAGCCTGCTGTTGACCATCGTGCTCAACGTGTTCCTCTACGGCGTGGTGCAGAAGGGCTTCTTCCCCAGTCAGGATACCGGCCTGCTGATGGGCATGCTGCGCGCCGATCAGAACGTCTCCTTCCAGGCGATGGAGCCGAAGATGAAGCAGTTTGCCGCGCTGATCCAGCAGGATCCGGCGGTGGACGGGGTGATGTCGTCGATCGGCGGCGGTGCCTTTGGCTCGCGCAATACCGCGATGTTCTTCGTCCACCTGAAGGATTTTAAACAGCGCGACGACGCCAGTACCGTGGCTAACCGCCTGAGCGGCAAAACGCAGAATATCCCCGGCGTGCAGCTGTTTCTGATGGCGGCGCAGGATCTGCATATCGGCGGGCGTAGCGCTAACGCCTCGTATCAGTACAGCCTGCAGGCCGACGACCTCGACACGCTGCGCACCTGGACGCCGAAGGTGAAAGCGGCGCTGGAGCAGATCCCGCAGCTGACCAGCGTTGACTCCGACTCGGAAACCGGCGGTCAGGAGGTGATGATCGGTATCGACCGCGATCGCGCCACCCGGCTGGGGGTCAACGTCAGCATGCTGGATACGCTGCTGAATAACGCTTTCAGCCAGCGGCAGATCGCCACGCTGTATAAAACGCTCAATCAGTACCACGTGGTGATGTCGCTGAACGACCGCTGGACCCGTGACCCTGCCGCGCTGCAGCAGCTGTTCGTGCTCAACGACGGCGGCGAGCGCATCCCGCTTTCCGCTTTCGCCAGCTTCAGCGGCGGCAACGCGCCGCTGTCGGTAAACCATCAGGGGCAGTCGGCCACCAGCACCATCGCCTTCAACCTGCAGGACGGTGCGTCACTGGAAGAAGCGCAGGCGGCGATCAAAACCGCGATGGCGAAAATTGGCCTGCCGGACAGCATCCAGGCCGGTTTTGCCGGCACCGCGCAGGCGTTTGTCGGGCTGACCAGCACCATGCCGTGGCTGATCCTTGCTGCGCTGCTGGCGGTGTATATCGTGCTGGGGATGCTGTATGAAAGCTACATTCATCCGCTGACCATTCTGTCGACGCTGCCGTCGGCCGGGGTTGGGGCGCTGCTGCTGCTGCTGCTGACCGACACCCAGCTGACGGTGATTGCGCTGATCGGCATCCTGCTGCTGATCGGCATCGTCAAGAAAAACGCCATTATGATGATCGACTTTGCGCTGGCCGCCGAACGCAATCAGGGCATGACGCCGCAGCAGGCGATCGTTCAGGCCTGCCTGATGCGCTTCCGGCCGATTATGATGACCACGCTGGCCGCCTTCTTCGGCGCGCTGCCGCTGGCGCTGGGCAGCGGCGGCGATGCCGACCTGCGCAGCCCGCTGGGGCTGGCGATTGCCGGCGGCCTGGCACTGAGCCAGCTGCTGACCCTGTTTACCACCCCGGTGGTCTACCTTTATCTCGACCGTGCCAGCCGCGCCACGCAACGCCAGTGGCAGCGCCTGCGCCACCCCAGGAACGCCTGATGAAACTGAATAAACTTACCCCCGTAGTGCTGGCACTGCTGATCGGCGGCTGCGCCGTCGGGCCGGACTACCAGCGGCCGTCGGCACCGGGTGCGCTGCGCTATAAAGAAGCGCGCGGCTGGCAGCAGGCCACGCCGCAGGACGCGCAGCAGAAGGGCGACTGGTGGGCGGTGTATCGTGACCCGACGCTGGATGCGCTGCTGCGCCAGGTGCAGGTCTCCAACCAGAACGTGGCGCAGTATGAGGCGAAGTACCGCCAGGCGCTGACGCTGGCCTCCGGCTCCAGCCGCGATCTGCTGCCGACGGTCAGCGCCACCGCCAGCTCAACCCGCAGCGGCACGGCGGCCAGCAGCAGCGGGGCGACCAGCGGCGGGCGGATCAGCAACAGCCACTCGGCGCAGCTCTCTGCCTCCTGGGAGCTGGATATCTGGGGCAAACTGCGCCGCACGCTGGAAGAGAACCAGGCCAGCGCAGAGGCCAGCGCCGCCGGACTGGGCAATATCACCCTCAGCGCCCAGTCAACGCTGGCGCAGGACTACTTCCAGCTGCGTATTCTCGACCAGCGCATTGCCCTGTATCAGCAGAGCATTGCCGCCTATCAGCGCTATCTGACGGTAATTAATAACAAATACCGGGCGGGCAGCGAGTCGCGCGCCACCCTGGCGCAGGCGCAAACCACCCTGGCCAGCGCCCGCGCCTCGGCGCTGGATCTCAGCTGGCAGCGCGCCCAGCTGGAGCACGCCATCGCGGTGCTGGTCGGCAAAACCCCGGCGGAATTCAGCCTGGCGGCGGCACCGCTGAACGCCACTTTGCCGGCGATCCCGGCCGCGCTGCCGTCCGCACTGCTGCAGCGCAGGCCGGATATCGCCCAGGCGGAACGCACGGTGGCCGCCGCCAACGCAGCAGTGGGCGTGGCGATCGCCGGGTACTACCCGGATCTGACCCTCAGCGCCAGCGGCGGCTACAGCGGCTCCTCGTTCAGCAACCTGTTCTCGCTGCCGAACCGTATCTGGTCGTTAGGGCCGTCGCTGAGCGGCACGCTGCTCGACTTCGGGGCCACGTCTGCGAAGGTGGAGCAGGCGCGCGCCGCCTATGACGCTGACGTTGCCAGCTACCGCCAGACGGTGCTGAGCGGCTTCCAGGAGGTGGAGGATTATCTGGTGGAGCTGCACACCCTGCAGGATGAGCTGCAGGCGCAGCAGGAGGCCGCCGCGTCGGCGCAGGAGTCAGCGCGCGTAACCTTTAACCAGTACCAGGCGGGAATGATCGACTATCTCGATGTGGCCACCACCGAAAACAGCAGCCTCAGCCAGCAGCAGAGCCTGCTGCAGCTGCAAAGCACCCGGTGGGTCACCAGCGTACAGCTGATCGTGGCGCTGGGGGGCGGCTGGCGCTAGCCTGGCAAAGTGGTCGCAAGGCAACAGGCCCCGGCCAGCGTACATTACGTCACCGGGGCTTTATTTTTACGGGGTAACGCGTTAGTGAACAGGCTAATAAATAACATGTATGTAAGTTAATATGGATTTTTTACGGTTGTGGTCTTTACGGGTTTTTGATATTTGTTTTCTTTGAACTTTTGGCGTTTCACTCTATACGTTCACAGCACGTTATTTCGATGCGGGTGATGTTTCAGATGCGGAATGCCGGGTTTTGAAAAGGAGAAAATAATGGATGTCGAACGCTCTCTTATCAGCATACTCGCCGGAAACTCCCGTGTTTTTATTGATGAAGCCGGTGAGATTGTCGTTGAGGCGCAACTTAAAGCCTTTGAATCAGCGCTTAAATTCGCCAGTCAATGCACCCCTGAACAGGGTAATAAACCGAGAATATCCGTTGCTTTCGATCATCATGGTATTTTTCGCAAACATTTTCTGGCAGAGAAGCTCACTAATTCGCAAAAAAGACGTCCCCGCCTGTGTCATCTGCATCAGCGTATTCAACGTGTTTTTTTACCGGTGGCGAATCAATACAATATTCCGCTCAGCGAAATCTACGCCATTCATGAAGACTCTGCCCGGCAACACCTTGTTTATATGCTTGAGAATGATGATATTCCTGAGCCGGTGGTTAACCGTATGCGTGCACCGGCTCCGGCAAGCGCCGGCCCGCAGGCGTCGAAACTCTCCTGCGCCGCGATCACCCGGGAATATTTTGAACGGGCTGCAGGCGAAGGACGGACGCCTGAATCGGTGCTGGAAGTGTTCTTTGAAGACAGCCCCTGGTCAGGGAGCCTCGCCTGGGTTCGCGGGCTGCAGCTGAGCCACCTGCTCGGCTTTACTGCCGGTATTCGCCTGAACCTGGTCGATGAGCAGGGCGGCGTACAGCAGGGAGAGATTATCGCCGCACGACAAAACCCGCAGTTTTAAATCGATTCGCAGTACAACCTCAGGAAGATACCGATGAATGGACAGGATGGTTCTGTATATCTGGATAACAATGCCACTACGGCTTTAGATGATGACGTACTTGAAGCAATGATGCCCTATCTCACCCACGTTTACGGAAATGCGGCCAGTATCAGCCATGTCTGGGGCTTGCAGGCCCGCAAAGCGGTGGAGAATGCCCGTGAAATCATCGCCAGCGCGATTAATGCATACAGTCCCGGTGATATTATTTTCACTTCAGGGGCGACGGAATCGGTCAATCTGGCACTGTTCAGTCCGGTTAAAAACGGGCATGTCATTACCTCACAGATTGAGCATAAAGCCGTGCTGGACAGCTGTGCCAGGCTTGAATCTGCCGGGATGCAGGTCAGCCGGGTTGCACCGGACTGTTATGGAATCGTTTTATCTGAAGCTGTTTCTGGTGAAATCAGAAAAGAGACCCGTCTTGTCTCAATTATGTCGGCAAATAATGAAACGGGTGCGCTGCAACCGATAAACGAGATAGGGAAAATCTGTCGCGAGCAGGGTGTGGTTTTTCATTGCGATGCAACGCAGTCGCTGGGAAAAATAGCGCTGGACGTCAGGTTGTCAGATATCAGCCTGGCATCTTTCTCGGCCCATAAAATTTATGGCCCCAAAGGTGTCGGCGCGCTGTATATCAGCTCACGGGAACCTCTTATTGAACTTCAGCCTATGATGGTGGGAGGAGGGCACGAAAATGGCCTGCGATCGGGGACGTTAAATGTTGCCGGCATCGTCGGCTTTGCCCACGCTGTTAAACTGGCTGTGGAGAAACAAGCGTCAGAATCCGCCCGGATAAGGGCGTTGCGTAACCGGCTCTGGCAGTTTGTCGTCGAGAATGTGCCTGAAGTCCGTTTAAATGGTCACCCCGAACACCATCTTCCGGGGGTACTGAATCTCTCTTTCAGCGGCATTGACGCCGACTCCCTCTTGCTCGAACTTCCTGACATTGCGCTGTCAGCCGGCTCGGCATGCACCTCTGCCCGACAGGCACCGTCGCACGTCCTTAAAGCAATGGGCCTCAGCGATGCGATGGCTCAGGCAAGCATCCGTATCGGCATCGGGCGATTCAATACGGAAGCTGAAATCAGTTACGTTTGCCAGCGGCTTAAAGTCGCCGTAGAGGCACTCCGTGCGATGAACCCTGTATTTCGCCGCTCAGCAGGCCGTGCGCAGGACGTGCAACCATGAAAAATTCAACTGCACTGCTTCTGCTGTCAGGTACCTCTCTGACGGCGGGCGGTTACGGCGCCACCTTCCTGTTCTCTGCCTGGTTTCGCTCTCAGGGCGGAACCGATATTGAGGCCGGTACGACGCTGAGTATGGCTCTGCTGGGGACATTTATCGGGGTGCCACTGGTCGGCTGGTTTGCCGGGCGGATGGATGCCTCGCGGCTTGCCGCACTCGCAGCGTTCATCCTCTCCGTGGGTTATCTGCTGATGGGGAGCTTAAGCGAAGAATTCAGGTTCGTACCCTTGCTATCCACACTGCTGATTGGCCTGGGGTGGGGGATGTTTTATATCGGTGCACCTATGGCGCTTTCTGAACGTGTTTCAGATGCCGATCGCGGACACTGGTTTACCCGCTTTAGCGCGTTTCAGATGGTCGGGATCTGTGGCGGGCCGGTACTGGTCACGCTGTTGACCGGTAGCCTGCACACTCCGTTACAGCAGTGCTTTCTGCTGGTGGGGGGGGCCGGTCTGCTTGCTGCCCTGCTGCTGGCGGCATTTGGTCGTAAAGAACCGGGTGGGCCAGGCGATCGGGCTCTGAGGCCCTGGGTGAAAAAACTCGCCGTACTGGCTTTCAGCCCTGCCGCCAGGCCCATAGTGATGGTCGGATTAGGCGGTTGTGTTTTTTCAGGGATGATGTCGTTCCAGGGAAGCCTGGTCGAAGGGACCTCCGCCAGCGCCAGCACCTATTTCTGGGTGCATGCCACTACGGCAGTGGTTGCCCGGCTGTTGCTGTCGCGGCGGCTGTCGGGGCTGCCCCGTCTGCCGTTGGTTTCTGCTCTGTTATGCTGCCTGTTTGTCGGCATTCTTTGCCTGCTGTGGATACCGATCCATCCTGCTTTTCAGATTGCCTCCGCGATGCTCACCGGCCTCGGTTACGGCCTGGTGTATCCGGTGATCCAGACCTGGGCGGTGAATGATTCGCTGCCGGAAAACCGGCATGCGGCCCTGACCTGGTTCGTAATGTCTTATTTCGTCGGCATATTCGGTTTTCCAGCCTTTGGCGGCTGGATACTGGTGGCGGCGGGTAAAGTGTGGTTTATCCTGGCTCTTGCGCTGCTTGTTCTGCTGGAACTGGCTGCGGGCGCTATGCGCAGTGGAACCCGGTCTGAAAATTATTGAGTTGTGCGGTCATATCCTGCATGGTTACAGCAACTTGTGACCTGCTCAGGAGCTGGCATGTTATTTACTCTGTTCCGCACGCTGTTTCGCGTGCTGTTTCGCACCCGGCTGGCCGGCGATCTCTCCGGCCTGTATAAGAGCAAGGTGCTGATTACCCCTAACCATATGTCGTTTATCGACGGCGTGCTGCTGGCGCTGTTTCTGCCGGTAAAACCGGTGTTTGCCGTCTACTCATCGATCAGCGAACAGTGGTATATGCGCTGGGTCGGCAAGTTTATTGACGTGGTGCCGCTGGATCCGACGCGGCCGATGTCGCTGAAGCAGCTGGTACGGCTGGTTAATGAAGGCCGCCCGGTGGTGATCTTCCCGGAAGGGCGCATCACCGTCACCGGGTCGCTGATGAAGATCTACGACGGTGCCGGTTTCGTTGCCGCCAAATCGCAGGCCGCCGTGGTACCGCTGCGCATTGAAGGCGCGGAGTTCACCCCGTTTGGCCGGCTGGCCGGGGTATTTAAGCGTCGCCTGTTCCCGCGCATTACCCTGACCGTGCTGCCACCAACCACCATCCCGATGCCGGAAGCGCCGAAAGCCCGCGACCGCCGGCGTCTGGCCGGTGAGCACCTGCACCACATCATGATGGAAGCGCGGATGGCGGTGCGCCCGCGTGAGACGCTGTATCAGGCGTTTCTTTCTGCCCGCACCCGCTACGGGCTGTTTAAGCCGTGCATCGAGGACGTCAGTTTCACCCCCGACAGCTACACCGGCCTGCTGAAAAAATCGCTTGGCGTCGGGCGTATCCTCGAACGTTACACTCATCAGGGCGAAGTTATCGGCCTGCTGCTGCCGAACGCCACGGTGACCGCGGCCGCCATTCTCGGTGCCTCAATGCGCGGCCGCGTGCCGGCGATGCTTAACTACACCGCCGGGGTGAAGGGGCTGACCAGCGCGCTGACCGCCTCTGAGGTGAAAACCGTCTTCACCTCGCGCCAGTTCCTCGACAAAGGCAAGCTGTGGCATCTGCCGGAGGGCATTACCGGCGTCAAATGGGTGTTCCTCGAAGATTTGAAGGACACCGTCACCACCGGCGACAAGCTGTGGATCCTCAGCCACCTGCTGCTGCCGTCGCTGGCCGCCGTGCCGCAGCAGCCGGAAGATGCGGCGATGGTGCTGTTTACCTCCGGCTCGGAAGGCCACCCGAAGGGCGTGGTGCATTCACATAAAAGCCTGCTGGCCAACGTTGAGCAGATCCGCACCGTGGCCGACTTTACGCCGCGTGACCGCTTTATGTCGGCGCTGCCGCTGTTCCACGCTTTTGGCCTCACCGTCGGGCTGTTCACCCCGCTGATGACCGGCGCGCAGGTGTTTCTCTACCCCAGCCCGCTGCACTACCGCATCGTACCTGAGCTGGTGTATGACCGTAACTGCACCGTGCTGTTCGGCACCTCGACCTTCCTCGCTAACTATGCCCGCTTTGCCCATCCGTATGACTTTGCCCGCCTGCGCTACGTGGTGGCGGGGGCGGAGAAGCTGCAGCAGGCGACTAAAGACGTCTGGTTTGAGAAGTACGGCATCCGTATTCTTGAGGGTTACGGTGTGACCGAGTGCGCGCCGGTGGTGGCGATCAACGTGCCGATGGCGGCGAAATCGCAAACCGTCGGGCGTATTCTGCCGGGCATGGATTCACGGCTGATAGCGGTACCGGGTATCGAGAACGGCGGTCTGCTGCAGCTGCGCGGCCCGAACATTATGAAGGGCTATCTGCGCGTTGAGCGCCCTGGCGTGCTGGAAGCCCCGGTGGCGGATAACGGCGAAGGGCTGATGGAAGCGGGCTGGTACGACACCGGCGATATCGTCAGCTTCGACGAGGGTGGTTTCTGCCAGATTCAGGGCCGCGTGAAGCGCTTTGCCAAAATCGCCGGCGAAATGGTCTCTCTGGAGAACGTCGAGCAGATTGCGCTGAAGGCCTCGGCGGATAAACAACATGCGGCCACCCAGCGCCCGGACGGCAACCGTGGTGAAGCGCTGGTGCTGTTTACCACCGATGCGGAACTGTCGCGCGATAAACTGCTGCAGGCGGCGCGTGAGCTGGGCAGCCCCGAGCTGGCGGTGCCGCGCGATATCCGCGTGATTAAACAGCTGCCGCTGCTCGGCAGCGGTAAACCGGATTTTGTCACCCTGCGTGAGATGGCAGAAAAGCCGGAGGGCAACGATGAGTAACCTGGCGACGGGCGGCAAGCCGCTGCTGTCGAAGGGGATGATGGCGGTGATCGTCGCCCAGTTCCTGTCGGCGTTTGGTGATAACGCGCTGCTGTTTGCCGCGCTGGCGGTGCTCAAGCAGCTGGTCTATCCCGACTGGAGCCAGCCGGTGCTGCAGATGGTGTTTGTCGCCACCTACATCATTCTCGCGCCGTTCGTCGGCCAGTTTGCCGACGGCTTTGCCAAAGGGCGGGTGATGATGGCAGCCAACGGCCTGAAGCTGCTGGGCGCGATGGTGATCTGCTTCGGCTTTGATCCTTTCCTCGGCTACAGCCTGGTCGGCATCGGCGCGGCGGCCTATTCCCCTGCCAAGTACGGCATCCTCGGTGAACTGACCGACGGGGAAACGCTGGTTAAGGCCAACGGCCTGATGGAGTCCTCGACCATCGCCGCGATCCTGCTCGGTTCGGTAGCCGGCGGCTTCCTCGCCGACTGGAACCTGACCGGCGCGCTGGCGGCCTGCGTGCTGGCCTACGCGCTGGCGGTGGCGGCCAACCTGCTGATCCCGAAACTGCCCGCGGCGCGCGGCGGCCAGTCGTGGCGGCCGGCGGCGATGTCCGCCAGCTTCTTCAACGCCTGCCGCACGCTGTGGCGCAACCCGGAGACCCGTTTCTCGCTGGTCGGCACCAGCATGTTCTGGGGCGCCGGGGTAACGCTGCGCTTCCTGCTGGTGCTGTGGGTGCCGGTGGCGCTGGGCATCAGCGATAACAAAACGCCGACGCTGCTTAACGCGATGGTGGCGATCGGCATCGTCATCGGTGCGATCGCAGCGGCGAAGCTGGTGACGCTGAAAACCGTGGCGCGCTGTATGCCGGCCGGCGTACTGATCGGCGTGGCGGTAGTGGCGTTTGCCCTGCAGCAGCAGGCGATCAACGCTTACCTGCTGCTGGTGGTGATTGGCGTGCTGGGTGGCTTCTTCGTGGTACCGCTTAACGCGCTGCTGCAGATGCGCGGCAAAGAGACGGTGGGAGCAGGTAACGCCATCGCGGTGCAGAACCTCGGTGAGAATATGGCGATGCTGCTGATGCTTGGCCTCTACTCGCTGGCGATCCGCCTCGGTGCGCCACCGGTTGCCACCGGCGTAGGTTTCGGCGCGCTGTTTGCGCTGGCCATCGCCCTGCTGTGGGGCTGGCATCAGGTGCAAAAACGCCGCCGCTGAGAACAACCTAAGTACGGGCCTGCTCGGCCCGTACTCGCTTTACCGGTTTTAAGATCTTTAAGGCCTTTCCCCTCCTGCCTGCGCTTTTCTTTCGGTTACTATTCGACCTCTTCTATGACGCATGACTTGCATACTGCGGCGCATATCGTTCGCGTACCATTGCGTTGCTCATCACCCGTTTCGCCAGCGGCAGTGCTTTTTGCCGGGCGGCGAGCGAACTTTACGACATTCTGAAAGGGAGCCTGAAATGGAAAGAAGGGAATTTATTGCCAAATCCGCACTGTCCCTGGTCGCCGCCAGTCTTGGAGCCGGTGCCACGGGTTCACTGTTTGCTGCCCCCCCGGCGGCCACACCGCAGTACCGGCACGGGCTGAAGCAGGCAACGGGCGACAAAGGTAAAAGGATCAGTCTCGCATTTGTTATTTACCCCGGCATGACCCCGCTGGACATCATCGGCCCGGCGACCATGCTGGGCGGTGAAAATTTCGATATTCACTTTGTCTGGCGCGACCGTAACCCGGTCCACGGCGAAATGGCCCACGTGCAGTTCCTGCCCAGCACCACCTTCCGCGAGCTGAAAAAAGTGGACGTCCTGTGCATCACCGGCACCGGCAACCCCTATGCGCTGCTGAAAGAGCATGAAATGATCGACTGGCTGCATGAGGTGGGCGGCAAAGCGGAATGGATCACCAGCGTCTGTACCGGCTCCATTCTGCTGGGCGCGGCGGGGCTGCTGCAGGGGTATCAGGCCACCACCCACTGGTCAATGATCGACGATCTGAAACCTTTCGGGGCGATCCCGGTCAATGACCGCGTGGTAATTGACCGCAACCGCATTACCGGCGGAGGCGTCACGGCCGGTATCGATTTTGGCCTGACGCTGCAGGCGGAGCTGGCCGGCAAACAGAGCGCCGAGTACGCTCAGCTGATCACCCAGTACGATCCGCATCCGCCGTTCCACAGCGGTACGCCGCAGCAGGCCGCGCCAGAGCTGGTTAAGTCAGTGAAAAAGATGGTCTTTGATATGGTCGAAGCCCGCACCCCGGACTGGCAGCAGCAGATGAAGGCGAGCGTGGCGCGAATGCAGCGTTACAACAAAGCGTAAGAACAGGGCGAGGGAAACCTCGCCCTGAGACATTATGGCGCAGGGTAAGTGAAGCGGCGGTGAATCGCCTCCAGCCCTTCCAGTACGTCCGCGTTCAGCGTGAGGTCGTAGCTGTCGATATTGATCTTCAGCTGCTCAAGCGTTGTCGCACCCAGCAGCGTGCTGGCGACAAACGGCTGCTGACGGACAAACGCCAGCGCCATCTGCGACGGGTCCAGCCCGTGTTTTTTCGCCAGCGCGACGTATTCTGCAATGGCCAGCTGCGACTGCTCGCCGCTGTAGCGGGTAAAGCGGCTGAACAGCGTATTGCGCGCGCCGGCGGGCTGCGCACCGTTGAGGTATTTACCGCTCAGGGTACCAAATGCCAGGCTGGAGTAGGCCAGCAGCTCAACCCCTTCATGATGGCTGATCTCCGCCAGACCCACCTCAAAGCTGCGGTTCAGCAGGCTGTAGGGGTTCTGAATGCTGACGATGCGCGGCAGCTCGTGTTTTTCCGCCAGCTGCAGATAGCGCATCACGCCCCACGGCGTTTCATTGGACACGCCGATGTAGCGGATTTTCCCGGCGCGAACCTGCTCGTTCAGCGCTTCCAGCGTCTCCAGCAGCGTGACCGGCGCGGTGGTATCGGCATATTCATAGTTCAGCTTGCCAAAGAAGTTGGTCTGGCGCTGCGGCCAGTGCAGCTGATAAAGATCGAGATAGTCGGTATTCAGCCGTTTCAGGCTGGCATCCAGCGCGGCACGGATGTTTTTACGGTCCAGTACCTGCCCCGGGCGGATAGAGGCGTCCGCACCGCGCACCGGTCCGGCAACTTTCGAGGCCAGCACCACCTTGTCACGGTTACCGCGCGCCTTCAGCCAGCTGCCAATATAACTCTCGGTCAGGCCCTGAGTTTCCGGGCGCGGCGGCACCGGATACATTTCGGCGGTATCAATCAGGTTGATGCCGCGGCTCAGGGCGTAATCCAGCTGGGCATGCGCGTCGGCTTCGCTGTTCTGCTCGCCAAAGGTCATGGTTCCCAGGCCCAGTGAGCTGATTTCAAGGGTGCTGTGGGGGATACGGTGATAATGCATTTCCGGCTTCCTTTTCATTTTTGAAGGTCAGGGAATACTCCTGCATCGTTCACTGGCTGACGGTGCCAGATCCCGGTTTTCGACTATAACCGCGGCGGGGCAGTGGGGGAAGTGAGGAATTGTGCAGAGCGATGAACAACTGCCTGAATACGGGCGCATCCAGGCAACAGCCGCCAGATTAGCGCTCAACGATGCTGGAAACCTCGTCGCCGTTAATCTGCTTCTCATGACCGGACTCGTCGGTGTACTGCACCAGCCCGGTCTCTTTATCAATTTGCGGCTTACCGTCGGTCATAATCATCTGCCCGTCTTTGGTCGCCATTACATAGCTGCTGCTGCAGCCGCTCAACAGCATCGCTATGCCGATCGCCGCTGCGCCAGTCATCAACTTCATGGTTATCTCCCCTGTGATTCGTTTACGCTTAAGAGTGTAGTAATAAACGAAATATTCCGTGGTGATAATCACATCAGTCTGAAAGTCCGGCGTTAAGGCCGGAAAACTTGACATCGCCGGCCACCGCCGGCGGCTCAGAGTAAAAAGTGCCGCGCCAGCAGCGCACCGGTAAAGGATTTTTTCAGATAGAAGCCGCGCGGCAGGGTCATAATCGGCTGCCCCTCGCGGCCAATCCCCTCGGTCAACGCTCTGCTGTTGGCCGCTTTAGGGCGAATTTGCAGCACGTCGCCGTGGCGTGCGGTGATCTGCTCCACCTGGCCGAGCACGATCATATCCATCAGCTCTTCCCAGTCGCGGCGCAGCTGCCGCTCCTCCTCCGCGTTGGGGCTCCACAGCAGCGCGGCCCCGACGTGGCGGTCAGGCAGCGCAATGGCCCGATCGCCCTCCACCGGCACCCACAGCACCCGGCTCAGCTTATGGCGGACGTGGCTGGTGAGCCAGGTCACGCCGCTGTTGCCGGTCAGCGGCGCCACGCAGACAAAGGTGGTTTCCAGCGGGCGGCCCGCCGCGTCGATCGGAATGGTTTTCAGCTCAACGCCAATGGCGGCGAAATCCTGCTCCGGCTTGCTGCCCGCGCTGGCCCCCAGGCAGCGTTCCAGCAGCATACCCACCCAGCCTTTATCGCGCTTCAGATCGCGCGGGATAGCTAAACCACAGGCGTGCGCCAGTTCACCGAGGGTGTACCCCGCTAGGCCTCGGGCGCGGGCCATCAGCTCATCTTCATGGCGTGGCGGCGGCAGAAAATCGTTATCGCTCAATCTGCTCTCCGGTGGTTAAAAAAAGTACAGCAAACGACAGCATCACGGCGTGCGGTTATTCAGTGGGGGAAAAAAACAATAATAGCATGATAAATCGTGTTTTTTTATCGCCCGACTGCCGCCGTCGGTCAGGGCTCAGTAAGGTTTAACTTTTCTGGTCACCGGCAATGAACAGGATCTTCCGGGTAGTTATCCACAGAAAAGTGGGATAAGTGGTCCGTGAAGATAATACTGTTTCCATTTACAGCCTTGACGCAGGGTTTTTTTGCCCATTTAGCCTGCGTCGTGGGCAAGTAATCAACATATTCTGTGGATAACGTCATATGTGCGCGAAAAATCACCAGTCCGCGGATCGCTGGATATGACAGCAGAATGACATGGACAGGAAAAGGGCGCTACACCGCTAAATACCGCTGATTAATATAAGATTATTCCTTGATGCTGGCAGGTCTTGTTTAGCGACTATAAAAGTTTTCCCCACTTCTTCAGCGAGTTCTGCACAAAGCTATCCACAGAAAACGTGAATAAGATCGCCTTTTTCCCCCGCTTTCTGTTTATAACTTGCCTGTTAATGAAGAGTTATCCCACTCCGGACCAGGCACATGCTGTTAAAGCAGTGGTTTACCGTCTGTAAGGAGTGTGAAACAATCAGAACATCCAGTTTTAGTTTGAGGTAGTCCGGTGATCGATGATGATGGCTACCGCCCGAATGTTGGTATCGTAATTTGTAACAGGCAGGGACAGGTGCTGTGGGCCAGACGTTTTGGTCAGCACTCCTGGCAGTTTCCCCAGGGGGGCATCAACCCAGGGGAGACCGCGGAACAGGCAATGTACCGCGAGCTTTTCGAGGAAGTCGGTTTACACCGTAAGGATGTGCGCATTCTGGCCTCCACCCGAAACTGGTTACGATATAAGTTGCCTAAACGTTTGGTGCGTTGGGACACAAAGCCGGTTTGTATCGGCCAAAAACAGAAATGGTTTCTCCTGCAGCTGTTGTGCAACGACGCGGATATCAACATGCAAACCAGCAGCACGCCGGAATTTGACGGCTGGCGGTGGGTCAGCTTCTGGTATCCGGTACGCCAGGTGGTCTCCTTCAAGCGCGACGTCTATCGTCGGGTGATGAAAGAGTTTGCCAGCGTGGTGATGCCCCTGCAGGAAAATACCGCACCACGAAACACGCCCTTTCGACGGAAGAGAGGTTAAGCCACACCGATCATGCTCACACAGCTGCGCGAAATAGTTGAGAAAGTGGCAGCAGCGCCTCGTCTTACCGAGGCGCTGGATATTCTGGTTAATGAGATATGTCTGGCGATGGAAACCGAGGTCTGCTCGGTTTACCTCGCCGATAACGATCGTCGCTGCTACTACCTGATGGCTACGCGTGGGCTAAAAAAGCCGCGTGGGCGCACGGTCGCCCTGGCATTTGATGAAGGCATTGTCGGCCTGGTCGGTCGCCTTGCTGAGCCGATCAACCTTGCCGATGCGCAGAAACACCCCAGCTTTAAATATATCCCCTCGGTCAAAGAGGAGCAGTTTCGCTCGTTCCTCGGCGTACCGATCATCAGCCGTCGCCAGCTGCTGGGCGTGCTGGTGGTGCAGCAGCGCGAACATCGCCTGTTTGACGAAAGCGAAGAGTCCTTCCTGGTCACGCTGGCGACGCAGCTGGCGGCGATCCTGTCGCAGTCCCAGCTTAACGCGCTGTTCGGCCAGTACCGGCAAACCCGCATTCAGGCGATTGCCGCCGCGTCCGGTGTGGCGGTGGCGGAGGGTTGGGTAGACTCTTCACAGCCGTCGCTGGAAAACGTCTCGGCGGCCTCAACGCTCGATTCAGTGCGCGAACGCGAACGGCTGGCGCTGGCGATGGCGGAAGCCTCGGCGGAGTTTCGCCGTTACAGCAAGCGCTTCACCGCCAGCCTGCACAAAGAGAGCGCGGCAATCTTCGATCTCTACTCGCACCTGCTCAGCGATGCGCGGCTGAAGAAAGACCTGCTGGCGGAGATTGAGGCCGGCTCGGTGGCGGAGTGGGCGGTTAAAAAGGTCATTGAGAAGTTTGCCGCCCAGTTTGCCAGCCTGCAGGACAGCTATCTGCGCGAGCGCGCGGGCGACCTGCGGGTGCTTGGCCAGCGCCTGCTGTTCCACCTTGACGACACCATTCAGGGCACCAACACCTGGCCGGAACGCTTCGTGCTGGTGGCCGATGAGCTGACGGCCACCACGCTGGCCGAGCTGCCGCGTGAACGGCTGGCCGGGGTGGTGGTGCGTGACGGTGCCGCCAACTCCCATGCGGCGATTATGGTGCGCGCGCTGGGTATTCCGACGGTGATGGGGGCCGATATTCAGCCGGAGCTGCTGAAGGGCCACCTGCTGATCGTCGACGGCTATCGCGGCGAGCTGCTGGTGGACCCGGAAGCGGTGCTGGTCAACGAATATCAGCGGCTGATCAGCGCGGAGAACGAACTGAGCCAGCTGGCCGAAGGGCTGGTTGAGCAGCCGGGGCAGCTGAAAAGCGGCCAGACGGTAAAAGTAATGCTCAATGCCGGCTTAAGCGCCGAGCATGAAAAAACCCAGGGCAGCAGGGTCGACGGCGTCGGCCTGTACCGTACCGAAATCCCGTTTATGCTGCAGAGCGGCTTCCCGTCGGAAGAGGAGCAGGTGGCGCAGTATCAGGGCATGCTGCAGCTGTTCCTCGATAAACCGGTGACGCTGCGCACGCTGGACGTCGGCGCGGACAAGCAGCTGCCCTATATGCCCATCAGCGAAGAGAACCCGGCGCTGGGCTGGCGCGGCATCCGCCTGACCCTTGACCAGCCGGAGATTTTCCTCGTGCAGCTGCGCGCGATGCTGCGCGCCAACGTGGCCAGCAACAACCTCAGCATCCTGCTGCCGATGATCACCAGCATTGATGAGATCGACGAGGCGCAACGGCTGATCGACCGCGCCAGTCAGGAAGTGAGCGAGATGCTCGGTTACGCTATTCCGCTGCCCCGGCTGGGGGTGATGATTGAAGTGCCGTCGATGATCTTTATGATCCCGCACCTGCGCGGGCGCATCGATTTTATCTCGGTCGGCACCAACGACCTGACCCAGTACCTGCTGGCGGTGGATCGCAACAACACCCGGGTGGCGTCAATCTACGACAGCCTGCACCCGGCGCTGCTGCGGGCGTTACAGACCATCGCCGATGAGGCAGAACGGGCCGGTATTGAGCTGTGCCTGTGCGGTGAAATGGCCGGCGACCCGATGAGCGTGGTGATGCTGGTGGGCATGGGCTATCACCACCTGAGCATGAACGGCCGCAACGTGGCGCGGGTCAAATATCTGCTGCGCCATATTGAGCTGGAAGAGGCGCAGGCGCTGGCCCGCACCGGCCTGGCCGCGATGCACACCCGCGAGGTGCGCAGCGAAGTGGCGGCGTTTATGGAGCAGAAAGGGCTGGGCGGCCTGATCCGCGGCGGGCGCTGAACGGGTTCCTCAGGCAACTTCTCTCTTAACAAAGTTTACACTCGGGCGGGACCGCGAAAATTCCCGCTATGCTATGATGCGCGACTTATGCAGCCGACGATTGCGGCTGCCTGTCAGGATTGACTCAACTAATGGTGAAAGATGAATAACGGCTATCTGGCTTTCCCCCAATTCGACCCGGTGATCTTCTCCATCGGGCCGGTTTCGCTGCACTGGTACGGGCTGATGTATCTGGTGGGTTTCGTGTTCGCCATGTGGCTGGCGGTGCGCCGCGCCAATAAGCCGGGCAGCGGCTGGAAAAAAGAAGAGGTTGAAAACCTGCTGTACGCTGGTTTCCTCGGCGTGTTCCTCGGCGGACGTATCGGTTATGTGTTCTTCTATAACCTGCCTTTGTTCCTCGAAAATCCGCTCTACCTGTTCAAAGTGTGGGACGGTGGTATGTCGTTCCACGGCGGCCTGATCGGCGTGATCGTGGTGATGATGATCTTTGCCCACCGCACCAAACGTCACTTCTTCCAGGTGGCTGACTTTATGGCGCCGCTGATCCCGTTTGGGCTGGGTGCCGGACGCCTTGGCAACTTTATCAACGGCGAGCTGTGGGGCCGCGTCGATCCGAACCTGCCGTGGGCAATGCTGTTCCCCGGCTCGCGCAGCGAAGATATTGCGCTGGTGGCCAGCCATCCGGAATGGCAGTCGCTGCTCTCGACCTACGGCGTGCTGCCGCGCCACCCTTCGCAGCTGTATGAGCTGATTCTGGAAGGGGTGGTTCTGTTTATCATCCTCAACCTGTTTATTCGTAAGTCACGCCCGATGGGCGCGGTCTCTGGCCTGTTCCTGATCGGCTATGGCGCTTTCCGTATTATCGTAGAGTTCTTCCGCCAGCCGGACCAGCAGCTTGGCCTGTTCAGCGGCATCAGCATGGGGCAGATCCTCTCCGTGCCGATGATTCTGGCAGGTGTGATTATGATTATCTGGGCGTACCGTCGTCGCCCGCAGCCCAAAATTCGTGAGGAAAAATGAAACAGTATCTGGCGTTAATGCAGCACGTGCTTGACCACGGCACACCGAAAAACGATCGCACCGGCACCGGTACGCTGTCGGTTTTCGGCCACCAGATGCGTTTCAATTTGCAGGAAGGGTTTCCGCTGGTCACCACCAAGAAGTGCCATCTGCGCTCGATTATTCATGAGCTGCTGTGGTTCCTCAACGGCGATACCAATATCGCCTACCTGAAAGAGAACAAGGTCTCGATCTGGGATGAGTGGGCGGATGAAAACGGCGACCTCGGGCCGGTGTACGGCAAGCAGTGGCGCAGCTGGGGCGCGCCGGACGGCCGCCAGATCGACCAGCTGACGAAGGTGGTTGAGCAGCTGAAATCTGACCCGGACTCGCGGCGCATTATCGTCTCCGCCTGGAACGTCGGCGAACTGGACGAGATGGCGCTGGCCCCGTGCCACGCCTTTTTCCAGTTCTACGTAGCGGATGGTAAACTCTCCTGCCAGCTGTACCAGCGCTCCTGCGATATCTTCCTCGGCCTGCCGTTCAATATCGCCAGCTATGCGCTGCTGGTGCATATGATGGCGCAGCAGTGCGATCTGCAGGTGGGCGACTTTGTCTGGACCGGTGGCGATACTCACCTCTACAGCAACCATCTGGAACAGACGCGTCTGCAGCTGACCCGTGAACCGCGCACGCTGCCGCAGCTGATCATCAAGCGTAAACCGGACTCGCTGTTCGACTACTGCTTCGACGATTTTGAGATTGAAGGTTACGACCCGCATCCGGCGATTAAAGCCCCGGTGGCGATCTGACCCTGTTGCCCGGCGTGCTGCTTTACCGCAGCCCGCCGGGCACGCCTTCCTGCCTGACTTCACCAACCTCACCAACCTCACCAACCTCACCAACCTCACCAACCTCACCAACCTCACCAACCTCACCAACYTCACYAACYTCACYAACYTCACACTTCACTAACTTCACYAACTTCTGCACTTCGCCGCAATAATCAGGCGCGTTGCTGCAACTCTTTATCTTCCGCTGAACAGCCCCCGCAACGATGGCTTTTGCCGCTGGCATCCGCTGCCGGCAGGCGCAAACTGGCGTGATGAAAATCCTGACCGAACGTGGTTTTACCCTGCTGGAGATGATGCTGGTGCTGGCGATGGTGGCCGCGCTGAGCAGCTCGGGCTGGCACGGCTGGCAGCGCTGGCAGCAGCGTCAGCGGCTGGACGAAAGCGCCGCGCAGATCCGCCAGCTGCTGCTGCGCCTGCGCAGCGACGCCAACTGGCATAACGCCGAACGGCTGCTGTGGCTGAAGCCAGGCGCGCGCTGGTGCTTCGGCGGCGGCCCCGCCGTTGAGCGCTGTCGGCCGTCGTCACCGTGGCAGCTGTCGGCCCCCTGGCCGGAAGTGCGGCTGCGTGAACTCAGCGACGGCATGGGTTTCTACGGTAAAAACAACACCGCCTTCCCCGGCCATGTGCTGATTGCCAGCCCGGCAGGGGAGCGGCGCATTATCGTCTCCGCCCGCGGCCGGGTGCGCATCTGCGCGCAGTCCGAAGAGCGCTGCCGGTGACGGGGCAGACGGGTGCTCAGGTTCATGGACGGGCGCATGCTCTGCTTCATGGACAGAAGCAGGTTCATGGACGGATACAGGTTCATGGACAAAGGCGGGTTCATGGACAGCTACGGGTTCATGGACAAAGGCGGGTTCATGGACAGCTACGGGTTCATGGACAAAGGCGGGTTCATGGACGGAACCAGGTTCAGTTACTCAGGCATGACGGGCGGCGTCAGAGGGCGCCAGTGAAAAAGCAGCGGGCGCAGGGGTTTACTTTGCTGGAGGTGTTAATCGCTCTGGCAGTAGGCAGCGTGCTGATGCTCGGCGCCACGCGCACGCTGCCGCTGCTGGTGCAGCATACTCAGCGGCTGCTGATGCAGGCTCAGCTGCAGGAGGAGCTGCAGCAGATCGCCTGGCGGCTGGAGAAAGCCCTGCGGCGTGCCGGCTACTGTAACGGGCACTGTTCCGGCCCGGCTCTGAGCATTCGCCCGCCGCCGTCCGCCTGCCTGCTGCTGCGCTGGGATGAGAACAGTAACGGCAGGTGGGAGGGCGTCGGGCGGGACAACAGCGAGTTCTGGGGCTACCGGCTGCGCGCGGGCAATCTGGAAATGCAGCGCGGAGTGGCGAGCTGCGAGGGGCCTGGCTGGGAAAAACTGAACGACCCTCGCCAGATCGCTATCAGCCAGTTCACGATCGCGCGGCACGCGCATCAGCTCAGGCTGGTACTCAGCGCCTTCGCGGTGGCGTGGCCTGCCGTAACCTTGACGCTGGAGCAGCAGGTGAATGCGGAGAATTTGTAAAAATAACCGAGTTTGACAGGGGACTTTCTGCGATGAAGGGGACTGTCTTCCTCAAGGGTACGGCGGATCGGGAGTCACTGACGCGGGGCAGGGAGGCATCAATAACGAGTAACGGATGACGGTGGTGAGGCCGCTATGAAGCGTACAGACGGCGTAGTGAGGGGCGTCATGATGGCAACAAAAGAGGCTAGCGTCGCTATGATGGCAACGAACGAGGCTAACGTCGCCATGAGCAACGGCGGTGAACCTGGCTGGCGTCGTGGCGAAGCCGCTGCCACGAACGGTAGCGAGACGAGGGCGATCGGCCAGCAGCGTGGCGGCGGTACGTTGCTGATGGTGGTCATTCTTCTGATGATGGGCAGCCTGCTGCTGCATGCCACCCGCCGCCAGCTCAGCGATAACCTGAGCCTGGTGGCGGGCGAAGGGCGCTATTACCGGGAGTCTGCCGCTGCTGCCTCCGCGCTGGCGTGGGGTGAGCGTCTCAACTGGCCGCAAACCGGGGGCTGGCAGTGCCAGCGGCTACAGCCGCAGGGCTGGCGCGCGTGCCTGCGCAGCGGCGAGACGCGCGCTGATAATAACGCTGAGCCACGCAGCTTACTGTACGCCGACAGCGGTGAAAGAACGCTGGCATTATGGCGCTGGCTGGGCGGAACGGCACCACGCCTGCACCCTTTAGCCCATGGCTGGCTGGATTTTTGCCCGTTGAAAGAGAGTGGCGCCTGCCAGATACCGGCCGCGGCAGCAGGGCCTTAATATGAAACTGAAGCCTGTCATATGCAGACCACAGCAATATAGCCTGAGAATGCAGCCAGACTCTGACCTGCGCCGCGCGCATCAGCAGGGGGGCAGGCTTATACCGGAACCTGCCTCAGACCGGCCTGACCAGCAGGGTTTTAGCCTGATTGAAACATTAGTGGCGCTGCTGCTGTTTAGCCTCAGTTTCAGCGCGCTGATGCAGTATCAGCTGGCGCTGGCCGACGGGTTCCAGCGCCAGTGGCAGCAGCGCAGCGCCTGGCGCAACGCCCATCAGCTGCTGCTGGGCCAGGCTGTACCGGGCGGCTGGCAGGGGCAGCGCCTGCAGCAGCCGGGGCCGGCGGGTTGCCAGCTGCTGACGGCGCGGGTGGTCAGCCCGGCCGGGCGGCGCGCGGAGCTGACGCAGCTGCGCTGCGCTGAGTCGCCGGGCTTCGGTTCACCCCCTGGTGGGTGAACCGGCACACCAGGCTCGCGTTGTGACATGTTCATCGCCGGCCGGACGGGGTAAAGTAGTTCCCCGGAAAAATGAAACGTCTTATAAGGGACCGTTGGTTATGTTTACCGTTTACCACTCCAATCAGCTGGACATACTGAAAACGCTGGCGTCATGGCAGATCGAAAACCAGCCGCTGCAGGATCCGCTGCGCCCGGAGGTGGTACTGGTACAGAGCCCCGGCATGGCGCAGTGGCTGCAGATGTCGCTGGCCGACGAGTTCGGCATTGCCGCCAACATTGATTTTCCGCTGCCCGCCAGCTTTATCTGGGACATGTTCGTAAGCGTGCTGCCGGGGATCCCGAAAGAGAGCGCCTTCAACAAGTCCAGCATGAGCTGGAAGCTGATGGCGATCCTGCCCGCAATGCTCGCGGACGACGCCTTTACCCCGCTGCGTCACTACCTGAGCGACGACGACGACAAGCGCAAGCTGTTCCAGCTGGCGACTAAGGTCGCCGACCTGTTTGACCAGTATCTGGTCTACCGACCGCAGTGGCTGAATCAGTGGCAGCAGGGGCAGTTAGTCGAGGGGCTGGCGGAGGCGCAGGCCTGGCAGGCGCCGCTGTGGGCGGCGCTGGTGGAGTACACCCACCAGCTGGGCCAGCCGGAATGGCACCGTGCCAACCTCTATCAGCGCTTTATTCACGCTCTGGAAAAAAGCACCACCCGTCCGGCCAACCTGCCGGATCGGGTGTTTATCTGCGGTATTTCAGCGCTGCCGCCGGTCTATCTGCAGGCGCTGCAGGCGCTGGGCCGCCACATTGATATTCACCTGCTGTTTACCAACCCCTGCCGCCACTACTGGGGCGATATTCAGGACTACGCCTTCCTGGCGAAGCTGCAGAACCGCCATCGCAAACACTATCAGCATCAGCATGACGTGCCGCAGTTCCTCGATGGCGGCAGCGCCGCGACGCTGTTTAACCCGGCGGGTGAGCAGCAGCTGAGTAACCCGTTGCTGGCCTCGTGGGGCAAGCTGGGGCGCGATAACCTCTATCTGCTGGCGCAGATGGAGCCGAACGAAGTGGTGGCCTTCGTCGATATCGATCCGACCAACCTGCTGCAGACCATCAAGCGCGACCTGCTGGAGCTGGAAGATAACGCCGTGCTCGGGCTGGCCGCCGGGGAGTGGAACAGCAGCCGTGAAAAGCGCGTGCTGGCCGAAGAGGACCGCTCGATCGTTATTCACCAGTGCCACAGCGCCCAGCGCGAGGTCGAGGTGCTGCAGGACCGGCTGCTGGCGCTGATGGCGGAAGATGCCAGCCTGACGCCGCGCGACATTATCGTGATGGTAGCGGACATCGACGCCTACACGCCGTTTATTCAGGCGGTGTTTGGCAACGCGCCGCCGGAGCGCCAGCTGCCGTTTGCCATCTCCGACCGCCGCGCCAGCCAGGCGCACCCGGCGCTGCAGGCCTATCTGGCGTTGCTCAACCTGCCGGAAAGCCGGTTTACCGCCGAAGAGGTGCTGGCATTGCTGGAGGTACCGGCGGTGGCAGGGCGTTTCGCGGTAGATGAAGAGGGCCTGCGCCTGCTGCGTCACTGGGTGGCCGAGTCCGGCATCCGCTGGGGGCTGGATGATGACAGCGTACGCGAGCTGGATCTGCCCGCCACCGGCCAGCACACCTGGCACTTTGGCCTGACCCGCATGCTGCTGGGCTATGCGATGAACAGCGACGCGGGCGACTGGCAGGGGATCCTGCCTTACGATGAGTCGAGCGGGCTGATCGCCGAGCTGGCGGGTAACCTCGCTGGCCTGCTGATGCAGCTGAACCGCTGGCGACAGTGGCTGAGCGAGGCGCGCGGGCTGGACGCCTGGCTGCCGCTGTGCCGCCAGATGCTGGATGATTTCTTTGTGCGGGATGCCGATACGGAAGCGGCGCTGACGCTGATCGAGGAGCAGTGGCAGCAGGCGGTGCAGTACGGCCTGGAGGCCCGGTTTGATCAGGCGGTGCCGCTGGCGCTGCTGCGCGATGAGCTGACCTCGCGGCTCGACCAGCAGCGCATCAGCCAGCGCTTCCTCGCCGGCCCGGTCAACTTCTGCACCCTGATGCCGATGCGCTCCATTCCCTTCCGCGTGGTCTGCCTGCTGGGGATGAACGACGGGGTTTATCCGCGCACCCTGCCGCCGCTCGGCTTTGACCTGATGAGCCAGCAGGGCCAAAAGGGCGACCGCAGCCGCCGTGACGATGACCGCTACCTGTTCCTGGAGGCGCTCAACTCGGCACAGCAGCAGCTCTATATCAGCTATATCGCCCGCTCGATTCAGGATAATACGGAACGATATCCTTCGGTGCTGGTCAGTGAACTGGTGGAGTACATCAGCCAGAGCTTCTGCCTGGCGGCGGACCGCGATCGCGACGTCGACAGCAGCGCGCAGGCGGTGGTTGAACACCTGCAGCATCTGCACAGCCGGATGCCGTTTGCGGCGGAAAATTTCAGCGAACGGTCGGAGTTTACCAGCTACGCCGCCGAGTGGCTGCCCGCCGCCAGCGCGGCCGGCAGCGCGCATCCGCCGTTTATGCAGGCGCTGGAGCCGCTGGAGGAAAATACGCTGAGCTTTGAACGGCTGGTGCGTTTCTGGCGGCATCCGGTGCGGGCGTTTTTCAGCCTGCGGCTGGGCGTCAGCTTCCAGCTGGAGGAGAGCGGCCTGCCGGACGCCGAACCGTTCGCGCTGGACGGGCTGAGCCGTTATCAGCTTAACAGCCAGCTGCTGAACAGCCTTATAGACGGCGGCGACGGCCAGCAGCTCTACCGTCGTCAGCGGGCGGCGGGCGCGCTGCCCTACGGGGCGTTCGGTGAGCTGTTGTGGCAGGAGCAGCAGCAGGAGATGAGCGATCTGGCCGCCCGGGTAAAGGATCTGCGCGCCGGGGCGGAGAACCGCGAGATCCTGCTGGAGTGCGGCGGCGTGGCGCTGACCGGCTGGCTGACCCAGGTGCAGGACAGTGGCCTGCTGCGCTGGCGGCCCGGTGTGCTCAACTACACCGACGGCCTGACGCTGTGGCTGGAACATCTGGTCTACTGCGCCAGCGGCGGCAGCGGCAGCAGCCGCATGCTTGGCCGGCTGGAGAGCGAATGGCACTTCCCGGCGATGGCGGCAGAGCAGGCGCAGCAGCAGCTGGCGGGTTATATCGCGGGTTATCAGCAGGGGCTGTGCCTGCCGCTGCTGCTGACCCGCAGCGGCGCGGCCTGGCTGGAGGCCAGCTATGACGGCAACAGCGGCACGCTGCTGCGCGATGAGGCCACGCAGAAGAAAGCCCAGGCGAAGCTGCTGGCCGCCTGGCAGGGCAATTATCAGATAGAGGGCGAGGGCAGCGACCCCTCACTGCAGCGGCTGATCCGTCAACTGGATGACGAGGCCGTGCAGCAGTTCACCGCCGCGGCCGAACGGTGGCTGCTGCCGATGCGTCAGTGGCACCAGCCGCAGCAGTAACCGTTATGCGGCGCAGAACCGGCAGGACGTGAGAGTAAAGTTTCAGGGACAAGCAGGAGACTATCCTGTAGTGTTATTTTATAACGTTATTAGTAGCATGTGTTGAGGAGTCTGAATGCGTCGTTATGCAGTCTGGTTAGCTTGTTTTGTTTCGGTAGCCCTGTTCAGCCCGCTGAGTATGGCGGAGAACGGTTGGCAGCCCATCGCGGAAACCATTCATAAAAGCGAAAAAGATCCGCGCCAGTATCAGGCGATCCGTCTGGATAACGGCATGACCGTGCTGCTGGTGTCCGACACGCTGGCCACCAAGTCGCTGGCGGCGCTGGCGCTGCCGGTCGGCTCGCTGGAAAACCCGCGCAACCAGCAGGGGCTGGCACACTACCTTGAACATATGGTGCTGATGGGCTCCAAACGCTACCCGGAGCCGGATAACCTCGCCGAATTCCTCAAAAAGCACGGCGGTAGCCATAACGCCAGTACCGCGCCTTACCGTACCGCCTTCTATCTGGAAGTGGAAAATGACGCCCTGCAACCGGCCGCCGACCGGCTGGCGGACGCCATCGCCGAGCCGCTGCTCGACCCGGTCAACGCCGACCGCGAACGTAACGCGGTCAACGCCGAGCTGACCATGGCCCGTTCGCGTGATGGCCTGCGTATGGCGCAGGTGGGGGCGGAAACGCTTAACCCGCAGCACCCGAGCTCGCTGTTCGCCGGCGGCAACCTGGAGACGCTGCGCGACAAACCCGGCAGCAAGCTGCACGATGCGCTGCAGGATTTCTACCAGCGTTACTACTCGGCCAACCTGATGAAAGCGGTGATCTACAGCAACAAGCCGCTGGCAGAGCTGCAGAAGATTGCCGTCGCCACCTTTGGCCGCGTCGCCAGCCACAACGCTACCGTGCCGGCGATCGACGTACCGGTGGTGACCGACCAGCAGAAAGGCATTGTGATCCACTACGTGCCGGCCCAGCCGCGCAAGCAGCTGAAGATCGAATTCCGCATTGAAAATAACAGCGATAAGTTCCGCAGCAAAACCGACACGCTGATCGGCTACCTGATCGGTAACCGCAGCAAAAACACCCTGTCGGACTGGCTGCAGAGCCAGGGGCTGGCTGACTCGGTCAGCGGCGGGGCCGATCCGATGATTGACCGCAACGGCGGTATCTTCTCGATTGCCGTCTCGCTGACCGACAAAGGCCAGGCCAACCGCGATCGGGTCGTGGCGGCGGTGTTCAGCTACCTGAAGACCCTGCGCGACGGCGGCATTGATAAACGTTACTTCGATGAAGTGGCCCACGTGCTCGACCTGGACTTCCGCTACCCGTCGATTACCCGTGATATGGACTACATCGAGTGGCTGGTGGATACCATGCTGCGCGTGCCGGTTGAGCACACGCTGGATGCCTCCTACATCGCCGACCGCTACGATCCGCAGGCGATTAAAGCACGGCTGGACGGCATGACGCCGCAGAACGCACGTATCTGGTATATCAGCCCGCAGGAGCCGCACAACAAAACCGCTTACTTTGTTGACGCCCCTTATCAGGTGGACAAAATCAGCGCGAAGACCTTCAGCCAGTGGCAGGCGGAAAGCGACAAAATCACTTTGTCGCTGCCGGTGCTCAACCCCTACATTCCCGATGATTTCAGCCTGATTAAACCGGCGCACGGCTACGATCGCCCGCAGGAGCTGGTCAACAAGCCGGGGCTGCGGGTGTTCTACATGCCCAGCCAGTACTACGCCGATGAGCCGAAGGCCAGCATCACCCTGTCGCTGCGCAATGAGCAGGCGATGAACAGCGCGCAGAACCAGGTGCTGTTTGCCCTCAATGATTATCTGGCCGGCGTGGCGCTGGATGAACTGAGCTCACAGGCGTCGGTGGGCGGCATCAGCTTCTCGACCGGTGAAAATGACGGGGTGACCTTCAGCGCCAGCGGCTTTACCCAGCGCCTGCCGAAGCTGATGAACCAGCTGATTGCCGGCTACACCCGTTTCACGCCTACCGGGCAGCAGCTGGAGCAGGCTAAATCCTGGTATATCGAGCGGCTGGACGCCGCCGAAAAGGGCAAAGCGTTTGAGCTGGCGATCGAGCCTGCGCAGCTGCTGTCGCGCCTGCCGTACACCCAGCGCAGTGAACGCCGTAAGATTGTGCCAACCGTTACGCTGCAGCAGCTGGCGGACTACCGCAAAATGCTGCTGGAAAAAGCCGCCCCGGAACTGCTGGTGGTGGGCAACATGACCCCGGAAGCGGTCACCACGCTGGCCGATGAGGTGAAAAATCAGCTCAACTGTTCCGGTGAGCGCTGGTGGCACAACAACGAAGTGGTGGTGGACCAGCTTAAGCGGGCCAATCTGGAAAAAGCCGGCAGCAGCACCGACTCCGCGCTGGCGGCAGTCTACGTGCCGACCGGCTATGGCGAGCATCAGAGCATGGCCAGCAGCGCGCTGCTCAGCCAGATTATTCAGCCGTGGTTCTACAACCAGCTGCGCACCGAAGAGCAGCTGGGCTATGCGGTATTTGCCTTCCAGATGCCGGTCGGCCGCCAGTGGGGGATCGGTTTCCTGCTGCAGAGCAACGTCAAACAGCCGGCATACCTGTTAACCCGTTTCCAGGCGTTCTATCCGACGGCGGAAAAACGGCTGCGTGAAATGAAAAAAGAGGACTTCGCCCAGTATCAGGCGGCGATGATCAACGAGCTGAAACAGCGCCCGCAGACGCTGGATGAAGAGGCCGGGCGCTTCAGCAAGGATTTCAGCCGGGAAAATTACCGTTTCGACACCCGTGAGAAGGTGATTGCCCAGGTGCAACAGCTGACGCCTGCCGCCCTGGCCGACTTCTTCCACCAGGCGGTAATCGCCCCGAACGGCCTGGCGCTGCTGTCGCAGATCTCCGGCAGCCATCACGGCAAAGCCGACTACGCGGTGGCACCGGGCTGGACCACCTGGAAAGATCTGTCGACGCTGCAGCAGTCGTTCCCGGTGATCCAGGATAAGCCATGAGCCAGCCCGCCAGCCCGCTGCAACCGTTAAGCCTGCCGCTGCGCGGTGAACGGCTGATTGAAGCCTCTGCAGGCACCGGTAAAACCTTTACCATCGGGCTGCTCTATCTGCGCCTGCTGCTGGGGCTGGGCGGAGACGCGGCGTACGGACGGCCGCTGACCGTGGAGGAGATTCTGGTGGTGACCTTTACCGAGGCCGCCACCGCCGAACTGCGCGGGCGCATCCGCGCCAATATCCACGAACTGCGCATCGCCTGCGTGCGCGGCGACAGCGCCAACCCGATGCTGCGCGAGCTGATGGCGGGCGTCGCCGATCTGTCGCAGGCGGCGGCAATGCTGCTGGCCGCCGAGCGGCAGATGGATGACGCCGGCATTTTCACCATTCACGGCTTCTGCCAGCGTATGCTTAATCTGAACGCCTTTGAGTCCGGCATGATGTTTGAGCAGCAGCTGATCGAAGATGAAACGCCGCTGCGCCGTCGCGCGGCGGCCGACTTCTGGCGTCGCCACTGCTATCCGCTGCCGCTGCCGGTGGCCGCCGCGGTGCGCGAGCTGTGGTCCGGGCCGGATGCGCTGCTGAAAACGCTGTCGCCGTGGCTGAACGGTGAAGCGCCGACCCTGCGCTCGGCGCCGCACCCGGATGAAACGCTGGAGCAGCGGCACCAGCAGATTATCAGCCGCATTGCGGCGATCAAGGCGGCGTGGCTGGCGGCGGGCGATCTGCAGGCGCTGATTGAGGCTTCCGGCGTTGACCGACGCAGCTACAGTAGTAAGCACTTACCTGCCTGGCTGGAAAAAATCACCCTGTGGGCGCAAAGCGACACCCTCGACTATGCGGTGCCGAAAGATCTTGAGCGCTTTGGCCAGCAGATGCTCAGCGACAAGACCAAAAAAGGCGAAGCGCCGCGCCATGCGCTGTTTGTGCAGATCGACGACTTCCTCGCGCAGCCGCGCACGCTGGAAGATCTGCTGATTGCCCGCGCGCTGAGCGACATTCGCCGCATCACCCAGCAGGAAAAACGCCTGCACGCGCAGCTCGGCTTTGACGATCTGCTCGGTCGCTTTGACGCCGCGCTGCAGCAGCCCGCCGGTGAGGCGCTGGCCGCCGCCGTCCGGCAGCGCTATCCGGTGGCGCTGATCGATGAGTTTCAGGACACCGACCCGCAGCAGTACCGCATCTTTCACCGGCTGTACGTTCGCCAGCCGGAGAGCGCGCTGCTGCTGATCGGCGATCCGAAGCAGGCGATCTACGCCTTTCGCGGCGCCGATATCTTTACATACATGCGCGCCCGCACCGAAGTTAGCGCCCACTACACGCTGCAGACCAACTGGCGATCCTCGCCGGCGATGGTTAACAGCGTCAACCAGCTGTTTGCGCGCCTGCCACAGCCGTTTCTGTTTAACGAAATCCCGTTTATCGCGGTCAGCGCGGCGGAACCCAATCAGCGGCTGAGCTTCACCGTTGACGGCGTGGAGCAGCCGGCGCTGAAGCTGTGGCTGCAGCCCGGCGAAGGCGTCGGGGTCAGCGACTATCAGCAGGCGATGGCCCGCTGCTGCGCCGCTGAAATCAGCCAGTGGCTGGCGGCGGGCCAGCAGGGGCTGGCGCTGATCGGCAAAACCGGCAGCCAGCAGCCGCTGCGGGCGTCGGATATTACCATTCTGGTGCGCAGCCGTGGCGAAGCCGCGGTGATGCGCGATGCGCTACAGCGGCTGGCGATCCCGTCGGTGTATCTGTCTAACCGCGACAGCGTGTTTACCTCGAACGAGGCGCGCGAGCTGCTGTGGCTGCTGCAGGCGGTGCTGAACCCGGAGCAGGAGCGCACGCTGCGCACCGCGCTGGCCAGCAGCCTGTTTGGTTTCGATGCGCTGACGCTGGACCAGCTGGGCCGCGACGAACGCGCCTGGGATCGGCTGGTGGACGAGTTTGACCACTATCGCCAGCGCTGGCTGAAGCGCGGGGTACTGCCGATGCTGCGTGAGCTGATGCTGAAGCGGCAGATGGCCGAGAACCTGCTGGCTTCGGAGGGCGGTGAACGCCGGCTGACCGACCTGCTGCACCTCGGCGAGCTGCTGCAGGAGGCGGCGGCCGGGCTCGACAGCGAACACGCGCTGGTGCGCTGGCTGGCGCAGCAGCTGGAGCAGCCCGACGGCCAGGTGGCGAACCAGCAGCTGCGGCTGGAGAGCGATCGCCACCTGGTGCAGATTGTTACCATCCATAAATCCAAAGGGCTGCAGTATCCGCTGGTGTGGCTGCCGTTTGTCGCCAACTTCCGCGAGGCCGACAGCGCCGTTTACCATGACCGGCAGACCTTTGCCGCGCTGCTCGACCTGCAGCCGGACGAGGAGAGCGCAGCGCTGGCCGAGCAGGAGCGGCTGGCGGAAGATCTGCGCCTGCTGTACGTGGCGCTGACGCGGTCGGTGTATCACTGCAGCGTCGGGGTGGCCCCGCTGGTAAAGGGAACGCGTAAAAAAGAGGGTGCCAGCGATCTGCACCGCAGCGCGCTGGGCTGGCTGTTACAGCGTGGGGAAGCGGCGGATGCCGCCACGCTGCAGGCGCTGCTGGCGGCGATGCAGTGTGAGCATACCGCGCTGGCTGACGCTGCGGGCAGCGACGCACCGCGCTTCCAGCCGGAAGCTGAAGCGCCGGAAAACCTGCGCTGTCTGCCGCTGCCGCGTGCCTTACGCGACGACTGGCGGGTGACCAGCTACTCCGGCCTGCAGCAGCACGGTGCGGCGCAGACGCTGGATCTGCTGCCGCGGTTTGACGTCGATGCGGTCGGCGAAGCGCAGCCGGAGAGCGCCCGGCAGCTGACGCCGCACAGCTTCCCGCGCGGCGCGGCGCCCGGCACTTTCCTGCACGGCCTGTTTGAGGCGATCGACTTCACCGCTCCGCTGGATGACGTCTGGCTGCTGGAGCAGCTGCAGGGCCAGGGGCTGAGCGAGGAGTGGCTGCCGGTGATGTGCGACTGGCTGAGCCGCATTCTGCAGACCCCGTTAAATGAGAGTGGGGTCAGCCTGAACCAGCTGTCGCCGGAAGCCTGCCGCGTTGAACTGCAGTTCTACCTGCCGATCTCCAGGCTGCTTACCGCCGGCGCGCTTGATGCGCTGGTGCGTCAGGATCCTCTGTCGGCCGGGACGCCGCCGCTGGAGTTTCACCAGGTGCAGGGCATGCTGAAGGGCTTTATCGACCTGGTGTTCTGCTGGCAGGGCAAATACTACCTGCTGGACTACAAATCTAACTGGCTGGGTGAGGACCAGAGCGCCTACACCCAGCCGGCTATGGCGCAGGCGATGCAGTCGCACCGTTACGATCTGCAGTATCAGCTTTATACCCTGGCGCTGCACCGCTACCTGCGCCACCGCCTGCCGGACTATGACTACCGGCAGCACTTTGGCGGGGTGATTTATCTGTTCCTGCGCGGGCTGGACGGCGAAGAGGGCAGCCACGGCATCTTCACCGCCCGCCCTGAGCTGAGCTTTGTTGAGGCGCTGGACCAGCTGTTCCGTGGCGATGAGGAGACGGCGCGATGAGCATGGCCGACCTGTTAGATCTGGCCTGCCGCCAGCGCCTGCTGCGCGCGCTGGACGTGCAGTTTGCCCGCATGCTGGCCGACGACAGCCGGCCGGCGCTGATGCTGGCGGCGGCGCTGGTCAGTCGCGATGCCGGCGAAGGGCACGTCTGCCTGCCGCTGGCGCAGCTGCGGCCCGCCGCGCTGTTTGACGGGCGGCACCCGCAGCTGGCGCAGGAGTTATGCCTGGCGGCGGGGGAGCCTGCCGACTGGCAGGCGCTGCTGCTGGCCGAGACGGCGGTGGGTGACGGCGGCGATGCCACGCCGCTGGTGCTGCACGACGAACGCCTCTACCTGCACCGTATGTGGCAGAGCGAAGGTGACGTGGCGCGCTTTATCCAGCGCCAGCAGCACTGGGCCGTGGATGAAGCGGCGCTTGGCCGCACGCTGGACCGCTACTTTGGCCGCGAGCCGGGCGACTGGCAGAAAATCGCCGCCGCGGTGGCGCTGACCCGCCAGGTGTCGGTGATCTCCGGCGGGCCGGGCACCGGTAAAACCACCACCGTGGCGCGGGTGCTGGCCAGCCTGATCGAGCTGTCCCCCGCCGGCCTGCGTATTGAGCTGGCCGCGCCGACCGGCAAAGCGGCCGCGCGGCTGACCGAGTCGCTGGGCAAAACCCTGCAGGCGCTGGAACTGGAGCCAGCGGTGCGCCAGCGTTTTCCGGCCGAAGCCACCACCCTGCACCGGCTGCTCGGCGCGCTGCCGGGCAGCCAGCGCATGCGCTACCACGCCGGCAACCGGCTGCACCTTGACGTGCTGGTGGTGGATGAGGCCTCAATGGTCGACCTGCCGATGCTGGCGCACCTGATAGCCGCACTGCCGCCGCAGGCGCGGGTGATTTTCCTCGGCGACCGCGATCAGCTCGCCTCGGTGGAGGCCGGCGCGGTGCTCGGCGATATCTGCCGCTGCGCTGAACAGGGCTACAGCCCGCAGCGCGCCGCCGAACTGAGCCGCATCACCGGCTGTGAGGTACAGGGCGTGGAAGACCCTCTCGCCTCGCCGGTGCGCGATATGATCTGCCTGCTGCGCACCAGCTACCGCTTTACCGCCGGCTCGGGGATTGGCCAGCTGGCGCGGGCGGTGAACGCCGGGGATGCCGCCGGGGCGGGGCGGGTGTTCACCGCCGGGCTGAGCGATATCCGCCTGCAGCCTCTGAACGATGCGCAGCATTACCAGCAGCTGCTGGCCGACTGCGTGGCCGGCTATCGCGGCTATCTGCAGCTGCTGGCCGCCGGAGCCGCGCCGGGCGAGGTGCTGGCGGCCTTCTCGCGCTTTCAGCTGCTGTGTGCGCTGCGCGAGGGGCCGTTTGGCGTCTCCGGCCTGAACGAGCGCATTGAGGCGTCGCTGGCGCGCGCCGGGCTGATCCACCGCAACCTGGCGGCCAACGGCCGCTGGTACGTCGGGCGGCCGGTGATGATCGCCCGCAACGACCGTGCGCTGGGGCTGTTTAACGGCGATATCGGCATCGCGATGCGCAACGCGGAACAGGAGCTGAAGGTGTTCTTCCCGCTGCCGGACGGCAGCATCAAGCCGGTACAGCCCAGCCGCCTGCCGCCCAACGAGACGGCTTATGCCATGACCGTGCATAAATCGCAGGGCTCGGAGTTTGAACACACGCTGATGGTACTGCCGGGGCAGATGACGCCGGTGCTGACCCGCGAACTGGTCTATACCGCTATCACCCGTGCGAAGCAGCAGCTGACGCTGTACAGCGACGCTGCGGTATTTAACGCGGCGGTGAAGGTGCGCACGCAGCGGCGCAGCGGGCTGGTAGAGCGGCTGAATACGCTGGTGCCGGAAGCGATAGCGCTGGCAACTGACGGGCACGATGAATCGGCGTAATGGCTGATGGCTGATAGCTGATGGCGGAGCGTTGAGTGTGTTAGCCGATCAGAAGTCCGCGGCCCGGTATTTACCGGGCCGCGGGTTGCAGGCGTAGTGCTGCGGTGGCGTCAGCTCTGGCGGATATGCTCGCTGTTTTCGCGCAGGTCGACCATCAGCACCTTGGAGCGGCGCTGGTAGTTATACAGCTGCTTTTTGCTTTCCGGCAGCAGTTCGACGTCCACCGGCTTGAAGCCGCGCTCCTGGAACCAGTGGATGCTGCGGGTGGTCAGCACGAACAGCTTTTTCAGCCCCATCTGCCGCGCCTGCAGCGCCACGCGCTCCAGCAGCGCTTCACCGCGCGACGAACTGCGGTAATCCGGATGCACCGCCACGCAGGCCATCTCGCCGATCTTCTCTTCCGGGAAGGTATAGAGCGCGGCGCAGCCGATGGTCAGGTTATCGCGTTCGATAATGGTGAACTTGTCGATCTCCATCTCCAGCTGTTCCCGCGAGCGGCGCACCAGGATCCCCTGCTGCTCCAGCGGGCGGATCAGCTCCAGAATGCCGCCGATGTCGTTAATGGTGGCGCGGCGGATCTGTTCGGCGCTCTCCATCACGATCTGGGTACCGATACCGTCGCGTGAGAACAGCTCCTGCAGCAGCGAGCCGTCCTCCTGGTAGCTGATCAGATGGCTGCGGCGCACGCCGCTGCGGCAGGCCTTCACCGCGCCGCGCAGGAAGCGCACGGTGCCGGAGTGGTAGTCATCGTCGTTTTCCAGCTCGTCGATGCGCTGCTGCGCCTCGTTAGGGAACAGCTCGGAAACGATCCGCCCTTCGCGGTTGGTGACGCCCTGCTCGGAGCAGAAGCCGATCAGCTTCTCGGCCTTCAGCTTGATTGCCAGCTGGGTGGCCACCTCTTCGGAGGTCAGGTTAAAGCTTTCACCGGTCACCGATACCGCCACCGGCCCCAGCAGCACGATCGCGCCGCTGTCGAGCTGGCGGTGGATCGCCTCTTCATCGATGCGACGAATGCGGCCGCTGTGGCAGTAATCGACGCCGTCGTCGACGCCCAGCGGCTGGGCGATGATAAAGTTACCGCTGATCACATTAATATGCGCGCCCTGCAGCGGCGTATTGCTCAGGCTCATCGACAGACGGGCGGTAATATCCAGCTGCAGCCGGCCGGCGGCCTGTTTGACCAGCTCCAGCGACTGCGCGTCGGTGACGCGGGTATATTTGTGATAAACAGGCTCAAGATGGCGCTCGGAAAGGCTGGCATCGATCTGCGGGCGGGCACCGTAAACCACCACCAGACGGATGCCGAGACTGTGCAGCAGGCCGATATCGTTGACGATGCTGGAGAAGTTCTCATGCTCAATGGCTTCGCCACTCAGCATAATGACAAACGTCTTACCACGGTGGGCGTTAATGTAGGGAACGGTATGACGAAAACCCTGAACCAGCTCGGTACTGCGTTCCTTCACGGCAAACCCTCTTTGCATGATTATTCGGTAAATATGTATTTTTATTCTTTTATGGGGCCGGGTGCAAGCGACATTTTTCCTTAATTATCACCCGTTACCGTGAAACTGTAATGCTAATTTACTGCATTTATTCGCTTTTTCCGGGTGACACCCGGCGGCGCTTTCGCTAAAGTTTTTACAAATTTGTCTCAATTGGCTTTTTATTACGCGTTTTAGCGCATCTGGAGTGGCATGTCTGATTCAACTTTTCTCAGCCGACGACGGCTGTTACAGGGCGCAGGTGCCGGCCTGCTGCTCAGCGTGAGCGGGGTGGGGATGGCCGCAGGCAGCCACGTGGTGGCGATCCGCCTCTGGCCCTCCTCGACCTACTCACGCCTGACCATTGAGTCAGGCAGGCCGTTAAAATACAGGCAGTTTGCGCTCAGCCATCCCGATCGGGTGGTGGTGGATATAGAAGATATTCAGCTTAACCACACGCTAAAGGGCATTGGTAAGCTGGTACGTCAGGACGATCCCTATATTAAAAACGCCCGCGTCGGCCAGTTCGATGCCCGCACCGTGCGGCTGGTGCTGGAACTGAAGCAGAATGTTTCGCCGAAGGTGTTTACCCTTGCCCCGGTGGCCGGGATCAACAACCGCCTGGTGCTGGATCTCTATCCGGCGCAGAACAAACAGAGCGACGATCCGCTGCTGGCACTGCTGGAAAATTACAACAAGGGCGATCTGGAGCGTGACCAGCCGGCCGCCGCGCCGCTGCCGGGCAAAGCCGGGCGCGATCGGCCGATCGTGATCATGATCGACCCCGGGCACGGCGGGGAAGATTCCGGCGCGGTGGGCAAGCATAAAACGCGTGAGAAGGACGTGGTGCTGAAAATTGGCCGGCGGCTGAAGGCGCTGATCGATAAACAGCCCAACATGCGCGCCTATATGACCCGCAACGAAGACGTGTTTATTCCTCTGAAGGTCAGGGTGGCGAAGGCGCGTAAACAGCGCGCCGATCTGTTTATTTCGATCCACGCCGACGCCTTTACCAGCCGTGCCGCGCGCGGCTCTTCGGTGTTTGCGCTCTCGACCAAAGGGGCGACCAGCACCGCCGCCCGCTTCCTCGCGCAGACGCAGAACGAATCAGATCTGATCGGCGGCGTCAGCATGAGCGGCGACCGCTATCTCGACAGCACCATGTTTGATATGGTGCAGAGCCTGACCATCAACGACAGCCTGAAGTTTGGTAAAGAGGTGCTGTCACGGATGGGCCACATCAACCATCTGCACAAGCGTTCGGTAGATCAGGCCGGCTTTGCGGTGCTGAAAGCACCGGATATTCCATCAATTCTGGTGGAAACCGCGTTTATCAGTAACGTGGAAGAGGAGCGTAAGCTGCGCACCGCGCGTTTTCAGCAGCAGGTGGCGGAGTCGATTCTGGCAGGGATTAAGGCGTACTTTGCTAACGGGGCAACTATAAATCACTACTAAAAAATTCATTTAAAAAAACAGCTATCTCTGATATTTTTTCATTTGTTACTTCACTAAAAAAGGAGTTTAGAGATGTCAGAACCACTTAGTATAAGACGATTGATTGATAGGATCACAACTGGTGACATACGTATACCTGCCTTTCAAAGAGACTTTGTCTGGGAGCCAGACCAAATAGCATTTTTACTTGATAGTATATATAAAGGTTATCCAATAGGTACAGTCATACTGTGGAAAACAGATGCCAGATTAAGTGCCGAAAAAAATCTCGGCTCATTCATTCTCCCTGAACCAGCTAAAGATTATCCAGTAAATTATGTTTTGGATGGTCAGCAAAGGCTTACTAGTATTTTTAGTACATTTCAGAATGATCTTCAGCCTCAAAGTGATGACTGGACAGATATCTACTTCGATATGATTTCCCCTGACAATGTCCAAGAGTCTTTATTCATGGCATTAGAAGATGGAGAAATAGATTTAAATCGTCATTTTCCAATCAAAACAATTTTCGAACCAGTAGCTTATAGAAAGGCAATGGCAGTTCTTCCAGATGAATTATTGGATAGAATTGATACAATGAGCGCAAAATTCAGAGAGTACATGATCCCCAACGAGATTTTTGAGTCTAGTGATAGAAATAAAGTTGCAATAGTTTTCGAGAGAATAAATAGGGCTGGTACTGAACTTAATGTATTTGAACTGCTCTCAGCTTGGAGTTGGTCTGAAGACTTCGATTTAGTTGAAAGATTTGGAGAGCTACAAACAAAAATTGAAGACCATGGTTATGATGATTTGGTTGACGATAAAGATCTCCAGTTAAGAATATGCGCAGGAATAATATTAGGTGAAACAACACCTGATAAGATAATGGATTTAAAAGGTGATGAGATACGTAACAGATTCTGTGAAATTGAAAATGGTCTTACAGGAGCAATTGATTATCTCACCAAACAGTTAGGTATATCTCATTTCAAACTTTTACCTTTCCCTGGGTTATTGGTCCCTTTAAGTTGTTTTTTTGCAACTAATAAATCTGAAGGGCTTAATTATACAGCAAAACAAAATGATATAATTAAAACTTGGTTTTGGAGGTCTTTATTTAGCAGAAGGTTTTCATCTGATGTAAATGAAAAGCAAGCACACGATATAATCGAAATGAATAAGTTGAAGCTTGATGAAAATTACGCATTCAAACTGCCTAAAGCAGAGTTGAAATTTTCTTTCAGTAATAGTAATTTTGCTGCTGGCAACGCCAATTCAAAATCTTTAATTGCCATGCTTAATACTGCTCAGCCTCATTCTTTTTGGAGTGGTGCAAAAGTCGATGTTAGTAAGGCCTTGAAGAAAGGTAGTAAGCATGAATATCACCACATTTTCCCTCAAGCATTTCTCAAAAGAATGGGTGTTGAAAAAAGAAATATTAATATTTTAGCGAACATCTGTTTTCTGACTAGGGCTGATAATAATTCAATAAAAGACAAGGAGCCTTCAGAATATCTAAAAAAATGCCCTGATCTTCAAAAGAAAGTATACCTTGAGTTGGCTTTTTGTCCGCAAAATATTGAGTCGCTATCTTATGAAGAATTTATTGTTGAAAGAAGTAAAATTCTTGAAGAGAAAGCTATGAAGTTGATGGGGTGAGCATAAATAATGCCTCTTCTTGTAGGAGAGGTTTTCCAGCTATAGGCCAGAAACCAAAAAACACCCATCAGGGTGTTAAATTGGTTGCGGGAGCCGGATTTGAACCGACGACCTTCGGGTTATGAGCCCGACGAGCTACCAGGCTGCTCCATCCCGCGTCCGTAAACGCTTTTTATTACTACTGACCACTGCGGAAAATTGGTTGCGGGAGCCGGATTTGAACCGACGACCTTCGGGTTATGAGCCCGACGAGCTACCAGGCTGCTCCATCCCGCGTCCGCGTGGTTTGTCGCTTCCATYACGACACTATCTTTTACTGCTTCACCAGACTGCGGTGAATTGGTTGCGGGAGCCGGATTTGAACCGACGACCTTCGGGTTATGAGCCCGACGAGCTACCAGGCTGCTCCATCCCGCGTCCGTGGATGCGCACTATACGCTTGATGATTTTTCTTGCAACCCCTTTCTGAAGATAAGTGGCCGAAATCATCCTGATGACGCATTTTTTAAGCGAGGCGCTGGATTGTTGTACAAATGCCGTCGCGCAGCGGTGGCGCACGTTTTATCCAGTGCACCGTAAAATCCCGTCCTTCAGGGCGGGGATATAAGGCGCGGTCTTCCACTTAACCAGGTGTTTGCTGTTGCTCAATGTATTGCCGGATGATGCATATTGGTGCACCTCCGCAGCTACTGGCAAAGTAGCCTGGGGTTCACAGAACCCCGTTGTAGTAATACCGTGCAGCAACGTCTGGGCGATCACGACGAAGTAATCTGCCTTACACACCTTTAGGCTTTTTACAAGATTTAATACTGCTAATTTTGGGGGGTAGTCGATCAGCAAGTGAACGTGATCGTTTTCACCCTCCATGTTAACCAGCTCAACGTCAAAATCAGTACATGCGCTGGTAAAGTAGCTACATAACTTCCCGATAGCATCCTGATCAAATACTCTTCGTCGATACCTGGCAACAAAGACCAGGCGAACATGCATCAGGAAAGTACAATGTCGTCCCCCGACAAATATCAATTTCCTTTGTCACAGACCAGGAGTAAAATTGCGGGTATGAAGCGACTACAAGCCTTTAAATTCCAGTTAAGACCAAATGGTCAGCAAGAGCGTGATATGCGGCGCTTCGCTGGGGCTTGTCGTTTCGTTTTTAACCGCGCGCTGGAGTTGCAGAATAAAAATCATGAGGCGAGTAACAAATACCTTACCTATGTAAAAATGGCAGCGTGGCTGGTCGGATGGAAAAAAACACCCGAAACGCAGTGGTTGAAAGAAGCACCCTCTCAACCTTTGCAACAGGCTTTAAAAGATCTTGAGCGAGCATATAAAAACTTCTTCCAGAAACGGGCGTCATTCCCACGCTTTAAAAAGCGCGGTAAAAGTGATGCCTTCCGCTATCCGCAGGGCGTGAAGCTCGATCAGGTCAATAACCGTATATCATTGCCAAAACTGGGCTGGATAAGTTATCGAAATAGCCGTGAGGTCGTGGGTGAGGTGAAAAACGTCACCGTCAGCCAGTCATGCGGTAAGTGGTATATCAGCATTCAGACGGAATACAACGTTACTGAACCGGCTCATGGCTCAACATCGATGGTGGGGGTTGATGCGGGCGTAGCGAAGTTCGCTACGCTATCAGATGGCACGGTTTTTGAGCCTGTAGACAGCTTTAAATCCAATCAGAAGAAACTTGCCAAACTCCAGCGTGAAATGAACCGGAAGGTGAAGTTCAGCAACAACTGGAAGAAGGCAAAACGCAAAGTACAGAACCTGCATTCCCGTATCGGTAATATCCGCCGCGACTACCTTCATAAAGTCAGCACGACAATCAGCAAAAACCACGCGATGATTGTCATTGAAGATCTGAAGGTTGCCAACATGTCAAAGTCAGCTTCGGGTTCGACAGGCCAGCACGGTCGCAGCGTCCGGGCAAAATCCGGGTTAAACCGCTCGATATTGGATCAGGGCTGGTACGAGCTTCGCCGACAGCTTGAGTACAAGCAGCTTTGGCGTGGGGGGCAGGTACTGGCAATCAATCCAGCGTATACGAGTCAGAAATGCGGCTGCTGTGGTCATACAGCTAAAGAAAACCGCCAGTCACAAAGCCAGTTCGAGTGTCTGGAATGTGGATATAACGAGAACGCCGATATAAACGGCGCTCGTAATATTTTAGCGGCAGGACATGCCGTGCTTGCCTGTGGAGGGATGGTGCAGTCAGGCCACCCGTTGAAGCAGGAACCCACCGAGGCGAGTCAGATTTTGTTCTGAACGCTGTAAGAATCCTTGCCCTTCAGGGCGGGGAGGATGTCAATCTCAGGGCGGCTTTGCTATCTTCGCAGCAGATTTCGCTTATTTCCGGTTAAGGGTAGATAAAGGTATGAAAGGACGTTGGGCTAAAGTTTTACTGACCGGTTCGCTGCTGGCGCTGCTGGCGGCATGTTCCTCTAAACCCACCGACCGTGGGCAGCAGTATAAGGATGGCAAGCTGGAGCAGCCGCTGGGCCTGGTCAATCAGCCTAACGCTAAAGGCCGCCCGGTGAACGGCAAAGACTATGCCGACCAGGTACAGCAGGTCCGCAGCAGCTCATCCGGTCTCTACTCTCGCCAGGTAAGCACCTTCAGCGCGGTGCAGAGCTGGCTGATGGCCGGCGGCGATACCCGCCAGCTGCGGGAGTTCGGTCTGAATGCCTACCAGATGGAAGGGGCCGACAACTACGGCAACGTGCAGTTTACCGGCTATTATACGCCGGTGCTGCAGGCGCGTTACACCCGCCAGGGTGAGTTCCAGTATCCGCTCTACCGCATGCCGCCGCGTCCGCGTGGCAAGCAGCTGCCGAGCCGCGCGCAGATTTACAGCGGTGCGCTGGGTGACCGCTATATTGCCGGCTACAGCAATTCGCTGATGGATAACTTTATTATGGACGTGCAGGGCAGCGGCTATGTGGACTTCGGCGACGGCCGGCCGCTGACCTTCTTCGGCTACGGCGGCAAGAACGGCCACGCCTACCGCAGCATCGGTAAGGTGCTGATCGACCGTGGCGAAGTGAAGCGGGAAGATATGTCGATGCAGGCGATCCGCGAGTGGGGCCTGAAGCACAGCGAAGCGGAGGTGCGCGAGCTGCTGGAGCAGAACCCGTCGTTCGTGTTCTTTAAGCCGGAGAACTTTGCGCCGGTGCGCGGGGCCAGCGCGGTGCCGCTGATTGCCAAAGCGTCGGTGGCCTCTGACCGGTCACTGATCCCGGCGGGGACAACGCTGCTGGCGGAGATCCCGCTGCTGGACAACAACGGTAAATTTACCGGAAAATATGAGATGCGCATGATGGTGGCGCTGGACGTCGGCGGGGCCATTAAAGGCCAGCACTTTGACATCTACCAGGGCATCGGCCCGGACGCCGGGCATATGGCGGGCTGGTTTAACCATTATGGCCGCGTGTGGGTGCTGAAAACCGCACCGGGAGCCGGTACGCCGCTGTTCTCTTCCGCCGCCGTGCCGCGTGACGCGCAGGGCGCGCTGCTCGCCAGCCAGTAATTTTTCTCCGGGCCACCCAGGTGGCCCTTCGTTTTCTTCGAGGAATAGTGCATGACGGTTCTTTCTGACGCCTGGCGGCAACGCTTTGGCGGCACCGGGCGTTTGTATGGTCAGGACGCGCTGCAGCTGTTTGCCGACGCGCACGTTTGCGTGGTCGGCATCGGCGGCGTCGGTTCCTGGGCCGCCGAAGCGCTGGCGCGTACCGGTATCGGTGCCATCACCCTGATTGATATGGATGACGTCTGCGTCACCAATACCAATCGCCAGATCCACGCGCTGAAGGATAACGTCGGCCAGGCGAAAACCGAGGTGATGGCCGCCCGTATCCGCGAGATCAACCCGGAGTGCCGGGTGACCTGCGTCGACGACTTTATCACCCCGGATAACACCGCTGAGCTGATGAACCAGGGGTTCAGCTACGTGATTGATGCCATCGACAGCGTGCGGCCAAAAGCGGCGCTGCTGGCCTGGTGCCGGCGTAATAAGGTGCCGCTGGTGACCACCGGCGGTGCGGGCGGGCAGATCGATCCGACGCAGATTCAGGTGGCCGATCTGGCGAAAACCATTCAGGATCCGCTGGCGGCTAAGCTGCGCGAACGGCTGAAAAACGATTTTAAGATCGTGAAAAACAGCAAGGGCAAGCTGGGTATCGACTGCGTGTTTTCCACCGAAGCGCTGATGTATCCCCAGCCGGACGGCACGGTGTGCGCCTCGCGCAGTACCGCTGAAGGCCCGAAACGGATGGACTGTGCCGCCGGGTTTGGCGCAGCCACCATGGTTACCGCGACCTTTGGTTTTGTCGCCGTGTCACACGTGCTGAAGAAGATGATGGCGAAGGCGAACGCAAACGCACAAAAGTCCGCGGTTGCACGCGTTGATTGATTTCAGATTGAGTATATCCGGCGCAGAGTGGTGGCTAAGTTTACCCTCCCCGCAGGTGATTTATGAAAACGCGACTCATCATTATCATCGGAATCATCATACCTGCTGTCGTTTCTGCGGCTGGTCCCACTTTCCACTGGCAGCCTGAAGATCCTGCCAGCTGGAGCGCGAAAAATCCAGCGGGTCATTCCGCACCGCTGCCTCCTTCTGGCGCTGGCGGCAAGCCAGAAGGACGCTGGAACGCCCGGGAAATTGCCCGCTCCCTGGAACAGTATCAGCAGCGGGAAAAGGATAATCAGAACTGGAGCATCAAAGCTAACCGTGAACGTGCGTCGCGCAATCCTTTATGTACCGACAGCTTCCGCGACAAAGTCGTAAACGACCGCAGCCGTTCAGATTATCATCGCCGGGAGGCTAACTATTCTCAGATTTGTCCCCCCGATAGTGCAACATTCACTTTTGGTGATTAGCCGTTTTTAATACCGCTTCAGCCAGCGCTTGTAATCCGGCGCTGCGCGAGGCGCTCAGCTGCGCTTTTAAACCCAGCTGGTCAAACAGCGCCAGCGGGTCCTCCGCCGCCAGCTGCTGCGGGGTTTGCCCCTCCACTGCCACCAGCAGCACCGCCAGCAGGCCGCGCACGATGCGGCCCTCGCTGTCGCCATAAAAATGCAGCCGACCGTCTGCCAGGCGTTGATGCCCCAGCCAGACGCGGTTTTCACAGCCGCTCAGCTCAATATCCCGCTCTTTAAGTTCCTCTGCCAGCGCGGGCAGCTTTTTACCCAGCAGGATCAGCTGGCGGTAGCGATCTTCCCACTGGTGAAAAGCGGAAAACTGTTGCAGCAGCGCGTCGCGGGTAATCTCGCTGCCAAACGGATGAGGGGCTATCAGGTTCATGATTCAGTCTGCCAACAGGTCAAGTGCGGTGGTCATGGCCGCGACCAGCGCGTCCACGTCTTCAAGGGAATTATAGGGGGCAAAAGAGGCGCGCAGCGTGCCGCTGACCCCCAGCGCCGCCAGCAGCGGCTGAGCACAGTGCTGGCCGGCGCGCAGCGACACGCCACTTTCCGCCAGCAGCGTGACCACATCGCTGTGGTGCACACCGGCAATATCAAACGCCAGCACGCTGGACTCGCCGACGCGGAAGCTGCGGTAGCCGGGCAGGGCGCTCAGCCGGGCGTCGGCCAGGCTGGCAAGATCGCAACTCCAGCGCTCGGCAGCCGCGATATCCACGTCTGCCAGCCACTCGAGTGCGGCGCTCAGGCCAATCACCCCCGCAACGTTGGGGGTTCCTGCTTCAAAGCACCAGGGCACAGCCTGCGGGGTAAAGCCTGTAAAGCTGACCTCAGTCAGCATCTTTCCGCCACCCTGCCACGGCACCATCTCATTCAGCCGTTCCGGTTTCGCCACCAGTGCACCGGTGCCCATCGGGCCGTACAGCTTGTGGGCGGAGAACGCATAGAAATCCACGTCCAGCGCCTGCAGGTCGGGCGGGCCGTGCACGACGCCCTGTGCGCCGTCCACCATTACGCTGGCACCTGCGGCGTGGGCAAGGGTGATGGCCTGCGGCAGATCCGGGCAGCCGCCGGTGACGTTAGACATCTGGCTCACCGCCAGCAGGCGGGTACGGTTGTTCAGCAGCGCGGGCAGCAGGCGGATATCCGGCAGGCGATCGTCGCCCAGCGGCCACTTCACCACCCGCGCGCCGCACTGTTCGGCCACCATCAGCCAGGGTACCAGGTTGGCATGGTGTTCCGCTTCGCTGACGACAATCTCATCGCCCGGCCGCAGGCGCGGACGCAGCCAGCTTTGTGCCACCAGGTTGATCGCTTCGGTGGTGCCTTTGGTCCAGACCACGGCGTGTGCATCGGCGGCGTTCAGCAGGCGGGCCACCTGGCCACGGGCGTTCTCGTAGCGTTCGGTCAGACGGCGGGCGGCAGCAAACTGGCTGCGGTGAACGGTGCCGGCGCTCAGGCGATAAAACTGTTCGCTGGCGTCAATCACCGCCTGGGGTTTTAGCGCGGTGGCGGCGCTGTCGAGGTAGCTGCCGGCTTCGGCGAGCGCCGGAAACTGCTGGCGAAACAGCGCGGGATTAAAAGACGTCATACTCTCCTCATCAGGGCGGGCAGTGCCGGTTTTTTAGGACCAGGCTGAATTCAGTGTCGCTTTCTGGCAAAGCGAAAAAAGCGCGTTATGCTAAAAAAGGTCAGCGTTATGCCATTACCCGCAAAACAAAGCCGCCCGTTACAGGCATTTTTACTGCCCGGGGGCGCAGGGTCAACCGCCTGCGGGGGATTAACGCCCATTTATCTGCAAGGAGATTTAAGATGAAAAAGATCGCTGCCGTAATCGCCGCCTGTGCCATGACCTTTACTCTGGCCGCCTGCTCCAGCAACTACGTGATGCACACCAACGATGGCCGCACCATCGTCGCCAAAGGCAAGCCGTCGGTGGATAACGACACCGGAATGATCGGCTATAAAGATGCCAGTGGCAACATGCAGCAGATCAACCGTTCGGATGTGAAAGAGATGGCGGAGATGGATCAGTAAACGTCAGGCAAAAAAAAAGCACCGCAAAAAGCGGTGCTACTAAGAATTTACTATGGACAGACAGGGTAAATCTACAGGAATAAAAGGTCGCTTACGCCACCGGACCCGAAAATCGTCAGGTCAATTGCAAACACAACATCACGCCCACAAGCCAAAAGTGCCAAAGATTCAGTACGTTAATACCCAATCCTCAAAAACTTTTCGTTCCGGCTCAGGAAGTGCGGCAACTATAGGTATTTGCTGGCGGTTCCTCAACGGACAATTTATAATGTGTCGAATAAAAAAAACTAATACGTAACCAGGTGTTGTAAAGCAACGCTTATGCCGGGAAAAACCCTTCCATCATGTCGAAACGTTTGCCTCCTCTTAACGCCCTGCGGGTTTTTGATGCCGCGGCGCGTCATCTGAGCTTTACCAAAGCGGCAGAAGAGCTGTTTGTTACCCAGGCGGCGGTCAGCCACCAAATCAAGTCGCTGGAGGATTTCCTCGGGCTTAAGCTGTTTCGTCGCCGTAACCGCTCGCTGCTGCTGACCGAAGAGGGGCAGAGCTACTATCTCGATATCAAAGAGATTTTTACCGCCCTCAACGACGCCACCCGTAAGCTGCAGGCGCGCAGCGCCAAAGGAGCGCTGACGGTCAGCCTGCTGCCGAGTTTCGCCATCCAGTGGCTGGTGCCGCGCCTGACCAGTTTCAACGCGGATTATCCGGGCATTGACGTGCGTATTCAGGCGGTTGACCGCGATGAAGAGATGAAGCTGGCTGATGACGTTGACGTAGCGATTTTCTATGGCCGTGGTAACTGGCCGGGCCTGCGGGTTGAAAAACTCTACGCTGAGTATCTGCTGCCGGTGTGCTCGCCGATGCTGTTAACCGGCGACCGGCCGTTAACCTCGCCCGCGGCGCTGAGCCAGCATACGCTGCTGCATGACGCCTCGCGCCGTGACTGGCAGGCCTATACCCGTCAGCTGGGGCTGAACGCCATCAACGTGCAGCAGGGGCCAATCTTCAGCCACAGCGCGATGGTGCTGCAGGCGGCGATTCACGGCCAGGGGATCGCGCTGGCCAATAACGTGATGGCGCAGACGGAGATTGAAGCCGGCAGGCTGGTCTGCCCGTTTAACGACGTGCTGGTAAGTAAGAATGCTTTTTATCTGGTTTGTCATGACAGTCAGGCAGAACTCGGTAAAATAGCCGCCTTCCGGCAGTGGATCCTGGCCAAAGCCGCCAGTGAACAGGAAAAATTTCGCTTTCGCTACGAGCAGTAAGCTGCCCGTGGCGGACGCTTAAGTGATCGATGGACGCCAGCCCCGACCGCAGGGCTGCCCTGATTGAGGATATGGACCATGTCCAGTCGCGCAATGTTAATTTTTGCCGCAATTAGCGGCTTTTTCTACGTCATGCTGGGCGCGTTTGGTGCCCACGTGCTGGGTAAATCTCTCGGCCCCGCTGAAATGGCGTGGCTGAAAACCGGGCTGGATTACCAGGCGATCCACACCCTGGCGATCCTCGGTACCGCCGCGGTGATGCTGCGCCGGGCCAATATCTGGTTTTACTGGAGCAGCGCTTTTCTGGCGCTCGGCGTGGTGCTGTTTAGCGGCAGCCTCTACAGCCTGGCGCTGTCACACCTGAAATTGTGGGTTTATATCACTCCGATCGGCGGCACCTGCCTGCTGGTTGGCTGGATCTTGATGTTGGTTGGCGCTCTGCGTCTGAAAAAAAGGGCAGAACGCCATGAATAAAATTTTACTGTATTGCCGTCAGGGTTTTGAGAAAGAGTGCGCGGCGGAGATCACCGCTAAGGCCGCCGAACACCAGATTTTCGGCTTTGCCCGGGTGAAAGAAGATTCGGCCTACGTGCTGTTCGAATGCTATCAGCCCGGTGAGGCCGAGAAGCTGCTGAAGGATCTGCCGTACAGTCAGCTGATCTTCGCCCGCCAGATGATCGTGGTCGGTGAGCTGCTGCGCGACCTGCCGCCGGAGGACCGCATCACGCCGGTGGCCGGCATGCTGGTGGGCGCGGTGGAGAAGGGGGGTGAGCTGCGGGTGGAAGTGCCGGATACCAACGAGAGCAAAGAGCTGCTCAAGTTCTGCCGCAAGTTTACCGTGCCGCTGCGCGCCGCCCTGCGTAAAGAAAAAGTGCTGGTCAACTATGAGACCAACAAGCGTCCGGTGGTGCACGTGTTCTTTATCGCGCCTGGCCACTGCTACGTGGGTTACTCCCTGCCGCACAACAACTCGCCGTTCTTTATGGGCATCCCGCGGCTGAAGTTCCCGTCCGACGCGCCCAGCCGTTCGACCCTGAAGCTGGAAGAGGCATTTCACGTGTTTATTCCGGCGGATGAGTGGGATGAACGTCTGGCCAGCGGCATGTGGGCGGTGGATCTCGGCGCCTGCCCTGGCGGCTGGACCTATCAGCTGGTGCAGCGCAGCATGATGGTTAACGCGGTGGATAACGGCCCGATGGCGCCGAGCCTGATGGACACCGGGCAGGTGTTCCACCAGCGTGAGGACGGCTTTAAGTATCGCCCGACGCGCAATAACAACTACTGGGTGGTCTGCGACATGGTGGAAAAACCGGTGCGCGTGGCTAACCTGATGGCCGACTGGCTGGTCAACGGCTGGTGCCGTGAGGCCATTTTTAACCTCAAGCTGCCGATGAAAAAGCGCTACGAAGAGGTGTCGCAGAACCTGGCGATGATCGACGAGAAGCTGAAGGCCAGCGGTATCAATGCGCAGATCCAGGCGCGTCAGCTGTATCACGATCGCGAAGAGGTGACGGTACATATTCGCCGCATCTGGAGTGCGGTCGGAGGACGGCGCGACGAGCGTTAATGCTTTAGCTTAACCCGGCAGGCGCAGATCCTTCAGATTCCCTTCCAGCACCAAATCTGTTTTCAGCGTCGCCACCTGCTTACAGATCTCTGCCTGCTGCTGCGCGCCGCTTAGCCGGTTGCGCCACTTGTCCGGCACCTGGTCCAGCTGTGCATAGATCGCGTCCAGGCTGCCAAACTGCTGTAACAGCTGCGCGGCGCTTTTGCCGCCAATGCCGGGGACGCCGGCGATTTTACTGCTGCTGATGCCGGCCAGCCCCCAGTAGTCGGTAAGCTGCTGCGGCGCGACGCCGAATTCATCGGCGATAAAGGGCACGTCCAGCCAGCGCTTTTGAAAGTAGTCGCGAATGCGAATGTTGGCCGCCAGCAGCTGGCAGTAGCCCTTATCGGTCGAGACGATGGTCGCCTGGTGCCCCGCTGCTGAAATTTTGCAGGCGAGGGTGGCGGCGAGGTCATCCGCCTCATCGCCGGGCGAGTGCCAGCTGGCCACGCCAAGGGTGGCGAAGGCCGCGCGCAGCAGCGGCATTTCGTCGTGCAGCGCGTCCGGCATCGGCGAACGCCCCGCTTTGTAGTCGGGCAGCAGCCTGTGCCGCCAGCTTTCGCGGCGGTCGTCATCGTCAAACACCGCCACCGCATGGCTGGCCCCGGTGTGCAGCAACAGCTGCTGCACGGCGTGAGTGCATGCCTGCTGGCAGGGCGAGCCCTGTACCGCGTGAATGCGCCGAATCAGGTTCAGCGCGTCAATAATTAACAGATGGATCATAGTGTTGGCCCTGAGCGGCCCTGCGGGCCGCTGGGTGAGGTTACTTGATGATTTCGTAGCAGGGGATGTAGGCGCTGCCGGGCAGTTTCATGCGGTGCTGGGCGACAAAGCCCTGCAGCAGCTCGTCCATGCGGCGCATCATCTGCGGATCGCCGTGCAGCTTGTACGGCCCCTGTTCTTTAATCGCGCGGATGCCGACGTCTTTCACGTTACCGGCCACGATGCCGGAGAAGGCGCGGCGCAGCGCGGCGGCCAGCTGCTCGGCGGGCTGATCCGGGTAAAGGTTGAGGTTTGCCATATTTTCATGGCTGGGCATAAAGGGCACCTGCAGGTCCGGCGCAATGCGCAGCGCCCAGTTGAAGCTGTAGGCGTCGCCGGTTTCACGGCGGTACTCTTTCACCTTCGGCATCGCTTTTTTCATCAGACGTGCCACTTCGGCCGCATCGTCAATAATGATGCGGTAGTGAACGCGGGCGGCTTCGCCCAGCGTGCTGACGATAAACTCATCCAGCCCGCGGAAGTAGTCGGCGCTCTCTTTTGGCCCGGTGAGGATCAGCGGCAGCACCTGGTCGTGATTGTGCGGGTTCATCAGGATCCCCAGCAGGTAGAGCAGCTCTTCTGCCGTGCCCACCCCGCCCGGGAAGATAATGATGCCGTGGGCAATGCGCACGAAGGCTTCCAGCCGTTTCTCAATGTCCGGCATAATGATCAGCTCATTGACCAGCGGATTCGGCGGCTCGGCGGCGATAATTGACGGCTCGGTCAGGCCGATAAAACGCCCCTCTTTGTATCGCTGCTGGGCGTGGCCCACCGCGGCGCCTTTCATCGGCGCTTCCATCACCCCCGGCCCGCAGCCGGTACAGATATTCAGCTCGCGCAGGCCGAGCTGGGCGCCGACGCTGCGGCAGTACTGGTACTCCACGGCGTTGATCGAGTGGCCGCCCCAGCACACCACGGTGTTGGGCTCTTCGCCGACGTGCAGCGCCCGCGCGTTGCGCAGAATAGAGAACACCAGGTTGGTGATATGCACCGAGTTTTCCACGTTGAGATGCTGGAAGCGCCCGGCGTGGTCGATCTGACCGTTCACAAACAGAATATCGCGCAGTACGGCAAACAGGTTGGCCTGCAGCGAGCGGATTAAGCGGCCGTCAACGAACGCCTCTTCCGGCGGGTTGATCAGCTCTAATTTGACGCCGCGTTCGCGGCGCAGCACGTTGATATCAAAACTTTCGAAGCGGGAGAGCAGCTCATGGCTGCTGTCGGTCAGACTTCCGGAGTTAAGCACGGCCAGGGAACAGTTACGAAACAGCTGGTAGAGGTCGCTGCTGGCCGTGCGCTTCAGCATGTCGACTTCCAGTTGAGAAAGCAGATCCATCGAGCCGAGTGGGCTGATTTGAGTAATCAAGTGAACTCCTTTACACCCGCCTGGGTGATCGGTAACTCCGCGACTGCAGCCGCGGGGTAAAATATCCCTGGGCATCCTTTTCTGGTTGCCCGTCATCAGCTTAGCGCTCCGGGCGCTAAAAAAACACTCCCCCGCGCGGGCAATCGCTGACGATGTGAAGCATGAGGCTTACTGACGTACCAGCCGTGAACGTGACGGACGGAAGCTGCCGTTGGTGCGCCACGGATTGATATCCAGCCCGCCGCGCCGGGTATAACGGGCGTAGACGCTGAGCGTTTCTGGCTGGCAGAAGCGCAGAATATCGTTGAAGATGCGCTCCACGCACTGTTCGTGAAACTCATTGTGGTGGCGGAATGAGACCAGATAACGCAGCAGCGCTTCGCGCTGAATACGCGGGCCACGGTAGCTGATTTGTACCGATCCCCAGTCGGGCTGGTTGGTAATCAGGCAGTTGGACTTCAGCAGATGGCTGACCAGCTGCTCTTCGACCACTTCCTGCCCGGTGGCATCCTGCAGATAGTCGGTACTGAACTGATAGTTGTCGATGGTGATATCCTGCTCGTCGATGCAGTGGCCGCTGAAGTGGCCGATCGGCTGCCCTTCGATCTCCTGCAGGCGGAACAGAGCGACGGCGACGTCGCCCTCGGCGCAGGCGCTCAGATCGCGCTCCAGCGTGTTGCGCACGTCGCCCCAGTCGGCAAAGGGGGTTTGGTTAAAGCTGTTCAGGTAGAGCTTAAAGCTTTTCGATTCGATCAGGTTACTGCTGGCGGCGTCGAGGCTCACCTCCGCCACCGCCACCTGCGGCAGACCCTTCGCGTTCAGCCATGACAGTTCGTAAAGCGTCCAGATATCGGCACCGCTGAAGGGCAGGTTATCCGGGAACAGACCCAGCGGTTCGCGGTTCAGGCTGCGCGGCACCGCCTGCAGCAGCGTCGGCTGGTAGCGGTCGTGGTACTCTGTGGGCTTACCCAGCGTCAGGCCGTCAAGGGCCTGATGGTTGTCGTAGGAAGACATCGTATTACCTTACTGCCTGTGCTGGCAGGCGCAGTTGCAAATTTGGCAGTCAGCCCGACGCGGGTTCGGGCTACAATAGGCGGTCAGTGTAACTCAGCATACTAAGAGTGAAAAAAGAATGATTGATGAAACCGGCCAGGCCTTACAGGATTTTACCGCACGTTACTGCGATCTCTGGCAGCAGCAGCGCGGGCACGCCCCTGCCAGCGCGGATTTAACCGGGGTTCCCTCACCCTGTGTGCTGCAGACGCAGCAGGAGAGCGTCTGGTGGCAACCGCAGCCTTTTACCCTGGCACAGAATCTGCTGGCGGTAGAACGGGCGCTGGATCTGCAATTGCAGCCGGCGCTTACGGCGTTCTGGACCACCCAGTTTGCCGGCGACATGGCGGCCAGCTGCGACGGCCTGGCGCTCTCGCTGCTGCAGGCGTGGAGCGAAGAGGACTTTATTCGGGTGCAGGAGAATCTAATCGGTCATCTGCTGATGAAACGGCGTTTAAAGCAGTCGCCCACGCTGTTTATTGCCACCACCGAGTCGGAGCTGGAGGTGATCTCGGTGTGTAATCTCAGCGGTGAAGTGATTCTCGAACAGCTGGGGAAGAAAAACCGCGAAGTGATTGCGCCTTCTCTTAAGAATTTTCTTATTTCGTTACAGCCACTTATCGTTAGCTGATTCGTTAATGGCTGCATGATGCGTGCGAGATCTCTTACAAAAGCTGTGCGAGATCGCCAAAGATTTTGACATTCTGTTAACGCCTAAGAATGTAAAATTATGTCAGATCATGATCTTAGCACCTTTTGCACTAAATTAACGCCCGTAGCAGGGACATATAATCTGCGCAGGTACCTTGTTTAGTCGTGATAATCGGGCAAAATTATCGTTATTGAAGGGATGCTCAGGATTCAGGATGACATCAGGATGATGTCCTCAATGGATTGAGCAGGACCCGTCAGGATGATAGCGACAGGGATAGGCTTCAACGATGAAGCAACAGGGAACAGCTCAGGATGAGATAAGGGACACCTCCAGGACGGAGAATGTGAACCGCTATGGAGAGTGGTGCTCAGGGATGTACAGGGATATTCACCGGGAAGGTGTCAGCAACGGATGGCGGAAGGACGAGTTTTCACGGAAGAGCAGGGAGCATCAAGGTAGCGGGATTGCTGCAAACGAACCGGGAGCACTGTTAACACAGTGCTCCCTTTTTTTATGCCTCGATCCTGGCCCGCCGGCCCACGTCGCGCGCTTTCCATCGCCGCAGTTGCGGCCGCCCGCGTGAAAACGGTATGCTTGCCCCCCTTTTTTATCACGCATCAGCTAAGAGGTTGACCATGAACCGTCATCAGCAGGTTCAGGCACGGTTACAGGCGACAGAACAGTGCCTGAAAGAGAGTGGCCTGTGGCAGAACCAGCCCCCGGACAGTGAGGCCTTTGCCTGCACCGAACCCTTCTGTGTGAGCACGATGCTGCCGCTGGAGTGGCTACAGTGGGTATTTTTACCGCGCATGCAGGCGTTGCTGGATGCCGGCGCGCCGTTGCCGGCCACGCTGGCCATTGCCCCTTACTATGAGGTGGCGCTCGACGCCGCGATGCCGCACCGCACGCGCCTGTTGCATTGCCTGACCGCCTTTGACAACCTGTTTGAGTCAGGCAACTGATGCTGGAAATACTGTACCAGGATGAGTGGCTGGTGGCGGTCAACAAACCTTCCGGCTGGCTGGTCCACCGCAGCTGGCTCGATCGCCATGAAACGCAGTTTGTGATGCAGACGGTGCGTGACCAGATTGGCCAGCACGTGTTTACCGTGCATCGTCTCGATCGCCCGACCTCCGGCGTGCTGCTGATGGCGCTGTCGTCGGAGGTGGCGCGCCTGCTGTCACAGCAGTTTGAACAGCATCAGCTGCAGAAAACCTACCATGCGGTCGTGCGCGGCTGGCTGGAGGGCGATGAGACGCTGGACTATCCGCTTACCGAAGAGCTGGATAAAATCGCCGATAAGTTCAGCCAGGAAAAATCGCCGCAGTCGGCGGTGACCCACTGGCGCGGGCTGGCCACGGCCGAGCTGCCGGTGGCCGTCGGCCGGTTCGCCAGCTCGCGCTATTCGCTGGTGGAGATGCTGCCGCAGACCGGGCGTAAACATCAGCTGCGCCGGCATATGAGCCATCTGCGCCATCCGATCATCGGCGACAGCAAGCACGGCGACCTGAAGCAGAACCGCAGCGCTGCCACGCACTTTGGCCTTAATCGCCTGATGCTGCACGCCAGCGAACTGCGCCTTCACCATCCGGTCACCGGCGAGCCGCTGGTGCTGCGTGCCGGGCTGGACGCGGTGTGGCAGGTGATGATGGAACAGTTTGGCTGGCAGGCCACGCTACCTGACGTGCCGAGGGTTGAGTTGCCGCCGCAAAGTCTGCAGGATAGTGAACAACTCTGAGCCGGCGGGCGCCGCTGGCCGGTAATAACCGCGACCTGAGTAAGGAAGAACAAGATGGCTGAAGTCGGTATTTTTGTGGGCACCGTATACGGTAACGCGCTGCTGGTGGCGGAAGAGGCCGAGCCGTTGCTGGTGGCGGCCGGCCACCAGGTGAAAATTTACGATGATGCTTCGCTGGCGGACTGGCAGCGTTATGCCGATAAGGTGGCGTTGGTGATTACCTCCACCACCGGGCAGGGCGACCTGCCGGACAGCATTGCGCCGCTGTTCCACGCGATGAAAGACCAGCTGGGCTACCAGCCGACGCTGCGTTACGGCGTAATTGCGCTGGGCGACAGCAGCTACAGCAACTTCTGCGGCGCTGGCAAACAGTTTGACGCGCTGCTGCAGGAGCACAGCGCGGTGCGCGTGGGCGAGGTGCTGCTGGTGGACGCGGGTGAGAACCCGGAACCGGAAGAGGTCACCTCGCCGTGGGTGGAACAGTGGGCGCAGCTGCTGAAATAAAACTGCTGCCGGGCGATGCCCGGCAAAAGTTGGGCTGACCTGCCCGCTGCCGACAGAGAGACCGGTGTTCCCGGTGCTGCACGCCAGCCGGCGATCGCCGGCAGCTCTGTCGGGAGGTGGCACTGTTACCGTTCCTGCCATGCCTTACAGCTTCAGACGTTTCTTCGCCAGCCCCGCCACGTTTTCTATCTCGTCCAGCAGTTCAAACAGCTCCGGCTCCACCGCCGCAATATCCTGCTGCTGGCGCAGGCCCTGCTCCAGCTGCTGGCAAAGCTGCTTCATACGCGGCACGCCGCTGTAGCTGGCGCTGCCGTGCAGCTTGTGAATGATATCGCGCAGGCTGGCGGCGTTGTTCTCCGCCATCGACTCCTCCACCAGTCTCTGCACCTCGGGCAGGAAATCCACCAGCATCCGCAGCAGATCTTCCGCCAGGTCGGGCTTATTGGCGGCCTGGCGCAGCGCCAGCGACCAGTCCAGCGAGGCCGGCACGTCGATTACCGGTAGCCGTTCGCCACCCTGCGGCAGGGCATAGCGTGCCAGCAGCACGCTCAGCTTCTGCTCGTCGATCGGTTTTGCCAGATAGTCATTCATCCCCGCGTGGATCAGCTGTTCGCGTTCCCCCTCCAGCGCGTGGGCGGTGACGGCGACGATCGGCGTGGTTGCATGCTGTGGCAGGGCGCGGATCGCCTCGCTGGCGCGCAGGCCGTCGATGTCCGGCATCTGGATATCCATCAGAATAATGTCCAGCTTCTGCAGCCGCGCCTGCTGGATCGCCGCTTCACCGCTGTCGCACAGCACGATCTCCTCGGCCTGCTCCTCCAGCAGGGCACCAATCAGCTTAAGGTTGGCCGGATTATCATCCACCGCCATCACCCGCAGCGGCAGACGCGTATGCAGCGGCTGCGGTCGGCTCTCCCGCGAATGGTAGTCGACCAGCGCGGGCAGCAGCCGGGTCATCGACAGCGGCTTAACCAGGCAGGCGGTCACCCCGCGCGCTTTCAGTTCTTCAGACCACATCTGCATCTGGAAAGGCAGCGCCAGAATCAGGTTGTCGGCGCGCTGCAGCAGCGGTTTCAGCTGCTCGCCGCCGAGCCCGGCCTCCGGCACCGCGCTGACCGGCATCCCCAGCAGCAGCACGTCAAAGTGGGCGTCCGGCAGCTCCTCCAGCGTCGGGCTGTAGCTGACGTGCATCGGCGTGGCGTTGAGCATCTCCAGCGTGGCGCGCGCCGCCGCCACGTTGGCCTCAACGTAGGCCAGCCGGTGCCCGGCAATGCAGTCCATCACCCGCGGGTCGCTGGCGGCATTAGGGTTCAGCGCCAGGTTGATATGGAACCAGAAGGTCGAACCGTGGTTCAGCCGGCTGTGGAAGGAGATCTCACCGCCCATCTCGCCCACCAGCCTCTGCGTGATCACCAGCCCCAGCCCGGTGCCGCCGTGGCGGCGTGAGATGCTGGCGTCCGCCTGGCGAAAGGCCTGGAACAGCTGGGACTGCTGTTTCTCGGAAATTCCGATGCCGCTGTCGTGGATCTGCACCTCCAGCTCCATGCGATTATTGCTCAGCGCGCGTTTCTCCACCCGGATATCGACGTTGCCGCGCTCGGTGAATTTAATCGCGTTACCCAGCAGGTTGACCACGATCTGCTGCAGGCGCAGCGGATCGCCGATGGCGTTATCCGGCACGTCACTCTGAATATTCAGCGTCAGCTCCAGCCCTTTCTCATGCGCCGACTGTGCCAGCAGCACCACCACTTCATCCAGCGTGGCGCGCAGCGGGAACGGAATGGTCTCCAGCACCAGCTTGCCGGCCTCAAGCTTGGAGAAGTCCAGCACGTCGTTAATGATGCTCAGCAGGTTGTTGGCCGAGCGTTCGATGGTGTTGAGATAGTCACGCTGGGTGGTGTTCAGCGCGGTTTTCAGCGTCTGGCGGGTAAAGCCGATCACGCCGTTGAGCGGGGTGCGCAGCTCGTGGGACATATTGGCGAGGAACTCGGACTTGATGCGCGCCGCTTCCTGGGCGCGTTTTTTCGCCAGGTCCAGCTCAACGTTCTGGATCTCCATCTGCTCCAGCGTTTCCCGCAGGTCGGAGGTTGCCTGGTCGATGTTCTGCTGCATCTCTTCGTGGTAAGCGGTCAGCGACATTGCCATCGAGTTAATGCCGTTTTTCAGTACGTCGAGTTCGCCGAGCATATAGCCTTCGACCCGGCTGTCGAGCTGGCCGCGACGGATGCGGTCGACGGTGCTGACCATGTTGCGGATCGGCCCGGTGACGTCACGCATCAGCCGGTAGGCGAACAGCATGGCGATGCACAGGCACAGCAGCAGCAGCAGGGTGGAGATGAATACCTCTTTGTACTGCTGCAGCCGCACCGACTGCAGGTCGAGTTCAATCACCACGTAGCCCAGCGGATTGCCGGTTGGCTTCGCCTCCTGCCCCGGGGACTCATCGGGGAAGTAGCTTTCCGAAAGGATCGGCGTGCGCAGGATCACCGAATTGCCGTGCCGCTCTTTTAAGTATTTTCCACTGAGCGGCGCATGGTCCGGCAGGCGCAGCAGATCGGGCGACTGATGGTAGTTCGAGGTGACGAACAGCTGATTTTTATCGTCGAATACCGAGATTGCCCGCACAATTTCTGAATGACGACGGTGCAGCAGGCTGACCAGCTGACGCACGGACTCGCGGCTGTGAAAGGTCATGCCATACTCGCTGGAGACCGCCAGCGGTTCAATGATGTTGGTACCGGCATCGGTAAGCTGACGCTGCAGTTCGTTATAACGGTTGACCACGAAAAAGGTCGACAGCAGCAGCCCGATCATCAACGTGGGGGCGAGTATCAGAATCATCATGCGCGCCCGCAGGCTGTATTTGGTCATGCTGTATTCCCTGTGCGAGGCCTGGGCGATCCTTCGCCGAGCGGGTGCGTCCTGGCCGAATCCCGGGTCGCCGGAGGGCGACGGTGGATGATTGCCACCGCCGTGAGCCAGCGGTGAAACGAATGACGCAATTCTACTCTCTCTGCGCCGGAACTGGCAGCCCAAAAGCCGCGCATCATAAAGAGGTTTTGGTCCGCTGAGCGGGACTGAGCTGGGCGATATCTGCGAATGCCCTGTTCTGGTGCCTCGTTATGGAGCAAGCCCTGCGCCTTGCACCGTTTTAGCGTGCAGCGTGCGTGCGCACTGACGGCGTTAATATGTTCAGCGGCGAAGGCGGCGTCAGGCGCAGGCATTCAGCGAAGTTTAGCGTAAAACTGGAACGGTTTTCGCATAAGCATCAGCTGCCACGAACCCGGCGATGGCTGACGCAATACGAAACGCCCTGCTGGCAGGGGGTCGTTGCTGCGTAATCATCCCTGATGCGAGTCGCCTGACGAGTCGGCAGAAATGGCCTACACTGCCCTGGATAAGGCCGACAGCGACAGAATTGCGTGCTGTTTTACCGCTTCACAATGGGAAGTTTTACTCTCACAACCGGAAAAGTGGCTTAAAATGTCGCAGGTGTGGAGGGCGTTGCAGCATTCGGGGGGAAGGCTGCGTATAATGTTTCGCTGAACAGAATGAAGACGGGCATGGGACGGTCAGAGAGTACTGACGTCCGGCTACCAAATGGGAACGGGTCAGGGTGCGCGGCGGGGTGTGATATCGCGCGTGCCGGGGCTCATGGTGCTGTTTAGCCGAAAAGGGTCCCCCGAACCGGGGGGCGTGCAGGAGAGGATATGGTTGCGGTAAGAAGTGCACATCTGAATACGGCCGGTGAGTTTGCGCCCGACCAGTGGATCACCAGTCTGGGGATCGCTAACCAACAGTCATGTGAACGTCTGGCCGAAACCTGGCGCTATTGTGAAACGGCGACCCAGGACCATCCGGACGCCACGCTGCTGCTGTGGCGCGGCGTGGAGATGGTGGAGATCCTCTCCATGCTCAGCATGGATCTTGAAACCCTGCAGGCCTCGCTGCTGTTCCCGCTGGCCGACGCCGGGGTAGTCAGCGAAGCGGTGCTGGAAGAGCATTTCGGCAAGGCTATCGTGCTGCTGGTGCACGGCGTGCGCGATATGGACGCCATCCGCCAGCTGAAAGCCACCCATAACGACTCGATGGCCTCCGAGCAGGTGGATAACGTGCGCCGCATGCTGCTGGCGATGGTGGAAGATTTCCGCTGCGTGGTGATCAAGCTGGCGGAGCGTATTGCTCACCTGCGTGAGGTGAAGGACGCGCCGGAAGACGAGCGCGTGCTGGCGGCGAAAGAGTGCACCAATATTTACGCCCCGCTGGCCAACCGCCTCGGCATCGGCCAGCTGAAGTGGGAGCTGGAAGACTTCTGCTTCCGCTACCTGCACCCCGATGAATACAAACGCATTGCCAAACTGCTGCACGAGCGGCGCATCGATCGCGAAGGCTATATTGATACCTTCGTTGAGTCTCTGCGCGCGGAGATCAAGAAAGAGGGTGTCAAGGCCGAGGTGTATGGCCGGCCGAAACATATCTACAGCATCTGGCGCAAGATGCAGAAAAAGGCGCTGGCCTTTGACGAGCTGTTCGACGTGCGCGCGGTGCGCATCGTCGCTGAACGCCTGCAGGACTGCTATGGCGCGCTGGGTATCGTGCATACGCTGTATCGCCACCTGCCGAACGAGTTTGATGACTATGTCGCTAACCCAAAGCCCAATGGCTATCAGTCGATCCACACCGTGGTGCTCGGGCCGAAGGGCAAAACCGTTGAAATTCAGATCCGCACCCGGCAGATGCATGAAGATGCCGAGCTGGGGGTGGCCGCCCACTGGAAGTATAAAGAGGGCTCAACCTCCGGCAGCGCCCGTGGGGCGTCCGGCCATGAAGGGCGCATTGCCTGGCTGCGTAAGCTGATTACCTGGCAGGAAGAGATGGCGGATTCGGGCGAAATGCTCGATGAAGTTCGCAGCCAGGTGTTTGATGACCGGGTCTACGTGTTTACCCCGAAAGGCGACGTTGTCGACCTGCCGGCCGGCTCGACGCCGCTCGACTTCGCCTACCATATCCACAGTGATATCGGCCACCGCTGCATCGGCGCCAAGATCGGTGGACGCATCGTGCCGTTCACCTATCAGCTGCAGATGGGCGATCAGATCGACATTATCACCCAGAAACAGCCGAATCCGAGCCGCGACTGGCTGAACCCGAACCTTGGTTACATTACCACCAGCCGCGGACGCTCGAAGATCCACGCCTGGTTCCGCAAGCAGGATCGCGATAAGAACATCATCGCCGGGCGGCAGATCCTTGACAGCGAGCTGGATCATCTCGATATCAGCCTGAAGGACGCCGAGCGGCTGCTGCTGCCGCGCTATAACTTCCATACCCTCGATGAACTGCTGGCGGCGATCGGTGGCGGCGATATTCGCCTCAACCAGATGAGCAACTACCTGCAGTCGAAGCTCAACAAGCCGAGCGCCGAAGAGGAAGATCGCGAAGCGCTGCGCCAGCTGACGCAGAAAACCGCCAGCAGCGTGCCGCGCAGCAAAGAGAGCGGCAGGGTGGTGGTGGAAGGGGTCGGCAACCTGATGCACCACATCGCCCGCTGCTGCCAGCCGATCCCCGGCGACGATATCACCGGTTTTATTACCCAGGGGCGCGGCATTTCGATCCACCGTGCCGACTGTGACCAGCTGGCCGATCTGATGTCGCACGCGCCGGAGCGCATTGTTGACGCGGTGTGGGGGGAAACCTATTCCAGCGGTTATTCGCTGGTGGTGCGCGTGACCGCCAACGATCGCAGCGGCCTGTTACGCGATATCACCACCATCCTTGCCAATGAGAAGGTCAACGTGCTGGGCGTCTCCAGCCACAGCGACACCAAAAAGCAGCTGGCGACCATCGATATGGATATCGAGATCTATAACCAGCAGGTGCTGAGCCGGGTGCTGGCAAGACTCAACCAGGTGCCAGACATAATAGATGCCAAACGTCTGCATTAACGGCGGCAGACGTAAAGTCGCTACAGGCTCTGATGCCCGGTTAACCTGCTCGCCAGCGGCCTCCCTTTCTGACGTTTGTGTCGCTGTTTTAAGGGCGTAGCTTCTCGTTCCTGTGCTGGGTTCGGCCGCAGGCGGCAGAACGCCGGGACGCCGTAAACACCTCCCTGTGGGCTCGGACGGCGCATCCTTGCGCCGTACGCCCGGCTAACCTGTCCGCCAGCGCCCTCCCTTTCTGCCTGTTGTATCGCTGTTTTTAACGTTTAAACTACCTGCTGCATAGCAAAAGCCGGATGTGCTGTCAGGCAGCGACTTCCGTCGTTACGGGCAATCGGGTATATCCGGGTTAGCGGACCGTCGGCGGCCAGGGATGGCCGCCGCCGAGCGCACATGGATGTGTTTATAGCGTGTCCGCGTTCCGGATATACCCGATACGCCGGGCACCGGAACCGGCAGCGATGGGTTCGTATAGCGGGCTCATTGGTTCAGACGGGTACTGAAACCGGCAGCGAATTACTCTTTCTCACACTTAAATGGATGAAACTATGACTTCTCTCGATCGCCTGCTCGGCATCATGAAAACCCTGCGCGACCCTGAGCACGGCTGCCCGTGGGATCGCGAGCAGACCTTTGCCACCATCGCACCCTATACGCTGGAAGAGACCTATGAGGTGATCGACGCGATCAACCGCGCCGACTTCGACGACCTGCGCGGCGAGCTGGGCGATCTGCTGTTCCAGGTGGTGTTCTATGCGCAGATGGCGCAGGAGCAGGGGCGTTTCGACTTCAACGACATCTGCACCGCCATCAGCGACAAGCTGGAGCGCCGCCACCCGCATATCTTTGCCGATGCACAAGCCGGCAGCAGCGCCGAGGTGCTGGTTAACTGGGAGCAGATTAAAAGCGAGGAGCGGGCGGATAAGGCGCAGCACTCGGCGCTGGACGATATTCCCGCCGCGCTGCCGGCGCTGATGCGCGCGCACAAAATCCAGAAACGCTGCAGCAACGTCGGCTTCGACTGGACCACCCTCGGGCCGGTGCTGGACAAAGTGTATGAAGAGATCGACGAGGTGATGCACGAGGCGAAGCAGGCGGTGATCGACGAGCAGAAGCTTGAAGAGGAGATCGGCGATTTGCTGTTTGCCACGGTCAATCTGTCGCGCCATCTGGGCAAGAAAGCCGAAACCGCGCTGCAAAAGGCCAATACCAAATTTGAACGGCGCTTCCGCCAGGTTGAGCAGATTATCGCCGCTCAGGGGATGAGTATGCCGCAGGCGACGCTGGAGCAGATGGAGGCCGCGTGGCAGCAGGTAAAGTCAGAGGAATAATTGGCTGACACGATTCAACAAAAATGTGACGCGCGTCAACCTTCTGCGTGGCGAAATCAGGTAATGTCAGGGCGGTAAATGCGGTGGCGGTAACACAACCGGAAACGATCAATTGTCGTTCCGGGGTGTTTCGGGTATACTATTTTCCCGTCCTGGTATTTCATTCCATCGTCTTTAAACCTACATTCTCAGGTTCAGCATGACAACGAACTATATTTTTGTGACCGGCGGGGTCGTTTCCTCTCTGGGTAAAGGCATTGCTGCCGCTTCCCTGGCTGCAATCCTTGAAGCGCGCGGTCTTAACGTGACCATCATGAAGCTGGATCCGTATATCAACGTCGATCCGGGCACCATGAGCCCGACTCAGCACGGTGAAGTGTACGTCACCGACGACGGCGCAGAAACCGATCTGGATCTCGGTCACTACGAGCGTTTCATTCGCACCAAGATGAGCCGCCGCAACAACTTCACCACCGGCCGTATCTACTCAGAAGTGCTGCGCAAAGAGCGTCGCGGTGACTATCTGGGCGCGACCATTCAGGTGATCCCACACATTACCAATGCCATCAAAGAGCGCATCATCGAAGGCGGCGAAGGCCACGATGTGGTGCTGGTTGAAATTGGTGGCACCGTCGGTGATATCGAGTCTCTGCCGTTCCTTGAAGCCATCCGTCAGATGGCGGTGGATGTGGGCCGCGAGCACACCATGTATATGCACCTGACCCTGGTGCCCTATATGGCCGCCGCCGGTGAAGTGAAAACCAAACCTACCCAGCACTCGGTGAAAGAGCTGCTGTCGATCGGCATTCAGCCAGACGTGCTGATCTGCCGCTCTGACCGCGCCGTACCGGCCAACGAACGCGCCAAGATTGCGCTGTTCTGTAACGTGCCGGAAAAAGCGGTGATCTCGCTGAAAGACGTCGACTCGATCTACAAGATCCCGGGCATGCTGAAATCGCAGGGCCTCGACGACTTTATCTGCAAACGTTTCAACCTGAACGCACCGGAAGCCAACCTGGCCGAGTGGGAGCAGGTGATTTACGAAGAAGCTAATCCGGGCGCGGAAGTGACCATCGGTATGGTCGGCAAGTACGTTGAGCTGCCGGATGCCTATAAGTCGGTGATTGAAGCCCTTAAGCACGGCGGCCTGAAAAACCGCGTCACGGTCAACATTAAGCTGATCGACTCGCAGGATGTGGAAACCCGCGGTGTGGAAGTGCTGAAGGATCTGGATGCTATCCTGATCCCGGGCGGCTTCGGCTACCGTGGCGTGGAAGGCAAGATCATGACCGCGCAGTATGCGCGCGAGAATAATATCCCGTACCTCGGCATCTGCCTGGGTATGCAGGTGGCGCTGATGGAGTTCGCCCGCAACGTGGCGAACATGCCTGGTGCCAACTCCACCGAATTCCAGCCGGACTGTAAGTACCCGGTGGTGGCGCTGATCACCGAATGGCGTGATGAAGAAGGCAACGTTGAGCAGCGCACCGAGCAGAGCGACCTGGGCGGCACCATGCGTCTGGGCAGCCAGCAGTGCCAGCTGACCGATGACAGCCTGGTGCGCAAGCTGTACGGCAGCGACACCATCGTTGAGCGTCACCGTCACCGCTATGAAGTGAACAATATGCTGTTGCAGCAGATTGAAGCGGCCGGCCTGCGCGTCGCGGGTCGTTCCGGCGACGACCAGCTGGTGGAGATCATCGAGATCCCTGACCACCCGTGGTATGTTGCGTGTCAGTTCCACCCGGAGTTCACCTCCACGCCGCGTGACGGACATCCGCTGTTCAGCGGCTTCGTGAAGGCAGCAAACGAGTTCCAGAAGCGTTTGGCAAAATAAGTGTTTTCATAACGCCCTGAACTTCGGTCTCAGGGCGTTGTTGTCTAAGTTTAAGTTAACTTGTACTGAGGAAAAACTAATGTCCAAAATCGTAAAAGTCATCGGCCGCGAAATCATCGACTCCCGTGGTAACCCGACTGTAGAAGCAGAAGTTCACCTGGAAGGCGGCTTTGTTGGTCTGGCTGCGGCACCATCAGGTGCTTCTACCGGTTCCCGCGAAGCGCTGGAACTGCGTGACGGTGACAAATCTCGTTTCCTGGGCAAAGGCGTAACCAAAGCCGTTGCCGCTGTTAACGGTCCTATCGCTGACGCCGTAACCGGTAAAGACGCGAAAGACCAGGCTAACATCGACAAGATCATGATCGAGCTGGACGGCACCGAGAACAAATCCAAGTTTGGCGCTAACGCCATCCTGGCCGTTTCTCTGGCTGCTGCGAAAGCGGCCGCTGCCTCTAAAGGTCAGCCGCTGTACGAGCACATCGCTGAACTGAACGGCACCGCAGGCAAGTTCTCTATGCCACTGCCAATGATGAACATCATCAACGGCGGCGAGCACGCGGACAACAACGTCGACATTCAGGAGTTCATGATCCAGCCTGTTGGCGCGAAAACGCTGAAAGAAGCGCTGCGTATCGGTTCTGAAGTGTTCCACACCCTGGCAAAAGTGCTGAAGTCTAAAGGCCTGAGCACCGCGGTCGGCGACGAAGGCGGCTACGCGCCAAACCTGGGTTCTAACGCCGAAGCACTGGCCGTTATCGCAGAAGCGGTAAAAGCAGCAGGCTACGAGCTGGGCAAAGACGTTACCCTGGCGATGGACTGTGCGGCATCTGAATTCTACAAAGACGGCAAGTACGTGCTGGCTGGCGAAGGCAACAAAGCCTTCACCTCTGAAGAGTTCACCCACTTCCTGGAAGACCTGACCAAAGATTACCCAATCGTCTCTATCGAAGACGGCCTGGACGAATCTGACTGGGCGGGCTTCGCATACCAGACCAAAGTACTGGGCGACAAAATCCAGCTGGTCGGTGACGATCTGTTCGTGACCAACACTAAGATCCTGAAAGAAGGTATCGATAAAGGCATCGCTAACTCAATCCTGATCAAATTCAACCAGATCGGTTCACTGACCGAAACCCTGGCTGCGATCAAGATGGCGAAAGACGCCGGCTACACCGCGGTGATCTCTCACCGTTCAGGTGAAACCGAAGATGCCACCATCGCTGACCTGGCGGTCGGTACCGCTGCAGGCCAGATCAAAACCGGTTCTATGAGCCGTTCTGACCGCGTAGCTAAGTACAACCAGCTGCTGCGTATTGAAGAAGCGCTGGGCAACCGTGCGCCATTCAACGGCCTGAAAGAAGTTAAAGGCCAGTAAGCTGCGTTAATCCCCGCCGTCACCGGCGCGGAATAACCGACAAAACCCCGTCTGCGGACGGGGTTTTTTTATGCCTGTCGCTACACAAATTCTGGCACCCGGCCTGCCGCCGAGGCTAAAGTTCCCGCCGTTGTTAACCGATAATCAGTGGTGTCCGCCATCTTCCCCACTACAGAGTGAGCACCATGTTCAAAAACGTTAAAGTTGTCACCAGCATCCTTATTATGCTGCTCATTTTCAGTGCGCTGCTGCTGGTCTCCAGCGGGCTGTCGTTTAACGCCATCAGCCAGGATAAGGCCAACTTCAACCGTGCCGGGATCCTCACCCAGCAGCAGGGGCAGCTCAGCGACGCATGGCAGACGCTGGTCAAAACCCGCGTCACCATTAACCGCGTGGCGATCCGCATGCTGAAGAAGCAGACCGATGACGCCTCGCTGGCGGCGATGGCGAAACTGCTTGGCCAGGCGCGCGAGACGCTGGACGACGCGCAGCAGCACTTTACCCGGTATCAAAATATGCCAGTGGTCAGCGGCGAGAGCGCGGCGCTGGCCGACGCGGTCGGCGCGCGCTACCAGCAGCTGCACGGTCTGCTGCAGCAGTCGATACAGTTCCTCGCGGCGAACAACTATGAGGCCTACGGCAATCTCGACACGCAGCAGGCGCAGGACGAGCTGGAGAGCACCTACGAGCAGTGGCGGGAGCAGAACCGTCAGCTGCTGCAGGTGGGTACGGACCAGAATCAGCAGGGCTACAGCAATATGCTGTGGACGCTGGCGTCGGTGCTGGTGGTACTGGTGGTGCTGCTGATCGCGGTGTGGCAGGGGATCCGTCGCGTGCTGCTGAACCCGCTGCAGCAGCTGCTGGCGCATATGCAACGCATTGCCGCCGGTGACCTGTCGCAGACGCTGGCGGTCGAAGGGCGCAGCGAAATGGGCCAGCTGGCCGATGGGCTGACGCAGATGCAGCACTCGCTGATTAACACCGTCAGCAACGTACGCGACAGCTCAAACGCCATCTATACCGGCGCCAGCGAGATTTCTCAGGGCAACAGCGACCTCTCGTCGCGCACCGAGCAGCAGGCCGCCTCGCTGGAGCAGACCGCCGCCAGCATGGAGCAGCTGACCGCCACGGTGAAGCAGAACGCCGATAACGCCCGCCAGGCAACGGTGCTGGCCAGAAACGCCTCGGAAACCGCCGGGAAGGGCGGCCGGGTGGTCGACGGCGTGGTGAAAACCATGAGTGAAATCTCCGACAGCTCGCGACGCATTGCCGATATCACCAGCGTGATCGACGGCATCGCTTTCCAGACCAATATTCTGGCGCTGAACGCCGCGGTGGAAGCGGCGCGCGCCGGCGAGCAGGGCCGCGGATTTGCAGTGGTGGCGGGGGAGGTGCGTAACCTGGCCCAGCGCAGCGCCCAGGCGGCGAAAGAGATCAAAGGCCTGATCGAAGCTTCAGTCAGCCGGGTCGACTCCGGTTCGCAGCAGGTGACCACCGCCGGAGAGACCATGAATGAAATCGTCAGCGCGGTGGTGCGCGTCACCGATATCATGGGTGAGATCGCCTCGGCCAGCGACGAGCAGAGCCGGGGTATCGACCAGATCGGCGTGGCGGTCACCGAGATGGATCGGGTGACCCAGCAGAACGCCGCGCTGGTGCAGCAGTCGGCGGCGGCCTCGGCCTCGCTGGAGGAGCAGGCCAGCCGCCTGACCCAGACGGTGGCGGTGTTTAAAATTGGTCAGCCGGCGGCGGTGGCGCGGGTGACGCCCACGGTGCCGGCGCTTAAAACCCCGCAGCTGGCGGCTCCGCGCAAGGCGCTGGCCGCTGATGAGGGCAACTGGGAGACCTTTTAACGACTGAGGACGGCCGGAAGGCACAGGATGGTTGGTGTTGCAGTCGCAATCTGCCATAATCTGCGCCCGTTATTTAGCCACCAGTCGAGAAGTCAATGCAGTACCCGATAAATGAAATGTTCCAGACGTTGCAGGGCGAAGGGATTTATACCGGCGTTCCGGCAATTTTTATCCGCCTGCAGGGATGCCCGGTGGGCTGCAGCTGGTGTGATACCAAACACACTTGGGATAAGCTGGCCGATCGGGAAACCTCGCTGGGCGATATTTTGCTGAAAACGGCAGAGACCGACGCCTGGGGTGCGGCCGACGCCGCAGCGCTGATTGCGGTTGTCCGCCAGCACGGCTGGACGGCGCAGCATATTGTGATTACCGGCGGTGAGCCGTGCATTCACGACCTGACGCCGCTGACCGCCGAACTGGAGCAGCAGGGCTTCAGCTGCCAGATAGAAACCAGCGGCACCCATGAGGTGCGCTGCACCGCCACCACCTGGGTGACGGTATCGCCGAAGGTCAACATGCGCGGCGGCTACGACGTGCTGCATTCGGCGCTGGTGCGCGCCGATGAAGTGAAGCACCCGGTGGCCCGCCAGCGTGATGTCGATGCGCTGGACGACCTGCTGGCGACGCTGAGCGACAGCAAGGCGCGGATTATCGCGCTGCAGCCGATCAGCCAGAAGGACGATGCCACTAAGCTGTGCATCGACACCTGTATTGCCCGCAACTGGCGGCTGTCGATGCAGACCCACAAGTACCTGAATATTGCCTGATGCCACGTTCACCGGCGTTCTCCACGCCGGTGAACATCGCCACGTATCGAGGCCACGTTCGTCACCGCACACAGCCCTGAAGACGCCGTAAACGGAACGTTTCAGGCCGGCTCTGCCGCACGGGATTTCCGCTGCGAATGCCGCCCGCTACGCCAGTGTTACCTTTGCAAACGCCGTTACGGCCACTGCATTTCCCCTTTCAGCACTTTCGCACTCAGTTCCAGGCTCGACACGTCTTTCAACGCCGGATAGCTGGCCTTCATCGCCTCGGTAAAGGCGACGGCGTCTTTGGTCTGCGTCAGCGTCTCTTCGGCTTTTTTCAGGTAGTTCAGCGTAAAACTAACCGACTCTAATGATTCCGCTGCCCCTGGCAGGAAGTGCCCCGGGATCACCCGCTGCGGCTGCAGCGCGGCGATCGCCTGCAGCTTCTGCTGCCACACTTCGCGCGCGGCTTTGGTCTGCGCGTCCGCCAGCCAGACGTGAATATTGTCACCGGACACCTGCACGCCGCCGAGCACGGTTTTCAGCGCCGGTACCCACAGCCAGCCGTTCTGCGGCTCCGCGCCGTGGCTGCCCTGAACTTCAACGATCTGGCTGTCAACGGTGAAGCTGCTGCCCGCCAGCACCTGCGGCACGATCAGCGATTTTGGCGCGTTGTCGCCCATTTTCGGGCCCCAGAACGCCAGCTTATGGTCTTTGGTCTGGTTGATCAGCGCGACGGTGGCGGCGGTGGCGACGATCTTAGCCTGTGGAAACGCCTGCTTAATGGTGTCGAGGCCGAAGTAGTAGTCGGGATCGGACTGGCTGATAAACACCGTGGTCAGCTTTTTGCCGGTGGCCTTAATGCGTCTGACCAGCTCTTCGGCGTCGTTACGCTGGAACTGGGCGTCGATCAGCACCACCTCGTGCGGGCCGGAGATGATCTCGCTGGAGACCGGGAAAATGCTGGCTTCGCCCGGATTATAAACCTGCAGCTGCAGCGGTTCGGCGGCGTAAAGCGGGGCGCTGGCCGCGCCGGCCAGCAGTAAAATCGATAAACGTTTCATGGCAGTTAACCTGTGATGCGAAAAGTCCCCTATTGTGGATTGCAAAACGGGCCGGATAAACCGACTATCAGGCAACAGATTGTTGCATAAAACGGGCATATGATGGACAGGCTGACCGCAGCACAGGTTTTTATCACTATCGTTCAGCGCGGCAGCCTGTCGGCGGCCGCGGAAACGCTGGCGATGTCGCGGGCGATGGTCACCCGCTATCTGACGCAGATGGAGAGCTGGTCCGGGGCGCGACTGCTGCACCGCAGCACCCGCCGCCTGAGCCTGACCCCGGCCGGGGAGCATGCGCTGGCCCGCTGTCAGCAGCTGATGGCGCTGGCCGTGGAAATCGAGAACAGCAACCAGCCGGAAGGGGACGCGTTGTCCGGGCTGCTGCGCGTCTCCTGTTCACTGTCGCTGGGTCAGAGCGTGCTGATGGCGGCGATTGACACCTTCCAGCGTCAGCACCCGCGCATCCGTATCGATCTGCATATCAGCAACCAGCGGGTCAACCTGGTGGAGGAGCGCATCGATCTGGCGTTGCGCATTACCTCACAGCTGGAGCCCAACCTGATCGCCCGCCCGCTGCATCGCTGCCGGTCGGTGATCTGCGCCTCAGCGGACTATCTGACGCGCAGCGGCACGCCGCAGACGCCGGCGCAGCTCGCACAGCACAACTGCCTGGCCTATTCGCACTTTGGCAAAAGCCTGTGGCACTTCAGTCGGGGTGAGGAACTGGAGGCGGTGGCGGTGAGCGGTAATCTCAGCGCCAACGATTCGGTGATGCTGCTGGCCGCCACGCTGGCCGGCAGCGGTATTTCAATGCAGCCGACCTTCAGCGCCGGGCCGTATCTGGCCAGCGGCCAGCTGGTGGCGCTGCTGCCCGAGTGGCAGCTGGAGGACCTCGGCGTTTACGCCATCTACACCTCACGCCAGCACCAGTCGCCGCGGCTGCGCGCGTTACTGGATTTTCTGGCGCAGTGGTTCAGCGGCGATGAAGCGGCACGATTGTTAAACGGCGAGTAGAGGGGGCTTACAGGGTTTGGCACGGTTGTTAAACGCGGATCGGTGCGGCTTGCAGATGGCGGCTCGGCTTACAGGCGGGGCGTAGCGGGACTTTGCGACAGGCGCGAAGATCCGCGCCTGTCGCCGGGCTGTTACCTTATTTCGACACGTCAGCACCGAAGTACTGCTGCGAGATGCGCTGGTAAGTGCCGTCACTCTTAATGCTGGCTAAGGCCTTATCGATCGCCGCCTTCAGCTCCGGATTACCTTTACGGATCAGGATCCCTTCCTGCTCGGCGTCACTCTGGGTGGCGACGATTTTCACCGGCGCGTCCGGCTTATGCTTTTTAAAGTCGAGGAACGACAGGTTGTCGTTGATGGTGGCATCGGCGCGGCCGCTGGCGACCAGATCAACAGACTGGTTAAAGCCGTCGGTACCAACGATCTCCGCCTTATATTTGCGCGCCAGTTCTGCGAAGTTGCTGGTCAGCGACTGGGCAGATTTCCTGCCGTTCAGATCTTCAAAGGTCTTCACGCTGGTGTTGTCGTTACGCACGATCAGCGCCGCTTTGGAGCTGATATAGGGTTCGGAGAAATCATACTTCGCCTGACGTGCCGGAGTGATCGACACCTGGTTAATCACCGCTTCATACCGGTTAGCATCCAGCCCGGCTACCAGGCCATCCCATTTGCTCTCGACAAATTCCGCCTTTACGTTGAGGCGTTTTGCCACTTCGCGGCCAATTTCGACGTCGAAGCCGGTCAGCTTGCCGCTGGCGTCATGGAAGGTGAAGGGCGGATAGGTGCCTTCGGTACCGATTTTCAGCACCCCGGCGGACTGGATTTTTGCCAGATCGTCAGCAGCCAGTGCGCCGCCTGCGAAGCCGAGCTGAACCAGGCCTGCAAAGACCAGCGTTGCGAGTGTTTTCATCTTAGTGCTCCTGAATGCCGTGTGTGGTTGTGGTTTAAATTTCCCATGAATCGGGCAGGGTTTCGGTCAGCGTTGAGATAAACGCCCGGGTTCGGGTCTTTTGTGCCCGGGTAAAAATATCGCGTGAGGTGCCGGATTCGACGATTTCGCCCGCCTCCAGAAACACCACGTTATTGGCGATATTGGCGGCCAGCCGCAGGTCGTGGGTGGCCATCAGCATGGTGGTACCCTCCAGCGCCAGCTGCCTGAGTACCGCGACCACTTCCACCGCCAGTTCCGGGTCCAGCGCCGAGGTCGGTTCGTCGCACAGCAGCACCCTGGGTGACGGTGCCAGCGCACGGGCAATCGCCACGCGCTGCTGCTGGCCGCCGGAAAGCGTCGACGGCCAGGCATCCCGCTTATGCAGCATACCGACCTTCTCCAGCAGCGCTTCCGCCCGCGCCCGCGCCTGGTCACGTGACTGTTTCTGTACCACGATCAGCCCTTCGGTGATGTTCTCAATCACCGTCAGGTGCGGGAACAGCTGAAAATTCTGAAATACCATGCCGGTCTGCCCGGCGATACGCTTCAGGTCGTTTCTGCCCACCCGCGGGCTGCCGGTAAAGACGATCTGCTCGCTGCCGATGGTCAGTTCACCCGCCTGCGGGATCTCCAGCAGGTTAATGCAGCGCAGCAGGGTGCTTTTGCCGCTGCCGGACGGGCCGATCAGCGCGGTGACGCTGCCTTCGTTAATAGTCAGGTTGATATTCTTCAGGACCGGGTTGTCATCAAAACGTTTCTCAATGCCGGATAACTTAATCATGGCTATGCACCTTACGCGGGGCAGTATTTTCCAGCTTTTTTTCCAGCCGCGTCTGCAGGGCGGACAATACCGAACTGATTAACAGATAAATAATCGCCGCTTCGGTATAGAGGATCAGCGGCTGATAGGTAACGGCAGCGATGCGCTGCGCGGCGAGGAACAGCTCGGGCACGGTAATAACCGAGGCCAGTGAGGTATCCTTTACCAGTGAAATAAAGGTATTCGACAGCGGCGGCACGGCGATACGTGCCGCCTGCGGGATGACGATGCGCCGCAGCGCCTGGGGCCAGCTCATGCCAATCGAATGCGCCGCTTCCCACTGTCCCTTCGGCACCGACAGCAGCGTAGCGCGCACGATCTCCGAGCTGTAAGCACCGATGTTCAGCGTAAAGCCGATCACCGCCGCCGGAAAGGCGTCAATGGTGATGCCCGCGCTGGGCAGCGCGTAGAAAATCAGAAACAGCTGCACCAGCAGCGGCGTGCCGCGGATCAGCCAGACGTAGAAACGCACCAGCTGCTTTAACGGTTTTGGGCCATACAACCGCGCCAGCGCCACCAGGAAACCGAGCGACAGGCCGAGCACGAAGGAGATTAAGGTGAGTGGAATGGTGAATGTCAGGCCGGCGTACAGCATCGGCCAGAAGGAGTCTATTGCTAACGTCAGCCATGTGGGCATCGGGCACCTTTCCTGGATCGTAGTATTTCTTATCTGAACTTATGGCGGGAGCGTAGCACGGTGATGAAAACCGCGCTTATATCGTCATTTAATATAGTAGATGGAATAAGAATAAGTTTATTTTGGCTAAGCTTGCGACAAAAAAACATAAAGCCGGACTTATCTGTTTGGTTGAAAGTAAGGGCGTATAAGCGGCATCAGCTGTCAGAGACTGAGCACCCGATGCCGCTCTTTAGTGGCGGCACGGGTCGTAATAAGTCACGGCTGGGGGCCAGGGGCGGCAAGGGTTAGCGGCTGACAGTGCTAAGCCTGCAGGGCAAAGACATTACTGAGCATAAGTGGGGAAGCGCGTAGCGGCAAGCGCATGCATTCCTGAACGGTACAGTTCGCGATCGGCGTCGATCTCGCCAAATTCTGCTGTGACGATCAGCCCCTCAAACCAGGTCAGGAGCAGTGACGTGCAGGCCTCAGACCGCGCTTCGTCGACGTCAAAAGCGCAGGCAATCAGCGCCTTAAGCCAGGCCTTATGCTGCTGTGCCCGATCGGCCAGGAGCCGATCGGCGTATTTGAACTCCGCAAAGGCGTGCATAAACATGCAGCCTTTGAAATCTGCTTCGCGAAACCAGGCGAAATGCCAATCCAGAAGGGCATTAAGCTTCTCTTCCGTGGACGAACCGGCGATGACGGTCTTGCCCAGCGTATTTTCAAAACGCTGATGACGTCGGGTCAGCACGGCTTCAATCAGCTTATTTTTGGAACCAAAATGCCGGTACATCGACGTTTTAGATACCCTGGCGTGATCCCGGATCAGGTCAACCCCCACGGCTGAATAACCGAACTGGTTAAACAGGGTCTCAGCAACGTCCAGAATGTGTTCACTTTTACTCACAAAATTGTTCCTCTCTACCCGCAAAATCAGCATTGCCGTTAAGTGTACAGATCTGTACATTTTGACTTGTATAGATCTGTACGGTTAAGGCTACCACAGAACCTTGTGGTTTAACGTTGAGCATTAAGGAGAGAGAGATGAAAAAATTATCCGGCGGTGGCCAGTTGCCACCCAGACCTGGCGTGATGCAGTTGGTCAGGGGATTTATCGGCAGCACTCTGGGGATCCTGCTGCTGGGGTATCTGGCTGCGTCAACCGGCGTACCCTGGCTAATGGCACCGTTTGGGGCAACCTGCGCACTGCTGTTTGCCGTACCAGCATCGCCACTGGCACAGCCTCGTAACGTGATCGGCGGGCATCTGATCGCTGCGGCGGTGGGCATGACTGCGCTTTATACGCTGGGAGATTCAGCGATCGTCATGTCCGTCGCAGTCGGTCTGGCTATCTTGCTGATGCAGGTTACGCGAACCGTTCATCCCCCTGCCGGCGCCAACCCGATCGTGATCATTCTTGCCGGACAGCAGGTGATGAACTGGTCTTTCCTGCTGACGCCGGTTCTGTTAGGCAGTGTTGCGCTGGTGATTCTCGCCACTCTGGTAAATAACTCAGGTAAAGAGCAGCGCTGGCCGCACTACTGGCACGGTTTGGATTGGTGGCGAAATTAATTAACGGCTTACATTACTTCAATAGATAAATAAATTATCCATTTTGACTTTAAGTATAGCAAGCTGGTTTTATTTGGATGAAAATCTATTTTAATTCCAGTTTTGCTATAATAATATACGAGTCTAGATGTTGTTGCTTATACCATTTGCTTGTCAACTTATCAGCCGAGAAATCAATCGATTGAGTTGTTTTAGCAATTAGGCTTAGGGCTAACTGATTATTTTTACATATATCAAATAAGTTTTCTGTGATGAGAGGGTAAAATACTGTGACATTAATTTATCAATCTGAGGCATATGACTTAGTAATGAATATTTCTTTCGGTGAGGATTTTGAATTACCTGAATGGATTGAATTTTCCACTTACCAAAAAGGACTTAGAAAAAATGTAGAAATAGCTGTTTTATTTGATGAGACTGTCAACGATCCTCACGGTGCAGATATGGCATTCATTCGCTATGGACCAAATGCGTTCGTACCTAAACACTTACATACTGGCTATGAGACTGTGCTGGTATTAAAAGGTGATTATATTGAAAACAATAAAACCTTTCTTCCGGGTTCATTTATTCTGCGTTCTCCTGGCACTTGTCATAGTATGGAATCCAAGAAAGGATGCTTAATTTTGGCATCGAGATATAAACCCGTAAAACAACTGCAAGGGATAATGTGAAAATAACAACAGCTAGAGATGTGGTAAGTTTGATTAAAGATAAGTCGGTTGTAATCCCTGGAGGGTTTGGCTGTTGTGGTCATCCCGATGAATTAACAGATGCTCTAGCCAATCGGTTTTCAGAGGAAAGGCATCCACTAGGATTAACATTGTTTTTCGGATCTGGTTCAGGTGATAAAAAAGGGAAAGGATTAGATGTGATTGCTAATGAATTTCTAGTAAAAAGAGCTATTGGTGGATTCTGGGGTTATTGCCCTTCACTAGCTAAACTTGGGCTGAGTGGGAGGATTGAAGCGCATAATTGGCCTCTGGGAGTTATTAGTCATCTTTTTAGGGATATAGCAAGTGGACTGGATGGCCATATTACTTCAGTAGGGTTGCATTCCTTTGTAGACCCTAGAGTTGATGGTGGTAATCTTGTAATTGAAGGAAATACATTGGTAAGCGTTGTTAACATCATGGGTAAGGATATGCTTTATTTTCCTAGCGTAGGAGCCGATTTTGCTATGCTCAGAGGAACTGTCTCAGATATGAACGGAAATATATCAATGTCTGGCGAGGCGGCTCTGCATGATGCACTATTGCAAGCAATGGCAGTTCGAAATAGTGGAGGTATAATTGCTTTTCAGGTCGAGAGTGTGGTGGACATTTTACCAGCTCAAAAAGTAGATATCCCAGGGCACTTAGTTGATTATGTTGTGATATCAAAAAATAAACACTTCCCAAGTTATGGTTCCGCTAATTATACATTTTATGATGATTTTGATAACATCAGAATCGAAAAGGAGGTTATTATTAAATATGCTTGTGCAGAGCCAATAGAAGATTGGTCTTATGTGAACTTTGGCATAGGACTACCGGCTCTTATAGGAGAGAGGATCGCTAAAAGTAATCAAAAGTTTCATTCCTCTATTGAATCAGGAGTCATAAATGGGACTCCCAAAACAGGCATGTCATTTGGTGAGTCAGAAAATTTTAGCGCATGCATTCAACAGTCTGATTTATTTAGCTTTTATAATGGCGGTGGAATCGATGTTGCATTTCTGGGCTTCGCTGAAATAGATAAGTATGGGAATGTCAATGCTAGCTCTTTTGGAGGAGAGGTAACGGGTGCGGGTGGATTTATTAATATTTTTCATTCAGCTAAGAAAATATATTTGTGTGGTACAACGAGAACCAATTTTTTTGAAAAGGCACTGAGTTCAGGGGAAGTTGAAATTGTAAGTGGAGGGAAGGTGAAAAAGTTTGTTGATCATGTCAAACAAATAACAATTTCTACTAATCAATCTCATTTTTGGCAAAAGGAAATAATAATTATAACGGAGTTGATTGTATTTAAACTGCATAAAGGGATTTTCTATCTTATTAAGCTGGTTGGTGATGTTGAATTAGATAGAGTAGAAAAGGAATTTCCATTCGAGATTAATTGAGTAGGTGTTTTAAATCTAAAAGGGATTTGCTATGTCTTTAAATATTGCTATCGTTGGTGGTGGGGCATCTTGTGTTTCTTTTATAGATAATTTTATAAAGGAGTGTAATAATACCGAACCATTGGCCATCTGTTTTTTAGTAATAGAAAAATCAGAAGAAATAGGCCCCGGTAATGCATATAGAAATGATATTGAATCAAATATTCTAAATACCAAAGCTGAAAATATTACGATTTTCAGAGATAGTCCGGGGGACTTCTACAAATGGTTAGTGTGCTGTGAGAATAAGTGGAGAGTTGATTTTGCTAATTTAAAGGTGAAGAGAGATAGTTACTTGCCACGAGCGCTTTTTGGAATATATATGAAGGATGCTTTTGAGAAAATATGCAAGCATGCTCACTATTCTGGCTTTGAAATAAAAAAAATAAAAGGTGAGGCGGTAAGTATCGATAAGTTAGATGAGCATGAGTTTGTTATTTCCTTGAGTGATGGTGAGGAGGTTTATGCAAATAAGATAATTCTTGCCTGTGGTAATCTCAATGGGAAAGGAAAAGATTATTCAAAGGATGGTGATTTTATGACTACTCCTTTCCCAACTAAGTTTTTACCTAAAAAAATTATGCCTTATGATAATGTTGGGATCGTGGGGTCAAGGCTTAGTGCCATCGATTCAGTAATTAGCCTAATTGAGTCAGGGCATAGAGGGAAAATTACTCTATTTTCTAGATCAGGTAATTTTCCCTTTGTGAGAGGAACACAAAAACGTTACAAAAATTTGTATTTGAATCGAAGTTTTATATCCTCAAATTTTAATGTTATGGATTTTAAAATATTGCATGATCTATATAATAAAGAGATTGATAATTACAAGAAAACAAAAAAAACTCAGGATGGTGACGATCTGCCAATTAATTTCAAACCCATAAGTTCACTAGCTTCATTTCTTCAGCGGGAAATTAATTTATCTAGTGGCCCACGCGCCTGGCAGGCGATTCTTTACGATACCAATGATTGTATAGATCTTATATGGAGTATGTTTTCAAAAAAAGACAAAGAACTATTTTTAGCAAGTTATTTTTCGAATGCAATGTCAATGAGAGTATCTATACCTAGAGTAAATGCATTAAAGATTTTAGATTATATTAAATCGGGGCAACTCAGTTATGTTCATGGTGAAATAAATCCAAGTATATTTTTTAAAAGTGGAATGTGTTTTCATGATGGTGGTAGTTATTTAGATAAAATTTTGTATGCAACTGGAAGTCCTAGGTATTTAGATGATTGTGATTCGGTTTTGTTTTCAAGGTTGCTCGAAGGTAAAGTAATATCGAGGAACTATTTAGGTGGTTTAAATGTTTGCAGGTCAAGTTATAGAATTATAAGTGATTCAGGTGTTATAAATTCTAGTATTTTTGCTATTGGGGAAGTAACCAATGGAACTTTCCTTTTTACAAGTGCTCTCGATATTATAACTAGGCATGCTAAGGAGTGTGCTCGAAGCTTACTTGAATTAATATTGAGTGAAGTTAACGAAGATGGTTGTATCTAATTTTATAAAATTAATCCCTACCCGAAGAAATATTTTTTCATCGATTATTAAGGGAGCTTCTTTTTTGGATGTTTGATAAGTCTTTCATAGAGTACGGGCAGCCCGTCACCACCCGCACCTGTTGCCTTACTGAGCGGCTTTCGCTTTGTAAGCGTCATAGGCCGCTTTGATTTCGGTTTTGGCGGCGGCGGCATCACCGAAGCCGTTCAGCTCGACCTTCTTGCGGCCTTCCGGCAGCTGCTTGTAGACGCGGAAGAAGGCTTCCAGGCGCTGCTGTTCCAGTTTAGGCAGGTCGGCCATCGATTTAATGTCATCGTAGGTCGGGTCGATCTTGCTGGCCGGCACCGCGACGATCTTATCGTCGGACTCGCCGCCGTCGATCATTTTCAGCACGCCGATCGGGCGCAGTTTGATCAGCGTACCGGGGGCCATCGGCGCGCGGGTGTAGAAGACAACGTCCAGCGGATCGTTGTCACCGCCCAGCGACTGGGTCAGTGAGCCGTAGTTGGCCGGGTAGGCTACCGGCATCGACTGGAAACGGTCGGCGATAATAAAGCCGGTTCTGGCGTCGGTTTCATACTTGATAATGCCGCCGGCCGGGATCTCGGTCAGGGCGTAGAACTCTTCCGGGTTATTTTCCGGCTGCGGAAAGTCGAGGATATTAATGGTACTGGCCTGGGCGCAGGCTGAAAAAACCAGGGCAAGAACAGACAGTTTGCTTGACAGCTTCATCGTTGATTCTCTTGATCTTTAATGAGTGAGCCAACAATGTAGTGGGGGGGAATGACAGGGAGATGACAGGAAAGTAAAGCGGGGTAAACCTGAGAATCAATCAGTCTGTTAGCGATTCCAGCCTGTAAAAGCATAGTTTTAGCATCAGAGCTTCTTTAGATCAGACCGCTAAGTGGACGCAGTCGCGATACGGTCTCTGGTAACTGCTGGCGCAGCAGGCAATCGAGAAATTCGTCAGCGCTAAAAGGTGGAGATTTCAGGCTGGCCCGTTGGCGTCGGGCTGCCTCCAGTACGAGGGTAATATCCAAATCGCTCAGGCTGGTGATGAAACTGTCGGGGTGGATTGCACGCAAATTCCATCTGGTTAGAACCTCATCCGGAAAATCCTTCAGATTGAATGTCAAATTTCTGCTGCCTGAGCGACTATCGCTGCAGCCACAACATGTCGGTCGTCTTTGTCGGGCAGCCCGGTAATGGAATCAATTAATTCACGATATCCGGTTACCCGTGCGTCGGGAGCATGTCTGTCCATCAATGCCCTGACACGCTCTAATTGAGGTCTGGCTAACTCTTTACGATTCAGTAACAGGTTCCTGATCCACTCTTCATGGATATCTTCTGTCCAGTGCGCCCGGAACTGTCCTCCGGCAGCGAGGTACATGAGGAAACTGCGTAACGGTGCCGGATAAAGAACGCAGGCATCAAGTACTACGGCATAACCCGCGCTCATTCGTATCCCATTCCGAGTTGCTGATCGATTGCCCCCAGTTGATCCAGTGCATCAAGGCGGGCATTTTTGAGCCGATCCCGGTAAGCCAGTACATCGGAAAAGCGAATTTTTCGGCGGTTGCCAGTGCGATGATAAGGCAGCTCGGCCGAGTCCAGAAGGCGAATCAGTGTCGGACGGGAAATATTAAGCATATCAGCGGCTTCCTGAGTGGTCATCTCAGCACCAACCGGGACCAGCCGAACAGCGTTACCTTCACCCAGCTCTGTCAGCACATCTACCAGCAAACGGAGTGCGTTGACCGGAATACGAACATTATGGACCTGGCCACGTTTATCAGTCACGGAGACCTGCTGAGTCTCAGCGCGCGTTTCGAGGATGGCAGAAAGTTCGCGGCTGCAAAGTTTTGCTAGCTCGGCTTCATGTTGTGAAGGCAGCTTGTTCTGTAATGTGGTCATTGCCTGTTCCTGAAAGCATTTATTCGAAATTTTCGCAAATAAACAGGGAGTGTGCAATGACTATTTTTTGTACTGCTGCATTACTTACCCGCGATAAACGCAACCCGCCGTGCAGGTCTCTTTGACCATTACCGCGCTCAGCAGGGGCAGCACAGGTTTCATCTGCTGCCAGATCCAGGCGGCCAGCACTTCGCTGGTCGGGTTCTCAAGGCCCGGGATGTCGTTCAGGTTGTAGTGATCCAGACGATCGTAGACCGGCTTAAAAGCCGCTTTGATCTCGGAGAAGTCCATTACCCAGCCGGTATGCGCGTCCACTTCGCCGGTAATTTCCAGCCGCACCATAAAGGAGTGGCCGTGCAGGCGGCCGCATTTGTGCCCGGCCGGCACGTTCGGCAGGTGGTGGGCGGCTTCGAATTGAAAATCTTTAAACAGCGTGGTGGCCATGATAGCAGTCTCAGTCTTTTAGCGGGAAAACCGCGGCAGGATACCGGAAAACGGCTTTTTTCGCACCCGTTTAGCGGCGGATGCCAATAAGTGAAAGTGTAAACGGAAAATGCAGATTTTAAGTTTATGAAAAATATAGGGTTAATCAACCTGTTTTGGTGTTATCGCTTACCCGAAAAACCACTTAGTCATTTTGGTTATTAATTATTTCCAACCTTTATTTAAGGGTTATTATACCAGGCCTTAACCTGTCCCCTATAGACCTTCGACTGTGGAATTTTCGACGCAATGACATCCAACATGCTTCCGTTAAACCCGGAGCAGCTTGCCCGCCTGCAGGCCGCCACCGGTGATTATTCTCCAACCCAGCTGGCCTGGCTGTCCGGGTTTTTCTGGGGCATGGTCAATCAGGCCCCTGGTGCGGCGATCGCGCCGGCACCGGCGGCCGCTGAAATCCCCGCCGTGACCATCCTCTCCGCCTCGCAGACCGGCAACGCCCGTCGCCTGGCGGAACAGCTGCGTGACGATCTGCTGGCGGTGAAGCTGAACGTTAACCTGGTGAACGCCGGTGACTACAAGTTCAAGCAGATCGCCCAGGAGAAACTGCTGGTGGTGGTGACCTCCACCCAGGGAGAAGGGGAAGCGCCGGAAGAAGCGGTGGCGTTACATAAGTTCCTGATGTCGAAGAAAGCGCCGAAGCTTGACGGTAACGCCTTTGCGGTGTTCGGCCTTGGCGATACCTCCTACGAGTTCTTCTGCCAGGCAGGGAAAGATTTCGACAGCAAACTGGCGGAGCTGGGCGCAGAGCGGCTGGCCGATCGCGTGGATGCGGACGTCGACTATGCGGCGCAGGCAGAAGCCTGGCGCAAACAGCTGACCGATATTCTCAAGGCGCGGGTGCCGGACGCCGGCGCGGCACAGCTGGCTGTCGCCACCAGCGGCAGCGTTAACGAAATCCACAGCAGCCCGTACAGCAAAGAGGCACCGCTGACCGCCAGCTTAGCGGTTAATCAGAAGATCACCGGCCGGGACTCCGATAAAGACGTGCGCCATATTGAAATCGACCTCGGCGATTCCGGTCTGCGCTATCAGCCGGGCGATGCGCTGGGCGTGTGGTTTGAGAACGATCCACAGCTGGTGCAGGAGCTGCTCGGCCTGCTGTGGCTGAAGGGCGACGAGCCGGTCGGGGTGCATGGCCAGACGCTGCCGCTGGCCGAAGCGCTGCAGAAACACTATGAGCTGACGGTGAACACGCCGCAGATTGTCGAGCAGTACGCAAAGCTGTCGCGTAACGAGGTGCTGCTGGCGCAGACCGCGGAGAAAGCGCAGCAGCAGCACTATGCGCAGACCACGCCGATCGTCGATATGGTGCGCTATGCGCCGACCGAACTGAACGCCGAACAGCTGACCGGCCTGCTGCGTCCGCTGACCCCGCGCCTTTACTCGATCGCCTCTTCACAGGCCGAGAACGAGACCGAGGTGCACATTACCGTCGGCGCGGTACGCTACGAGATTGAAGGCCGTGCGCGCGCCGGCGGTGCCTCCAGCTTCCTCGCTGACCGGCTGGAAGAGGACGCTGAAATCCGCGTGTTTATCGAGCACAACGACAACTTCCGCCTGCCGGCCAACCCGGAAACGCCGGTGATTATGATTGGTCCGGGCACCGGCATCGCGCCGTTCCGTTCCTTTATGCAGCAGCGCGACGCCGAAGGCGCGGCCGGCAGGAACTGGCTGTTCTTCGGCAATCCGCACTTCACCGAGGATTTCCTCTATCAGGTGGAGTGGCAGCGTTATGTCAAAGACGGCCTGCTGACCAATATCGATCTGGCCTGGTCTCGTGACCAGAAACACAAGGTTTACGTGCAGGATAAGATCCGCGCCAGAGGGGCCGAAGTGTGGCGCTGGCTGCAGGAGGGCGCGCACATTTACGTGTGTGGCGATGCTAACCGCATGGCGAAAGACGTTGAGCAGGCGTTACTGGACGTGGTGGCCGAATACGGTGCGATGGACACCGAATCGGCAGATGAATTCTTAAGCGAGCTGCGCGTTGAGCGCCGCTATCAGCGAGATGTGTACTAATGAGCGATATCAAATACCCGGGCCCGCTGGTGGTCGAAGGCAAGCTGGTTGACGCCGAGCGCCTGAAAAAACAGAGCAACTATCTGCGCGGCGGCATTGCCGAGGACTTAAACGACGGCCTGACCGGCGGTTTTAACGGCGATAACTTCCTGCTGATCCGGTTCCACGGAATGTACCAGCAGGATGACCGCGACATCCGCGCCGAGCGCGTGGAGCAGAAGCTGGACGCGCGTCACGCGATGATGCTGCGCTGCCGCCTGCCGGGCGGCATCATCACCCCGACCCAGTGGCTGGCGATTGAGAAGTTCGCCACCGATAACACCATTTACGGCAGCGTGCGCCTGACCAACCGTCAGACCTTCCAGTTCCACGGCATCCTGAAGGGCAACGTGAAGCCGGCGCACCAGATGCTGCACGAAGTCGGGCTGGACGCGCTGGCCACCGCCAACGACGTTAACCGTAACGTGCTTTGCAGCTCCAACCCGGTGGAGTCTGAACTGCATCAGGAAGCCTACGAATGGGCGAAAAAGCTCTCTGAGCACCTGCTGCCGCAGACCCGCGCCTATGCGGAAGTGTGGCTGGATCAGGAGAAGGTGGCGACCACCGACGTCGAACCGATCCTCGGTGAAACCTATCTGCCGCGTAAGTTTAAAACCACCGTGGTGGTGCCGCCGCACAATGACGTTGACCTGCACGCCAACGACCTGAACTTTGTGGCGATTGCTGAGAATGGCAAACTGATCGGCTTTAACCTGCTGGTGGGCGGCGGACTGTCTATCGACCACGGTAACAAGGCTACCTACGCGCGCACCGCCACCGAACTGGGCTATCTGCCGGTGGAGAAGGTGCTCGACGTGGCGGCGGCGGTAGTCACCGTCCAGCGCGACTGGGGCAACCGTACCGATCGTAAAAACGCCAAAACCAAATACACCATGGAGCGCGTGGGTCCGGAGGTCTTTAAGGCCGAAGTTGAGCGCCGCGCCGGCATTACCCTTGAGGCGACGCGCCCGTATGCGTTCACCACCCGCGGCGACCGCTTCGGCTGGGTGAAGGGCATCGACAACAAGTGGCACCTGACGCTGTTCGTGGAAAACGGCCGCCTGATGGACTATCCGGGCCGTCCGCTGAAGAGCGGCATCGCCGAGATCGCCCGCGTGCACCAGGGCGATTTCCGCCTGACCGCCAACCAGAACATTATCGTCGCCGGCGTACCGGAAGCTGAAAAAGATCGTATTGAGCAGATCGCGGTCGCCCACAGCCTGATGGAGAGCGTCAGCCATCAGCGTGAAAACTCGATGGCCTGCGTGGCCTTCCCGACCTGCCCGCTGGCGATGGCCGAAGCCGAACGCTTCCTGCCGGAGTTCGTCACCCGCGTTGAGGGGATCATGAACGGCCACGGCGTCGGCGATGAGCACATCGTGCTGCGCGTGACCGGCTGCCCGAACGGCTGCGGACGTGCGCTGCTGGCTGAAGTGGGCCTGGTGGGCAAGGCCCCGGGGCGTTACAACCTGCATCTGGGCGGCAACCGCATGGGCACGCGCATTCCGCGCATGTACCGCGAAAACATCAACGAAGAGCAGATCCTTGCTACCCTTGATGAACTGATTGGTCGCTGGGCAAACGAGCGCGAAGCCGATGAAGGCTTCGGTGATTTCACCATCCGTAGCGGCATTATCGCTCCGGTGCTCGACCCGGCACGGGATTTCTGGGAAGTCAAAGAGGCGTGATATGGCAGTTCTCGATCTCAACGCACTGAAGGCACTACCGAAGGTTGAGCAGGTGATGGCGCTCGCCGAAATTAACAACCGGCTGGATAAGCTCTCCGCTGAGGATCGCGTGATCTGGGGGCTGGAGAACCTGCCCGGTGAGGCGGTGCTCACCTCCAGCTTCGGCATTCAGGCGGCGGTGAGCCTGCACCTGGTTAACCGGCAGAAGCCGGGCATCCCGGTGATCCTCACCGATACCGGCTATCTGTTCCCGGAAACCTACCAGTTCATTGATGAGCTGACGGAGAAGCTGGATCTCAACCTGCAGGTGTTCCGCGCCGCACAGAGCGCGGCGTGGCAGGAAGCGCGCTACGGCAAGCTGTGGGAGCAGGGCGTTGAGGGCATTGAGCGCTATAACCAGATCAATAAGGTCGAGCCGATGAACCGCGCGCTGCAGACGCTGAACGCGCAGACCTGGTTTGCCGGCCTGCGCCGCGATCAGTCCGGCAGCCGGGCGCATCTGCCGGTGCTGGCGATTAAGAAGGGCGTGTTCAAGCTGTTGCCGATCATCGACTGGGACAACCGTCAGGTCTATCAGTACCTGCAGCAGCACGGCCTCGTCTATCACCCGCTGCGGGAGCAGGGCTACCTGTCGGTGGGCGACACCCACACCACCCGTAAATGGGAGCCGGGCATGGCAGAAGAAGAGACGCGCTTCTTTGGCCTGAAACGCGAGTGCGGTCTGCACGAGTAACCGCTGCTCTGCCCGTTGTACCATGAAGCCGCCCCTGGTTTGCCGGGGGCGGCTTTTTTTATCGTATTTTTACGAATGTCCCGCAGCCGCTGGCTGGCTTAGATTAGGAGGGATAGTCGGCGGGCTCAGCACGCCGGGCCGGCCATCTCTCCCCCTCCGCGGGGGCCACCAGCAGGGAGAAGGACTTCATGTTTGACCACATTCTGCAAGGCGTTGGCGCGCTGGAAGCCGAGTTCACCCGCGTCCGCCACGCTATCCACCAACACCCGGAAACCGGCTTTAACGAACACCGCACCAGCGAGCTGGTTGCGGAGCGGCTGCAAGAGTGGGGTTATCAGGTGCAGCGCGGTATCGCCGGCACCGGGCTGGTCGCCACTCTTAAAATGGGCAAAAGCAGCAGGGTACTCGGCATTCGCGCCGAAATGGATGCGCTGCCGATTGTCGAGGAGAGCGGCCTGCCGTGGAGCAGCCTGCATCCCGGCGTGTCGCACATGTGCGGCCATGACGGCCACACCACCATGCTGCTGTGCGCGGCGCGCTATCTGGCGACGACGCGCAACTTCAACGGCACGCTGAACCTGATTTTCCAGCCTGCCGAAGAGCTGTTGTGCGGCGGCAGCCGGATGATTGACGAGGGGCTGTTCGACAACTACCCCTGCGATATGCTGTTTGCCATGCATAACCTGCCGGGGCTGGCCGCCGGGGAGTTTTACTTCCGCCAGGGCGTTACCATGGCCTCCGGCGATACGATTGAGATTGACGTTAACGGAGTGGGCGGCCACGGGGCGTTTCCGCATAAGGCCACCGACACGGTGCTGGTATGCGCGCATATCGTGCTGGCGCTGCAGTCGATCGTCGCACGCAACGTCGACCCCTTCGCCCCGGCGGTGGTCACCATCGGCAGCCTGCAGGCGGGCGATACCGCGAACGTGATCCCCGGCAGCGGCTGCCTGAAGCTGACGGTGCGTACGCTGGATAAGGCCGCGCGCCAGCAGGTGCTGGAAAGGATTGGGACGATTGCCACCGCGACCGCGCAGGCTTACGGCGCCACGGCGCAGCTGCGCCACATCGCCGGCAGCCCGGTGCTGATCAACGCTGCGGAGGCGACCGACTTTGCCCGCCAGGTAGGGACTGAGCTGTTTGGCGCAGCGAAATGCCACGACGGGGTGCAGGTGATGGCCAGCGAGGACTTTGCCTGGATGCTGGAGCAGCACCCTAACGGGTGCTATATCAACATCGGTAACGGCACCGAGGGGGCCAACGGCGTACCGGTGCACAACGGCCACTACGACTTTAACGATGCCAATATCGTGCCCGGCGCGGCGCTGTGGGTGGGGATTACCGAACGTTATCTGGCCTGCGATTAAATCCCGGTCAGGCCGCTGAATTTATCCGCCGAGCGGGTGATATTCACTTTGGTAACGTCGTAGCGCGCCACCGCCTGGAACGGATCTTCCGCCAGGATCTGATCCAGCTGTTTCCTGTCCATCTCCCTCACCATCACCATGCCGCCATCGCGCGGATCTTTACGCCCGGCGCTGATAAAGGCGCCGGCTTTAAAGTAGCGGTTAATCCACTCAATGTGCGGCTCCAGCAGCGCTTCCACGTCTTCCATCGGGCGGGTGTAGGTCAGGAACACAATATACATGCAGAACTCCGTTATCAGGGGGTAGTCAGTTCGCGGACCCGCAACAGCAGCGCCGCCACGCAGTCATGGGGGCGGCGGGGGATGTGCCCGGGTGAGCGATCGATGCCGCTCAGGTTATCACGTTGCGCCCGGTTGTGCAGGGCGGCGGGAAGTGCCGGCGCACCACCCGCGGCAGAGTGGCCGCCAGGCTGGCCCAGGCCGGTCGGCATCACCAACAGGCCGTCACGAAGCCGTGAGAGCAGCGGAATTCCTGAGTCGTCATCCCGTGACGAACGAGGCAAAATATTTGGTCACCACGGTATGAAAGTGTGAGGACGGTTGCATAATTTCATTTGCGGCGAAAGGCCCGAAATATCATCCGTTAAGCACATTTTGTTCGCTGCTTTACCAGGTCGTTATTCCATTCGGTAACTACTCATTCCAAATAGTAATTTCATAAGACTTAATGTGGGAACGTATAGTCCCGTTAACGTTATGTGATTATTGATAAGGTCCTCGTGGAATATCTTCCCCTCTTTGCTCAGATCAGAGACAAACCGGTGCTGGTGGTGGGTGGCGGCGACGTGGCTGCGCGCAAAATCGAGCTGCTGCGTCGCGCCGGCGCGCGCGTGCAGGTGGTCTCCCGCGAGCTGTGCGAGGAGCTGGCTGAACTGCACGCTGACCAGCAGATCGCATGGCTGGCAACGGATTACCAGGCCAGCCAGCTGGACCGGGTGTTTCTGGTGATTGCCGCCACCGACGACGGCGAGCTGAACGGCCAGGTATTCCAGGATGCCACCGATCGCTACCTGCTGGCCAACGTGGTCGATGATCAGCCGAAATGCTCCTTTATCTTCCCGTCTATCGTCGATCGCTCCCCGCTGGTGGTGGCGATCTCCTCCAGCGGTACCGCGCCGGTGCTGGCGCGGCTGCTGCGTGAGAAGATTGAAACGCTGCTGCCCGCTAACCTCGGGCAGATGGCGGAAATCGCCGGTCAGTGGCGGGAAAAAGTCAAAGACCGCTTCAGCAAAATGTCCGACCGCCGCCGCTTCTGGGAGAAGGCCTTTAACGGCCTGTTTGCCAGCCAGGTCGGCTCCGGCAACATTAGCGGTGCGAAAGCGACCCTCGACCAGCAGCTCAGCGAACCGGAAGCCCGGCAGGGAGAGATTATCCTCGTCGGTGCCGGGCCGGGCGACAGCGGGCTGCTGACCCTGCGCGGGCTGCAGGTGATGCAGCTGGCCGACGTGGTGCTGTATGACCATCTGGTCAGCCCGGAAGTGCTGGACCTGGTGCGCCGCGACGCCGACCGCATCTGCGTGGGCAAGCGCGCCAGCGAACACGTGCTGTCGCAGGAGCAGACCAATGCCCTGCTGGTGAAGCTGGCCCTGGAGGGCAAGCGCGTGGTGCGCCTGAAGGGCGGCGATCCCTTTATCTTTGGCCGCGGCGGTGAAGAGCTGCAGGCGGCGAAGGCGGCCGGCATTCCGTTCCAGGTGGTGCCGGGCGTGACCGCTGCCGCCGGGGCGACCGCTTACGCCGGCATTCCGCTGACCCACCGTGACTACGCGCAGAGCGTGCTGTTTATTACCGGCCAGTGCCGCGCCGACGGTGCCGGCACCGACTGGCCGTCGCTGGCCCGCGCCCGCCAGACGCTGGCGATCTATATGGGCAGCGCCAAAGCCGGGGATATCTCCCGCGAACTGATTGCTCACGGCCGCGATCCGCAGACCCCGGTGGCGGTGATCGGTCGCGGCACCCGTCAGGATCAGCAGGTGCTGACCGGCACCCTGGAACAGCTGGAAACGCTGGCCGCTGAGGCTCCTACCCCGTCGTTGCTGGTGATTGGCGAAGTGGTGAAGCTGCATCAGCAGCTGGCGTGGTATCAACATTCTGCACAGCAGGCCGGACGCGAGTCCGCCGTTGTGAATTTGGCTTGAGGAAAAAGGTGTTATGGATCAAAAACGACTGACTCATCTGCGTCAACTGGAGGCGGAGAGTATCCATATTATCCGCGAAGTGGCGGCAGAGTTCTCCAACCCGGTGATGATGTATTCCATCGGTAAAGACTCCTCGGTGATGCTGCACCTGGCGCGCAAGGCCTTTTACCCGGGCACGCTGCCGTTCCCGCTGCTGCACGTTGATACCGGCTGGAAATTCCGCGAGATGTACGAATTCCGCGACCGCACGGTGAAGAACATCGGTGCCGAGCTGCTGATCCACCGTAACCCGGAAGGGGTGGCGATGGGCATTAACCCGTTCGTCCACGGCAGCGCCAAGCACACCGACATTATGAAGACCGAAGGTCTCAAGCAGGCGCTGGACAAGTACGGCTTTGACGCCGCCTTCGGCGGTGCCCGCCGCGACGAAGAGAAGTCGCGCGCCAAAGAGCGTATTTACTCGTTCCGCGACCGTTTCCACCGCTGGGACCCGAAAAACCAGCGCCCGGAGCTGTGGCACAACTACAACGGCCAGATCAACAAAGGCGAAAGCATCCGCGTGTTCCCGCTCTCCAACTGGACCGAGCTGGATATCTGGCAGTATATCTTCCTGGAAAACATCGAGATTGTTCCGCTCTACCTGGCCGCCGAGCGTCCGGTGCTGGAGCGTGACGGCATGCTGATGATGATCGATGACGATCGCATCGACCTGCAGCCGGGCGAGAAGATCGAACAGCGTAAGGTGCGCTTCCGCACCCTCGGCTGCTGGCCGCTGACCGGTGCCGTTGAGTCGGAAGCCGGCACGCTGCCGGAGATCATTGAAGAGATGCTGGTTTCCACCACCAGCGAGCGCCAGGGGCGGATGATTGACCGCGATCAGGCCGGCTCCATGGAGCTGAAGAAACGCCAGGGTTATTTCTAAGGAGCCGTCATGAACACCATTATTGCACAACAGATCGCTGACCAGGGCGGCGTGGAAGCCTGGCTGCACGCGCAGCAGCACAAGAGCCTGCTGCGGTTCCTCACCTGCGGCAGCGTCGATGACGGTAAAAGCACGCTGATTGGCCGCCTGTTGCACGACACGCGGCAGATCTATGAAGACCAGCTCTCGACGCTGCATAACGACAGCAAGCGCCACGGCACCCAGGGCGAGAAGCTTGATCTGGCGCTGCTGGTCGACGGCCTGCAGGCCGAACGCGAGCAGGGCATCACCATTGACGTGGCCTACCGCTACTTCTCTACCGAGAAGCGCAAGTTCATCATAGCCGACACCCCGGGCCACGAGCAGTACACGCGTAATATGGCTACCGGTGCCTCAACCTGTGACCTGGCGATCCTGCTGATCGACGCGCGTAAAGGCGTGCTGGATCAGACCCGTCGCCACAGCTTTATCTCCACGCTGCTGGGCATTAAGCACCTGGTGGTGGCGGTGAACAAAATGGACCTGGTTGACTACAGCCAGGAACGTTTTGAGCAGATTAAGCAGGAGTATCTGGACTTCGCCGGCCAGCTGCCTGCCGACCTTGATATCCGCTTTGTGCCGCTGTCGGCGCTGGAAGGGGAGAACGTGGCGGCACCGGGCGCGGCGATGAACTGGTACAGCGGCCCGACCCTGCTCGACGTGCTGGAGACCGTTGAGGTGCAGCGTGAGGCGCAACAGCAGCCGGTGCGCTTCCCGGTGCAGTACGTGAATCGCCCGAACCTCGACTTCCGCGGTTACGCCGGTACGCTGGCCTCCGGGGTGATTGAGGTCGGCCAGCGCGTTAAGGTGCTGCCTTCCGGCGTCGAATCTTCCGTGGCGCGCATCGTCACCTTTGACGGCGACCTGCAGCAGGCGCACGCCGGTGAAGCCATTACCCTGGTACTGAAAGATGAGATCGACATCAGCCGTGGCGACCTGCTGGTGGACGCCGATGCCGACCTGCAGGCGGTGCGCGGCGCGTCGGTGGACGTGGTGTGGATGGCGGAACAGGCGCTAACGCCGGGCCAGAGCTTCGACGTTAAGATAGCCGGCAAGAAAACCCGCGCGCGGGTGGAAAAAATTCAGCATCAGGTGGAGATTAACAGCCTCGCGCAGCACGCGGCGGACACACTGCCGCTGAACGGCATTGGCCTGGTCGATCTGATCTTTGACGAACCGGTGGTGCTGGATCCGTATCAGCAGAACCCGGTCACCGGCGGTTTGATCCTGATCGACCGTCTGAGCAACGTCACCGTCGGTGCCGGCATGGTGCGCCAGCCGCTGGCGGAAACGGCACAGGCCGCGGGCAACTACAGCGCCTTTGAGCTGGAGCTGAACGCGCTGGTACGTCGTCACTTCCCGCACTGGAACGCACGCGATCTGCTGGGCGGTCAGTAATGGCCGAACACGACGACAACGTGGTGTGGCATTCGCACGCGGTAACGCGTGCGGAGCGGGAACAGCAGCGCGGCCATCAGGGCGCGGTGCTGTGGTTTACCGGGCTTTCCGGATCGGGTAAATCGACGGTGGCCGGGGCGCTGGAACAGGCGCTGCACCGTGCCGGCGTCAGCACCTATCTGCTCGACGGTGACAACGTGCGCCACGGCCTGTGCCGGGACCTCGGCTTCAGCGATGACGATCGCAAAGAGAATATCCGCCGGGTGGGTGAGGTGGCGAAGCTGATGGCTGACGCCGGGCTGGTGGTGCTGACCGCCTTTATCTCACCGCACCGCGCCGAACGGCAGATGGTGCGTGACCTGCTGGACGAAGGGCGCTTTGTCGAGGTGTTTGTCGACACGCCGCTGGCGACCTGTGAAGCGCGCGATCCGAAGGGGCTGTACAAGAAGGCGCGCGCCGGTGAGCTGCGTAACTTCACCGGCATCGACGCGGTGTATGAAGCGCCTGAACGACCGGAAATTCATCTGGATGGCGAACAATTGGTAACAACTTTAACCGTTCAACTGTTAGATCTGCTGCGCCAGCGCGATATTATCAAACCCTAAGACATTTCTGGCCTGCGCCGCTTTCAGGGGCAGCCGGGCGGGGGGCGGCACCGGCCGCTCCCCGATGGTCGTTAACGGGAAAGCTATGAATAACGTCACCCCCATGCTGGCAGGTAAAGAACAACACGAACGCCAGGAGACCTCCGGGTTATTCCCCGGCGGCGTGGCCGGATTTGCGTCCTGGTGGCTGGCGCTGGCCGTTCCCTTCCTGTTCTACGGCGCTAACACGCTGTTTCTGTTCCTCTACACCTGGCCGTTCTTCCTCGCGCTGCTGCCGGTTTCGGTATTTACCGGTATGGCGGCCTGCACCCTGCTGCGCGGCCACCTGTTCTGGTCCATACTGGTGACGGTGCTGGCGGTGTTTGGCCTGTTCTGGCTGCTGTTCAGCCTGCTGACCGGCTGGTAGCGGCCTGCCCTGCGTGTGAGCGCACGGTGCTGCGCGATTAAATTTTACCTGCACTCCGTGTGAGAGTGCATCGCTGCGTTACAAAATTTTACCCGCGTGGCGGGGTAATTCACGCCGTTTTGCTGTTTTTTAACGCAGTTTTATCGCCTGCGGCGCGAAAGCGCGGCTATTTCGCTGGCACAGTGGAGTCGTGCCGCAAGTTATGGGATGATTGAGCCGTTTTTCAGGGGGCGGGATGGGAAAACTTACGCTGCTGTTACTTGCACTTCTTGGCTGGCTGCAATATTCGCTCTGGCTGGGCAAGAACGGCATACACGACTATACGCGGGTTAACGGTGATGTTGCTGTGCAACAGGCCGGTAACGCCAAGCTAAAAGCACGCAACGATCAGCTGTTTGCCGAAATCGACGATCTTAACGGCGGTTCGGAGGCGATTGAGGAGCGCGCACGCAACGAGCTGGGGATGATTAAACCCGGTGAGGTATTCTATCGCCTGGTGCCGGACCAAAGTAAACGAACCGCGCAGCAGGGCCGACCAGCTAACCAGTAACTATAACGATGAACCCAGCCTCTTTTCCGCAGGTGATTGCCGTGGTCCCCGCTGCGGGGATCGGCAGCCGTATGCAGTCCGAGCGTCCGAAACAGTATCTCACCATCGCGGGCAAAACCATTCTGGAACACAGCCTGGCGGCGCTGCTGGCGCACCCGGCGGTCAGCCGGGTGATTGTCGCCATCAGCCCTGACGACCGCTGGTTTGCCGCGCTGCCGGCCGCCGGTGACCCGCGCATCAGCGTGGTCACCGGCGGCGGCCAGCGCGCCGATTCGGTGCTTTGCGGCCTGCAGGCGGCGGCAGGGGCTGACTGGGTGCTGGTGCACGATGCCGCGCGGCCGTGCCTGCACCTGGACGATTTAAGCCGCCTGCTGGCGCTGACCAGCACCAGCCAGACCGGCGGCATTCTGGCGGCCCCGGTGCGTGACACCATGAAGCGTTCCATGGCGGACGGCAGCATCGATCACACCGTCGAGCGTGAGGCGCTGTGGCACGCGCTGACCCCGCAGCTGTTCCCGCTGGCGCTGCTGCGCAACTGCCTGCAGCGCGCGCTAAGCGAGGGGGCTACCATCACCGATGAGGCCTCCGCGCTCGAGTACTGCGGCTATCGTCCCGAACTCGTCAGCGGCCGCAGCGACAACCTCAAGGTCACGCGACCGGAAGACCTCGCGCTGGCCGCCTTCTATCTGACCCAATTTGACCAACAGGAGCGCTAATGCGTATTGGACACGGTTTTGACGTACATGCTTTTGGCGGCCCAGGCCCGCTGATTATCGGCGGCGTGCGTATCCCTTACGAGAAAGGGCTGCTGGCCCACTCGGACGGTGACGTGGCGCTGCATGCGCTGACCGACGCGCTGCTCGGCGCGGCGGCGCTGGGCGACATCGGCAAGCTGTTCCCGGACACCGACGACGCCTACAAAGGCGCGGACAGCCGCGTGCTGCTGCGTGAGGCAATGCGCCAGATTGCCGCCAAAGGCTACCGCGTCGGCAACGTCGACGTGACGATTATCGCCCAGGCACCAAAGATGCTGCCGCACTCGCCGCAGATGCGCATCAATATCGCGGAAGATCTCGGCGTCCATATGGATCAGGTCAACGTCAAGGCGACCACCACCGAGAAGCTGGGCTTCACCGGCCGCGGTGAGGGCATCGCCTGTGAAGCCGTGGCGCTGCTGCTGAAGGCCGAATAATGGATCTCGCGAAGCAGGGCTACCTGTACGGTCAGCCGCAGGCCAGCGGCGTGCTCAAGGCCAGCCCGCAGGATTTTGTGGTGGTGGAAGATCTCGGCTACGCGCCGGACGGCGACGGCGAGCAGCTGCTGGTGCGCATCCGTAAAACCGGCTGCAACACCCGCTTTGTGGCCGAGGCGCTGGCGAAGTTTGTCAAAATTCACCCGCGCGACGTCAGCTTTGCCGGTATGAAGGACCGCCACGCGGTAACCGAGCAGTGGTTCTGCATGCGCCTGCCGGGTAAAACTACCCCGGATATGCGCGACTTCGTGCTGGAAGGGGTTGAGGTGCTGGAGAGCGCGCGCCACCGCCGCAAGCTGCGCACCGGCGCGCTGCAGGGCAACGCTTTCATCCTGGTGCTGCGTGAGATTGACGACCGTGACGCCGCCGAACGGCGGCTGCTACAGATCGCCGCCGGCGGCGTACCGAACTACTTCGGCAGCCAGCGCTTCGGCCACGGCGGCAGCAACCTGCTGATGGCGCAGCGCTGGGCGGCAAATGAGATCCAGGTGCGCGAGCGCAACAAGCGCAGCTTCCTGCTCTCCGCCGCGCGCAGCGCGATGTTTAATCAGGTGGTCAGCGACCGTCTGGCGCAGCAGAGCGGGTTAACCCATGTATTGCCGGGCGACGCGCTGCAGCTGACCGGCCGCGGCAGCTGGTTTGTCGCCGACGCCGCCGAGCTGGAAAGCTTACAGCAGCGCGTTAACGCCGGTGAGCTGCGAATTACCGCACCGCTGCCGGGCAGCGGTGAACCCGGCCCGCTGCATGACGCGCTGGCGTGCGAGCAGCAGAGCCTGGCCGGTCAGGAGCCGCTAATCGCGCTGCTGACCCGTGAGAAGGTCGACGCCGCCCGCCGCGCCATGCTGGTGGTGCCGCGCGACCTGCGCTGGACGTGGCTGGACGACCACACGCTGGCGCTGAACTTCTGGCTGCCGGCCGGCAGCTTCGCCACCAGCGTGGTGCGCGAGCTGCTGCGGGTCGGGGATGATGCTAACGGGGCGGATGAGTAATCCCGCTCTCTGCGCAACGCGGTGATGCGTTTATCAGGCCTGCATGAAAATGCAGGCCTTTTTACTGCCCGTCATTCACTCGCGGTGAGAGGGATATCGCCTGGGCCACGTCGGCGGTGACATCTGCTGGCCGGGAGCAGGGCTTTCAGCCTGGCTCAACAGCTGAGTTCACCGGTTCTTTATCAGCGTACCGTTAATCACCGTACAGCTGATGGCAAACAGCTCATCGCGCTGGTAAAACACCACCTCATCGCTGACCCAGTCGGCCAGCACCGGGAAACCGGTTTTGAAGTTAAACCGCGGCAAAATATCGTTATCTTTTATGACGGCGCGCAGCCCGGTGAGCCACAGCCTGCCCTCGGCGATCTGCCAGTCGGCGGTGTAACCGCGCCAGCAGCAGCTGACGGTATCGTTAAGATCGCGCGTCACCTTAATGCAGTGCGTCCGGATATAACTGTTCAGCGGCTCGCTGCGCAGCAAAAACGTCTGGCCGTCGAGGTGCAGACGATCTTTCATCTGATCCGTCATCGGACGGACCTGCCGTTGATGCCCGCCTGCGGCGCTTCACCGAAAAACCGGTCTACCCCCAGCAACGGCTGCGCCCGGTGGCCGTACATCGATTTCGAGACCAGATAGCCGACGATGGTGCAGCGTGCCATCAGGCATTTCTCATCGGGGAACCCGGCTTTAACCATGCTGTAGTAGAGCTGATTCAGCCCGTCGATAATCTGATCGGCGGCGGTGCCCTCCTTCACCCGCTCCAGCCCGCCACCGTAAATGGAGTATGGGATGCCGGTACGGGTGACAAAATCGCGTACGTACTGCGGCGTGCTGTTGCTGGCGGCCTCCAGTTCATACTCGATCACCTGGCTGGTCGCCCCGGATGCCTTACAGACTGCGGCATAAAAGCGGCAGCCGGCCAGCAGGGTCATAAACGGCAGGCCGTCGGCATCCTGGCTGCGCAGGGTAAACTCCGCCAGGTGGATGGTGCCAAGCCCGGCGCGGTCCGCCGCCTCCAGCATAAACAGCAGCTCGTTAGCCTGCGGATGGCCGCCCATCGCCGCCTTGTAATAGCAGTCGGCAGCGATATCGATATCATAAGGGGTGATATGCCCGGCGGCGTAGATCAGCGCCAGATTGTAATAGGCGGAGATATGGCCGCCCGCGGCCGCCCGGCTCAGCAAAGGGTGAGCCTCGTACCAGTTGCCCTGCGACAGCGCGATAACGCCATCTTCATAAGCCTGTTCGGTAGCCTGGTCACTGCTTTTAAAAAAGGGATTGCGGAAAAGCGCCATCGCATAGGCCTGCTGGAGAATATTGTCAGCTATTTTGTGAGCAGGGGCGCAGAAAAACAACTACCAGAAATGAAACCTGTCGCAAAAATGGCCTGGTGAAGCTGCGCGCCGCCACCGGCAGAGTGTGAGCGGAAACATGACCGCGGCCGCCAAAGCTGCGCAGCGAACGCGCAGTCAGCCTGCGTCGGGTTTAAAACCAGAAACTTACACCTACCGCCCGGCGCGTCATCCAGCTAAAATGCAGCAATCAACCCGCCCTCGGCAGGTGTCCATCAGATAAGCGCTCTGCGTTTCCCTGCCGGGCAAGCACCCCTGCGCCGACGGTTTGGCTATCTTTAAATCAACAGGTTAGGTGTTTAATGCGCATATTGCTGAGTAACGATGACGGTATCCACGCGCCGGGTATACAGGTGCTGGCAAAGGCGCTGCGCGAATTTGCCGAGGTACAGGTTGTTGCTCCCGATCGCAACCGCAGCGGGGCCTCCAACTCGCTGACGCTGGAGACGCCGCTGCGCACCTTCACCCACGCCAACGGCGACGTGGCGGTGCTGGCCGGTACGCCGACCGACTGCGTCTATCTTGGGGTGAATACGCTGATGCGGCCGCGGCCGGATATCGTGGTCTCCGGCATCAACGCCGGGCCCAACCTCGGCGATGACGTGATCTACTCCGGTACGGTGGCGGCGGCGATGGAGGGGCGTCACCTCGGGCTACCGGCGCTGGCGGTGTCGCTGAACGGCTTTGAGCACTATGAAACGGCGGCTGCCGTCACCTGTTCGATCCTGCGCGGCCTGCAGCGCGAACCGCTGCGCACCGGGCGTATCCTCAATATCAATGTGCCGGACCTGCCGCTGGATCAGATCAAAGGCATCCGCGTTACCCGCTGCGGCAGCCGCCACCCGAGCGATCGGGCGATCCCGCTGGAGGACCCGCGCGGCCACACGCTGTACTGGATTGGCCCGCCGGGCGATAAGCTGGATGCCGGCCCGGGCACCGACTTTGCCGCCGTGGATGAAGGCTATGTCTCGGTGACCGCGCTGCACGTTGACCTGACCGCCCACGCGGCGCAGGAGGTGGTGGCTGCGTGGCTGAGCAACGTGGAGGTGGGTACTGAATGGTAAGTGGCCGCACCGAGTCGCTGTTGCTGCTGCTGCGCCAGCAGGGCTTTAACGATGAGCTGCTGTTAAAGGCCATCGAAGAGGTGCCGCGCGAGCGCTTTGTCGACGAAGCCTTCGAACATAAGGCGTGGGAGAATATGGCGCTGCCGATCGGTTCCGGCCAGACCATCTCCCAGCCCTATATGGTGGCGCGCATGACCTCGCTGCTGGAGCTGAACCCGGCTTCGCGGGTGCTGGAGATCGGCACCGGTTCCGGCTACCAGACCGCGATTCTGGCCCACCTGGTCGAACACGTCTGTTCGGTGGAGCGAATTAAAGGGCTGCAGTGGCAGGCCAAGCGCCGCCTGAAGCAGCTCGACCTGCATAACGTCTCCACCCGCCACGGCGACGGCTGGCTGGGCTGGCCGTCGCGCGGGCCCTTTGATGCGATCATCGTCACCGCCGCCCCGCCGGAGATACCTAAGGCGCTGCTCAACCAGCTGGATGAAGGCGGCATTATGGTGCTGCCGGTTGGTGAAGATCAGCAGGTGCTGCAGCGCATTCGTCGCCACGGCGGCGAGTTTAAGGTTGAAACCATCGAAGCGGTGCGTTTTGTGCCGCTGGTGCAGGGTGATCTCGCCTGAGTTCCAGGACATTTCTATACAACTGTTTCATGGCAGCTTCCGAATGATGTTGCTAGTATCTGATAACTTTGCGCATCAGGGCGGTGGCCCGGATGGTGTCGCGGTTTACACATTAAAAGAAGTATTGCCGTAATGGGGGATAGATGAGCACGGGAAGCCCAGGATTTAAGTTACGCCGTATTGCAGCGGTGACAGTGGTTGGATTTTGGCTGGCGGGCTGTTCCAGCGACAATACGCAGGCCCCCATCAGTTCCGTTGGCGGTAATGATTCCGGCCGCATGCTCGGCGGGAGTCCGGGTGGCAATATCAGCAGCGCGAACAGCGGTGGCGGCGGTGGCGGTGGTTTTATTCCCGCGCGTCCGCCTTCAATGTCGTCCTCTTCGTCCGGCGGCATGGCCAGTTCAGCCCCGGCCCAGAACGTGGTGACCGAAAACGGTCGCATTGTGTACAATCGCCAGTATGGGAATATTCCGAAAGGTAGCTACGGCGGCGACACCTATACCGTTAAACGTGGCGATACTCTGTTCTATATTGCGTGGATTACCGGCAACGATTTCCGCGATCTGGCACAGCGCAATAACGTCGCCGCGCCTTACGGGCTCAACGTTGGCCAGCAGTTACAGGTGGCTAACGGCTCAGGTACGCCGATCACCGGCGGTAACGCGATCACCACTGCCGATGCGAAAGCCGGTGGGGTAACGCCGCCACCGGTCAGCTCACAAATCGCTCAGCAACCTGTTGCGCGCCAACCCGTAATTACGTATTCTGAGGATTCAGATACGTCAAGCGGGGGCAAAATGCTGCCTTCGTCCGGTACAACTGTTGCAACGACAACAGCACCGGTTACCGCCCCAACCGTCAGCAGTACAACGGACAGCTCCACCCCGGTGGGCAGCTGGCGTTGGCCGACCGACGGTAAGATTATCGATAACTTCTCTGCTTCCGAAGGAGGCAACAAAGGTATCGACATCGCGGGGTCGCGTGGTCAGGCCGTCGTCTCCACCGCCTCAGGTCGTGTGGTTTATGCCGGTAATGCCCTGCGCGGTTACGGTAATCTGATTATCATCAAACATAATGATGATTATCTGAGTGCCTATGCCCATAACGACACGATGCTGGTTCGCGAACAACAAGAAGTGAAAGCGGGCCAGAAGATCGCCACCATGGGCAGTACCGGAACCAGTTCGGTGAGGCTGCACTTTGAAATTCGTTACAAGGGGAAATCCGTAAACCCGCTGCGCTACTTGCCGCAGCGATAGTCCGGCAGAACCTTGCAGTTCTGCCCTTGGATCACGGGTAGGAGCCGCTTATGAGCCAGAATACGCTGAAAGTTAACGATCTAAATGAAGACGCGGAATTCGACGAAAACGGAGCTGAGATTTTTGATGAGAAGGCTCTTGTCGGAAACGAACCTGGTGATAGCGATTTAGCTGAAGAAGAGTTGTTGTCACAGGGTGCAACGCAACGCGTTCTGGATGCGACACAGCTTTATCTGGGAGAGATTGGTTACTCTCCACTATTAACGGCTGAAGAAGAAGTCTTCTTCGCTCGCCGTGCCCTGCGGGGGGACGTACCTTCACGTCGCCGCATGATTGAAAGCAACCTGCGCCTGGTGGTGAAGATTGCCCGTCGTTACAGCAATCGTGGTCTGGCCCTGCTGGACCTGATTGAAGAAGGTAACCTCGGCCTGATCCGCGCGGTAGAGAAGTTTGACCCCGAAAGAGGGTTCCGCTTCTCCACCTATGCCACCTGGTGGATCCGTCAGACGATTGAACGGGCGATTATGAATCAAACCCGTACCATTCGCCTGCCGATCCATATCGTGAAAGAGCTGAACGTTTACCTGCGTACCGCACGTGAACTGTCACACAAGCTCGATCATGAGCCAAGCGCGGAAGAGATTGCGCAACAGCTGGACAAGCCCGTTGATGACGTCAGCCGCATGCTGCGCCTCAATGAGCGCATTACCTCAGTTGATACGCCGTTAGGCGGGGATTCTGAAAAAGCGCTGCTGGACATCCTGGCCGATGAGAAAGACAACGGCCCGGAAGACACCACGCAGGACGATGATATGAAGCAAAGCATCGTCAAATGGCTGTTCGAACTGAACGCCAAGCAGCGCGAAGTACTGGCGCGTCGTTTCGGTCTGTTAGGCTATGAAGCGGCAACGCTGGAGGATGTGGGTCGTGAAATCGGTTTGACCCGTGAACGTGTTCGTCAGATTCAGGTTGAAGGCCTGCGTCGCCTGCGTGAAATCCTGCAGGCACAGGGGCTGAGTATTGAAGCCCTGTTTCGCGAGTAACGCTGCATCAGTCTAAGGTAATGCCAAAAAAAGCGATGACCCCGGTCATCGCTTTTTTTATTGCCTGTTCATACACCCATCCTTCAGGCAATGCTTCTGCACTGGCTGCTCTTATGCATCCCAGTCACAGCGTTTTCTCTGTGACTGGAGATTGATTCGTTCGCCGCCCTGAAACAGCCTGCAGGATGCTATGTATAGCGCGCTACACCAGCGCTTTCAGCCGGTAGATCCACTCCAGCGCCTGGCGCGGCGACAGTGAATCGGCATCCAGCGCTTCCAGCGCTTCCACCGCCGGCGAGGTCTCTTCCACCAGCAGCGGCAGCTGCGAGCCGTCCGCTTTACTGGCTGCGGCGGCACCGGAGAGCGCCTCCAGCTCTTTAAGCTTGTGCCGCGCCCGTTTGATCACCTCTTTTGGCACCCCGGCCAGCGCCGCCACGGCCAGACCGTAACTCTTGCTGGCCGCGCCGTCCTGCACGCTGTGCATAAAGGCGATGGTGTCGCCGTGCTCCACGGCGTCGAGATGCACGTTGGCCACGCCCTCGATCTGGTCCGGCAGGGTGGTCAGCTCAAAGTAGTGGGTGGCAAACAGCGTCATCGCCTTAATGCGGTTGGCCAGGCTTTCGGCGCAGGCCCAGGCCAGCGACAGGCCGTCGTAGGTGGAGGTGCCGCGGCCAATCTCATCCATCAGCACCAGGCTCTGCTCGGTGGCGTTGTGCAGGATATTGGCGGTTTCGGTCATCTCCACCATAAAGGTTGAGCGGCCGGAGGCGAGGTCGTCGGCGGCCCCGACGCGGGTGAAGATGCGATCCACCGGGCCGATCGTCGCCTGCTCCGCCGGCACAAAGCTGCCGATACAGGCCATCAGCACGATCAGCGCCGCCTGGCGCATATAGGTACTTTTACCGCCCATATTCGGCCCGGTGACCACCAGCATACGGCGCTGCGGCGACAGCGACAGCGGGTTGGCGATAAACGGCTCTTTCAGCACCTGCTCGACCACCGGGTGACGGCCGCCGGTGATTTTAATGCCCGGCGCGTCGCTCAGCGTCGGGCAGCTGTAGTTCAGCGCCCAGGCGCGTTCGGCCAGGTTGCTCAGCACGTCCAGCTCGGCCAGCGCGGCGGCGCTCTCCTGCAGCGCTTCCAGATGCGGCAACAGCAGGTCCAGCAGCTGCTCGTACAGCGCCTTCTCCAGCGACAGCGCCTTGCCTTTCGAGGTCAGAACCTTGTCTTCGTACTCTTTCAGCTCCGGAATAATGTAGCGTTCGGCGTTTTTCAGCGTCTGGCGGCGCACGTAGTGGATCGGCACCTGGTGGCTCTGGCCGCGGCTGACCTGAATGTAGTAGCCGTGGATGGCGTTAAAGCCGACCTTTAGCGTATCCAGCCCGAGCTTTTCGCGCTCGCGGATCTCCAGCCGGTCGAGGTAGTCGGTAGCCCCGTCGGCCAGCGCCCGCCACTCGTCCAGCTCGGCGTTGTAGCCGGGGGCAATCACCCCGCCGTCGCGGACCAGCACCGGCGGCGCTTCAATCACCGCCTGCTCCAGCAGCGTGCGCAGTTCGGCAAAGTCGCCCATCTTATCGCGCAGCGCCTGCAGGTGTTCGGTCTGCTCGTCGGCCAGCAGCAGGTTCAGCTGCGGCAGCTGCTGGAAGGCGTGGCGCATGCGCGCCAGATCGCGTGGACGCGCGGTGCGCAGCGCCAGGCGCGCCAGAATACGCTCCAGATCGCCAACCTGACGCAGCAGCGGCGACAGCTCCTCGCTGAAGCTCTGCAGCGCGCTGATGCTCTGCTGGCGGCGGGTAATGGTGGTCGGGTTGCGCAGCGGCAGGTGCAGCCAGCGCTTGAGCATGCGGCTGCCCATCGGCGTAACGGTTTTATCCAGCACCGCGGCCAGGGTGTTCTCCACGCCGCCGGCGAGGTTCTGGGTGATCTCCAGATTACGGCGGGTGGCGGCGTCCATAATGATGCCGTCCTGCTGGCGCTCCATGGTCAGCGAGCGGATGTGCGGCAGCGAGGTGCGCTGGGTATCCTTCACGTACTGCAGCAGGCAGCCGGCCGCGCGCAGCGCGTGGTGCGCCTGCTCAACGCCAAAGCCGCTCAGGTCGCGGGTGGCAAACTGCAGATTCAGCTGCTGGCGGGCGGTATCCAGCTCGTACTCCCACTGCGGGCGGCGGCGCAGCCCGCGGCGGTTCTCAATCAGCGACATGGCGCCAAACTCTTCCGGATAGAGCAGCTCGGCCGGGTTGGTGCGCTGCAGCTCGGCGGCCATGGTTTCCAGGTCGGCCGGTTCGGCCAGGCGGAAGCGGCCGGAGCTGATATCCAGCGTGGCGAAACCAAAGCCGCGCGGGCTCTGCCAGATGGCGGCCAGCAGGTTGTCCTGGCGCTCGTTAAGCAGCGCCTCGTCGCTGATGGTGCCGGGGGTCACGATGCGCACCACTTTACGCTCAACCGGGCCTTTACTCAGCGCCGGGTCACCAATCTGCTCACAGATCGCCACCGACTCACCCAGCTGCACCAGCTTAGCAAGATAGTTCTCCACCGCATGATAGGGCACGCCCGCCATCGGGATCGGCTCACCGGCCGACGCGCCGCGTTTGGTCAGCGAGATCTCCAGCAGCTGCGAGGCACGTTTCGCGTCATCATAGAACAGCTCGTAAAAGTCCCCCATGCGGTAAAACAGCAGGATCTCAGGGTGGTCCGCTTTCAGGCGCAGATACTGCTGCATCATCGGGGTATGGGCGGTGAGTTTAGGGGTATCGTTCATGCGCTGTTTTTACTTAGTCCATTGAAATGTAAGAGGCTTAATGGCGTGAGTTGTGATTATAGGTGGCCATTTTCCGGTTGCGGTTAGTGTAACGTAGCCGGCCTGAAACTGACACCCGTAAAACCGGAAGGCGTCTCGCATAGCGAGGAAAACGTCAGGCTTTCCCCCCCTTTTGTCAGCTGTCGCACCCGCTGCGCTACTCGCGGGTTGACCAGCTAAACGGCTGCCCGATATAAGCGCGTAGCGCATCCATAAAGATGCTCACCCGCGCGGGCGGGTTTCGCAGCGCGCGCAGCGCATAGATCCCCGTTGATGCGGCAGCCCGATCGGACCATTCCGGGCAGATTTGCGTCAGTACACCGGCCTGAATATCGGGGCCAGCCACCCAGTCGGGCAGGTAAGCAATGCCCAGACCTTCGATGGCGGCAAGGCGCATCGCCTCAAAATCATCGCAGCCGAAAACGGGCTGAGCATGGCTGCAGCGTGCCGGATGGCCGAGCACATCGCTCCAGCGCAGCAGGTCGGCCCCGTGCAGCTTGTCGATAAGCCGATGAGCGGCAATCTCGTTCAGCGCCACCGGCGTGCCGGCGCGGGCAAGGTAGGCCGGGCTGGCGCAGAGGACGCGGGTCTGTATGGCGATGCGCGTACCAATCAGCGTGCTGTCTGCCATATCGCCGATGCGTATTACCACGTCAAGCCGCTCCGCTACCGGGTCGGCGATCCGCTCCGTCAGGTCCAGTTCAACGTTCAGGTCAGGATACTGGCGGGCAAGTTGCCCCATCACCGGCAATACGTAGCGCTTACCAAACGTCGGATAACAGGCAACGCGCAGCGTGCCGGTCACGTCACCCTTCATCGAGGCCAGTTCCTGGCGGGCATCATCCAGAGAATCGAGTATCTGCCGCGCGCGGACCAGCAGCGCTTCGCCGGCATCGGTCAGCGTCAGGTGGCGGGTGGAGCGTAAGAACAGCGGCGTTTCAAGGTAGGATTCCAGCGCGTCTATCTGCCGGCCGACCGAAGAGGGCGTGCGCCCGCGCCGACGGCCTGCGCCGGAGAAACTGCTCTCCCTGGCGACATCAACAAATACGCCTAAAAACTCAGCAAACTTTTCTGACTGCATCTGTGCATTCTTTGCATAGCTGTTGTGGGTGATGGCTATCTTATCAGCAATACGCATCTCCCTTAAGCTTCTCCTCACCAGTAAGAGATTACCGATTTATTCTGAGAGGAAGCCCTTATGCAAACGCAACAGTATGATCCACTTTATCTTTTCATCAACGGCCAGTGGCTGACTGCCGAAGACCGTGACACCCTGGCGGTGATCAATCCGGCAAGCGGCAAAACCCTCGGCCGCCTGCCAATGGCAACCCACACCGACCTGAATCAGGCGCTGGTGACCGCCCACGACAGTTTTAACCTGTGGCGTAACACCGTGCCGGATCAGCGTGCACGCATTATGAAAAAAGCCGCCGCTCTTATGCGCGATCGGGCGGAGCATATTGCAACGCTGATGACGCTGGAAGAGGGCAAGCCGCTGGCGGAAAGCCGTGACGAAGTCCAGCGCGCGGCGGACTACTTTGAATGGTTCGCTGAAGAAGCGCGTCGTATTGATGGCCGCGTGGTGCCTGCTAACCGCCCAGGTGTGCAGCAGCTGGTTAAGCGGCAGGCGATTGGCCCGGTGGCGGCGTTTACCCCGTGGAACTTCCCGGCCATTACGCCGGCCAGGAAACTCTCCGCCGCGCTGGCAGCAGGCTGCAGCGTGATCCTCAAACCCGGCGAAGAGAGCCCGGCAACGGCGCTGGCGCTGGCGCGCTGCCTGGATGATGCGGGTTTGCCGAAAGGCGTGCTGCAAATCGTGTTCGGCGTCCCTGACAAGGTTTCAGCAAAACTTATCGCTTCGCCGATTATCCGCAAGGTTGCCTTTACCGGTTCCGTTCCTGTGGGGCGCTTACTGTCTGAACGCGCCGCGGCGGGTGTGAAACCGATCTCGCTTGAGCTGGGCGGTCACGGGCCGGTGCTGGTCTTTGAGGATGCCGATATAGAGGCGGCCGCGGCGGACGGTGCGGCAAACCGCTTCCGCGGCACCGGGCAGATTTGTATCTCCTCAACGCGTTTCCTGATCCAGCGCGGTGCTTATGACCGCTTCGTCGGGCGCTTTGTGGCGGCCACCCGGGAACTGGTAATCGGTGACGGTATGGTGCAGGGCACTCAGGTAGGGCCGCTGGCCAACGAACGGCAGCTGGAGAAAATGGCCGCGCTGGTCGACGACGCGGTAGCACAGGGGGCGGTAGTGCTGACCGGCGGGAAACGCCTCGATCGTCCCGGCTTCTTCTTTGAGCCCACCGTACTGGCCAACGTGCCGCTGAGCGCCCGCATCATGCACGAGGAGCCGTTTGGTCCGATCGCCGTGATGCGTCCGTTTGACACCATCACCGACGGCCTTGAAGAGGCAAACCGGCTGCCTTACGCGCTGTCTGCCTACGCCTTTACCCGCAGCGCGCGGACCGCACTTGACGTCGGGGACGGGCTTGAGGCCGGCATGATTGGCATTAATCAGTACCGCATCATCGCCACTGAACTGCCGTTTGGCGGCATGAAAGAGAGCGGTCACGGTTCCGAAGGCGGGCGTGAAGGGATTGCCCCCTATCTGACCAACAAATTCATCAGCCAGATCTGAGCAGTTAAGCGGAGAATATCATCATGAAACCTATCGACTTTACCAGCCCGCGCGCCGCCGCACGCCCGTTTACGCCTAAACTTGCGGATTTTGTTGAGCAGCCGCTTTACTCCGGGGTCTGGGCCGATCCGGCGCTGGCACCGCGCGATCGCAGCCTGATTACCATCGCCTGCCTGATCGCGCTGAACCATGCGAATGAGCTACCTGCACATCTGCGCCGTGGCATAGAAAACGGCCTGACCGAGTCGGAACTGAGTGAGGTCATCACGCATCTGGCATTTTACGCCGGCTTCCCGGCGGCGATCACCGCTTCTGCCTGTGCGAACGCCACCTTTGCAGAAACCCGATAATGACGTGCCGCCGGACTGTAACCCGCAGACGGCGGCATCACATCACTGACTTAACGGAGCAGACGATGATGAAAGCTATCACCTTTGAAGAATTTGGCACGCCGGACGTACTGAAACTGGCAGAAGTGGAAAAACCTCAGCTGCGCCCGGAGGATCTGCTGATACGTACCTACGCTGCCGGGGTCAACCGCGCCGATCTGACCCACCGTAAAGGGGGGTATGGCCGCCCTGATTTTGGTGATTCGACCCTTATGGGGCTGGAAATCGCCGGAGAGGTGATTGCAACAGGCGATGCGGTCACCGGCTACCGGCCAGGTGACCGCGTGATGGGGATCGTCGGCGGCGGTGCCTATGCGGAATACTCGCGCATTGATTACCGCATGGCGATGCCGATCCCCGATAATCTTGATTATATTCAGGCGGCGGCGATTACCGAGGTGTTTGTCACCGCGCATGAAGCGCTGATACACCTCGGGAAATTAACAGCCGGAGAGTCGGTTTTGATTCACGCCGGGGCGGGCGGAGTCGGTGGGGCCGCGGTCCAGCTGGCGCGCGCGACCGGGGCGACCATTTTTACCACCGTAAAAGCGGCTAATCAGGAGCAGGCCCGCCTGCTGGGGGCAGACTGGCTTATTGACTACCAGAATGAGGACTTCGCAGAGGTGGTGCATAAGGCAACCGACGGTAAGGGGGTGGATCTGATCCTCGACTTTATTGGCGCACCTTACTTTGAACGTAATATTAACGCGCTCGCTTTTGGCGGACGCCTGATTCAGATTGGCATTATGGGCGGCATTGATAACGCTAAAATTCCGCTCGACCGGCTGTTATACCGTCATCTGCACATTGCAGGCACGGTGATGAAATCACGTTCGCAGGACGTTAAGCATGCCATGTCCCGCAGATTCCGCGAGCACTGGCTGGCGAGCTTTGCAAACGGCGTGCTGATCCCCGTTATCGACAGCGTATATCCTTTGTCGGATGCGGCGGCTGCGCATCAGCGTATGGAGGCGGGCCTGAACGTCGGGAAAATTGTTCTGAAGATGGATTGATCTGATAACTGTCAATGTCTACCCGGCCCATTGTTCAGGGAAACCCTCAGCTATCAGCGCATGCTCAATGCTGAGCGGGTTAATAAACCTGCAGGGGGGACACAAAGTGGGGCGGGAAAGTGGCGAAATTCCGATGAACAGGGCAGGGGAAAGCTATTTTGAAGTGCGGCCAGATGAATGATACGCTGGACAGAAGCCGTGAATTTACAGAGAAAGACGGGTATAATTATTGGCAGTGATTTATTAACCGAAACGTGGCTGATGGGAGTGATAATGAGCGAAATTAAAAAAACACAGGCACCCTATGCTGTGCCGTCCCGTGCAGATATTGCCCGCTCTGTTGCCACCTCTACGGCGGTAGAGACCGGTCAGTCATCCGCTAAGATCGAAGCCTCACTTGAAGAAACTCGTAAGAGGTTTTCTCATCTCCGGCTGGCGGTTTAGTCGTTTCTCAATGCTTGCCTGACCCAGTGCTTCATGGGGGCGTAGTTCATTGACATACCGGCATGGATAGCTGAAACATAGCCGGTCTTATTTTGCTCCCAGCTTCGATAATCCAGAGGTTTATATCCTCCCTGAACTGCCATCACATCGGCTAACAACCGCGACAAACGCCCGTTTCCTTCCCTGAACGGATGAACAAGTATCAGTTCCACATGGACGATAGCAATAGCCGCGATAAGCTCTTCTTCTTCCAGGCCGCTGCAGGGCGTGTAGAGCGCAAGATATTTTTCATCGAATTCTTCAAGTAGTTTTGGAAGTTGTGCTGAAGGAGCAAACATAAACCCTCCCTTACTGATGTTGACCGATCTCTCCTGCCCGGCCCACTCATAAATGTTCCCTAGCCAGCGACGATGCCAGTTTTTTAACAGGGCAACATTAATTTTTCCTGTCGGGAATTTTTCTTCAAAAACAGAGTGGTAGAGTTTTTCTAACAGAATAAGTTCAGCGTCGTCAATTTCGTCAGTACGCGAGATTCCCAGCCTGTTAGCCAGAACTTGCTCACCTGAGTCTTTCTCAAACTGGCCTTCACTGTTGGAGACATGATACCGGTTCATGGCGATGTCCTGCGTTAATGAGAGGGAGGGGAAAACAGGAATACTATAACGCTACAGGGTTCTGACGTCTTAAACATGAGGATGATATTCGGGCAAAAGTTGGCTCAAAGGTCGTTATAAATCCCCCCCTGCCTAACGCACCATTACCTTTCAGAAATCCTCCGGCGTACTGATAATCTGCAACAGGAAGCACCACTCGCTAAAGGATTTGCGCCCAATGTCACCGATCGCTCGCATCACCCGATATTTACTGCTGACTATCGCCAGCCCGCTTTTACTTAGCGGCTGCCTGTTCCATGATTATTCCACTCCGCACGTTGACGGCACCCTCGCTAACGGGGGTAAACCCATTGTGGGTGCGGCTGTGACGTTAACGGATTTTTGTAAGCCAATAGCGACGTCGCAGACCGATACCAGCGGGCATTTTTCTCTTACACCTGACGGGCACTGGCAGCTGTTTATTCCTGTTGGGCCACAGGATCGTTTGATTCGTTGGGCGGTGGTTGTCGACAGTTCAGAGGGTGAACTCCAGCTGTACAGCAGTCAACGTTTTGGCGGCGTTTTCTCGGGGTACTCAGGCAGCGATCGCCTGACGCTGGCCTGCGATATTGCCGGTGCAGAAGTGGGCAAGCCGTTGCCGGAAACCATGGCATATTGCACACCTGTAACAGACAAAAGCGAAGCCCGGCGCTAAATCAGCCGGGCCTCGTGGTGATCCCGGCCAGATCCCGGCCGGGCTTACATCTTATCAGGCGTATCCGCTACGCCCTCTTACTCACTGCACATCAAACCTGTCCAGCTCCATCACCTTCGTCCACGCCGCGACAAAGTCGGCGACGAACTTCTGCTGCGCATCGTTGCTGGCGTAGACTTCGGCCACCGCGCGCAGGATCGAGTTGGAGCCAAACACCAGGTCGGCGCGGGTGGCGGTATAGCGCTGTTCGCCGCTCTGGCGGTCGCTGCCGCTGAACAGTTCGCTCGATCCTTCCTGCGCCTGCCAGCGGGTGCGCATATCCAGCAGGTTAACGAAGAAGTCGTTGCTCAGCACGCCAGGCCGCGCGGTCAGTACGCCGTGCTGGCTGCCGTCGAAGTTGGTTCCCAGCACGCGCAGGCCGCCGACCAGCACGGTCAGCTCCGGCGGGCTGAGGGTCAGCTGCTGGGCTTTGTCGATCAGCAGCGTTTCGGTCGACGAGCCGCCACGCACCCGGCGATAGTTGCGGAAACCGTCGGCCAGCGGTTCGAGCAGCGCGAAGCTCCCGACGTCGGTCTGATCCTGGCGTGCGTCAACGCGGCCCGGCGTAAAGGGCACGTGGATGCTGATGCCGCCCGCCGCCGCGGCCTGTTCAATTGCCACCACGCCGGCCAGCACGATGACGTCGGCCAGCGAGACCTTGCCGGACGCCTGCTGGATCGCCTGCAGCTGCGGCAGCACGCGGGCGGCGGTGGCGTTCACCGCCCAGCCGTTCTGCGGGGCCAGCGCCAGGCGGGCACCGTTGGCACCGCCGCGCTTGTCGCCGCCGCGGAAGGTCGAGGCGGAGCCCCAGGCGGTCGCCACCAGATCACCGACGCTCAGCCCGCTGGCGGCGATCGCCACCTTCAGGCTGGCAATCTCTTCGGCGCCGGGCTGATGGCTGGCCGCCGGCAGCGGGTCCTGCCACAGCAGGTCTTCTTTTGGCACTTCCGGGCCGAGGTAGCGCGCTTTTGGCCCCATATCGCGGTGGGTCAGCTTGAACCAGGCGCGGGCAAAGGCTTCGTTAAACGACTGCGGATCGTTGAGGAAACGGCGGGAGATCTTATCGAACTCCGGATCGAAACGCAGCGTCAGGTCGGTGACCAGCATGGTCGGCTTGCGCTTCTGGCCGGGGTGGAACGGATCGGGGATGATCGCCTCGGCGTTGCTGGCCTCAAACTGGATCGCCCCCGCCGGGCTGTGGACCCGGGTCCACTCATATTTATACAGGTTCTCGAAGAAGTAGTTGCTCCACTGGGTCGGGGTTTGCGTCCACACCACTTCCAGGCCGGAGGTGATGGCATCCGCGCCGGCACCGCTGGCGTAGCTGCTGTTCCAGCCGAAGCCCTGCGCTTCCAGCGGGGCGGACTCCGGATCGACGCCGACGTGGCTGGCGGCTGCGGCACCGTGGGTTTTACCCAGCGTATGGCCGCCGGCGATCAGCGCGACGATCTCCTCGTCGTCCATGCCCATATTGCCGAAGGTGGCGCGGATCGCCGGGGCGGCCGAGGCGGGTTCGCCGCTGGCTTCCGGCCCTTCCGGGTTAACGTAGATCAGGCCCATTTCGGTGGCGCCGATCGGCGCGCTGGCCAGCGCTTCCGGATGGCGGTGCGCCAGCCACTCTTTCTCATCGCCCCAGTTGACGTCGAGATCCGGTTCCCAGACGTCTTCGCGCCCGGCGGCAAAGCCGAAGGTGCGGAAGCCGGCATTCTCCAGCGAGACGTTACCGGCGAGGATAAACAGGTCGGCCCATGAGATCTTCTGACCGTATTTCTGCTTCACCGGCCACAGCAGGCGGCGCGCTTTGTCGAGGCTGACGTTATCCGGCCAGGCGTTGAGCGGCGCAAAACGCTGCTGGCCACGGCCGGCGCCGCCGCGCCCGTCGATGGTGCGGTAGGTGCCGGCGCTGTGCCACGCCATGCGGATAAACAGGCCGATATAGCTGCCCCAGTCGGCAGGCCACCAGGACTGAGAATCGCTCAGCAGCGCTTTGATATCACCTTTAAGGGCAAAGTAGTCGAGTTTGTTGAATTCACTGCGGTAGTCGAAGGCGCTGCCTAAAGGATTGGAACGGGAGGAGTGCTGATTCAGCAGTTCGACCTTCAGCTGATTAGGCCACCAGTCGGTGTTATTGGTGCCGCTGCCTGCACTGCGCGCCAGCACGCTTTTGTCATCAGACTGGCCGTGAGGGAACGGACATTTTCCTGCGGGTACGGCGTTATTATTATCGCTATCTTGCTCGGTTGACATGCTCATGTTGGGCTCCGTTTGCTTCAGTGAATACCCCTACAATAACTGCCTCTTACTATAAGTGATAAACGTTACAACCGACCAATGTGATAGCCCGTGACTTAGGTAAATCTGCCGTGTCCGCCTCCGCCCACGCCGCATCCCACTTTTGAGTTTTTCGTAAAAATACGATGCCTTTTTTAATTGAACGTTCAATTAATCACGCATATGCTGCAAAAACATCAATTAATTGTGATTTTTATTGATGCTTATAGCTAAAAGCGGCCCGTTAACTCCCCCCTTATGGAAAACATCATGACAGTGATTCGTCAGCAACCCGATGAAAGTCCGCCCGCGCAGCGGCTTAACCTGCCGGTCTTTATCGGCTCCGCGGCGGTGATTACGCTGCTCAGCCTGCCGATCGTGCTGTACCCGGTCGCCAGTCAGCGTTGGCTGGAGCAGGCCCAGCAGTGGATGGCCGACGTGTTTGGCTGGTACTACATGCTGCTGATGGTGGTGTGCATGCTGTTTGTGTTCTGGCTGGCGCTGTCGCGCTTTGGCACGCTGAAGCTGGGCCATGAGCACGATGAGCCTGAATTCAGCTATTTATCCTGGGTGGCGATGCTGTTTTCCGCCGGGATCGGCATCGCGCTGGTCTACTACGGTGCCTACGAACCGCTCGACCACTTCCTGCAGCCGCCGGAAGGTAGCGGGGGTACGGTACAGGCGGCACGCAACGCCATGGTACTGACCTTCCTGCACTGGGGCCTGCACGGCTGGGCGCTGTATGCGCTGATTGCGACGGCGCTCGCCTGGTTTGCTTACCGCGGCGGGCGGCCGCTGGCGCTGCGTTCGGCGCTGTATGGCCTGTGTGGCGATCGTATTAACGGCTGGCCCGGCCATCTGGTGGACGGCTTTGGTATTCTGGTCACGGTGATTTCGATGGTGACCAATCTCGGCATTGGCGCGCTGCTGGTCAGCTCAGGGCTGAACTACCTGTTCCAGGTGCCGCAAACCCCCCTGGTCATCACCGGTCTGCTGGTGGCGATGATGGTGGTGGCAACGCTGGCGGCGGTCAGCGGGGTAGAGAAGGGGATTGCCATGCTGTCGCGTGTTAACGTGGTACTGCTGTGCCTGCTGCTGCTGTTTGTATTTATCGCCGGTCCGACGCTGCACCTGCTTAACGGCCTGCTGCAGAACACCGGCGACTATCTCTCCGCGCTGGTGAGAAAAAGCTTCGATGTCTATCTCTATGGTCAGGCGCGGCACTGGCAGGGGATGTGGACGCTGTTTTACTGGGCGTGGTGGGTGTCATGGGCACCGTTCGTTGGCCTGTTTATCGCCCGTATCTCACGCGGGCGCACCGTGCGCCAGCTGATTTTCGGCGTGATGCTGATCCCGCTGGGCTTCACCCTCGCCTGGCTGTCGCTGTTCGGCAACACCGCCATTGCGCTGGTGCTGGAACAGGGTAATGCGCTGCTGGGAAGGGTGGCCCTGAACGACCCGCCGATGACGGTGTACCAGCTGCTGGCGTCGCTGCCGTGGACGCGGGTGACCGCCGGCTTTACCGTGGTAATCAGCTTCTTCCTGTTTCTGACCCCGGTCGACTCCGGCACCCTGATGATCGCTAACCTCTCCTCGCGCGGCGGCTCAATCCGCGATGATGCACCGGCATGGCTGCGGGTGTTCTGGGCGGTGGTGACCACCGTGGTGTGCTGTGCGCTGCTCTCTGCCGGCAGCTTCAACGCCATGCAGACCGCCGTGGTGCTGTGCGGCCTGCCGTTCTCGCTGGTGATCCTGCTGTATATCATTAGCCTGTACCGCGACCTGCAGCGCACGGAGCTGGCGTTGCCTGGCCCGCCGCGCTGACCCACTGCGCCCCGGCCGCCAGGCCGGGGCATAATACCTGCGGGCAGGCGGCGCTGCTTAACCGGTAACGCTGACCGTACGCGCCACGATCTCCCCTGCGGAGCAGCGATGCTGCTCAGCCAGCAACCCTGATCGAACGCGCCCCGGCTGCCTGACGTTGCCAACCCCGGGTTACCCGCCCGCCGCTGTCATCTTTTCTGACAATAATTCCCACAGCAGGCGCCGATATCCTATTAATATTGCGTCAGTTGTGCCGGAACCATTCCACCGTTATGCCCTCTAACGTCTGACTGACGGCGGAGACCGGTGCCCGCCCGCTCATACTGGCCGGCCGGGTTGCTGCACAGAACGGCCGGCAGGTGAACCCCATTTGGAGAAGCTATGCGTAAGTTAAACGTCATGTTGTGTTCCGCCGTTTTCTCAGTAGCGGCCCTTGCTACGACCTCAGTCGCCTTTGCCGCCGGTGAAGCCGACGCCCCGGCCGCCGCGCCTGAAACCAGCAGCGCGCCGGCGGCCGCAGATCAATCTGCTGCCCCAGCGCTTACCCCGGACGCTCCGGCAACCCCGCCGGTGCAGACCCCGCAGAGCCAGAACGCGCTTTCCGGCGCTGACGAGCAGGGCGCGGCGGCGGAAAGCCAGAGCAACCCGGCGGACCCGTATGAGGTGAAAACCTTCTTCGCCGATTTTAAACGCTTCACCCTCGGTGACGTGGTGCCGGACCTCTACCGCAGCAAAAAATATATTGTCAGCGACTGGAAAACCCGCCACCTGCCGGCACCGGAGGCCAGCAGCCACTGGACCTATATGGGCGGCAACTATGTGCTGATTACCGATGCAGAAGGGAAGATCCTGTCGGCTAAATCCGGCGAAATCTTCTACAAACAGTAACCGGCTACGCATTCTCCTCAGCTGATTATCCGTCCGCGCCTGCCGTATCGGCAGGCCGTTCCCGCTCTCTGATTTTTCCGATCTGGCAGGCCTTTTCTGCTCTCTGATTCTGTCGCTATAGCAGGCAGTTCCTGCCGCCTCTGATTCTGCTGCACTCGCAGGCCGTGCCTGACGCCTCTGATTGCGGTACTGAAAATCTGTTCCTGTTATCCCGATCCTGCCGCGCTGGCCGGACATTCCACTCGTTCGTAAGCCAGCCCCAGTTATTTTGACAGTGTAAGCCTTTACACTTCCTTGTCAGTTTATAGAAAACCACTATTTTTCAAGTTGTTGAGTCTTTTTTTAGCAACAGATTTGTTGACGTTTAGCACGGTTTTGTTCGCCAGGTGTAAATTTTAATTGCTAATAATTATCGTTTGTAAAATAATTATCATTCAGCTATATGGCATAACGTGATGATATGTAGCGTTTTTAGCTAAAAAGATTATTAACGGCACCAGGGGTTGGATGTGAAAAACTCACAGACGTTGACAGCAGACGGGTTTACGACGGGGGAGCGCTGGCCGGTGAAATGGCGGCTGCCCGGCGTAGTCACGCTGTCGATCCTGCTGCACGTGGCGCTGATCGTCGGCCTGCTGCGTGAAGAGCGGGTGCCGCCGCTGGTGATGGCCGGTAACGCCGGCGGCGCGGTGGCCTTCAGCGTGCTCAGCGCCAGCCACGGCCAGCCCGCAGCCGCGGCTTCATCACCACCTGCCGCCATGGCGGTGAACCCGTCCTCCGCGCTGCCCGCCGGCGCGTCCGCTGCGCAACCCACCGGTACGGCTGCTGGCGAGAGCGCACGCCCGCTGGCGACCGAAGTGACCCTGCCCGATCCGGAAATTGCTTTACCCCGTGCGCGCGAGGCCGCCCGTGATGCCGGGCTGAAAGCGGCGGCTTCGCGTCAGAAAAACGCCCAGCCCGTGGCGCCGCAGCAGGCCGCCGACCCCGAGCGCCGCACGGCCCGTCATAGCGAAAGCCAGGCGGCCCCGGTTAAGCCTGAGCGTCGGCCACTGAGCGACCGCCGCACTGATGCAGAGGCAACCCGCCAGGAGACCCCGGCGGTCGCTCCGTCGACAACGCGGCAGACCACGCCAGCGGCAACCCCGCCGGCCACCCGTCAGAGCGCATCAGTGGTTACCCAGGCGGCTAACCGGCAGGCCGAACGCTCGCCACGCGCGGTTGCGGAGGCTGCTCAGCCCAGCCGCCAGCCCACCGTCGTCAGACAGCCGGTTAGCGAGGCGGCCGTCGTCCGTAACGCTGCTGCGCAGAACGCGCCAACCACATCGACCCACGCCACCGCTCAGGCCAACGCCGTAACGGGTGGCCAGGCCGCAGCGGCCAGCGGCAGCTCCCGCCAGGCCGCCGGCAGCGCGCTGAACGCCGGCAGCAGCGACAGCGGCAACGCCGCGCGGGGCGCGGGCAGCAGCAATAACCAGAATTTCCGTGCGCTGCACCGGCGGGTCGATTATCCACAGCGCGCCAAAGCGCTGGGGGTGGAAGGGCGGGTGCGCATTAAGTTTGACGTCACCGCCAGCGGCACCGTGACCAACGTACGAATTTTGTCTGAAACACCGGTCGGCGTATTTGCTCAGTCGGTGACCAAAGATATTGCCCGCTGGCGTTATCAGACGCAGGCGGCGGTTAACGACCAGGTTGCCTCGATCGTGTTTAAATTAAATGGCCAGGTCGCGCTCGAAAATTAAAATATTTTTTTGTTACAGCAATTATAAACCTCGGGAAAAACAGTGAACAAACTCGGTATTATTATGGCACTCTCGCTGGTGCCAGCTGCGGCTATGGCCCAGCAGGATGACAATACGGACGCTCAGTCATTAAACAACGCTGAAACACAGCAGAATACCCCGGCTGAGAATACGGCAGGGGAAGATACTATTCTGGTGCGATCCACGCCGACCAGCCAGTCGATGGGCACCCAGATCCTCACTAAAGAGCAGATCGCCCGGATGCCGACCCAGAACGGCACCATTACCGAGCTGCTGAAGCACAACCCTAACGTGCGCTTCGCCAATACCACCGACAGCAGCAACACGCCGGGGGAAATTGCGCCGGAAAACGTCTCCTTCCACGGTGAGAAGTTCTATAACAACAACTTTATGATCGACGGCCTGTCGAACAACAACACCATTAACCCGGGGGCGAACGGCGGGGAACTGAGTAACGATCCCGATGGGTTCTCCCCAACCGATCTGCCCGCTGGCGGCACCCAGTCATACTGGATCAACTCTGAGCTGGTAGAGCAGCTGGAGGTGTTCGACAGCAACGTCTCGGCGAAATACGGTGACTTTACCGGCGGGGTGGTGGATGCGCGCCTGAAAGATCCGGACCTGGAAAAGTCCTCCGGAAAAATTTCCTACCGCACGACCCGCGACGCCTGGACGCGCTATCACATTGATGAAGCCATCGGTGAAGATTTTTACTCGGCCACCAAACACACCTATCAGCCGAAGTTCAAAAAAGAGTTTTACTCCTTCTCTGCGAATCAGCCACTCAGTGATAAAGCCGGTTTTATCTTTGCCTATAACCGTCAGAAGTCGACCATTCCTTTTTATCAGTCGGCGCTGGAAGAGTGGGACGATCAAACGCGTCTTGCGGAAACGTATTTGCTGAAAGGAACTTATCTGGCCGATAACGGCGATATTTTCCGCCTGACCGGCATGTATTCGCCGCATGAATCGAAGTATTTTAAAACTAACGCCAAAAATGGCTCCTATACCAATACCGGCGGCGGTTATCGCACCAATATAGAGTGGGAGCACGTGGCTGACTGGGGGAAAATGACCAGTCTTGCCGGTTACCAGTTTGAAGAAAACAAAATCGACCATGAGTCTGATACCTATCAGACCTGGCGTCATTACACCACCGCCAGTAATTTTGTCTCTAACGTGATTACCTGGGGCAGCGCCAACGGTAACCTGGGGGGATATGGATCCTTCGCCACGGAGAAACGTACCACCACGCTGAAGCAGGACTATGAGCTGAACCCGATTAAGTTTATGGGGCTACAGCATCAGTTAGACCTTGGCTGGGAAGTGGATCTCTACAGCGCCCGCTACAAGCGTTTTCGGGATGTTAATCTGAGCCGGGGTACCTCGACCATTGACAGAAACGTGGTCTGTCAGTCAGGCGATGACTTCTGTATCGACGGTGAGCAGTACTTCAAAAGCGTGACCCTGTACCCGGCCCGCGAAGTCACCGGCAACTACACCAACTATGCGGTTTATCTGCAGGACAGCATGAACTTCGGCAATCTGGAAGTGACGCCGGGCGTGCGCGCCCAGTATGACGACTTCCTTGGCAACCTGACGCTGGCCCCGCGCTTTGCCACCTCGTATGACGTATTTGGCGACCGCACCACCCGCGTGTTTGGTGGTGCCAACCGCTACTACGGGCAGAACCTGCTGGCCTATAAGCTGCGCCAGGGCATCAGCTCTTACAATATCCTTACCCGTACCAGCGCAACCGATGCCTGGACGGTGGGGGATACGCGTACTAACGCTATTGACTACGATATCTCCAGCCTGAAAACCCCGTACAGCGACGAACTGTCACTTGGGCTTTCCCAGCGCATCGGCGACACGCTGTGGACGGCGAAGTGGGTCAACCGCAGCGGTCAGGATCAGTTCGGTCGTAAAACGGTAACCGACGCCGATGGTGGTAAAAGCTACGTGCTGGATAACAATGCCAAAACCCGCGGCGATACCTTCTCGTTAAGCGCCGAGCCGATCAGCCCGATGCAGTTTGGCTGGGCCGACGTCAGCTGGTCGCTGGGCGCGAGCATCGTGAAAAACAAATCCAGCTCGCAGACCTACTACGAGCAGAGCGACACCGATGAAAATATGGTGATCTTCGACGGTAAGTTAATCGAAAAAGGGGCAATGGATGCGCTGGACTTCAACACGCCGTGGACCGCCTTTGTCAACGTCAATACCTTCTTCCCGGCGATCCGCCTGAACTGGAACCAGAATATCGGCTATACCGCCGGTTACAGCGGTTACACCACCAGCACCGTTAGCTGCCCGTCAGAAGACGGAGCCTGCGGCAGCTATGAAGGTTCCGCCACCCGGTACGACAAGATCAAGTTTAAGGACTATATCTCCTACGACTGGCGCTTCAGCTACAACCAGCCGGTGTACAAAGATCAGAGCGTTGACCTGACGCTGGACGTGATCAACGTGCTGGACTCGGTGATCGAAACCTCGCAGACCACCGGTGCCAACTCCAAAGTCGTCACCTACAAAGCCGGACGTCAGTTCTGGCTGGGCGTGGCGTACAACTGGTAAGAGGGCAACCGGGCTGGCGTAAGCGGTTGCCCGGTGAGCCATCTTATTCGCGGCTGGCTTAGCCCCTGCCGGGTTAATCAGCTCGCCGTGCAGGCTTGCATGCCTGCCGGGTTAATCCGCTCGCCAGGCAGGCTTAAACACCTGCCGGTTAAGTCGTTATCCCAGGCAGGCTTAAACGCCTGCCTGTAAATCAGTCATCCCGGGCCGGCTCTTCCGCCCGCCCGGTTAATCAGCAAACCGTGAGTGCGTGTTTGCGCGTTCCGGTACAGGAAATTTGCAATGAAGCAATGGCGAAACTTAAGCGGGCTGGTGGCAATCGTCAGCCTGCTGTTCCTCTTCAACGGCGCGCGGGCGGCGGAAACGCTCAGCCCGCTGCCACAGATTACCGAAGGCGTGCTGGATAACGGCCTGCGCTATACGCTGGTGCCGCTCAGCGGCCAGAAGCAGCGCGTGGACGTGCGGCTGAGCGTGGACGTCGGCTCGATCGATGAGCAGGATAACGAGTCCGGCGTGGCGCATATGCTGGAGCATCTGGTGTTCCGCGCCAGCGAGCAGTATCCGCAGGGCGTGGCCACCCAGCTGCACCAGCGCGGCTGGGTGCGGGCGCAGCACTACAACGCGATGACCAACTACGAGCGCACCCTGTATATGTTCAGCCCGCCGGGCGGAGCGGGGCAGCTGGACGTGGCGCTGGAGTCTCTGAGCCAGATGGCCGGGCATGCCCGCCTGACCCAGCGCGACCTTGACGACGAGCGGCGCATTATTCTGGAAGAGTGGCGCGGCAAGCTGGGCGTGGCCGAGCGCATGAACCAGCAGCGCGTGCAGGCTATTCGCCACGGCTCGCGCTACCCGGAGCGCCCGACCATCGGCACTGAGGCTTCTATTCGCAACACCCCGGCCACCACGCTGCAGCAGTTTTATCAGCGCTGGTATCATCCGGGCAATATGCGCCTGCTGGTGATCGGTGACTTCCGGCCAGAGACGGCGGCGGCGGAAATTAAGCGCTATTTCGGCACCCTGCCGGCGGGCGCGGTACCAGAGCGGGACTACTACGAACCGCGCCTGCAGACGCAGCTAAAGGTGGTGCGCCTGCAGGACGGCCAGAGCGGCAGCAGCCAGCTGTCGCTGGTGCTGCGCAGTAATCCTGGCACCACCACCTATGAACAGCGCCTAATCAGCCAGATCGCCCTCTCCAGCGTCAGCCGCCAGATGCGTCGGCAGAAGCCGGAGCTGCCGGCGGAAGTCGGCGGCCTGGTGGTGCGTAAATCGGATATTGGCAAAACCACCGAAGCATTTGGCGTATTTGCCGACGTGATGCCCGACGGGCACCAGGTGGCGCTGCGGGTGCTGCTGCGTGAGGTGGAGCGCGTGCGCCGTTACGGCCTGAGCGACGTCGATATTGCCGACGTGAAGCAGGATATCCGCGACGTGGCGCAGCGCATGGCCGCGAAGCCGGAGCAGCGTGAGTTTGCCGACTGGGTACAGCAGATCTTCACCAGCTGGGCGCAGGGCAAGCCGTATACCGGCAGCCAGCAGCGCGGCCGTGAGGCGCTGGCGGCGCTGGAGACCATCACTAATCAGCAGGTTAACGCACGGCTGCAGCAGTGGCTGACGGCCGGCGACGCGCTGGTGCAGTTCAGCATTCCCGGCAACACGCCGTTTACCCTGCCAACGGCGCAGTCGGTCATCCGCCTGCGCGAGCAGCTGAAAACCGAAACGCTGGCCCCACCGCAGCGCAAGGTGGAGCAGGTGGTGACCGAACTGAAGGTGACCCCGCAGCCGGGGACTATCGCTGCGGTGAAAAGCTTCCCGCAGCAGCAGGTGGAACAGTGGACGCTGAGCAACGGCGATCGGGTGGTGCTGCTGCGTACGCCGCTGGCGAAAGATAAAGTCTGGCTGTCTGGCCGCAGCGCGGCGGGCTTTAACACCGCCGGGCTCAATCCGTGGCAGTCGCAGCTGGCGACCCAGCTGGTGGGGCAGAGCGGCCCGCAGGGCTGGCAGGGCGAACAGCTGGTGGCGTGGAAGCAGCAGAAAGCCGTATCGTCTGGCGTGAGCCAGCTGCCGGACGAGCTGCAGTACACCGGCCAGTCTTCCCGCGAGGCGCTGGGCGATCTGCTGGCGCTGAACTATGCGTTGCAGACTGCCGCGGGCATCGCCCCGGACGTGATGAAAGAGAGCCTGCTGCGGCTGGCGCGCCAGCAGGCGGTGGATGCCGGATCGGCAGGCAATGCCCGCGCGCAGGCCACCCGTCTGCTGCGCTACGGCAGCGCGGGCTGGACGCCGCCGACGCAGCAGCAGCTGAAAACGATTGATGCCGGCACGCTGCTGACGCAGTGGCAGACGGCCGCCCGCGCGCCGGTCAGCTGGTTTATTCTGGCCGATATGTCGCCGGAGCTGCTGAAGCCGCTGGCCGAACGCTACCTGGCCGGCATCCCTCGCCAGCCGGTCGCCACGGTACAGCCGGAGCTGCCGCGCAGCGGCCGCTACGAGGAGACGCTGGCGCTGAACGTTGAGCCACGCGCCGACGTGAAGAGCTGGAGCTTTACCCCGCAGACGTGGACGCCGCAGGCGGCGGTGCAGGTCAGCATTGCCCGTAACCTCGCCAGCCAGGCGCTGAAGTCCAGCCTGCGCGACGACGCGCTGGGCATCTACCGCATGCAGATGAACAGCGAGCTGGCGGATCGCCACCAGCGCATCGAGACGGAGGTCAGCTTTACCAGCGCGCCGGAGCGCGCGCAGGAGCTGTGGCAGCGGGCGGAGGCGGTGTTCGCGCAGCTGCCGCAGCAGATCACCCAGCAGCAGATTGACGTGCAGAAGCGCGACTTTATCCGCGCCGAGCAGGGGCGCCAGCAGGATATCTTCACCCTGCAGCGCCGCCTGGAGCTGAGCTATCGCCACTATAACGATCCGCGCTATCTCAGCGACGCCGCACGGCTGGCCGACAGCATCACGCTGGCCGGCGTGCAGGCGATGGCAGCCCGGCTCTATAATCCGCAGAACCGGGTGGTCTCAATTTCGCTGCCGCAGCAGGTGAAAAAGTGAAAAAGGCCGCAGGACAATTCTGGGCGCTGTGTCGCCCGTTCTGGGGCCAGCGCAGCAGCGTACAGGCATGGCTGATTATGCTGGTGATGCTGGCGCTGGGTGGCAGCGTGATCTGGCTTAACGTGCTGTTCGTACAGTGGACCAAGTCGTTCTATGACGCGCTGACGGCGCTGGACGGCGGCAAGATTTATGCGCTGGTGAAGGAGTACGCGCTCTATATTCTGATCTACGTTTTCGCCATCGTCTATGAAGTGTGGTTCCGCAAGCTGTTGATAATCCGCTGGCGCGGCGCGCTGACCGCCGAGCTGGTGGACAGCTGGCTGGCGAAGCGGGCGTTTTACCGCATGTCGCTGAGCGGCCGCGTGGATAACCCCGACCAGCGTATCGCGCAGGATATCGAGATTTTTGTCACCAAAACGATTGGCCTGACCGTCGATCTGCTGCTGAACCCGATCCAGCTGTTTACCTTTGTCTTTATTCTCTGGCAGCTCTCGGGGGTGCAGCAAATCACTCTGTTCGGCAACGAGTGGACCATCCACGGTTATCTGGTGTGGGTGGTGCTGGTCTATACCCTGGCGGGTACGCTGGTCACCCATCTGCTGGGTAAAAAAATGCACGGGCTGACGGTGAGCAAAGAGCGTCTGGAGGGTAACTTCCGCGCCTCGCTGCTGCGCAAGCACGATAACGCCGAGCAGATCGCCCAGTACGGCGGTGAGCAGCAGGAAAAAAGTCACCTCGCGCGCCACTTCCAGGCGGTGACCGGCAACTGGCGCTCGCTGATGAACGCCGAACGTAATATGAATCTGTTTATTGTCGGCTACACCCGCGTCAGCCAGATCGTGCCGGTGTTTGCCGCGCTGCCGCTGCTGCTGAATAAAACCGTCACCTTCGGCGGGCTGATGCAGATCCGTAGCGCCTTTAACCAGGTGCATATCGTGCTGAGCTGGTTTATCCGCGTCTACCCGGCACTGATCGAGCTGTCGGCCAGTATGCAGCGCCTTTCGCAGTTCCGCGCCGAGATCCTGCAACATCAGTCGCAGCAGGAGCAGGCAGATGCCGGTAAACGGTTGCAGATTGGCAGCCTCTCCTTCCGTACCCCGCAGGGGCAGCCGCTGCTGCACAACGTGGCGTTTCACTGTGAACCGGGCAGCTGGAGCAAGCTGACCGGCGAGAGCGGCCTGGGCAAATCGACGCTGCTGCGCACGCTGAACGGCCTGTGGCCCTACTACGACGGCCAGTGGCAGCTGCAGGAAGGTCGCAGCCTGCTGCTGCCGCAGCAGAGCTACCTCGGCCACGGCACGCTGGCGGAGATCCTCTGCTATCCGCAGCCGGTGCTGGCGGCGAGTGACGCGCTGCGTGAGGCGCTGGACAAGGTGGGGCTGGGTGCCTGGCGCGACCGGCTGGACGAGCAGCTGAACTGGGACCGCATCTTCTCCGGCGGCGAACGCCAGCGTCTGGCCTTTGCCCGCGCGCTGCTGGCGCGGCCTGAGACGCTGTGGCTGGACGAAGCCACCAGCAGCCTCGATCACGCCGCCGCCCGTGCGCTGCTGGCGCTGGTGCGCCGCGAGCTGCCGGGCACCACGGTAGTGGCGGTGACCCATCAGCAGGAGCTGGATGACCTGTTCCCGCAGCACTACGACCTCGGCCGTTTCCGCCCGGCCTGACTGACCTCCCCCGCCCGCAGGGGCGGGGGTTGGCGTTTCTTTACATCCCCCGGCACAAATCCGCTTTAACTCTTCCCGCCCTTTGCTTACCATCAGTTTTCTGACTCTTTCTCACCGCTTTATGGATATCCGATGCGTTCTCTGGCTACTCTTCTCCCTGTTGTCGCTTTACTTTCTGCCTGCAGCAGCCAGCCGAAACCGGCCACCGCTGAACCGACGGGCAACCCGTTTAAAGGTAACGGCGGCTTCCTGCTGCAGCCTTCGCACAGCGGTAGCGTGCTGGGCGGCGACTTTGCCGATAACCAGGCCGCCAACGCCTTTATTGATAATATGGTGCGTAAGCACGGTTTTGAGCGTCAGCAGCTGCATGACGTGCTGGCGCAGGCGAAAAACCTCGACTTCGTGCTGCGGCTGATGGACAAACAGGCCCCAACCGCTCAGGGCCCGACCGGCCCGAACGGCGCCTGGCTGCGCTACCGCAGCAAATTCATTACCCCGGATAACGTGCAGAACGGCGTGGCGTTCTGGAACCAGTATCAGGATGCGCTGCAGCGCGCGCAGCAGACCTACGGCGTGCCGCCTGAGATTATCGTCGGCATTATCGGCGTGGAGACGCGCTGGGGGCGGGTGATGGGCAAAACGCGCATTATCGATGCGCTGGCCACGCTGGCCTTTAACTACCCGCGCCGCGCCGCCTACTTCAGCGGCGAACTGGAGACCTTCCTGCTGATGGCGCGCACCGAAGGCGACGATCCGCTGGATCTGCGCGGATCGTTCGCCGGCGCGATGGGCTACGGCCAGTTTATGCCATCGGCGTTTAAAGAGTACGCGGTGGACTTCAACGGTGACGGCCATATCAACCTGTGGGACCCGGTCGACGCCATCGGCAGCGTGGCGCACTATTTCCAGGCGCACGGCTGGGTGACCGGCGGCACGGTAGCCGTCATGGCTAACGGCCAGGCAGCGGGCATGGAGAGCGGTTTCAAAACCCGATACAGCGTCTCCTCGCTGGCGGCGGCGGGGCTGTCGCCACAGATCCCGCTGGATAATAACCAGCAGGTCAGCCTGCTCAAGTTTGACGTCGGCACCAGCTACCAGTACTGGTACGGCTTACCGAACTTCTACGCCATTACCCGTTATAACCACAGCAATCACTATGCGATGGCGGTATGGCAGCTGGGTGAGGCGGTAGGGCGCGCACGTCAGGGGCAGTAAGCGGCAAAACCCTGTTGCATTTCGCTGAGTTATCTCGGTGACAGACGGGCTACACTTAGCCCGTCTGTTCTGACATTCAATGAGGCACAATGAAAGACTGGAACCCCGATCTCTACCGGCAGTTCGAAGCGGAGCGTACGCGACCGGCTGAAGAACTGCTCAGGCGCATCCCTCTTACTCAGATTAATTACGCCACCGATCTCGGCTGCGGCCCCGGCAACAGCACCGAGCTGCTGCATCGCGCCTGGCCCTCTGCGCAGATCACCGGGCTGGACAGTTCGCAGGCGATGATCGACCAGGCGCGGCAGCGGCTGCCCGGCTGTCGCTTCGAGCTGGCCGATATCCGCAGCTGGCAGGCGCGGCCCGCCCAGGATGTGATTTATGCCAACGCCTCGCTGCAGTGGCTGACCGATCACCCGGTGCTGCTGCCGCACCTGGTGGCACAGCTGGCCCCCGGCGGCGTGCTGGCGGTGCAGATGCCGGATAACCTTGACCAGCCCACCCACAGCCTGATGCGTGATGTCGCAGCGCGCCCGGCGTGGCAGGAGAAAATCCCGCCGTCCGCCGCCGACCGCAAGCGGCTGCTCAGCACCGAAGCCTACTACGATCTGCTGACCGCCGCCGGCTGCCGGGTGGATATCTGGCGCACCACCTATTACCACGTGATGCCTTCGGCGGCGGCGGTGGTTGACTGGCTGCGCGCCACCGGGTTGCGGCCTTACCTCGCCGCGCTCAGCGAGGCGGAACAGGCGCAGTACCTGGCAGAGTATCAGGCGGAAATTGAGCGCGCGCTGCCACCGCGCCAGGACGGTAACCGGCTGATGGCCTTCCCGCGCCTGTTTATGGTGGCGCAGAAAGCCGGTTAACCGTACCTGTTTACTGTCGTGCCGTGCTGGCGATCGGCCGCTGACATTCCTGCGTCTGTACAGGAGGCATATTAATTGCTCAATTTTTTCGGGGCGCCGCAGAGCGGCCTGCTATTTTGTGCGGCGCGCGTTGAGAAAAATGTCCCTGCGCCGTAACCGCCCGTACTGCCGCTGAAGGCGCACCGCAAAATCTGCTTTCTCTGCACCGTCGGCCAGGGAAAGGTGCTACTCTTTCGCTCTTCACGTTCGGCAGGAGGGAGAGCATGACCGATAACGAATTACAGCAACTGAGCATCCGTCTTGGCCAGCGGCTGCAGGCCGAAGGTGCCAGCGTCACCGCCGCGGAGTCCTGCACCGGTGGCTGGATCGCCAAGGTGCTGACCGACATCGCCGGCAGCTCGGCCTGGTTCCAGCGCGGCTTTGTCACCTACAGCAACGAAGCCAAGCAGCAGATGATCGGCGTCAGCGCCGCTGCGCTGGCGGAGCACGGCGCGGTGAGCGAAGCGGTGGTGCGTGAGATGGCGCAGGGCGCGCTGCAGGCGGCAGGCGCGGATTACGCGCTCTCGGTTAGCGGCATCGCCGGGCCGGACGGCGGCAGCGATGAAAAACCGGTCGGTACCGTCTGGTTTGGTTTCGCCAGCGCCGGCGGGGAGGTGAGGGCAGAGCGCCGCCGGTTTAGCGGCGACCGTGAGGCGGTTCGTCGCCAGGCCACCGCCCACGCGCTACAGACGCTGCTCGACCACCTTTCTGCAAAATAGAGCTTGATACTGTATGACCATACAGTATAATTAACGCATATTTTTGAACCAAAGCAGCGCCCGCGTATGCTTTACCCGCACGATCAGGAGTAGAAATGGCTATCGACGAAAACAAGCAAAAAGCACTGGCAGCAGCGCTCGGCCAGATTGAAAAGCAGTTTGGCAAAGGTACCATCATGCGCCTGGGTGAAGACCGTACGATGGATGTTGAAACCATCTCTACCGGTTCTTTATCCCTCGATATCGCGCTGGGCGCCGGCGGCCTGCCGATGGGGCGTATCGTTGAGATCTACGGCCCGGAATCTTCCGGTAAAACCACGCTGACCCTGCAGGTGATTGCCGCGGCACAGCGTAAAGGCAAAACCTGTGCCTTTATCGACGCCGAGCACGCCCTTGACCCGGTCTACGCCAAGAAGCTGGGCGTGGACATCGACAACCTGCTCTGTTCCCAGCCGGATACCGGTGAGCAGGCGCTGGAGATCTGTGACGCACTGGCGCGTTCTGGCGCGGTAGACGTGATCATCGTTGACTCCGTAGCGGCGCTGACGCCAAAAGCGGAAATCGAAGGCGAAATCGGTGACTCACATATGGGCCTGGCGGCGCGTATGATGAGCCAGGCGATGCGTAAGCTGGCCGGTAACCTGAAAAACTCCAACACTCTGCTGATCTTTATCAACCAGATCCGCATGAAGATCGGTGTGATGTTCGGTAACCCGGAAACCACCACCGGCGGTAACGCGCTGAAGTTCTACGCCTCCGTGCGCCTGGACATCCGCCGTATCGGCGCGATCAAAGAGGGCGACGAAGTGGTGGGCAGCGAAACCCGCGTGAAAGTGGTTAAAAACAAAATCGCTGCGCCGTTTAAGCAGGCTGAGTTCCAGATCATGTACGGCGAAGGCATTAACACCCTCGGCGAACTGGTGGACCTGGGCGTTAAGCACAAGCTGATCGAGAAAGCCGGTGCCTGGTACAGCTACAACGGTGACAAAATTGGTCAGGGTAAGGCTAACGCCTCTAACTTCCTGAAAGAGAACCCGGCGCTGGCGAACGAGCTGGACACCAAGCTGCGTGCGATGCTGCTGGGTAACCAGGACGACAAGCCTGACTTCGTTCCGGCTCCGCACGAAGCGGATGCAGGCAGCGAAAAAGAAGAAGACTTCTGATCCCTGGCGTGTTTATCAGCCGGTAAGCTGAGCGCCGCAGGCTGATAACCCAGATGAAAAGGAACGGTAACCCCGTTCCTTTTTTTATGGCTCAGGCTGGCCCGCAAACCCACGCTTACCCTTATGGTACCGGGATGCCACGCCATGACGCCGGATCCCCCTCTTTATCGCACCGGGTTACCACGTCATGACGTCGGATCCCCCTCTTAATGGCACCGGGTTACCACGCCATGACGCCGGATACCCGCCTTATCTGTCGAAAAACGGCTGCTTCTGCCGGCTTGCCGTGATTTCTCCTCGCCAGGATTTTGCCCCGGCGTTACCCTTACCTCATTCACCGGCCTCAACACAGGGGAATACCCAATGTCAGACTCCACCGCACGAAACCGACAGACCAAACTGCTGGAGCGGGCCACGCGTATTCTGGCCATGCGCGATCACAGCGAAAGCGAGTTCCGCCGTAAGCTGGTGATCTCAACCGAACGCGCCGCGCAGTTTGCAAAGCAGGAGACGCCGCCGGAACCGCTGAGCAGCGAGGAGATCGACCAGGTGGTGGCCTGGTGCTATCAGCACAACTGGCTGGACGACGCTCGCTTTGCCGAACGCTACCTGAGCTCGCGCAGCCGTAAGGGCTACGGGCCGCAGCGCATCCGCCTGGAGCTGGGGCAGCGCGGGGTGGCGAAAGAGCTGATTGAACAGGCGATGTTTGCGGCGGAAATCGACTGGGCGCGCCAGGCGTTTGTGCTGGCGGAACGCAAGTTTGGCCTGCCTTTTCCCACCGACTGGAAGGAAAAGGCCAAAGTGCAGCGTTATCTGATGAGCAAAGGCTTCTTTAGCGAGGATATCCGCGCTATTTTCGCAAATTTTGACGATTGACCCGCAATGGGATTTTACTTCCCCCGGAAGAAAATTTATCTTATTCACCACTTTTTGTTCGTGCGTCGCCGTTGCCGGCAGCAATACCGGGCCGCCCAGACCACGAAACGTTCTTTAGCGTGATTCCAGGACAAATATGAGCAAGAGCACTGCGGAGATTCGTCAAGCGTTTCTCGACTTTTTCCAGAGTAAGGGACATCAGGTTGTAGCCAGTAGCTCCCTCGTCCCGCACAACGACCCGACGCTGCTGTTTACCAACGCCGGGATGAACCAGTTTAAAGACGTTTTCTTAGGCCAGGACAAGCGCAACTACTCGCGTGCCACCACCTCGCAGCGCTGCGTGCGCGCCGGCGGTAAGCATAACGATTTGGAAAACGTCGGCTATACCGCGCGTCACCACACCTTCTTTGAAATGCTGGGCAACTTCAGCTTTGGTGACTACTTCAAGCCTGAAGCGATCGCCTACGCGTGGGAACTGCTGACCAGCCCTGAGTGGTTCGGCCTGCCGAAAGAGAAACTGTGGGTGACCGTCTACGAGACCGATGACGAAGCCTACGACATCTGGGAACAGAAAATCGGCGTGCCGCGCGAGCGCATTATCCGCATCGGCGACAACAAAGGCGGCGCTTACGCCTCCGATAACTTCTGGCAGATGGGCGATACCGGCCCGTGCGGCCCGTGCTCTGAGATCTTCTTTGACCACGGCGACCACATCTGGGGAGGCCCGCCGGGCAGCCCGGAAGAGGATGGCGACCGCTATATCGAGATCTGGAACATCGTCTTTATGCAGTTCAACCGTCAGTCTGACGGCACCATGCAGCCGCTGCCGAAGCCATCGGTGGATACCGGTATGGGCCTTGAGCGTATCTCGGCGGTGCTGCAGCATGTCAACTCTAACTACGAGATCGACCTGTTCGCTAAGCTGATTAAAGCGGTGGCCGCGGCGACCGGCGCGACCGACCTCAGCAACAAATCCCTGCGGGTGATTGCTGACCACATCCGTTCCTGTGCCTTCCTGATCGCCGACGGCGTGATCCCGTCAAGCGAGAGCCGTGGCTACGTGCTGCGCCGCATCATTCGCCGCGCGGTGCGTCATGGCAATATGCTGGGCGCACAGGGTGCCTTCTTCTGGAAGCTGGTTGCCCCGCTGATTGAAGTGATGGGTGCTGCAGGAGAAGAGCTGCAGCGTCAGCAGGCGCAGGTTGAGCAGATTCTGAAAACCGAAGAAGAGCAGTTTGCCAAAACCCTTGAGCGCGGTCTGGCGCTGCTGGATGACGAGCTGGCGAACCTGCAGGGCGATACCCTCGACGGTGACACCGTGTTCCGCCTGTACGACACCTTTGGTTTCCCGGTGGATCTGACCGCTGACGTGTGCCGCGAGCGCGATCTGAAAATCGACGAAGCCGGCTTTGAACGCGCCATGGAGCAGCAGCGCCAGCGTGCCCGTGACGCCAGCGGCTTTGGTGCCGATTACAGCAACGTGATCCGTCTTGACGCAGCCACCGACTTCAAAGGCTACGAGCAGCAGGCGCTGACCGACGCTACGGTGACCGCCATCTTCGTTAACGGCGAAGCCGCTGATGAAATCAGCGCCGGTCAGGAAGGCGTGGTGGTGCTGGACGAAACGCCGTTCTACGGTGAGTCGGGCGGCCAGGTGGGCGATACCGGTGAACTGAGCGCCGGTAACGTCAGCTTCACGGTGACCGATACCCAAAAGTATGCCAAAGCGTTCGGCCATATCGGTAAGGTGAACAGCGGTACGCTGCGCGTGGGCGATCGCGTCGCAGCAACGATCGACGAACAGCGTCGTGGCCGTATTCGCCTGAACCACTCGGCGACCCACCTGCTGCACGAGGCGTTACGCCAGGTGCTGGGTGAGCACGTCGGTCAGAAAGGCTCGCTGGTTAATGATAAGTACCTGCGCTTTGACTTCTCGCATTTCGAAGCGATGAAGCCGCAGGAACTGCGTCAGGTTGAGGATATCGTCAACGCGCAGATCCGACGTAACCTGGCGATTGAAACCCAGGTGATGGATCTGGAAGAGGCGAAAGCGAAGGGCGCGATGGCGCTGTTCGGCGAGAAATATGAGGACCGCGTGCGCGTGGTGGGCATGGAAGACTTCTCTACCGAGCTGTGCGGCGGTATTCACGCCAACCGGACCGGTGATATCGGCCTGTTCCGCATCCTTTCTGAGTCAGGCACCGCCGCCGGCGTGCGCCGTATTGAAGCGGTGACCGGCGCGGGCGCGCTGGCCCAGGTGGTCGGCCAGAGCGAGCAGCTGCAGGATATTGCGCAGCTGGTAAAAGCCAACAGCAGCAACCTGAATGAAAAAGTTCGCGCGCTGCTCGACCATACCCGCGCGCTGGAAAAAGAGCTGCAGCAGTTGAAAGATCAGCAGGCGGCGAAGGACAGTGCTTCACTGAGCAGCCAGGCGATCGCGCTGAAAGGCACCAGACTGTTGGTCAGCGCGCTGAACAACGTCGAGCCTAAGATGCTGCGTACCATGGTGGACGATCTGAAAAATCAGCTCGGCTCTGCGGTGATTGTGCTGGCAACGGTGGCCGACGGTAAGGTTTCTCTGATTGCCGGGGTGACCAAAGATCTGACCGATCGCGTTAAGGCCGGCGAGCTGGTGGGCGAACTGGCCCAGCAGGTTGGCGGTAAAGGCGGTGGTCGTCCGGATATGGCTCAGGCGGGTGGCACAGATGCTCAGGCACTGCCTGCGGCGCTGGCCGGCGTTGAGTCGTGGGTGGCAGCAAAACTGTAAGACAATAATGAAGTACTGTGACAGAGGGCCGGAGACGCGTGCTCCGGCGCTTTGGTAACGCGGTACGCCCGGTAATCATAAAGTCAGGTTGACGGTGGGCTTTTCGGCTAAACTAAATATCAGCAGAATGTATTGGCAAGCAGGTGCACAAATGGTGTATTTGTCATAGTCTACATTTCGCGTTATATGATGGATAATGCCGGGGTACAGTTGACCCGACTCTTTTAATCTTTCAAGGAGCAAAGAATGCTTATTCTAACTCGTCGAGTTGGTGAGACCCTCATGATCGGTGATGAGGTGACTGTAACTGTGCTGGGTGTTAAAGGTAACCAGGTTCGTATCGGTGTGAACGCCCCTAAAGAAGTTTCGGTGCATCGCGAAGAAATTTATCAACGTATTCAGGCCGAAAAAACTCAGCCATCGAGTTACTAACGGATCCTGCGCCTCGCTCCCGGCAGCGAGGCGCAACCGCTTTTCCTGCTTTCTCCGCTTTACTCAGAAACTTCTCCCCTGGCTCCAAAGTTCCAAATCCGCTGTTTCTTTTTGCTCGGATCTCGCTTTTTCTGACTCAGAGAGCCTCTGGCATGGCTGTCGCTGCTAAAGGCGTTGCTGGAGGGCTGGCTATCAATGCCTGAGGTATCGCTGAGGTCAGGCTATCGCTGGCAAAGGTATCGCTGAGGTCAGGTTATCGCTGCCAAAGGTATCGCTGGAGGGCAGGGGGCAGGGTCGGCCGTTGGCGGGCAGATCGCCGGGTCGCCGTAAACACCTCCCTGTGGGCTCGGACGGCGCGTCCCTGCGCCGTACGCCCGGCTAACCTGTCCCCCCAACGGCCTCCCTATAAGCTACTGAGTTGCTGTGCATAAAACATAAAACAGTTCGATGCTAAATTTGGTTACTGATTACTGATTACTGGTTACTGGTTACTGGTTACTGGTTACTGAGTGCAGAGTGCATAGTGACCGGATGGCACGATGTCGTTTTAAGGCAGCAACACGGCTCTTGAGGGCAATCGGAGGGGATCCGGGTTAGCGGACCGTCGGGCACACGGACGTGCCCGGCCGAGCGCAGGGATGGTGGAGCGGGTCCGCGTTCCGGAACCCCTCCGATAAGCCGGGTACAGATTCTGCAGCGAACCTGTTCAGGGCTCTGTAGCCTCGTGCAAAGGACAGCGCTTCTTGCCCTGAGGCTGGATGGTGTAGGAGGGCCGCGTTCCGGAGCCCCTCCGATAAGCCGGATGCAGATTCTGCAGCGAACCATCTTTATCTGCCGCCATTAGCCGGTGTTAACACTGGATTGCCTGTTTTTTCCGCGATTCAGCAGCGGTGACTGATAATTACCGTACATTGGGGGTCTGTATTCGGCTCTTTTTAATCGGAAAGGGGCCGCAAACCGGATTTTCTTTATCAGGGTTTTGCGGCGGATAACGCACTGTTGCTGTTGATAAATCACCCTTTTTGTTCTCTAAGTCGCCATTTTGCGTGGCTTTTGTGCAAACAAACGCATTTGACTAAAAAAGCCTGAGAAATTGTTTGACTTACAACGCCCAGAAAGTAATATGTGCGCCACGCAGTGCCGATGAGCAGAAACAACGTTCTGAAGCACAACTCGAAAGAGTGCTAGTGGTGAGGTGGCCGAGAGGCTGAAGGCGCTCCCCTGCTAAGGGAGTATGCGGTCAAAAGCTGCATCCGGGGTTCGAATCCCCGCCTCACCGCCATTTTGCATCCATAGCTCAGCTGGATAGAGTACTCGGCTACGAACCGAGCGGTCGGAGGTTCGAATCCTCCTGGATGCACCATCTTCTTTCAGTGTGGCATTAGCGGCACTGAGTTTGGGGTAGTACCGATACAGCGTTAGCAGCCCTGTATCACGGTGAGTAGTCAGCACCCTGTGTAATACAAGAATTAGCGATGCATCCATAGCTCAGCTGGATAGAGTACTCGGCTACGAACCGAGCGGTCGGAGGTTCGAATCCTCCTGGATGCACCATCTTTCGAAGTTCTGGTAGCAACCTCTACGGTTTAACCTTTCTCCGCAAGTGGCAGTGATTTTCTTCAGTATCTCCTCAGGTTTGTCGCATTATCTCCCTTATAGCTTTACCAAATAGCTTTACCGACGCATCCATAGCTCAGCTGGATAGAGTACTCGGCTACGAACCGAGCGGTCGGAGGTTCGAATCCTCCTGGATGCACCATATTTTAGAAGTTTGGCAGCAACCTTGTTCTGGCAGAAAGCAGTAGTGTCAAAGCCAGCACAAAGGAGGATAACGTTGCTTCAGCAACGGCCCGCAGGGCGAGGCGAAGCCGAGTCATCCTCCTGGATGCACCATATTTTAGAAGTTTGGCAGCTTTTACAGGCTTAAATGCCAGTCATTCTAATCTGCTCGCAGTACCCCCTCAGCAGTACCCAATGCATCCATAGCTCAGCTGGATAGAGTACTCGGCTACGAACCGAGCGGTCGGAGGTTCGAATCCTCCTGGATGCACCATACTGTCTCTGTCTCTGTTATCTTCCTGCTTCACTATTCTTCATCATCGCTTTGTTCATGCATTTTCCTCATTTTCTTCCGTCAGGCTAAATCCCTATACTATTCATGGCATTTGCGGATCCATGCTGACAGCGACATTTTCAGTGCTTTACGCTAAAGTGTGGTTTCCTCAATCAGGATGGGTAAGAGAATGTACGATGCTTACGATGGCTTGATCTTCGATATGGATGGCACCATCCTGGATACCGAGCCCACACACCGTAAAGCCTGGCATCAGGTGCTGGCACACTACGATATGACCTTTGATGACCAGTTGGTGATTGGCCTGAACGGCTCCCCCACCTGGCATATCGCTAAGGTGCTGATTGACAGTCACCAGCGCGATCTCGATCCTTATCGGCTGGCCGATGAGAAAAACGCGCTGCTGAAAACTATGCTGTACGACAGCGTGCAGCCGCTGCCGTTAATCGAGGTGGTAAAAGCCTATAAAGGGCGTCGCCCGATGGCGGTGGGCACCGGCAGCGAGCACGCCATGGCGGTCGCGCTGTTGCAGCACCTCGGCCTGCTTGACCATTTTGATGCGATTGTTGGTGCAGATGATGTTAAACGTCATAAGCCACAACCTGATACATTTCTGCGTTGCGCCGAATTGATCGGCGTGCCGCCGTCGCGCTGCGTGGTGTTTGAAGATGCTGATTTCGGCCTGCAGGCCGCGCGGGCGGCAGGCATGGACGTGGTTGACGTTCGTCTGCTGTGAGTGACTGGCTCTACGCGTCAATGTTCGTCAGCAGTTTTCTTAGCGCCACGCTGCTGCCCGGCGGTTCCGAGGCGGTGCTGGTTGGGCTGCTGCTGGCGGGTAAAGCCTCAGCCGTTGGTCTGGTCGTCACCGCCGCACTGGGCAATACCCTTGGCGGCTTAACCAACGTGGTTATTGGCCGTCTGCTGCCGTTAAAGCAGCAGGGGCGCTGGCATGCCACCGCGCTGGTCTGGCTACGGCGGTTGGGGCCTGCGGCGCTGCTTTTAAGCTGGTTGCCGCTGGTCGGCGACCTGCTGTGCGTGCTGGCCGGCTGGCTGCGGTTCGCCTGGCTGCCGGTGGTGATTTTCCTCGCCGTCGGCAAAACGCTGCGTTACGTCTTGCTGGCAACGGCAACATTACAGGGCATGGAGTGGTGGCACTGATTCGCCGTCAGGCGAGGCCACGATGAATATGATGCTTAACAATAATAAATTTTCTCCGAGCGGGAGGTCGATTTGATCCCGGATGTATCACAGGCGCTAACCTGGCTTCAGGCCCATCCTGATGCACTTAAAGGCATTGGTCGCGGTATTGAGCGCGAGACCCTGCGCGTCAGGCCCGATGGCCACCTTGCCACCACCGGCCACCCGACTTCTCTCGGCTCGGCGCTGACCCACAAGTGGATCACCACCGACTTCGCCGAAGCGTTGTTAGAATTTATCACCCCGGTCGATCGCGATATCGATCGCCTGCTGGCCTTCCTGCGCGACGTTCATCGCCATACCCTGCGCGAACTGGGCGACGAGCGGTTGTGGCCGATGAGCATGCCGTGCCTGATTGAGCCGGGGCAGGATATCGAACTGGCGCAGTACGGCAGCTCCAATATCGGTCAGATGAAGACGCTGTACCGTCAGGGGTTAAAAAACCGCTACGGTGCGCTGATGCAGGTGATTTCAGGCGTACATTACAACTTCTCGCTCCCGCTGTCGTTCTGGCAGGCGTGGGCGGGTGTTGAGGATGCGGAGAGCGGCAAAGACGCTATCTCCGACGGTTACCTGCGGCTGATCCGCAACTACTACCGTTTCGGTTGGGTGATCCCCTATCTGTTCGGCGCATCGCCGGCGATTTGCTCCTCGTTCCTGCAGGGCAAAGAGAGTTCACTGCCGTTCGAGCGCAGTGAAAGCGGCATGCTGTCGCTGCCGTATGCCACTTCGCTGCGCTTAAGCGATCTGGGCTATACCAATAAGGCGCAGAGCGGGCTGAATATCACCTTCAACAACCTGCCTGACTACATCACCGCCCTTAAGGCGGCGATCAAAACCCCGTCGGCAGAGTTTGCTTCGATGGGCGTGAAGGATGAGCAGGGCAACTGGCTGCAGCTGAACGCCAACGTGCTGCAGATTGAGAACGAGCTGTATGCGCCGATCCGCGCCAAGCGCGTGACCCGTTCCGGCGAAGCTCCGTCCGATGCGCTGCTGCGCGGCGGCATCGAATACATTGAAGTTCGCTCGCTGGATATCAACCCGTTCTCACCGATCGGCGTTGACGCGAATCAGGCGCGCTTCCTCGATCTGTTCCTGATCTGGTGTGCGCTGGCAGAGGCCCCGGAGATGAACAGCGATGAGCTGGCCTGCACGCGCCACAACTGGAATCGGGTGATTCTGGAAGGGCGCAAACCGGGCCAGACCATTGGCATGGGCTGTGAAGCGGCCCAGCAGCCGCTGGCCGACGTCGGTAAAGCGCTGTTCCGCGATCTGCACAGGGTAGCGGTGACGCTCGACAGTCAGAACGGTGAGCATCACTATCAGGAAGTGTGCGATCGCCTGGCGGCCTCTTTTGACGATCCGGAACTGACCTACTCCGCGCGCTTTATGCAGTCGCTGAAGGATAACGGCATCGCCGGCACCGGCATGGCGCTGGCCGAGCAGTATCGTCAGCAGCTGCTGCAGGAGCCGCTGGAAATTCTGAGCGAAGAGCAGTTTAGCGACGAAGCGCGGCGTTCGGTAGTGAAGCAGCGGGAGATCGAAGAGAGTGATACGCTGAGCCTGGAAGAGTTTCTGAAGGATAAAGGCTAGCGCCAAAAGAAAAAGGCCACATCACTGTGGCCAAATTAACATCTCTGTTGTCAGGGATGATGATAACAAATGCGCGTCTTTCATATATTCAGACGCGCGGTAACAGAAAAAGTTTCACTGTTTCTAAAATAAATTCATTCGTTGAGGTAACAACATGCCATTGCTGGATAGCTTTACCGTAGATCACACCATCATGGCCGCTCCTGCTGTCCGTGTCGCGAAGACCATGAACACCCCTGCCGGCGATACCATCACCGTGTTTGACCTGCGTTTCTGCCGGCCGAACAAGGAGATCCTCTCAGAGCGCGGTATCCACACTCTGGAGCATCTGTTTGCCGGCTTTATGCGCGATCACCTGAACGGCGACGGCGTGGAGATCATCGACATCTCGCCGATGGGCTGCCGTACCGGTTTCTATATGAGCCTGATCGGCGTTCCGGCGGAAGATCGCGTGGCGAAAGCCTGGAAAGCGGCGATGCAGGACGTGCTGAAAGTGGCCAGCCAGGATCAGATCCCTGAGCTGAACGAATACCAGTGCGGCAGCTACCAGCTGCACTCGCTGGACGAAGCCAAGGCCATTGCGCAGAACGTTATCGACAACCCGATCGGCGTTAACCGTAATGAAGATCTGGCGCTGCCGGCTGAAAAGCTGAAAACGCTGCAGATCTAGCGTCAGTGATGTGAATCTGTTAGCAGCAGGAAGGCGGCCACTGGCCGCCTTCTTTTTTACGTCTGAACGCCCGGCAGAACAGCGAGCGGGGCAGGGGTTATGAACCGATCGACTCCTTCAGCGGCTTCTGTGGCGTGATCCGCACCTGCTTAATCATATTGTCCTGCACGTCGAGAATATTAATCGCGTAGTGGTCGATCTGCAACTGGGTGTTGGGCTGTGGAATGTCCTGCAGCGCCTCCTGCACCATACCGTTGATGGTGCGGGCGTCCTCGGCGGGCAGCGTCCAGTTGAACACCTTATTCAGCTCGCGCACGTTGGCGCTGCCTTCGATCAGCACCGAGCCGTCATTCTGCGGCATCACTTCCTCGGCCAGCGTCGGTGACATTGAGGTGGTGAAATCACCGACGATCTCTTCGAGAATGTCTTCGATAGTGACCAGCCCCTTGATATCGCCATACTCGTCGATCACCAGGCCGACCTTCTCCTTATTGCGCTGGAATTTCACCAGCTGCACGTTGAGCGGAGTGTTTTCCGGCACAAAGTAGATCTCATCAGCGGCGCGCAGCATCACCTCTTTGGTGAACTCTTTTTTCTCGTTCATCAGGCGCCAGGCCTCACGTACGCGCAGCATGCTGATGGCGTCATCCAGCGATTCGCGGTACAGCACGATACGCCCGTGCGGTGAGTGGGTCAGCTGACGGACGATGGATTTCCAGTCGTCGTTGATGTTGATGCCAACAATTTCATTACGCGGCACCATAATCTGCTCAACGTCGACCTTCTCCAGGTCGAGCACTGACAGCAGCATGTCCTGATTGCGCCGTGACATCAGCGAGCGTGACTCATAAACGATGGTGCGCAGCTCCTCTTTGCTCAGCGCCGAGCTGGCGGAGCCGTCGGTTTTAATCCCCACCATGCGCATCAGCATGCGGGTAATGGTATTCAGCAGCCACACCAGCGGCAGCATCACCACCTGCAGCGGCCCGAGCAGCACGCTGCTGGGGAAAGCGACCTTTTCCGGGTAGAGCGCGGCGATAGTCTTCGGCAGCACTTCGGCAAACACCAGCACCAGGAAGGTCAGAATACCGGTAGCAATCGCTACCCCGGCGTCGCCGTACAGGCGCATACCTACGATGGTGCCAATCGCAGAAGCAAGGATATTGACGAGGTTATTGCCGATCAGTACCAGGCTGATCAGCCGGTCAGGGCGGCGCAGCAGCTTCTCAACGCGCCGCGCCGCGCGGTCGCCGTTTTTAGCCTGATGACGCAGCTTGTAGCGGTTAAGCGTCATCATGCCGGTTTCAGAACCGGAGAAGTATGCGGAAACCAGGATCATGATAACCAGCGTCACGATCAGGGTGGTCGTTGAGATATGTTCCAAGGGAAATCCTTGCAGGCCAGGTCAGTGAAGTAAAACGTGCTGCAGCATCCGGCTGCCGAAATAGGCCATGGTCAACAGGAAGGCACCACCACAGTTGAACCACACCACGCGGCGACCGCGCCAGCCTTCATGATAGTGGCCCCACAACAGTACGATGTACAGGAACCAGGCGAGAATCGACAGTACTGCTTTATCGATATTTTCACGCGCAAACAGGTCCTGCAGGAAGAACAACCCGGTACAAAGCACCAGGGTCAGCAGCACCACGCCAATCTGGGTGATGTGGAACATCTTGCGCTCGATGGTCATCAGCGGCGGGATGTCGCTGGTGAACGCCAGCCGTTTGGTCTTCAGCAGCCAGTCAATCCACGCCAGCTGCAGCGCATACAGAGCGGCAATGATCAGCGTAGCGTAGGCAAACAGCGCCAGCCCGATATGGATCATCATGCCCGGGGTGGCCTCCAGGTGGGTGATAAAGGCGTTGGGCACAAAGGAGGCAAACGCCAGGTTAATCAGCGCAAAGGTATAGACCACCGGCAGCAGGATCCAGCCGCGGTTGCGCGACGCCACAATAGTCATGATCGCGCAGATCAGCAGGCTGACCAGCGAGCCGATGTTCAGCAGGCTGAGGTTTTGCCCGCCGTCCAGCGCAAAGATACGCTGCTGCAGCGCCACGGCATGACAGACCAGCGCCACCGTGGCGGAGAGAACGGCCAGACGACGCCAGGTGCCGTTGTTACGCAGCAGGCTGGGGATAATCAGGGCAAGGCTGGATGAGTAGGCAAACAGCGCCAGAATCGCAAAAACGGACATAAATGTTGTCAGTACCGGCTATGACTGAGAAAAAAAACAGTATAGCGCCAGCGGCAGCTTGCTCCAAACGATCTGATGGTAAATGGTTACGATCTCCGGCACGTTACGCAAAGCGGGCAGGGATGGGCAGCGAGGTAAGCAATTGCGGGACACAGCCCTGGGGGATCATGCTATAATCCGCGCAATTTGTGTCGCCCCGGCGGCCTCTCATTACGTTGAGCGAGAGACGATGTTTGATAATTTAACCGATCGATTGTCGCAGACCCTGCGCAATATCAGCGGCCGCGGCAGGCTGACTGAAGACAATATTAAAGACACGCTGCGTGAAGTGCGCATGGCGCTGCTGGAGGCGGATGTTGCGCTACCGGTGGTACGTGAGTTTATCAATCGCGTGAAAGAGCGTGCCGTAGGCCATGACGTCAATAAAAGCCTCACCCCGGGCCAGGAGTTCGTTAAGATCGTTAAAAACGAACTGGTCGCGGCAATGGGGGAAGAGAACAATACGCTGAACCTCGCCGCGCAGCCGCCGGCGGTGGTGCTGATGGCGGGCCTGCAGGGTGCCGGTAAAACGACCAGCGTCGGTAAGCTCGGTAAGTTCCTGCGCGAAAAGCACAAGAAAAAGGTGCTGGTGGTTTCCGCCGACGTCTATCGCCCGGCGGCAATCCGCCAGCTGGAAACGCTGGCCGAACAGGTTGGCGTGGATTTCTGCCCGTCCGACCTCAGCCAGAAGCCGGTCGACATCGTTAAAAACGCCCTGCAACAGGCGAAGCTGAAGTTCTATGACGTGCTGCTGGTGGATACCGCCGGTCGTCTGCACGTCGACGAAGCGATGATGGATGAGATCAAACAGGTTCACGCCGCGATTAATCCGGTGGAAACGCTGTTTGTGGTCGATGCGATGACCGGCCAGGATGCCGCGAATACCGCGAAGGCGTTTAACGAAGCGCTGCCGCTCACCGGTGTGGTTCTGACCAAAGTCGATGGTGACGCCCGCGGCGGTGCGGCGCTCTCCATTCGCCACATTACCGGCAAGCCGATCAAATTTATGGGCGTCGGTGAAAAGACCGAGGCCCTTGAGCCGTTCTATCCCGAGCGTATTGCTTCGCGTATCCTCGGCATGGGCGACATGCTGTCGCTGATCGAAGATATCGAAAGCAAGGTTGACCGCGCGCAGGCTGAGAAACTGGCCAGCAAGCTGAAAAAAGGCAACGGCTTCGACCTCAACGACTTCCTCGACCAGCTGAAGCAGATGCGTAACATGGGCGGCATGGCCAGCCTGATGGGCAAACTGCCGGGCATGGGTCAGCTGCCGGACAACGTTAAGTCGCAGATGGACGACAAAGTGCTGGTGCGTATGGAAGCGATGATCAACTCGATGACGCGCAAAGAGCGCGAAAAACCGGAGATCATCAAAGGTTCCCGCAAACGTCGTATCGCCACCGGTTCCGGTATGCAGGTGCAGGACGTTAACCGCCTGCTTAAGCAGTTTGACGATATGCAGCGCATGATGAAAAAGATGAAAAATGGCGGTATGGCGAAGATGATGCGCGGCATGAAAGGTATGATGCCGCCAGGCTTCCCGGGCCGTTAAGCCAGCCTGGAGGCGGATAAGCGATTTAGGTTGCTTTTTGCGCCAAAAAGAGTAAAATTTTCGGGCTTTTTATATTGCATCCGGGCCCCGTTCCCTCAATGGGGCCCGGCTGTTTTATTAACTAAAGAGGATGTTATGGTAACAATTCGTTTGGCACGTCACGGCGCTAAAAAGCGTCCGTTCTATCAGGTAGTCGTCACCGACAGCCGCAATGCACGTAACGGCCGCTTCATCGAGCGCGTAGGCTTCTTCAACCCGATCGCTTCTGGTCAGGCTGAGCCACTGCGTCTGGATCTGGACCGTATTGAGCACTGGGTTGGCCAGGGCGCAACCCTGTCTGATCGCGTTAACGCGCTGATCAAACAAGCTAAGAAAGCAGCTTAATCTGTCACGGTGGTCAACATGAGCAAGCAACTCACCTCGCAGCCTCCCGCTAACCCGCTTGTGCTGGGTAAGATGGGCTCGGCCTACGGTATCCGTGGTTGGCTCAAAGTGTTTTCCTCCACCGAAGACGCCGAAAGCATTTTTGACTATCAGCCGTGGTTTATCCAGCGGGCGGGTCAATGGCAGCGTGTCGAGCTGGAAGGCTGGAAACGCCACAATCAGGACATGATCATCAAAGTCAAAGGCATTGACGATCGTGACGCCGCGGGTCTGCTGACTAATTGCGAAATTGTCGTGGATTCAGAGCAGCTGCCACAGCTGGATAACGGCGACTACTACTGGAAAGACCTGATGGGCTGCCAGGTAGTCACCACTGAAGGCTATGAGCTGGGCAAAATCATCGATTTGATGGAAACCGGTTCTAACGACGTTCTCGTCGTGAAGGCAAACCTGAAAGATGCATTCGGTGCACAGGAACGGCTGATCCCGTTCCTTGATGAACAGGTTATCAAGAATGTCGATCTCACTACCCGTATCATTACGGTAGATTGGGATCCTGGTTTTTGAGCTCCGAACTGAGCGGTAATACTCCGGCGCAAAGCATGTGGATTGGCATAATCAGCCTGTTTCCCGAAATGTTTCGCGCAATTACCGATTACGGAGTCACCGGCCGGGCAGTAAAAAATGGCCTGCTCAGCATCCAGAGCTGGAGTCCTCGTGACTTCGCTCATGATCGGCACCGTACCGTGGACGAACGTCCTTACGGCGGCGGACCGGGGATGCTAATGATGGTTCAACCCTTACGGGATGCCATCCACGCAGCAAAAGCGGCGGCAGGAGAAGGTGCTAAGGTGATTTATCTGTCACCTCAGGGGCGCAAACTCGATCAAGGTGGAGTGAGCGAACTGGCGACTAACCCGAAGTTAATTCTGGTGTGCGGTCGTTATGAAGGGATTGATGAGCGCGTGATCATAACCGAAATCGATGAAGAGTGGTCGATCGGTGATTACGTTCTCAGCGGTGGCGAGCTGCCAGCGATGACGCTGATTGACTCGGTCTCCCGGTTAATTCCGGGCGTACTGGGTAAACAGGCGTCGGCCGAAGAGGATTCGTTCTCAGACGGCTTGCTGGACTGCCCACACTACACCCGCCCTGAAGTGTTGGAAGGGATGGAAGTACCGCCAGTTCTGCTGTCGGGCAACCATGCTGATATTCGCCGCTGGCGCCTGAAACAGTCGCTGGGCCGTACCTGGCTTAGAAGACCTGAACTTCTGGAAAACCTGGCTCTGACTGAAGAGCAAGCAAAGTTGCTGAACGCGTTCCAACGGGAACACGTCAGTCAACAAAACGATGATACGACTGGCCAGGCACCGAGCCTGCCGTCCTAACTATCAGTTTACCCAGGATAAGAGATTTAATTATGAGCAACATTATCAAGCAAATCGAGCAAGAGCAGCTGAAGCAGGACGTACCTTCATTCCGTCCGGGTGATTCCGTGGAAGTGAAAGTATGGGTTGTGGAAGGTGCTAAGAAGCGTCTGCAGGCATTCGAGGGCGTGGTTATCGCTATTCGTAACCGCGGTCTGCACTCTGCATTTACTGTTCGTAAGATTTCCAACGGCGAAGGTGTTGAGCGTGTCTTCCAGACTCACTCACCGGTAATCGACAGCATTACCGTTAAACGTCGTGGCGCTGTGCGTAAAGCCAAACTGTACTACCTGCGTGAGCGTACCGGTAAGTCTGCACGTATCAAAGAACGTCTGGGCGCTTAAGCGACATCTGATAGTTAATAATCAAGGGGCTGACCGAAAGGTTGGCCCCTTTTTTTTTGCGGCCGGACATGAAAACCGCAGAAAATGCCGTCAGCCGCTGATAATCGGATTAATAAAGCGGCCAAAGCGAGTATGGTTGTGAATATCATCACATTTCCCAGGAAATCCCCTATGCCTTACCAGGCCGGTCCCGCTACCGGCGTGTCGATGAAGATCGGCGCAGCCCTGACCTCCACGCTGATGATGGCCTGCGTTAAAGGCCTCGACGGCACCATCCCCGTCGGCGAAGTGATCTTCTTCCGTTCTTCTGTGGCGCTAATCCCGCTGTTTATCTGGCTGTGGTGCCAGGGGCGAATTATTGACGGCATCCGCACGCGCAATATTAAAGGGCACGTGGTGCGCGGCCTGGCCGGCACCGGCGGGCTCTACTTCAGCTACCTCGCCTTGCTCTATCTCTCGCTGACCGACGTGACCACAATTAACTACGCGGCACCGATGATTACGGTGATCATGGCGGCCATCTTCCTGCGCGAAAAGGTGAAGCTGCACCGCTGGGTGGCGGTGATTGCCGGCTTCTCCGGCATTCTGGTAATGCTTTCCGGACATCTGTTCTTTGGCCGCAGCGGGTCCCTGAGCAGCGTCAGCTGGCAGTCGGTGCTGGGCATGAGCCTGGCGTTGCTGGCGGCGGTGTGCATTGCGGCAGCCTCGATTCAGATCCGCTACCTTAACGGTAAAGAACAGCCCGGCGCGATCGCCTTCTGGTTTGCCATCACGACAACCATCACCTCACTGTTCACGCTGGGATTTGGCTGGACGGTGCCTGATCTTAACCAGCTGTTGCTGTTGCTGGGCTGCGGTCTGCTCGGCGGCGTTACGCAGATCCTGATGACCCTAAGCCTGCGTTATGCCGACGCCTCGCTGCTGGCACCTTTTGACTATACCACGCTGGTCTGGTCGGTATTTCTGGGCTACCTGTTCTGGGACACGCTGCCGGAATCGGTCACCATCGCGGGCGCCTGCCTGGTGGTGGCCGGTGGCGCATTTTCGATGGTTTTCGAACGGCGTCAGCGGCGGATTGTTTCCCCGGCCAGCATGAGCGGCTAACGTTTAACGGCACAATCCTGTACACCGGGCCGATCGACGATCGGCCTTTTTATTGCCTGGAAAATGGACGAATTACGAAAATTTTACCCATTTTCAGTCACTCAGCAGGTTTGCTAATCATGACGAATGGGTTTTTGAATGTTAGGATATTTCTTAATTAAAGTTAAGTGACAGAACCTGGCACGACAGCGCCACGCGGGTGGCCGGGGCTAAAGAGGCGTCATGGCGATAAAGTGGCGGGTGAGTTTACTGATTCTGCTGAGTGCGGCCAGCCTGCCGCTCAGAAGCGAAGTGCACCCTGCGGCAGCCGATCCGGTCTTAGCGGCTGGAGTGCGGCAAACCGTCGCCGGGATCATCAGCTACACCCGCTGGCCGCATCTGAAGGGGGTGCCGCGGCTGTGTGTGTTTCGCTCCGCTACCTATGCGGCGGCGCTGGACGGCATCGACGCCGGCCCCGACCTTTGGCAGGCGATCCCGGTGGCGGATGTCAATCAGGCACTCGCCGAACAGTGTGATGCACTCTATTTTGGCCAGGAGTCGCAGCGGCAGCAGCTGGAGGCGATCGGCGCCTATCTGCCGCGTCCGTTACTGACCATTGCCGAGCAGGCCGCGGACTGCTCGGCAGGCAGCGCTTTCTGCCTTAAGTTTACCGATGACCGGGTCGGTTTCTCGGTCAATCTCGACTCGCTAAGTCGAAGCGGCGTTCGGGTGCATCCCGATGTATTAATGCTGGCATCTGCAGGGAGCAACCGACATGGCTAAACGCAACATCCGCAGGCCCACCTTCAGAAGTACGCTGATTCGCATCAGCGCGATCAGCGTGGTCACGACGCTTATCATCGCCTGGCTGTTTATCTCTGCCACCTCGCTGCTTTCACTGCGCCAGTATGCGGAGAAGAATCTGCAGCTGCTGGCCAGCACCGTCAGCCACAGCGTGGAGGCGGCGGTGGTGTTTCGCGACGCTCATGCGGCGCGGGATACGCTGGCCCAGCTGGGCCGCCAGGGGCAGTTCGCGTCAGCGGTGGTCACCGACAGCGATGGCGAGGAGCTTGCGCGCTGGGCGTGGCCGGAGGAGCGGACGCAGCATATTGACCCGCTGGGGGAGATGGTCTCCCACTGGCTGTTCCCGCGGCCGGTTGAGCAGCCGATCGAGCATAACGGCCAGCGCATCGGCACGCTGACGCTGACCGGCGAAGACAGTACCGTCACCCGCTTTGTTTACCGCTCGCTGGCCGTATTAACCCTGTGCCTGCTGCTGGCCGCGCTGGTCGCGCTACTGATCACCCGTCGGCTGCATCGCGGGCTGGTTTCGGCCTTGCAGACCATTACCGGCGTGGTGCACGAGATCCGCGCCACCCGTCAGTTTTCCCGCCGGGTGCCGCCGTCGGCGATCAGTGAGCTGCACGCCTTTGGCGAAGACTTTAACAGCCTGCTGAATGAGATGGAGAAGTGGCAGCGGCGGGAGCAGCAGGAGAGAGACTCGCTGCTGCAGCGCGCCCTGCGCGATCCGTTAACCGGGCTGGCTAACCGTGCCGCCTTTACCAGCGCGCTGGATAGCGTGCTCAGCGACGCCGAACGTAAGCTGCGCACTGCCCTGTTGTTTATGGACGGTGACGGCTTTAAAAGCATCAACGACCGCTTTGGGCATGCCGCGGGGGACGAAGTGTTGCAGAGCATCGCTTCACGGCTCAGCGAGTGTGCCGGCAGCCGCCAGCTGGCCTGCCGCTTTGGCGGCGACGAGTTTGCGATGATCCTCGAAGGGTTGAACGATGAAGACGAGGTACAGGCGACGATCGCGGCGATCCATCTGCGGATGGAGGAACCGGTGGTGCTCAGCAGCGGCGTAGCGCTGGCGGTGCGGCTGAGCATCGGTTATGCCGTTGCCTGCCAGGCCGCCACGGCCGAGGCGCTGATGGAAGCGGCCGATCGCAGCATGTATAGCGAAAAGGAAAAACGCCGCCCGCGGGTGGCCTGATAACACAAGGAAAATGCAATGAACAAGCGAAACGGGTTTGCCGCGCTGGCGTTAGCGCTGCTGCTGGCCGGCTGCCAGTCAGCTCCTCAGGGAAAATTTACCGCGCAACAGGTTGCTGCGATGCGGGCACAGGGCTTTAACGAAGTGCCGGAGGGCTGGATGCTCGGCCTGTCCGAGAAGATCCTGTTTGGCAAAAACCAGGCCGAGCTGACCACACAAAGCGCCGCCATCGTGCAGCGCATGGCGGCGCAGCTCTCTGCCACCGGCCTGCGCCACGCACGCCTCGACGGGCACACCGATAACTACGGTGAGAAGGCTTTTAACGAAGCGCTGTCGCTCAAACGCGCCAACGTGGTGGCCGATGCCTGGGCCCGCGGTGCCGGGATCCCACGCAGCAATCTGACCACCCGCGGGTTGGGTGACAGCAGCCCGGTGCAGAGCAACAAAACGGCGCAGGGCCGGGCTGAAAACCGCCGCGTGGCGGTGGTGATCAGCACCCCCTGACGGACACCCGCTCAGGTCTGACGGCCTGAGTCATCGGGCAGCCGCCCGGCGCGGCGCATAAAACTTCGCGACAGCGCCGACCAGCCCTGCTGGCCCTCGCCATGCGCCAGGCTTTCGATCTGCGCATCACGCAGCGCGCTGGCTAGCGGCTGGCCGCCTGCAGTAACGCCACCACCAGCGGCGAGAGTTCATTACGCAGCGCCGCCCGCTCCGACTGGAACAGGGTGGCGACAAAAAAGCGCTGGCCCGGCAGCTCGATGCCGCGCACGTCGCCGGCGCGATCGTGGGCGTTGATACGCAGCGCGTGACCGGAGAGCTCTGCCACGAAGTCCGGGTTAACGCCGTAGTTACAGTGGTAGCCTTCGGTAATTACCTCCTGGCCATAGATCGCGGCCAGCTGTGTGCCCGGGGTAATGACGATCTCACCGGTTTTTTCCACCAGCGAACAGCTGAGCGGGGCAATCACCAGGCGGCCGCTGCTGTCCGTCTCCGCATGCCCGGCATCCTGCCAGCCGAGCACGTTGCGGGCGTACTCGACCACAGCATACTGAAAACCGCCGCAGGAGCCGAGGAACGGCACGTCGTTTTCACGTGCGTAGGTAATCGCCATAAAGGCTCCGTCATCGTGCTGGTATGGGCTGCCTGGCACCAGCCAGATAGCATCATATTCCTGCAATACGTCGGGGGCAGTAATGTCGGGGGTTGGCAGCCAGTGCGGGCTGACGTCGAGATTGAGCGAGCGGGCGGCCAGTTCTGTGGCCAGCGGGATGGCCTGATGCGCAACGGCATCGGCACGGTAGTCACCAACCAGAGCTAAACGAACGTGAAGCGTCATTTCAGTATCCTGTGCGGGTAAAAAAGGATGCTACTGTAAGGGCTGCTGGCTGGCAAGCGTGCCGGCGGCGCGTTGTGATGAATTTTTTCGCCAACAGGAGAGAGAAATGACGCAGCAGTTTAATCAGTACGGACAACCGGTTGGGGCACCTTTGCCAGACTGGCAGCCGGCGGCGTTACCCGCCCGTCAGCCGTTGCAGGGGCGCAGTTGCCGGCTGGAGCCGCTGGCCACCGGGCTGCACGGCGACGCGCTGTATGCCGCCTTTGCCACCGCAGAGGACGATCGTGACTGGACCTACCTGACCGAGGAGCGGCCGCAGACGCTGGCCGATTTTCATCTGTGGCTGGCCCGCCGGGCGGCGGATAAAACGTTCGTCACCTTTACCGTTATCTGCCAGCAGCGCAACCTGCCGGTGGGGCTGGTCAGCTATTTACGTATCGATGCGGCCAACGGTTCGCTGGAGATTGGCGGCGTGACCTGGTCGCCGCTGATGCAGCGCAGCGTTATCGGTACCGAAGCGCTGTGGCTGCTGCTGGATTACGCCTTCCGGCTGGGCTACCGCCGCTGCGAGTGGAAGTGTGATGCGCTAAATGCCCCTTCGCGTAACGCGGCGCTGCGGCTGGGGTTCACCTACGAGGGCACCTTCCGGCAGATGATGACGCGTAAGGGGCGCTCGCGCGATTCGCAGTGGTACGCGATTATCGACGGTGAGTGGCCCGAGATCGGCCAGGCCATTACCCGTTGGCTGGCCCCGGATAATTTCGATGATGAAGGCCGGCAGCGCCAGCCGCTGGCCGCATTACTGCGTGCGGCTCAGGCGGTAGACGGCGGTGCTGACCGGGCCGCTCTCCAGCACGATCAGTCCGAAATGAATCCCGGTTAACGCAGCCCCGACGCTGACCGCCACCGCCCGGCTGGCACGGTTCTCTTCGGCGGCGAGGATCTCAATCGCCGTCACCTCCGGGCGGCTGAACGCGCGTGCTGCCAGCTGGCGCACCGCCTGACGGGCCACGCCTTTACGCTGTTCACTGCTGGCTACCCAGTAGCCGATCGAGCAGGGTACCGCAGCATCCGGGTGAAAACGTAGCCCGGCCCCGCCCAGCAGGCGGCCATCTTCAGCAAACAGGCCCAGCTCGTCGGATTTTCCCTGACGTCGCTCCAGATGGGTGAGGCTAAACCACTGAAGCGCCTGCTCCTCGGTGAAATCCGCGTGAGCCCACAGCAGCCAGGGTTTCAGCGTATCCAGCGACTGGTTTACCGCGCGGGCGAACGCGGCGGCGTCACTCTCTTCATAGGGCCTGATCACAATATTCATGGTCGCCTCCTGGCAACGATCGGTTTTACAGCGTCTGTTTAACGATAAAAAAATTCTTTGGCGCAGGCAAGGACGGCAGGTTGCGGAAATGATTAAGTTTTTTTCGAAATTAGAGTCTGAAGTGTAATTTTAAGTTTACAGTGTTGTGGTTGGTTGTTTTCGGTTGATTATATTTAACTTTATGTTTTTTATTTATTTTTTGTTTGGTTGGTCATCTTCCTGTTTGTTGGTGGTAATAAATGTGTACGTTCGTTATTTGTGTTTTGTACGCCTTCTGGTACAGTTGCTCTCAACCTCACTTGAGGATCCCTTTTAACCGAATACTCCAGGATGACGATCATGCAAAAAGATGCGCTGAATAACGTTCATATCGCTGACGAACAGGTTCTGATTACGCCGGAAGAGCTGAAAAAGCAGTTCCCGCTGAACAGCGTGCTGGAGCAGCAGATTGCGGCTTCCCGCCAGACCATCTCTGACATTATCAGCGGCAAAGATCACCGCCTGCTGGTGGTGTGCGGGCCCTGCTCGATTCACGATACCGAAGCGGCGCTCGACTATGCCCGTCATCTGAAAACGCTGGCCGATGAGGTGGGCGACCAGCTCTACATTGTGATGCGCGTCTACTTTGAAAAACCGCGTACCACCGTCGGCTGGAAAGGGCTGATTAATGACCCGTACATGGACAACTCGTTCGATATGGAAGCCGGCCTGCACATTGCCCGCCAGCTGCTGCTGAACCTGGTGGAAATGGGCCTGCCGCTGGCCACCGAAGCGCTGGATCCTAACAGCCCGCAGTACCTTGGCGACCTGTTCAGCTGGTCGGCGATCGGTGCGCGTACCACCGAGTCGCAGACCCACCGTGAGATGGCCTCCGGCCTGTCGATGCCGGTTGGTTTCAAAAACGGCACCGACGGCAGCCTGGGGACCGCCATCAACGCCATGCGCGCCGCGGCGATGCCGCACCGTTTTGTCGGCATCAACCAGTCCGGCCAGGTGTGCCTGTTGCAGACCCAGGGCAACCCGGACGGCCATGTGATCCTGCGCGGCGGTAAAACGCCGAACTACGGCCCGAATGACGTGGCGCAGTGTGAAAAAGAGATGCAGCAGGCGGGACTCCGCCCATCCTTGATGATAGATTGCAGTCACGGTAATTCTAATAAGGACTTCCGTCGCCAGTCCGGCGTTGCTGAGTCTGCGGTGGCGCAGATCAAAGACGGCAACCGTTCAATTATGGGCCTGATGCTGGAGAGCCATCTGCACGAAGGTAACCAGTCTTCCGAGCAGCCGCGCAGCGCGATGCGCTACGGCGTTTCCGTCACTGATGCCTGCATCAACTGGGAAACCACCGAGAGCCTGCTGCGGGAGATCCATCAGGATCTGAACGGCGTACTGGCGGCGCGTCTGTCGCACGAGGGTTAATGAAGTATGGTGGCTGAGCTGACCGCACTACGCGATCAAATCGATGAAACGGATAAGGCGCTGCTGGATCTGCTGGCGAAACGGCTGGCGCTGGTAGCGGAAGTGGGTGAGGTGAAAAGCCGCTACGGGCTGCCGATTTACGTCCCCGAGCGTGAGGCCTCCATGCTGGCCTCGCGCCGCAAAGAGGCGGAACAGCTGGGCGTGCCCCCGGATCTGATCGAAGATGTGCTGCGCCGCGTGATGCGCGAGTCGTACACCAGTGAAAACGATAAGGGCTTTAAAACGCTTAATCCGGGACTGCGCTCGGTGGTGATCGTCGGCGGCCGCGGCCAGATGGGGCGGCTGTTTGAAAGAATGCTGACCCTGTCCGGTTACCAGGTCGAGATCCTCGATAAAGAGGACTGGCATCGCGCCGACGCGCTGCTGGCGAATGCCGGTATGGTGATCGTCAGCGTGCCGATCCATCTGACCGAACAGGTGATCGCCGAACTGCCGCCGCTGCCGCAGGACTGCATCCTTGTCGATCTCTGCTCGGTGAAGAACAAACCGCTGCAGGCGATGCTGGCCGCGCACGGCGGTCCTGTACTTGGCCTGCACCCGATGTTTGGCCCGGACAGCGGCAGCCTGGCAAAGCAGGTGGTGGTGTGGTGCGACGGCCGTCAGCCGGAAGCCTATCAGTGGTTCCTGGAGCAGATCCAGGTGTGGGGCGCGCGTCTGCACCGCATCAGCGCGGTGGAGCACGACCAGAATATGGCCTTTATTCAGGCGCTGCGCCACTTTGCCACCTTCGCCTACGGCCTGCATCTGGCCGAGGAGAACGTGCAGCTGGACCAGCTGCTGGCGCTGTCGTCACCGATCTACCGGCTGGAGCTGGCAATGGTCGGGCGTCTGTTTGCCCAGGATCCACAGCTTTACGCTGACATTATCATGTCGTCGGAGAGTAACCTGGCGCTGATCAAACGCTACTACAAGCGGTTTGGCGAAGCGATTGGGCTGCTGGAGCAGGGCGATAAGCAGGCGTTTATCGCCAGCTTCCGCCGCGTGGAGCAGTGGTTTGGTGACCACGCCCAGCGCTTCCAGGCCGAGAGCCGCATCCTGCTGAAGCAGGCTAACGACAGCCGGCCGTAACGCGTAAGACAGAAAAAAGGGCCGCAGGGCCCTTTTTTATTGGCGTGTAACAGGCTTACTGCGGCTCGACCGGCACCACGTTTTCGCTTGGGTAACAGCCCAGCACCTTCAGCGAACGGGTAATCGGTGCCAGCTCGCGCAGCGCCTGCTGTACGGCTTCGGTGCGCAGGTTGCCCTGGAAGTCGATGTAGAACATCTCCTGCCACGGGTTGCCGTTAATCGGCCGCGACTCCAGCTTGCTCATGGTCAGATTATGCTGACGCAGCACCAGCAGCGCCTCTACCAGCGCACCCGCCTGCTGGCCGGTGGCCATAATCAGCGTGGTTTTGGCCGGTACCTGTAGCGACACGTCAATCGGCTTGCGCGCCAGCACGATAAAGCGGGTGATGTTCTGCCGCTGGTTCGCCAGGTTACGCTCCAGCACCTGCAGGCCGTACAGCTCGCCGCCGGCCTCGCTGCCCAGCGCGGCCACCTTGGGTGAATTCATCGCGGCAACCTTCTCCATCGCCGCGGCGGTGCTTTCGGTGTACTCAATTTTCCACTGCGGGAAACGATTGATGAAGTGGCTGCACTGCTGGAACGGCTGCGGATGGCTGTACACCGTCTCAATCTGCTGCAGGTCGGTTTGGCCTGAGACCAGCACGCAGTGATCGATCGGCATGGTGATTTCACCGACGATCGACAGGCTGGTCTGTTGCAGCAGATCATACACGTCGGTAATCGAGCCGGAGGTGGTATTCTCCACCGGCAGCACCGCATATTCGGCCTGTCCGGTCTCTACCTGGTTAAAGATCTCGTGGAACTTGGCACAGCCGATCTCAATAACGTTATCGAAGTGGCGGGCGGCGTAGTGGCGTGACGCCAGGTGCGAGTAAGAGCCTTTTGGCCCCAGGAAGGCGACGCGCGCCGAGCTGGCGTTAGTGTTGTTCAGCTGTTTCTGCAACAGAGCCTGCTGGGTCAGCACCGAGTCTTCAATAATCAGCTGGAACAGGCGGGTGATAAAGTGGGCGTCCAGCTGGTGAGTCTTACCCAGCGCGATCAGTCGCTCCAGCAGGTCGCGTTCGCGGTCGATATCGCGGATAGGCTTATGGGTAGCCATTTTTGCTCTGGCGACGTCGACCGCCAGTTCACGACGCTGGGCCAGCAGCGTCAGCAGTTGTTCGTCGAGTGCGCTGATTTTTCCACGCAGGGCAAGCAGGGGATTCTCGGTGGTCATAAGTGCTACCTGTCAGATGTCGCTAAAAAAAAAGCCTCCCGGTTGGGAGGCTTTGTTGTTCGTCTTCGCATTCATTCTCACACGACGAATTGCCTCCCGGTCATGGGAAGGTAAAAAAGAATGCGAAGAAAAACGGGATACGGTGCATGTTGCTGTCCATAAGGTCTGAGGGGATTAAAGTAACCGCTGTAATTTCATTCTGTCAATAAAAAACGCGCCCGGCGGGCGCGTTATCTCTGGGTGGGGATTACTCTTCGTCAACCACGCTGAGGTCTTTAACACTGGCGGCGGCGCGGCGGGCTTCACCTTTATGCTGAACTTTGTTCAGCTGACGCTCTAGTTTGCCGATCAACTCGTTAATTGCCGCATACATGTCTTCATGCTTAGCGGTGGCGACCAGCGGGCCATTTGGCGTATTGATGGTGGCATCGGCAACGAATTCTTTCGGCTCCTTCGACAGAACGATGTGCGGATTAATCAGGTGGGTTTGCCACTTTTCGAGCTTACTCAGACGGTCTTCGACATGCTGGCGGATGGCCGCCGTGATTTCCATTTGCTTGCTGGTAATGTTCAGAACCATAGTGTTACCTCTCTGTCATTTCCGTCTTGGTGGATCCAGCATAGCGCGATTTACGCGGAAAGGTGTGATCTAAATCACGATTTTTTGTCACTTTTTGTCAAAGAAGGAAAATCTGTGAGAAGGGCAGAGAAACCCTCCTGCAGGCCTTGCAGCCGGGGATATTCGGTGGCATTGTTGATAAGTTAACTTGCGGGGAAACGGGTGAAAATGCCTGTTTTTACAGCAAAAAAAGCAGCCTGTTACGGCTGCTTTTTTATTGTGTCACCGATCAGGCCTGGTTAGCGGCGATGATTTTGGCGACGCGCTCGGCTTCAGCGTTCAGCTGCAGCTGGCGATAAGCGTTTTCCATCAGCGGCAGCGCCGTGCGGGTGGCATCGGTATCGGAATAATCCTTCAGCATTTGCTCTACACGGTTAACCACAGCGACATAGGCACCGCGTTTGGTGTAGAATTCAGCAACGGACAATTCGTACTTCGCCAGGCGCTCCTTCAGGAACACCAGGCGCTTGCGGGCATCGGTCGCGTACTGGCTGTTCGGGTAGGCGTGCAGCAGCTGTGAGAAGTCCTTAAACGCGTCACGTGCATGGCTCGGATCGCGGTCAGAACGGTCGATACCAAAGAAGCCCTGCAGGGCGCTGTCATCCAGAGCCATATCCGTCAGACCACGCATATAGATGACGTAATCGATATTCGGATGGGTCGGGTTCAGACGCATAAAGCGGTCGATGGCAGCCTGCGCCAGCGGTAAATCGGCATTTTTGTAGTAAGCGTAGATCAGATCCAGCTGAACCTGTTGGGAGTACGGCCCGAATGGATAGCGGTTATCAAGCGCTTCCAGTTGCGTTATGGCTCCTTTAAAGTTACCGTCCTGCAGTTTTTGCTGAGCCGTGGCATAAATCTCAGCAGGCGGGCTGTCAGGCACCACGTCCTTGGAGCCGGAACATCCAGCTAATGCCAGGCTCAACGTGGCTGCAGCCACCAGATATTTCATACGCATCATGACGATTTGATTATCCTCAGAGTGTTATTCAGGAAAGCTGTCCGTTTAGCTCCCGATAGTGACCAGGTACAATAGCACATTATATTAAACGGCATCGCCGTGAAAACCCAACGTTAACGAAGAAGCTGTATATGGCACAACTAGTAAAACTCAACGCAACGGTATCCGAATCGCAACTCGGACAACGCTTAGATCAGTCTTTGGCTGAATTGTTCCCTGATTATTCACGATCTCGCATAAAAGAGTGGATCCTTGACCGTCGCGTCACTATGAACGGTCAAATTGTCGACAAACCTAAGGAAAAAGTGCTCGGCGGTGAGCAAATTACCATCGATGCCGAGATTGAAGAGGAAGCCCGCTGGGAAGCGCAGGATATCCCACTGACTATCGTCTATGAAGATGACGACATTCTGGTGATCAATAAGCCACGCGATCTGGTGGTTCACCCGGGTGCCGGTAACCCGGATGGCACCGTGCTGAATGCGCTGCTGCACCACTTCCCGGCGATTGCCGATGTACCGCGTGCGGGCATCGTGCACCGCCTGGATAAAGACACCACCGGGCTGATGGTGGTGGCAAAAACCGTTCCGGCGCAGACCCACCTGGTGGATTCCCTGCAGCGGCGTGAAATTACCCGTGAGTACGAAGCGGTGGCCATCGGCCGTATGACCGCCGGCGGCACGGTGGATCAGCCGATCAGCCGTCACTCAACCAAGCGCACCCATATGGCGGTGCATCCGATGGGCAAGCCGGCGACCACCCACTACCGCATCATGGAACATTTCCGTGCGCACACCCGCCTGCGTCTGCGTCTGGAAACCGGCCGTACCCACCAGATCCGCGTCCATATGTCGCACATCAGCCATCCGCTGGTCGGTGACCCGCTGTACGGCGGTCGTCCTCGCCCGCCTAAAGGGGCATCCGAAGCGTTCATCAGCACCCTGCGTGGTTTTGACCGTCAGGCACTGCATGCGACCATGCTGCGTCTCTATCATCCGATTACCGGAATTGAGATGGAGTGGCACGCGCCGCTGCCGCAGGATATGGTCGACCTGATCGCCGCGCTGAAGGCCGATACCGAAGAGTTCAAAGAGCAGCTGGACTGGTAATGGGTCTGATTACCCCGCAATGGACGGTGCCGGCCAACGTACGCGCCGGCAGCAGCACCCGCAGCGGGGGCGTCAGCACGGCGCCCTGGGACAGTCTGAATCTTGGTGCCCACGTCGGTGATGACGGGCAGCGGGTGCAGGAGAATCGTCAGCGGCTGCTGCAGCTGGCGGAACTGCCCGCGATGCCGGTCTGGCTGGAGCAGGTCCACGGTATCGAGGTACTGCGGCTTAACGGGGACATGCCAGCGGCGGTGCGAGCCGATGCGGTGTGGACCCGGCAGCCGGGCGTGGTCTGCGCGGTGATGACCGCCGACTGCCTGCCGGTACTGTTCTGTTCTCAGGACGGCCAGCAGGTGGCGGCGGCGCATGCCGGCTGGCGTGGCCTGTGTGCCGGGATACTGGAAGCCACTCTGGCGGCGTTTTCCGTTCCGCCGTCAGAGATTAGCTGCTGGCTCGGACCGGCGATCGGCCCGACCGCGTTTGAGGTCGGTGCCGAGGTGCGGGAGGCATTTGTCAGCCAGCATGCTGAAGCCGATGCGGCATTCCGTCCGCAGGGTGAAAAGTTCACCGCCGATCTCTGGCTGCTGGCAAAACAGCGCCTGCAAGGTGCCGGCGTGGCGCAAGTTTTCGGCGGGGGTGACTGCACTTTTAACCAGCATGAGCAATTTTTCTCCTTCCGACGCGATGGAATCACCGGCCGTATGGCAAGTTTCATCTGGCTGAGTTAACCTAGCGCCACAAGACGGTCCGGAATGATGTTTTTTTCTCCAAAAACTCAGGTCAGATACCTTGAAAATTTGAGGGATGACCTCATCTAATCTCCAGTAGCAATCTGACCTGAAAGGGGGAAATGATGCGTCTGGATCGTCTTACTAACAAATTCCAGTTGGCTCTTGCCGACGCCCAGTCTCTGGCCCTTGGCCGCGATAACCAATTTATTGAACCTCTGCACCTGATGAGCGCCCTGCTTAGCCAGGAAGGCGGATCGGTTCGTCCTCTCCTGACCGCCGCCGGCGTTAACGTGGCCGAACTGCGTAACGGCATTGAACAGGCTCTTAGCCGTCTGCCGCAGGTCGAAGGCACCGACGGCGATGTGCAGCCCTCTGCCGATCTCGGCCGGGTACTTAACCTGTGCGACAAGCTGGCGCAAAAGCGCGGCGACAACTTTATCTCCTCCGAACTGTTTGTGCTGGCGGCGCTGGAATCGCGCGGTTCGCTGGCGGACTTACTGAAATCGGCTGGGGTGACCAGCGAGAAACTGACAAAAGCGATTGAGCAGATGCGCGGAGGCGACAGCGTGAACGACCAGGGTGCCGAAGACCAGCGTCAGGCATTGAAGAAATACACCATCGATCTCACCGAACGGGCGGAGCTGGGTAAGCTTGACCCGGTGATCGGCCGTGATGAAGAGATCCGCCGCACCATTCAGGTGCTGCAGCGCCGTACCAAGAATAACCCGGTGCTGATCGGTGAACCCGGCGTGGGTAAGACCGCGATCGTTGAAGGGCTGGCGCAGCGCATTATCAACGGCGAAGTGCCGGAGGGGCTGAAGGGCCGCCGCGTACTGGCGCTGGATATGGGTGCACTGGTGGCCGGGGCGAAATACCGCGGTGAATTCGAGGAGCGTCTGAAAGGCGTCCTCAACGATCTGTCGAAGCAGGAAGGCAACGTCATTCTGTTTATCGATGAGCTGCACACTATGGTCGGTGCCGGTAAGGCAGACGGCGCGATGGATGCCGGTAATATGCTGAAGCCGGCGCTGGCTCGCGGTGAGCTGCACTGCGTTGGTGCCACCACGCTGGATGAGTATCGTCAGTATATAGAGAAGGACGCCGCGCTGGAGCGTCGCTTCCAGAAGGTGTTTGTCGCCGAGCCGACGGTGGAAGACACCATTGCCATCCTGCGCGGCCTGAAGGAGCGCTATGAGCTGCATCACCATGTGCAGATCACCGACCCGGCCATCGTCGCGGCGGCCACGCTGTCGCACCGCTATATTGCCGATCGCAAACTGCCGGATAAGGCGATCGACCTGATCGACGAAGCGGCATCCAGCATCCGTATGCAGATTGACTCGAAGCCGGAATCGCTCGATCGCCTGGAGCGGCGGATTATCCAGCTTAAGCTGGAGCAGCAGGCGCTGAAGAAAGAGTCTGATGATGCCAGCATCAAACGTCTGGAGATGCTGGAGAACGAACTCGGCCAGAAAGAGCGTGAATACTCTGAGCTGGAAGAAGAGTGGAAGGCGGAAAAAGCCTCGCTCTCCGGTACCCAGCATATTAAAGCCGAACTGGAGCAGGCGAAGCTGACCATGGAGCAGGCGCGTCGCCAGGGTGACCTGGCTCAGATGTCCGAGCTGCAGTACGGCAAGATCCCGGATCTGGAAAAACAGCTGGCGGCGGCAACCCAGGCCGAAGGCAAAACCATGCGTCTGCTGCGTAACCGCGTCACCGACGTTGAGATTGCCGACGTACTGGCGCGCTGGACCGGTATTCCGGTAGCGCGGATGATGGAAGGCGAGCGCGATAAGCTGCTGCGGATGGAGCAGGAACTGCATAAGCGGGTGATTGGTCAGAACGAAGCGGTGGAAGCGGTCTCTAATGCGATTCGCCGCAGCCGCGCTGGCCTGGCCGATCCCAACCGGCCGATCGGTTCGTTCCTGTTCCTCGGCCCGACCGGGGTGGGTAAAACCGAACTCTGTAAGGCGCTGGCTAACTTTATGTTCGACAGCGACGAAGCGATGGTACGCATCGACATGTCCGAGTTTATGGAAAAACATTCGGTGTCGCGGCTGGTGGGGGCACCTCCGGGGTATGTCGGTTATGAGGAGGGCGGTTATCTGACCGAAGCCGTTCGCCGCCGCCCTTACTCCGTCATTCTGTTAGATGAAGTAGAGAAGGCACACCCGGACGTGTTCAATATCCTGCTGCAGGTGCTGGACGATGGCCGCCTTACCGACGGTCAGGGGCGCACGGTGGACTTCCGTAACACCGTGGTGATCATGACCTCGAACCTCGGTTCCGATCTGATTCAGGAGCGCTTCGGTGCGCTGAGCTACGGTGAAATGAAGGAACTGGTGATGTCGGTGGTCAGCCACAGCTTCCGACCGGAGTTTATCAACCGTATTGACGAGCTGGTGGTGTTCCATCCGCTGGGTGAAAACCATATTGCCTCGATTGCCCGTATTCAGCTTGGCCGCCTGTATCAGCGCCTGGAAGAACGCGGCTTTGAGTTGCAGATCTCCGATCAGGCGTTGCAGCTGTTGGGCGAGAACGGCTTCGACCCGGTGTACGGTGCAAGGCCGCTGAAACGGGCTATCCAGCAGCAAATTGAGAATCCGCTGGCGCAGCAGATCCTTTCCGGGGCGCTGGTTCCGGGAAAAACCATCCGGATGGATATTAAAGACGGCGTAATCGTGGCGCATCAGTAAGGTTAGTCGAGTAGCAAAAATGGGCCTCTGGCCCATTTTTGTTGAATAAAGCAGCAAAAGAGCGCGTTAATCAGCCTTTCTGGTGGAAAAGTAAACGTTTGAAAAGTTTTTTGCAATTAGCCCTTGTCAGCCYCCAGAAAATCCCTATACTGCGCCTCCACTGACACGGAACAACGGCTTACGAGTCACCGGGTCAGGAGCTTCAGGTAACTGAAGCGACAGAGAAAAATCTTCAAAAAAAGATTGACTCYGAAKGAGGAARGCGTAATATACGCCACCTCGCAACAGGAAGCTTCGGCACTGATTGCACCGCTCTTTAACAATTTATCAGACAATCTGTGTGGGCACTCGCAGGATTGATATCAGACACCTTCGGGTGTCAAAAAATATCAAGTCTCACGAGTGAACACATAATGAAATTCATTATGACGTTTTACAGATGAGCATCGCTGCACTTGTTGCAGCAAATCGAACTTTTAATTGAAGAGTTTGATCATGGCTCAGATTGAACGCTGGCGGCAGGCCTAACACATGCAAGTCGAACGGTAGCACAGAGAGCTTGCTCTTGGGTGACGAGTGGCGGACGGGTGAGTAATGTCTGGGAAACTGCCCGATAGAGGGGGATAACTACTGGAAACGGTAGCTAATACCGCATAACCTCGTAAGAGCAAAGTGGGGGACCTTCGGGCCTCACGCTATCGGATGTGCCCAGATGGGATTAGCTAGTAGGTGGGGTAATGGCTCACCTAGGCGACGATCCCTAGCTGGTCTGAGAGGATGACCAGCCACACTGGAACTGAGACACGGTCCAGACTCCTACGGGAGGCAGCAGTGGGGAATATTGCACAATGGGCGCAAGCCTGATGCAGCCATGCCGCGTGTATGAAGAAGGCCTTCGGGTTGTAAAGTACTTTCAGCGGGGAGGAAGGCGMTGWGGTTAATAACCWCGKCGATTGACGTTACCCGCAGAAGAAGCACCGGCTAACTCCGTGCCAGCAGCCGCGGTAATACGGAGGGTGCAAGCGTTAATCGGAATTACTGGGCGTAAAGCGCACGCAGGCGGTCTGTCAAGTCAGATGTGAAATCCCCGGGCTTAACCTGGGAACTGCATTTGAAACTGGCAGGCTAGAGTCTTGTAGAGGGGGGTAGAATTCCAGGTGTAGCGGTGAAATGCGTAGAGATCTGGAGGAATACCGGTGGCGAAGGCGGCCCCCTGGACAAAGACTGACGCTCAGGTGCGAAAGCGTGGGGAGCAAACAGGATTAGATACCCTGGTAGTCCACGCTGTAAACGATGTCGACTTGGAGGTTGTGCCCTTGAGGCGTGGCTTCCGGAGCTAACGCGTTAAGTCGACCGCCTGGGGAGTACGGCCGCAAGGTTAAAACTCAAATGAATTGACGGGGGCCCGCACAAGCGGTGGAGCATGTGGTTTAATTCGATGCAACGCGAAGAACCTTACCTGGCCTTGACATCCACGGAATTCGGCAGAGATGCCTTAGTGCCTTCGGGAACCGTGAGACAGGTGCTGCATGGCTGTCGTCAGCTCGTGTTGTGAAATGTTGGGTTAAGTCCCGCAACGAGCGCAACCCTTATCCTTTGTTGCCAGCGATTCGGTCGGGAACTCAAAGGAGACTGCCGGTGATAAACCGGAGGAAGGTGGGGATGACGTCAAGTCATCATGGCCCTTACGGCCAGGGCTACACACGTGCTACAATGGCGCATACAAAGAGAAGCGAACTCGCGAGAGCAAGCGGACCTCATAAAGTGCGTCGTAGTCCGGATCGGAGTCTGCAACTCGACTCCGTGAAGTCGGAATCGCTAGTAATCGTAGATCAGAATGCTACGGTGAATACGTTCCCGGGCCTTGTACACACCGCCCGTCACACCATGGGAGTGGGTTGCAAAAGAAGTAGGTAGCTTAACCTTCGGGAGGGCGCTTACCACTTTGTGATTCATGACTGGGGTGAAGTCGTAACAAGGTAACCGTAGGGGAACCTGCGGTTGGATCACCTCCTTACCTCAAGATACATTCCCGCGTAGTG